>NZ_JAJAQI010000013.1 GCF_020523605.1 Roseicella aerolata | reverse complement strand
CCCGCCGTGATCGCCCCCAGATAGGCCGCGAACCGCGCCTCGCCCGTCCTCGGCCGCCTTGTCTGCCTCTCTACCATCCCCCACATATAGGAAGACCGGAAAGCTTTGACACAGTAAGATTAATTCTTTGTCATGAAAAAGCGAGCATCCTGATCGCTCGGCCCGGAGAGGCATGACCCCAGGGCGGCGCGTCAGGCTGCGTGCCCGATGGACCTTCCGGGGCTTTACTGACCGCTGATAAGCAAAGAAAAGAAATCACCCCAGCATGTGCATGCTGTTACGCCGACTGCCCTTCCTCGGTCGGCAGAGGCCTGCAGTCCGGCGCAAGCTTTGCCCTGCGTAAAGCGGTCTCGGCAGAATGAAAGTTTTGTCATTCCTGTAATGGATCTGCCCATTCGGCCTCCGCCTTGAGCATGATTGACGCTGCGCGGCCGTTCTGAAAAAGGCTGGCCTGCTATGGCGCGACCCGACCCGCGACGCTTTCTTGCCAATGCGAGGGCAGACGGGTTGTTTTATGGCAGGCACAGGCGCGTCGTGCGCAACATGATCACAGGGGCGAGGAATGGCGAGCCAATCGGCAATCATAAGATCAGACTACGAGGTACGTCCCATGACGCGGGAGGAGCGGAAGGTCATCACCGCCTCTTCGCTCGGTACCGTCTTCGAGTGGTACGACTTCTATCTCTACGGGTCGCTGGCCGCCGTCATCGGCGCCAATTTCTTCAGCCAGTACCCCGAAGGTACGCGAAACATCTTCGCCCTGCTGGCCTTCGCCGCGGGCTTCCTGGTGCGCCCCTTCGGTGCGCTGGTCTTTGGCCGGCTCGGTGACCTGGTCGGACGGAAATACACCTTCCTCGTCACCATCCTGATCATGGGCGCCTCGACCTTCGTCGTCGGCATCCTGCCGACCTCGGACACGATCGGCATCGCCGCACCCATTATCCTGATCATCCTCCGCCTGCTGCAGGGCCTGGCGCTCGGCGGCGAGTATGGCGGCGCCGCGACCTATGTGGCGGAACACGCGCCGCATGGCCGCCGTGGCTTCTACACCTCCTTCATCCAGATCACGGCGACGGCGGGCCTCTTCCTCTCGCTACTCGTCATCCTCTTCACCCAACTCGCGGTGGGCCCGGATAATTTCCGCGTCTGGGGCTGGCGCATCCCCTTCCTGGTCTCGATCGTGCTGCTCGGCATCTCCGTCTGGATCCGGCTGCAGATGGAAGAAAGCCCGGCCTTCAAGAAGATGAAGGAGGAAGGCACCCACTCCAAGGCGCCGATCTCCGAGGCCTTCGGCCAGTGGAAGAACGCCAGGATCGCGCTCTTCGCCCTGCTCGGCCTCGTCGCCGGCCAGGCCGTGGTCTGGTACACGGGCCAGTTCTACGCCCTGTTCTTCCTCGGCCAGGTGCTGAAGGTCGATGCCTTCACCACCAACATGCTGATCGCCTGGTCGCTGCTGCTGGGCTCGGGCGGCTTCGTCTTCTTCGGCTGGCTGTCCGACAAGATCGGCCGCAAGCCGATCATCCTCGGCGGCTGCCTGATCGCCGCGCTCACCTACTTCCCGCTCTTCAAGCTGATGAGTGCGGAGGCGAACCCGGCGCTCGCCAAGGCGCATAGCGAGATCGCGGTGCAGGTGGTGACGGACAAGTCGGCCTGCTCCTTCCAGTTCAATCCGACCGGCACGGCGCGCTTCACCCTGCCCTGCGACATCGCCAAATCCGCGCTCGCCCGCGCCTCGGTCAACTACACGGTCGAGGACCGGACGGGCGCACCGGCGACAGTGGTGATCCAGGGCGGGCAGCCAATTCCGGCCGATAGCCCGACCTTCGCCCGCGACCTCCAGGCGGCGCTGACGGCGGCCGGCTACCCTGCGGCGCAGAACCCGTCGGTGGTGAAGATGTCGCACCCCTTCGACATCTTCGGTGAGCAGCAGGTCGTGCTGATCGGCATCCTCACGCTCCTGGTCATCTATGTGACCATGGTCTACGGACCGATCGCGGCGGCGCTGGTGGAGCTCTTCCCGACGCGTATCCGCTACACCTCCATGTCGCTGCCCTACCACATTGGCAATGGCTGGTTCGGCGGCCTGCTGCCGGCAACCTCCTTCGCCATGATCGCGCAGACCGGCGACGTGTATTTCGGGCTCTGGTACCCGATCGTCATCGCGCTCATGACGGTGGTGATCGGCCTGTTCTTCGTGCCGGAGACCAAGGACCGTGACATCTACGCCGAGGACACGCCGGAAACGCCGCATGAGCGACCGGCCAGCGCGAGCATCTGACGCTCGAAGCTGAACTGGTGGGCGCCGGGTGCAATCCCCGGCGCCCTTCATGTCTGGCGAAGCGCGCTTGGCAGCCCCATGCCGGCCACATGACCTTCGGACCGTGGTCCATGGTCACTCCGATGAAATGCGGCTTCACTCGATCCGGCGCGGCACCGCCGCCGCACTGCCCGGGCCCGCACGCGATGCCGGCGCGGGGCATCACGCGACCTCGTATGAGGCGCATCCTGTCCGCGGGATGCAATCCGGCCGGCGGCCGGTGAAGCTTCGGGCAGGCACGAGGCGGAGCCTCATGCCCGGCGAGTCCTGCCTGCCCCCTATCCGTGCGCGGCCCCTGCGACGACTCTGCCCATTCGACCGTTCGGACAGGGGGGGAGAAGATCCGTCAACCGGGGCGGAGATGCGTCACGGCCCGCAGCACAGGGCCGCTGCCCCTCCCCCCGCCTGCGGGGGAGCGAGGAGGCTCAGCGTGCCCGCGCGATGCAGAACTCGACGATCTCCGCGAGTGCCCGGCGCTCCGGCCCGTCCGGGAAGGCCCCGAGCGCCGCCAGCGCCTGGTCGCCATAAAGGCGCGCCCGCTCCACCGTATCGCGCAGCGCATGGTGCGCCTCGATCAGCCGCTGCGCCTTGGCGAGGTCTTCCGGCCCCTGCTCGCGGTCCTCCAGCGTGCGGCGCCAGAAGGCACGCTCCGCCTCGGTCCCGCGCTCGAAGGCCAGCAGCACCGGCAGGGTGATCTTGCCCTCCCGGAAATCATCGCCGACAGTCTTGCCCAGGCGCTCCTGCTGCGCCGCATAGTCCAGCGCATCATCCACCAGCTGGAAGGCGGTGCCGAGCGTTCGGCCATAGGTCTCGAGCGCCTCTTCCTCCGCCTGCGGCCGGTCGGCGACCACGGCGCCGATGCGCGTGGCGGCGGCAAAGAGCGCAGCGGTCTTGCCCTCGATCACCTGCAGATACTGCTGCTCGGTCGTCGTCGTGTCGTTCTGCGTGACGAGTTGCAGCACCTCGCCTTCCGCGATCGTCGCGGAGGCGGCGGAGAGAATGGCCAGCACCTTCAGCGAGCCATCCTGCACCATCAACTCGAAGGCGCGAGCGAAAAGGAAATCACCAACCAGCACGCTCGGCTTGTTGCCGAACAGCGCATTGGCGCTGGCCTGTCCGCGGCGCAGCGCGCTTTCATCGACCACGTCGTCATGCAGCAGCGTCGCGGTATGGATGAACTCGACGCAGGCGGCGAGGGCCACATGCCGATCGCCGCGATAGCCGCAGAGCCGCGCGGCGGCGAGTGTCAGCAGAGGCCGCAGCCGCTTGCCGCCGGCCGCGACGATATGCGCCGCAAGCTGCGGGATCAGCGCCACCGGGCTGTGCATGCGTTCGACGATCAGCCTGTTGCAGGCTTCCAGATCGTCGCGCACGAGCGCGGTCAGCGCCGTCAGCGCATCCTCACCGCCGGACGCGGTTCCCTTGATCGGCGAAGACTTCGCCATCGTTCCCGCTTCCGCGTCCACTTCACTTGACCCGAGGCTAGGGGGCGGCACCATAACGACGCTCCCACATGGCGGCAAGCGCAGGGAAAACAAGGATTTCGCTCGGAATGCGTGTCGTCGCCGAAAGCACGGACCCCGTGCGCGTCAGTTTCCTCATGGCCCTGCTGCGGGATGCGGGCATTCCCTGCATGCTGCTGGATGCGCATATCAGTGCCGTGGAGGGTGGCATCGGTGCCTTCCCGCGCCGCATCGCGGTGGTGGCGGAGGACCTGGCGGAAGCCCGCCGCGTGCTGATCGAGGCAGGCGAGGCGCCGGCATGAGCGAGGCCGAGCCGCTGACCGAGGACCATCTGCTGGGCGGGCGCGTGCGGTTGCGCCAGCCGCGGCGGGGCCTCAGGGCCGGGCTGGATGCGGTGCTGCTGGCGGCGGGCGTGCCGGCCCTGCCCGGCCAGCGCGTGCTGGAGGCAGGCTGCGGCAGCGGGGCGGGCTTCCTGTGCCTGGCGGCGCGGGTGCCCGGCCTCTCTATCCTGGCCGTGGAGCGGGAGCCGGACCTCGCCGCCCTTGCGCGGGCGAATGCCGCGGCCAATGGCCTTGCGGAGCGGGTGGAGGTGATCGAGGGCGATGTGCGGGACCTGGCGCTCGCGCGACGGTTGCCGCCCTGCGATCATGCCTTCGCCAACCCGCCCTTCTGGCCCGGCGGCACCGCGCCGCCCGAGGCGCTGCGCCGCGCCGCGACGCATGAGGAAGCGAGCCTGGCGGACTGGGCGCGCTTCCTGGCGGCGCCGCTCGGCCGGCGTGGCAGCCTCAGCCTGATTTTGCCGGCGGCGCGGCTGGATGCCGCCATGGCAGCGCTGGCGGCGGCCGGCTGCGGCGGAACGAGGCTGCTGCCCTTCTGGCCGCGCGCAGGCGTGCCGGCCAAACGCGTGCTGCTGCAGGCACGGCGACAGGGCCGCGGCCCGGCGCGGGTGGAGCCGGGGCTGGTGCTGCATGAAGGGACCGGATTCAGCCCGGCGGCGGAAGCGGTGCTGCGGGACGCGATACCGCTGCCGGGCTGAGGCCGTTCAGGCCGCGCGACCGCCAGCGTCTCCTGCCTCGACCGCAGGCTGTAGGCCAGTTCCGGCCATGCCGGGCGGGGTCTCAGCTTTCCTTGGATTCGGGATGGCGGAGGTACCAGAGCCGCTCATGGGCGGCGACCAGGCTCTCCATGTTCTTCCGGCGGTTGGTGTCCGGGGAGACAGGGCGGCGGGTCAGCATCATCTCCAGGATGCGCAGCAACTGCTCGGCGACCTCGTAATCGGCCTGATCGCAGGCGTGATGGAACGCAATCAGGATCTTGTCGGACAGGCGGCGGCTGTGCCGCGGCGCCGGGCCGCGAGCGGCATCGCGCGTGCCGTCCTGGTCTGAAGCCTCGTCCACCATCATCCTTGTCTCCAAGCCCGGCGCGCCGCTGCGACGCCGGGCAATCATGCCACAGAAAGTGATCTGAACCTAGGCCACCTTCGGACGGGCCCGGCTCAGCCAGCCGGCTGCCGGCCACGCTGTGCGGCAACGGCCGCGGCGATGTCCTCGGGCCGCATCTCCGGCCGGAACAAGGCCCGGACCCGCGCATCCGGACCGACCAGATAGATGAAGCTGGAGTGGTCCATCAGGTAGTCCGTCGTGTCCGATCTCTGCGCCCGTGCGTAATAGACCCGGTAGCGGCGCGCCACCTCCGCGACCTGCTCCGGCGTGCCGGTCAGCCCCTGCATGCGGGGATGGAAGCGGCTGACATAATCGGCCAGATGGGCCGGCGTGTCCCGCTGCGGGTCGACCGTGATGAAGACCGGCACCACCTCTTCCCCCGCCGGGCCCATGGCGTCGATGGCGGCCGCCATGGTGCCGAGTTCGGTCGGGCAGACATCCGGGCAGAAGCTGTAGCCGAAATAGACCAGCATCCACCGGCCAGCATAGTCGCCCTCCGTCACCGCGCGGCCCGCCTGGTCGGTCAGGTTGAAGCCGCCGCCGAGCGACATGCCCTGGGGCAGCTGGATGCCGCCGGCAGCGGGGACCGGCATCTGCGCGCCGAAAAGCAGGCCCAGGCGGCCGGCGAAGGCTTCCGCCAGCCCCTCGCCCGGCGCGCGGGTCACCCAGGCATAGGCCCAGACCCCACCCAGCAGGAGCAGGAGGATCAGGGCGAAGATGGGAATGGTCCTCAGCATGGAGTGTGATGTAGCCCCCACCTCGCCCGCCCGCCAGCGCAACCGGGCGACCTGATCCTCAACCCCCGCGGCGCGGCGGGCGACGACGCCGCAGGCCATGGCCAGGCCGAAGAGGGTCAGCGCAGGCCGCGGCGGGCTGGGCTCCGGCGGGTCCGTGCCCCGGATGCGGAAGCCATCGGGCGGATCAGAACGGAGCGGCAGCCCCTTGCAGTCCGGCGGTCGTCGGATGATGCGACGGCCGGCTCGAGATGCCTATGCGGGAATGGCCGCTTGGGTTCGGGCATCCCTGGACCATCCCGCAGGACGGCGCCGATCCGCGAGCAGTCAAAGCGGTCGCCGGCCCCGTGCCGGCGGAGACGCGGGCGGACCCGACGCTGCCCTTGATGCCCGGCATCGCCTTCATCTGCCTAAACCCGGCACCCGGAGACGGTCGCCGGAACCGGTGATGAGCAGATCGACGGAAGGGCTGGGCGACAGGCATCCGCCCGGATTGCCGTAGCGCGCCAGGAAGATTCGATGAGAGAGGTGCGGGAGAGGTATTCCCCCGCACCTCGATCCAGGTCTGCGGGTCTGGCGGCCGCCCGGCCAGCGCGCAGAAAACCCGGTCCCAGGCTGGCCGGTAAACCGGCGCTCAGCGCGCCACGACGTCCCCGGCCGCCCAGTTCTCGCCGATGCTCGGTGCCCAGACATCCTCCCACGAACCGGTCGTGCTGGCCTTCGAGTATTCCGTCGCGCGGTTCTCGAAAAAATTCGTGTGCTCGATCGCGTTCAGCATCTCGTCGAGCCAGGGCAGCGGGTTCTTCTCGATGTTGTAGTGCGGCTCCAACCCAAGCTGCTGCAGGCGGCGATCGGCGATGAAGCGGATGTAGCGCTTGGTCTGCTCGGCATCGAGCCCTTCCACGCCGCCCAGTTCGAAGGCGAGGTCGATGAAGGCGTCCTCGTGCTCGACGATGGTCGTGCAGATCTCGGTGATCTCGCGCTGCAACTGCTCCGTCCAGATCTCCGGATTCTCCTGCACGAAGGTGCGGAAGAGACGGATGATGGAGAGGCAGTGCAGCGTCTCGTCCCGCACCGACCAGGAGATGATCTGGCCCATCCCCTTCATCTTGTTGTAGCGCGGGAAGTTCATGAGGATGGCGAAGGAGGCGAAGAGCTGCAGGCCTTCGGTGAAGGCGCCGAAGGCGGCGAGCGTCTTGGCGATTTCGGTCTTGTTCTCGACCGAGAAGGCATGCATGTAGTCGTACTTGTCCTTCATCTCCTTGTATTTCAGGAAGGCGGTGTACTCCGCCTCCGGCATTCCCACCGTGTCGAGCAGGTGGGAATAGGCCGCGATGTGGATCGTTTCGATGTTGCTGAAGGCCGACAGCATCATGAGCACTTCCGTCGGCTTGAACACCTGGGAGTAGTGCTTCATGTAGCAGTTGTTCACCTCGACATCCGCCTGGGTGAAGAAGCGGAAGATCTGCGTCAGCAGGTTCCGCTCGGCAGCGGTGAGGTTCTTCTGCCAGTCCTTGACATCGTCCGCGAGCGGCACTTCCTCCGGCAGCCAGTGGACGCGCTGCTGCGTCAGCCAGGCGTCATAGGCCCAGGGGTAGCGGAAGGGCTTGTAGACGGGGTTGGCGGTCAGCAGGTCGAAATGCTGGGGAGCGCCGGTGGGGGAGATGCCGTCGGGCATGTTCTCAACCTTGGAAGTAGTTGACGATTTTTTCCGCAAGCTGGAAGGCCGCATTGCCGAGAGCTGCAACCGAGGTCAAATTTTGGATAACCGCCATCGCGTTTTCTCTCGGTTGCTCACGTGCTGCCTTAAATGCGGCACCGAGATCCTCGTCCACAACGGCGTTTGGGATCTGAAGCTGGCGCCGAAGAGTTGGGTACTCAATCACGAACGCGCGCCCCCCGACATCAGATAAGCGCACATCCCGAAAAGTCGCCTCAGCACACTGAGGTAGATCCTGAAAAAGGACTGCGTCGCCAGCACAGCCTTCGACAACGAAGTTTTGGACTATGAGCCTCATTCAAGGGTCTCCTGGAACCGACAGCTTCTCACTGGCAGGCCAGGCATTCCTCGTAGTCGTTGCTCTCTACCTTCGGGGCAGCCGCCGGCAGCGGCACCGCTGCCACCGCGGCCGGATCGTTCACCGCGGTCACGCTCAGCAGGTTCGGCACCACCTTCTCGCTGATCGTGTCGGCGCGCTGGATGGACAGGCTGCGGCAGTAGTAGAGCGACTTCACACCCTTCTTCCAGGCCATCCAGTGGATCTGGTGCAGGTCCCGCTTGTGGACATTCGCCGGCAGGAAGAGGTTCACAGACTGGCTCTGGCAGATATAGGGCGTGCGGTCCGCCGCATGCTCCACCACCCAGCGCTGGTCCAGTTCGAAGGCGGTCTTGAAGGTCAGCTTCTCCTGCTCCGTCAGGAAGTCCAGGTGCTGCACGCTGCCCTTGCTGACCGTGATGCTGGTCCAGGTCTCGTCATCGTCGCGCCCGTGCTTCGCCAGCGCCTTCTTCAGGTAGGGGTTGCGGACGATGTAGCTGCCGGACAGCGTCTTGTGGTTGTAGACATTGGCCGCGATCGGCTCGATGCCCGGGCTCGCGCCGCCGCAGATGATGGAGATGCTCGCCGTCGGCGCGATCGCCATCTTGTTCGAGAAGCGCTCCATGAAGCCGTATTCCGCGGCGTCCGGGCAGGGCCCGCGCTCCTCCGCCAGGATGCGGCTGGCGACATCGGCCTGCTCGCGGATGTGCTTGAACATCCGCCTGTTCCAGACCTTCGCGATAGCGCTCTCGAAAGGCACGTTCAGCGATTGCAGGAAGCTGTGGAAGCCCATGACGCCGAGGCCGACGGAACGCTCCCGCATCGCGGAGTACTTCGCCTTGGCCATGGAATCGGGCGCGGTGTCGATGAACTCCTGCAGGACGTTGTCGAGGAAGCGCATCACGTCCGGGATGAACCGCGGATTGTCCTTCCACTCGAACCAGGTCTCGAGGTTGAGGGAGGAGAGGCAGCAGACCGCGGTGCGGTCACGCCCGTGCTGGTCCTTGCCGGTCGGCAGGGTGATCTCGGAACAGAGGTTGGAGGTCTTCACCTCCAGCCCCGCCAGCTTCTGGTGCTCCGGCCGCGCCCGGTTCACGTGGTCGGAGAAGACCAGGTAGGGCTCGCCCGTCTCGATCCGCGCCGTGAGGATGCGAATCCAGAGGCCGCGGGCCGAGACCTTGCGGACGATGGCGTCGTCCTTCGGGCTGGTCAGCGGCCACTCCTCATCGGCCTCGACTGCCCGCATGAAGGCGTCGGAGACGAGAATGCCGTGGTGCAGGTTCAGCGCCTTGCGATTCGGGTCGCCGCCCGTGGGGCGGCGGATCTCGATGAACTCCTCCACCTCCGGATGGCTGATCGGCAGGTAGCAGGCGGCCGAGCCGCGCCGCAGCGAGCCCTGGGAAATCGCCAGCGTCAGCGAATCCATCACGCGGATGAAGGGCACGACGCCGGAGGTCTTGCCGTTGCGCCCGACCTTCTCGCCGATTCCCCGCAGGTTCCCCCAGTAGCTGCCGATGCCGCCGCCCTTGGCGGCCAGCCAGACATTCTCGTTCCAGAGGCCGACGATGCCCTCGAGGCTGTCATTCGCCTCGTTCAGGAAGCAGGAGATCGGCAGGCCGCGCGTCGTGCCGCCATTGGACAGCACCGGTGTCGCCGGCATGAACCAGAGCCGCGAGATGTAGTCGTAGATGCGCTGGGAATGGGCGGCATCGTCGCCGAAGGCGCTGGCGACGCGCGCGAAGAGATCCTGGTAGCTTTCGCCCGGAAGCAGGTAGCGGTCGTCGAGGGTCGCCTTGCCGAAATCGGTCAGCAGCGCGTCCCGCGACCGGTCCACCTGCACCTGGTGGTGACCCTCCAACTGCACCGCATCGAACACGGCCACATCCCCCTCAATCCCCCGGACCGGAGCATGCATGTCGGATGGTTCCTACACAAGATATTGGAGCGAGAGCGCCACCATAACACCAGATCGGGTATCAGGTTGCAAGAAAGACGGATCGGCGCCGGGTGCCGGCATTCCGCCAACGTTCGTGTTACGTTCCACACATTAGGGCGCTTGGCGGCAGGCGCCGTCAAGGTGGATCGAGCGCCATACGAAGCGGCCGGGTGGCGGGACTCGCTCCACCGCGGCGAGTCCCGCCACCCGGCCGGGCAAGGACGGAAGGCAGCGTGGCGCCACGGACACAGCTTCGCGCCAAGCGCCGGGCGTCACGTCCTCCGGAACTCACCGGCCATCTCCCCGCATGGTGATGCGCCGCCGATAGCCGACTGCGGACAGGCATCACCACCAATCCGCCATCGGCCATTGATCGTGGAGCGAAGTCTCGCGCCGGGGCGTCCAGGCATCTCCACGATCCGCTCCGACAGATCGTCCGGGCGGGCATTCGCGTCGCCTGCACCGATTCCCCAGGCGATGTGTCCTCTAGAGGCCGTTGGTTGCCCGAATGCTGACGCAGCACGGCGTCGCGCACAGCCTCCGCGCCGCGGCTGCGCGCCCGCTCCTGATTTTTCGCATCCATGCGGGCCGATGGGTGACGCGATGCCTGGCCTGCAAGGGGCGCGGTTGCCGCCGCGGCGGGTGCAGCGCGGGCAATCCATGGGAAGGATGCCATGCCAATGATCGAGCATGGCGCGACCGGCTTGGCCGATCAGACCGCCGGCACGGCCTCACCCGATGGGCCTTGATGCCGGCAGGGACGCGGGCCCGGCGCCGCCCCCGATTGTCCTGCGGCCGCTTCGCCACTCGACGCGCTGCGGCGAGCAGGCCCGGCGCACGGGTCAGCCGGGGCTTTCGGCCGGCCGGCGGCGCGACGGGCGCGGGACGCAGGCCGGATCCCCAGGCGGCGCGCCGGGCGGGCAGGCCTCCGCACGGCGCGGTCGCGGCGTGGGGGCCGCCCCCGTGCCTGCGGGATCGGGCCGGCGCGGCGACGCCTCGGCCGCAGCCGGGTCGCGGGCCGGGCGGGGTGGCGCGGCGGTCCGGCCGCGCCGCTCGGTCCAGCCGCGCACCTCCGCCCAGACATCCCCTGGCTCGGTCTGCAGCGGTCCCATGCCTGGCCCGGCCGCCCCGGCATTCGGCCGCGCGGCGGTTCCGGCGCGCGGCGCCGTCCCCTGGGATTGGTCCTGGGCGGCAGCCACCATCGGGCACAGGGCCAGGAGCAAGGCGAGCGGCGCGGCCCGGCGCCATCCGGGCGCGGCCGCCCCGGGACGGGACGCAAGCATGCAACTCCTCCTCGGTCGAAAGGCCGCTGTTTGTCAGCCCGGCGCCCCTGGATGCAAGCCTTTAGCCGGCGCTCCGCGTTCCGCACCAATCCGCGATGAAGGCGGCGATCGCGAGCGTGGTCTTCTTCAGATGCGCGAGTTCGGTGCGCTCGTCGAAGGCATGCGCCCCCTCCCCCTTCGGTCCGTAGCAAAGGCCCGGGATGCCGAAATAGAGGCCGTAGAAGCGGGTGTCGTTCACCGCGGTGGTGATGCGGGCCGGCATTGCCTCCCCGAAGACCGCCTGATGCGCCGCGGCCAGCACCGCCTCGGCCTCCGTCCCCGGCTCCAGCACATAGCCATCGGCGAGGAAGCCGTGCCAGCTGACCGAAGGCGGGTTGTTGGCGAGGAAATTGTCGCTCTTCGCCGCCTCGGCGATGCAGCGCTCCACCCCGGCCTTCGCCTCGGCCACATCGGTCCCCGGCAGCAGGCCGATGCGGCAATCGACCTCGCACCAGGCGGGCGTGCTGCTCGCCCAGTCGCCGCCACGGATGATGCCGGGGTTGAACTTCAGCGGGGACTCGATGTCCATGTACCACGGATGGCTGCGCGCCTCCTCATTGATGCGCTTCGTATGCTCCTGCAGCGCCTGGATCAGGTGATAGGCGGAGAGGATGGCATTCGTCCCGCTCTGCGCCACCGCGACATGCACCGGCACGCCACGGACCGAGATGCGGAACCAGAGCGTGCCGGTATGCGCGCGGGTGATCGTGCCGCCCGTCGGCTCCGGCACCAGCGCGGCCTCGGCGCGGTAGCCGCGCAGGAGCGTCGAGAGGGCGCCGTTGCCGGTGCTCTCCTCCTCCGTCACGGTCTGGATATGCACATCGGCCGCCGGCTCCAGCCCGGCGGTCCGTAGCGCGTCCATGGCGAAGATCATGGCGGCGACGCCCGACTTCATGTCATGCGCGCCGCGGCCATGCATCCAGCCATCCCTGATGGTCGCGCTGTAGGGCGGGTAGGTCCACATCTCGGCCGGGCCCTCCGGCACCACGTCGATATGCCCCTGCAGGATCAGGCTGCGGCCCGTGGGATTGGCCGCGCGATGAGTGGCAACCACCTGCACCGATTTCGCCGGATCGGCCTCCACCATCGGGCTCGCCCTGGGATGCTGGGCGAGCGGCACATCGGCCAGGGTGTAGCGGTCGACGCCATAGCCGCGGGCGGCGAGCTGGCGCGCCATCCAGTCCTGCAGCGGCGCCTCGTTGCCGCGGGTGCTGGGGAAACGCACGAGGTCGGCCAGGAAGGCAACCTCCTTCTCGAAATTCGCCTCCACCGCCTGAGACAGGCGGGCAAGCAGCGCGGCGTCGGGCATTGTCACTCCGGTTTCGGCTGGGCGGGAGGAAGCCTCCGCCCGCCGCCTCGTCACCGTCAAGCCACCCGGCGCCCGGTGCAGGCGCCCTGGCGTGCCGCCCTTCCCCGATGCCCGGGGGTGCTACGCCATGGGCCGCCCCGGCCGCGGCGCCCAGGGGTTGGCCGAGCGCCGCTCCGGCCAGGCCGCGGCGCCACCGGAAGGCTGCGCGGCCCGCACCATCATCATCTCGCCGATATTCTCGGGCGTCAGCAGCCCGACCAGCAGGCCCGACTCCTCCGTCACGCCGATCACCGGCAGGCGCTTCTCCTGCATCAGCCGCAGCGCCGCGCCCAGGTCATGGCGCTGCGGCAGCAGCGGGATGTCGGTGCGCATCGCCTCGGTCACCGGGTAGTCGCCGCCATGGTCATGCAGGGCCTTCAGCAGGCAATCCCGCGTCAGCACGCCGAGCAGCCGCCCATCCTCCGCCACCACCGGGAATTCGTGCTGCGTCGTGCGGATCAGGCAGCGCACCGCATCCTGCACCCGGCTGGTGGGCGCCAGGCTCTCGAAGCGCGTCACCATCGCCTCCGCGACGGCAAGGCCACGCAGCCCCTCCCGCTCCTGCACCGCCTGGGATTCCCCGGCGGCGCCCAGATAAACGAAGACCGCGATGAAGAGCAGCAGCGGGTTGCCGAACAGCCCCAGCAGCCCGAGCCCGAAGGCGACCGCCTGGCCCACCGAGGCGGCGGTCGCGGTGGCGCGGGCATAACCCATCCGGTAGGCGAGCAGCGCCCGCAGCACACGCCCGCCATCCATCGGGAAGGCCGGAATGAGGTTGAACAGCACCAGGAAGACATTGACCGTCGCCAGCCGCGCCAGGATGCCGGTGCGCGGATCCTGCAGCTCCGTGCTGCCTTCCGGCGGCAGCCCGCCGATCGCCAGGAACAGCAGGGCGGCGATCACCACATTCACCGCCGGGCCGGCGAGCGCCACCACCAATTCCTGCCCCGGCTGCTCCGGGATGCGCTCGAGCCGCGCCACGCCACCGATCGGCAGCAGGGTGATGTCGGGTGTCTGCACGCCGTAGCGCCGCGCCGCCACCACATGGCCGAATTCGTGCAACAGCACGCAGAGGAACAGCAGCAGGAAGACCACCCCCTCCACCGCCGCCTGCGTGCCGCCATGGCGGTAGTGCGCCCAGCCGATCCAGAGCAGGAACAGCAGGAAGGTCAGGTGGATGCGGATGACCGTGCCGCGGATGGCGAGGATGGGGAAGGACCACTGCATGGAAGCCGCCTGTCGCCGCCGGATCGGCCGGCGGAGGTCTGGGTTGCGCGCGGGCCCGCACCATGCGGCAGACTGACTGCGACAGGGCGCTCCCGTCGGGGCAACGCCGCGGTTGGCCCACGGCTGCATCGGCCCTGCCCCGCCGGGCCGTGCTCACGCCCCGAGAGTAGGGCAGATCGCGGTCGGGCGTGAGCGTCCCGCCGCGTATCTCTCCTTGACCGCCGGTGGCCCAGGGCAACCTGGCCTTCCTGCGGCCGGCGCGCTGCCGTCGGGCTACAGTACGAGGCTGCTGCAGCGGCTTGCGTGGAGTGCTGAATGCCAATCTGCGGCAGGTCATGGTTTGCCGGGCAGAGGCTCGCTCCCGGGCGTCGGGGTTCTCGCTGGCTTTGCCCTGCAAAGGGTGCGGGGTGCCCCATTCACGCCCGCCGGCGACCTGCTCTACGGCACCGGCCGGGCCAGCCGCGGCTCGGTGTGGTTGGCCGGGCTCGGGTCATAGACCACCTTGTCGCGCCGCCCCGCCCAGACATTGCGCAGGTTGATCACCGGGATCAGCCCCTTGTCCTCCAGCAGCGCGCGCGCCGCCTGCTGGGTCAGCGCCTTGCGCCTCTCTTCCTCCATGGTGGTGAGCGCCGCGGCCAGGGGCTGGTCCACCGCCGGGTTGGAATAGCGCTGTCGGTTGAAGGGCCCATGGCCCAGTTCCGGGTTGCGCGTCATCACCACCTGCCGCAGCGGGTTGATCGTCAGGTAGCTGCTGAAATAGGTCATGAACAGCGAGAAGTCGCGGTTGGTCGCGCGGGTGAACAGGTTCGCCGGCGGCAGCGCCTGCACCTGGGTCTCGATGCCGATGCGGGTGAAGGCCTGGGCGAGGGCCTGCAGCAGGTTGTCGTCCGAGGGGAAGAAGCCGTTCGGCCCATGGATGGTCATGCGGAAGCCCTGGCCGAAGCCGGCCTCGGCCAGCAGGGCACGGGCCCGCGCCGGGTCGAAGGGCAGCGGGCCGAGCCCCTCCAGCCGATGCTCGGCGACCGGGGCGGCGAACTGGTCGGCCGGCGAGGCAAGGCCGCTATAGAGCCGTTCCGCGATCTGCTGGCGGGGGATGGCGAGGGAGAGCGCCTCCCGCACCCGCTGGTCGGCCAGCGGATTGGCCGGCAGCGGCCTGCCCTGCCTGTCGGTGACGAAGGGCGACGTCTCCCGCATCGCATCCGGCGCCAGATAGACGAAGGTGATGCTGTCGATCTGGAAGAGGGCGAAGCGGCGGTCCTGCTCCAGCCGCGGCACGTCCTGCACCGGGACATAGTCGATCAGGTCCACCTCGCCCGAGAGCAGCGCCGCCATGCGGGAGCCGGCCTGGGGAATGAAGCGATAGACCACGCGGTCCCAGGGCTCGACCGGCCCGTGCCATTCGGTGTTGCGCGCCAGTTCCAGGCGCTCGCTCTGCCGGTAGTCGACATGGCGGTAGGGGCCGGTGCCGATCATCAGCTTCCCGCTGTTGAAATCCGCCGTCTGCGGGTTCGGCCCGTGGATCCTGCGGGACAGGATGACGGGCGCCGCCATGTCGAAGCGCATCAGCGGGTTCGGCTCTCGCGTGCGCAGCAGGATGGTCTCGGGGTCCACCACCTCGATCGCCGCGATGCTGCGCACCTGTGGGGTGAAGAGCGCGGGGCTGTTCGGCACGGTGGGCACGCGGGCGAAGGTGAAGGCGACGTCCTCGGCCTCGAACGGCGTGCCGTCATGGAAGCGCGCCGCGGTGTTGAGCTTCACCTCCCAGGTCAGCTCATCGACCATGCGCATGCTGCGGGCGAGGCGCGGCTGGAACTGCGCCCGGGTATCCAGCTCGAACAGCGGTTCGAACACCATCCGCGCGATCTGGTTGTTGTTCTGCGTATTGTGATAGTGCGGGTCGAGCGCACTGGGCGGCGTCTGCGCCCCGATGGTCAGCGTCCGCTGCGCGAGGGCCGGCGAGCCGGCCAGCAGGGCGGCCATGGCGGCTGCCGCGATGATGCGATGCATGGAACCTCCCGATCAGCCGGTCTGCTGCCGGCCTGACCGGGCAAGCGTGGCGGGCGGCGCACCGTACCGTCAAGCGCCGCGCGCGAGGCGCTGTGCGGTCCCGCCGGCGGAGCGTGTGGCAACCCACCCTGGTCCAGAGTTCCTTGCTGCCGCGCGACATGCCCATCGGTGTGGCGCTGCGCTTCCGGTCCCCGCCGAGCTCGCCAGCCTAGAGCGGATCGCGTTATATCTGAACGTCCATCCGCCGTGGATTCCGTTTTTTTCAAACAGATCCACGCTTCCGGGCGTTCACGCCCATCCGCGATCCGCTCCAGCCGATGATCCGGACCGCTCCTTCCTCGCCGAGGCGCATGGGCCGGCCAGGATCGTCGGCTCGTCGGTGGCCACCGGGGCAGGATGACCGCGGCCGACCACCTCGAGCGTGCGCGGTTCAGGCTCGAGGCCACGGCGCACATCGGTTTCTGCGGGGCGGTTCCTGGCAGCATCATCGCCTGCACGGATGGGAACGAAGATGCATGCAGCAGGACAACGGCCGCGGATGAAAGCTCCGTGGCTCGATTCCCAGCGGCACCATGCGGCTGCGGCTGGCACGAGAGCAGTCGGCAAGCTTGCACTGCGTCCGCATGGCCGGCTGAACGCAAACGGCCGCGCCGCCCCGTAACGCGCCGGCACATAATCCGGCGCGTGCTTCATCATCGTGCCCGCCAAGTCCGCATGCAGCACGGAGGAACGCAGCTGCGGCGGACCACAATTTCGCCACATTGCCGGGCCCGCTTCGGCAACCTTGCTGCCGGCATCTGCGTCGAATCCGTGTCCGGCACCACGCGCCGCCCTTCGCGCGCGGCCGACGGCACGATGAAGGCGGCGCAGATGAGCTGACAACGCGCGCGGATGGCCAGAGCATCTCCGGCGCGGGCGGCGCAGCAACCAAGAATTCGGGACATCGCCAATTCGGTGCATGTCGATCTGGCCTGCGGCGCCATCTGATACATCACGCTCGTTGCGCATTCGACCGGGCGCTGCGTCGCACGGAAGCAAGCTGCTCCGCCGCTTTGCAGGCGGGGCAAGATCATTTCCGCCACATTCCGTAGCAGGATCAACCGTTGAAATTCCGAGGTGTCAGGCCGGTTTCACATTTGCAGAACAGAAACGTATATTATCTTCAATCCTTGTACTGCACATCCGCGTGGGGTTAAGCGGAGCCGCCGCCGGCCTTCTTGCCGGCGCGTGACGGAAGTCAGGGGGGTACAGGGACGACAGATCTCTGGCCGCGGCTCGAACTCGCGCATCGACGCGGGTCAGGCTCCCCCACCCAAAACGACGACCTCAACGCGGGAGATCCAACTTTGAGCAAGGCCTTCTTCGAGAGCTTCGATAACGGGATCGGAGCGCTCAACCACACCTGGGGCAATGGCATCGACACGAGCGTCAAGGGCCAGGTCACCATCCGCGGCAACAGCGGCATCATGGAGCAGCCCTGGGGCAAGGCCGCCGGGCACGGCTATGGGACCTACTCCGTCAAGGCGAAGATGAGCGCGGACGTGCAGGGCCCCGCGGCGCTGCTCTGGCCCGGCGATGACCGCTGGCCCGGTCCGGAATACGACATCGTCGAGGTGATCCACGGCAAGGCCTACGGGACCGTCCACTGGAACAACAACGGCAAGGACGCCTACACGACGCGCACCTTCGACGGCGTGGACGAGACCAAGGTCCACACCTACACACTCGACTGGAAGCCGGGGAAGATCGCCTACTACGTCGATGGCAAGTGGATGGGAGAGGTCAACCACAACATCGGCAAGGACCACGCGAACGGCGGAATCAACTCCGTCTTCAGCATCATGAACCGCGATTTCGAAAGCAAGCACGCCTTCATCACGGTCTATGAAGTGTCCTACAAGCCGCATGGCGGCTCGAGGCTGGACGCGGAAGTGGTCGAGGAAGGCAGCTGGTCGAGCCTGGAAGCTCCGACTGCTAACCGGGACTATGACTTCGCCTGATTGACCCGCATCGCAGAACCATCGGCGCGCAGGTGGACACAACCGCCTGGCGCGACGGGAAACTGCGTGCCGGGTCAGGGTTGATCGGGCGGGGCCGCCAGCCCCGCTCGCCTTTTCACTCCCACTCGATGGTCCCGGGCGGCTTCGAGGTGATGTCGTAGGTCACCCGGTTGATGCCGCGCACCTCATTGACGATGCGATTCGCCACCCGCGTCAGGAAGCCCATGTCGAAGGGATAGACATCCGCCGTCATGCCGTCCGTGCTGGTCACCGCCCTCAACGCACAGGCTTGGTCGTAGGTTCGCCCGTCGCCCATCACTCCCACCGTGCGCACCGGCAGCAGCACCGCGAAGGCCTGCCAGATCGCGTCATAGAGGCCCGCATTGCGGATCTCTTCCAGATAGATGCTGTCCACCTTGCGCAGCAGATCGGCCTTCTCGCGCGTTACCTCGCCCGGAATGCGGATGGCGAGGCCCGGGCCCGGGAAGGGATGCCGGCCCACGATCGCTTCCGGGATGCCGAGCTCGCGCCCGAGGGCGCGAACCTCGTCCTTGAACAGCTCGCGCAGCGGCTCGACCAGCTTCATGCGCATATGGGAAGGCAGGCCGCCCACATTGTGGTGGCTCTTGATCGTCACGCTCGGCCCGCCGGTCGCCGAGACGCTCTCGATCACATCCGGATAGAGCGTACCCTGCGCCAGGAAATCGGCGCCGCCGAGCTTCACCTGCTCCTCCTCGAACACCTCGATGAAGAGCCGGCCGATGGTCTTGCGCTTCACCTCCGGGTCGGTCACGCCGGAAAGCTGGCCGAGGAAGAGGTCGCTCGCGTCGCGGTGCACGAGACGGATGTTGAAGCGGTCGCGGAAGGTGGCGACCACCTGCTCGCTCTCATTCGCCCGCATCAGCCCATGATCGACATAGATGCAGGTGAGCTGGTCGCCGATCGCCTCATGGATCAGCACGGCGGCCACCGAGGAATCGACGCCGCCCGAGAGGCCGCAGATGACCCGGCCGGTGCCGACCTGGGCGCGGATGCGCGCGATCGCCTCCGCCTTGAAGCCGGCCATGGTCCAGTCGCCGCGGCAGCCAGCGACACGCAGGGCGAAGTTCTTCAGCAACTGCGCGCCATGCGGGGTGTGCACGACCTCGGGGTGGAACTGCACGCCGTAGAAATGCCGGGTCTCATCGGCGCAGGCGGCCATGGGGGCGCCCTCGCTGGCGGCGACCACCCGGAAGCCGGATGGCAGGCGCGTCACGCGGTCGCCATGGCTCATCCAGACCTGCTCGCGCGCGCCCTTGGGCCAGACCCCTTCGAACAGGCTGCAATCGGCGATGACATCGACGAAGGCGCGGCCGAATTCGCGGTGGTCGGAGGGTTCGACCTCCCCGCCGAGTTGCGCCGCCATGGCCTGCTGGCCGTAGCAGATGCCGAGGACCGGCAGCCCCATCTCGAAGACCACCTGCGGCGCGCGGGGGCTCTCGGCCCCGGTCACGCTGGCCGGGCCGCCGGAGAGGATGATGCCCTTCGGGCCGAAGCCGCGGATCCGGTCCTCGGTCGCGGTATAGGGCCAGATCTCGCAATAGACCCCGGTCTCGCGCAGGCGGCGCGCGATGAGCTGCGTCACCTGGCTGCCGAAGTCGAGGATGAGGATGCGGTCGTGGCCGGTGGCCGGGGCGGCCGCGGGGCTGGCGGGGGAAGCGGGCGCGTTCATGGCGCCTTCCAGCATAGCCAGTGGCGCGCCGCAAGCGTTGCGGCGGTGACCCCTACCCTTCCGGCGCCGGCGCCGTCGCCGCCAGCAGCGTCTCGATCGGGTCCCAGACGAAGGCCATCTGCTCCATGCCCTGGCCCGCGAAGCGGATGACCTCCCTTGCCGCCGGCCGTCCACCGAGCCGCTGGTAGAACCACCGCGTCGGATTGTCGCTCAGCACCCAGAGCAGGGCGGAACGACAGCCGATGGCGGCCAGATGCGCTGCCATGGCCCGCATCAGCCGCCGCCCGATGCCGCGGTCCCGGTAATCATCCAGCAGATAGAGTGTCTCCACCTCCCCCTGCGCCAGCCAGTCCCGCCGGGCCCGGCCGCCGGAGACGAAGCCGACCACCACGCCGCCCTCCTGCTGCGCCCGGTCCTCCGGCGCATCCGCGCCGGAGGCGACGGCGACGAAGACGGCATGGCCATGGCGGCGATCGGTGATCGCCTGCTCGTAGCCCACCGCATGCCGCACCGTGCACAGCCCGGCCAGGTAGCGGTCGGGAAGCACGCCGGCATAGGCCGAGCGCCAGGTCGCGACATGCACGGCGCCTATGGCGGCGGCGTCGGCGGGGCGGGCACGGCGGATGCAGATCATGCTGCGCGCTTCCCTTCCCTGGATCGGTCCTTTCCCTAGGACCTTCGTTGCAGAACAGCGGCGAAGAAGCCGTCGGTGCCATGCCGGGCGGGGCTGGTGACGAGATATGGGCCCCCGGCCGGCGGTTCCCCGGGCGGCCCGGCCGACGCCCAGGCCTCGGCCAGGGGAAGCGGGACGAAATCCGGGTGGCGGCCGAGGAAGCCAGCAACCTGGTCCTCATCCTCCTCGGGCAGCAGCGAGCAGGTAGCGTAGACCAGACGCCCGGCCGGACGCACCAGTTCCGCGGCCATGTCCAGAATTTCACGCTGCTTGGCCAGAAGCTCCTGCAGATCCTGGAAACCGGTACGCAGCCGTGCATCCGGGTTGCGCCGCCAGGTGCCCGTGCCGGTGCAGGGCGCATCGACCAGCACGCGGTCGAACTGCCCGGCCCGGCGCTTGGCCCAGCGGTCGCCGGGCGCGAAGAGGT
The DNA here is from genome assembly GCF_020523605.1 of Roseicella aerolata. GTDB lineage: Bacteria > Pseudomonadota > Alphaproteobacteria > Acetobacterales > Acetobacteraceae > Paracraurococcus > Paracraurococcus aerolatus. Next base: position 112,077 of record NZ_JAJAQI010000013.1, on the reverse strand, counting down.
GCCGCTCGGCATTGTCCACGCCGGCGCGGCGGAGGCGCCGCACCGCGCCTTCCAGCCGGGGCGCCGAGACGTCGCAGGCGGTGATGCGGCCCTTGTTCCGCATGCTGGCTGCGAGGGCGAGCGTCTTGCCCCCCGCCCCGGCGCAGACATCGGCGACGCGCAGGCCGGGCCGCGCATCGGTCAGCAGGGCAATCAGTTGGCTGCCCTCGTCCTGCACCTCGATCAGCCCTTCCATGAAGGCCGCCGTCGCGGTGACCGGCCGGCGGCTCGGCAGGCGGAGGCCCCAGGGCGACCAACGGGTCGGCTCTGTCTCGAAACCCTCGGCGCCCAGCGCGGCGGCGGCGGCCTCGCGCGTTGTCTTCAGCAGGTTGGCGCGCAGGTCGAGCGGCGCGGGCTGCTCCATCGCCGCCGCCTCCTCGGCCAGGCCCTCGCCGAAGCGGGCGCGGAAGCCGGGGATCACCCAGTCCGGCAGGTTCAGCCGCACGCCCTCCGGCATTGCCGGATGCACCAGGCCCTGAACGCCCGCCGCCTTGTCGCGGAAGGCGGCGAGGGCGCGCAGCAGCCGCTCCTCCAGCACGTTCAGGGGCTCGGGCGCATACTGGCCGCCGGGAAAGGCCCGCAGGACGGTCGGCACCTCCAGTCCCTCGGCCAGCAGCAGGTCGGCGGCCACCAGCATGCGCGGGGTCGGCCGGCACTGGATCTGGGCCAGCCACCATTCCAGCCGCATCCGCTGCCGCACCACGCCCCAGGCGCGATCCGCAATGGCGCGGCGGTCGCCGCCGCCGATGTAGCGGCGGGCGCGGAAGAAATCATTGGCGATGGCATCCGCCGGGCGGCGCGGCTGGTCGTCCAGCGCTGCCAGCAAGTCGATGGCGGCGGCGAGGCGCGCGGCCGGGGTCATGCCAGGCGCTCCGGCAGGCCGGCGAGGTCGGGCAGGATGGTCGCGGTCTGGTCCAGCCAGTATTCCGCCGGCCCGCCGGCCCGGTTCACCCAAAAGACCCGGAAGCCGAAGCGCATCGCGTCATAGGCATCCCAGGGGTTGGAGGAGACGAAGGCCACCTCATGCGGCTGGCAGGCGAAGCGGGCCATGGCCAGGGCATAGACCCGGGCATCCGGCTTGAAGCAGCGCAGCGGATGGACCGAAAGGACATCGTCCAGCAGCGCCCCCAGCCCGCCGGCGGCCACCGAGGCGTCCAGCATCTCGGGCGAGCCGTTGGAGAGGATGGCGGTCGGGATGCCCCGGGCGCGCAGCGCCGCCAGCATCGGCGCGGCCTCGGGATAGGCATCGAGCCGGCGGTAGGCCTCCAGCAGATCGGCCCGCAGCGCCGCATCCCGTAGGCCATGCACGGCCAGCGCGTGGTCGAGCGCCTTTTCGGTCAGCGTCCAGAAGGGCTCATAGGCGCCGGTCGCAGAGAGGATCCAGCTCCACTCGATCTGCTTGGCGCGCCAGAGGGCGGAGACGGGCTGCGCGCGCTGCCCCAGCCGGGCGGCATGGTGGCCGACCGCGGCATGCACGTCGAGCAGCGTGCCATAGGCGTCGAAGATCGCGGCTTTCGGCGGCGGCATGGCGGGTCCTTCGGTCAGAACAGGTCTCGGGACAATGTCGGGCGGAACGGGGGCCGGGCGGCGGCGGCACCGCGGCTGGCCCTCCGCTCATGACGGGGGCAGACTGCACCGGCAAGCCGGGAAGAACGGCCTTGCCGATCGGTAGCACAGGGGCCGGCCCGGCCGCGGCAGCACTCCGTCCGCCCGCGATCCGGTCCCAGCGGGAGGACAACGCATGCAGAACCCGATGGACCTCACGGGCCGCACCATCATCGTCACCGGCGCCGGCCAGGGCATCGGCCGCGCGATCACCGAACTGGTGCTCGGCCTCGGCGGCAATGCCGTGATGGTGGAACGCAACCCGGAGACCCTGGAGAAGACTGCGGCCGAGCTAGACCACGACCGCGCCCTGCCCGTGCTGGGCAATGTCGCGGAAGAGGGCTTCGGCGAGTCCTGCGTCGCCCAGGCGGTCGCGCGCTTCGGCGCGGTGCATGGGCTGGTGAACAATGCCGGCATCACCCGCCCGGCCATGTTCGCCAAGATGACGATGCAGCAATGGCAGGCGGTGATCGATGTGAACCTGACCGGCTGCTACCTGATGATGCAGGCGGTCGGGCGGCACATGATCGACCGCGCGAAGGAGGCCATGCCGCAGCCGGTCGGCACCACGGGCGCCATCGTCAACATCAGCTCCACCGCGGGCAAGCGCGGCTCGATCGGCCAGGTGAACTACTCCGCTGCCAAGGCCGGGCTGTTCGGCATGACCATGACCGGGGCACGGGAATGGGCACGCTACGGCATCCGCTGCAATTCGGTGGGCTTCGGCACCGTGGTGACGCCGATGACGGAGGTGATCCGCAGCGAGAAATTCGCGGCCCAGACCATGGCCCGCATTCCTCTCGGCCGCTACGCCGAGCCGCAGGAGGTGGCGCCGCTGATCTGCTTCCTGCTGTCGAACGGCGCCGTCTACATCACCGGGGAGAACATGACGGTCTCGGGCGGGAGCCATATGCAGCCCTGAGCCGGGAGGCCTGCCCCCACCAGGAGGGCGCTGCCCTCCTGGACCACCCGCCAAAGGCCGAAAGGCCTTTGGAAACCCTTAGATCAGCTTTCCAGCCGGTAGTTCGGGGCCTCGCGGGTGATCGCCACGTCATGCACATGGCTCTCCCGCAGCCCCGCGCCGGTGATGCGGCGGAAGCGGCAATTCGCCTGCATCTCGGGGATCGTGGCGTTGCCGGTGTACCCCATCGCCGCCCGCAGTCCGCCGACCAGCTGGTGGACCACCGCGCCGACCGGGCCCTTGTAGGCGACGCGGCCCTCGATCCCTTCCGGCACCAGCTTCAGGCTGTCCTGCACCTCCTGCTGGAAGTACCGGTCCGCGCTGCCGCGCGCCATGGCGCCGAGCGAGCCCATGCCGCGATAGGATTTGTAGCTCCGGCCCTGGTAGAGGAAGACCTCGCCCGGCGCCTCCTCGGTCCCGGCGAACAGGCTGCCCATCATCACGCAATCCGCGCCGGCCGCGATCGCCTTGGCGATGTCGCCGGAGGTCCGGACGCCGCCATCGGCGATCGCCGGCACCCCCCTCTCCCGCGCCGCCGCCGCGCTCTCCATCACCGCGGTCAGCTGCGGCACGCCGACGCCGGCGACGATGCGGGTGGTGCAGATGGAGCCGGGGCCGATGCCGATCTTCACCGCATCGGCGCCGGCATTGATCAGCGCCTCCACGCCCTCCGGCGTCGCCACATTGCCGGCGACGACCTGCACCGCGTTCGACATCCGCTTGATGCGCTCGATCGCCGAGAGCACGCCGCCGGAATGGCCATGCGCGGTGTCCACCACCACCACATCCACCTCAGCGGCGATCAGCGCCTCGACCCGCCTGATGCCGTCCTCGCCCACGCCGGTCGCGGCGGCGACGCGCAGCCGCCCCAGCGCGTCCTTCACTGCATTGGGGTTGGCCTGGGCCTTCTCCATGTCCTTCACGGTGATCAGGCCGACGCAGCGCCCGGCCTCATCCGTCACCAGCAGCTTCTCGATCCGGTTCTTGTGCAGGAGGGTGCGGGCCTGCTCCGGCGTCACCTCGGCCGGCGCGGTGATCAGGTTCTCCCGCGTCATCAGTTCATAGACCCGGGTACCGGGATCGGAGGCGAAGCGGACATCGCGGTTGGTGATGATGCCGACCAACCGGCCCGAGCCGCGCTCGACCACCGGGATGCCGCTGATCCGGTGCTGCTCCTGCAGGGCGTGGACCTCGGCCAGCGTCTGGTCCGGATGGATGGTGACCGGGTTCACCACCATGCCGGACTCGAACTTCTTCACCCGCCGGACCTGCGCCGCCTGTTCCTCCGGCGTCATGTTCTTGTGGATCACGCCGATGCCGCCGGCCTGGGCCATGGCGATCGCCATCGGCGCCTCGGTCACCGTGTCCATGGCGGCGGCGACGAGCGGGATGTTGAGGGCGATCTCGCGCGTAAGGCGCGTGCGCGTATCGGTCTGGTGCGGCAGGACGGCGGAATAGGCCGGGACCAGCAGCACGTCGTCGAAGGCGAAGGCCTCCTCGATCACGAAGCTGCTGCGCTTGCGGCCCTCGGGGCCGGCGGCGTCCGGGAGGGATTCGGGTGCCATGCGGAGACCTTTCGCTATCGGGCGCATCCCGGGGGGAGACCAGGGGGCGCGATCGCCGCAGGGGGGGCCCGCCATTGGGGCGGGACTCGCGCCAGTGGCGGGCGGCACCATCCGCAGCCTTGGCGGCTCCCCTTAGACCCAACCTCGGCGCTGCGGCAAGCGGGGAAGCCATGATCGTTGCGTGGACCGGTGCCGCGGGCGCAGGGCGGATGGCGAGGTGGGCGCCCCCGGCGCCGATGCGCTGCCTCTTGGGCGCGATGGCCCCCCCGGGCACCGCGGCGGGTCCCGAGCCGAAGCCTGGAGCGGATCGCGGACGGGCGTGAACGCCCGCGAGCGTGAATCTGCTCTCCCGTCTAGGAACTGCAGCGGATTGGCATTCAGTTCCGAACGCAATCCGCCGCAGCGCGCGGGCCGGCCAAGCCGCTGCCACGGCGCCGTGCCCGGGTTGCGGGAGCCCGTGCCGAGGCCCCGGTCCACATGTTGAATCCGGATCCCCGCCCGCCGCGCGTGCTTTGCCTGCTGGCCCGCCCGCAGCCGCCGATCGCGCCGTTCGGCGGATTGCGTTCGGCACTCGGCGCCACCCGCTGCCGCGCCCACCTTTGACGCAGGGGCAGGCTCCGGCGCGCTTCGCACCACGGCGGATCGCCTGCCCATCCGAATGCCGATTCGGTGGCGACCTTGTTTCCGCGCAGAGTCCCGCGTGCGGTCGTGCACGGCCGCCCGCGATCCGTGCCGGGCCGTCCGACACGCGGCATCATGCGCGTCGGACGGCCGACCAGCGTTCGGGCAATCCGTTTACGCCGCCTGAGTGGGTCACCCAGCCTTCCCTTGCTCTAGGCCGGCCGGAAGCCCGTGGCGACGACATAGAGTTCGCTGCTGTCCTTGCGGCTGGCCGGCGGCTTCACATGCCTGACCGCGGCGAAGCGCTGCTTCAACTGCTCGAGCAGCCCCTTCTCGCTGCCACCCTGGAAGACCTTGGCGACGAAGCCGCCGCCGGGCGCCAGCACCTTCAGCGCGAAGTCGAGCGCGAGTTCAGCCAGCGCCATGATCCGCAGGTGGTCGGTTGCCGCATGGCCGGTGGTGTTCGGCGCCATGTCGGAGAGCACGAGGTCCGCCTGGCCGGCCAGCGCCGCCAGCACCGCCTGCTCGGCCGCCGGGTCCTGGAAATCCCCCTGCAGGGTGATGGCGCCCGGCACGGGGTCCATGGCCAGCAGGTCGAGCGCGACCACCTTCCCCGCCGGACCGATGCGCTCCAGCGCAACCTGGGTCCAGCCGCCAGGGGCAGCACCGAGATCCACCACCCGGGCACCCGGCTTCAGCAGCCGTGCCTTGTCGTCGATCTCGACCAGCTTGAAGGCGGCGCGGGAACGGTAGCCGCGCGCCTGGGCGGCACGGACATAGGGGTCGTTCAACTGCCGCTCCAGCCATTTCTGGCTGGCGGTGGAGCGGCCCTTGGCGGTGCGCAGGCGCGTGGTGACGCCTCGCCCGCCCGGCGGTGGTCCCTTCATGACAATCCCGAAAATTAGGGCCCGTGGCGACGCGCCAGGGCGGAACGGCCATCGCGAGGATAGCGGTCGCCGCGGATCATACGCAGCAGCATGCCCTCCCGCAGGCCGCGATCGGCAACGGTCAGGGTCGGCACCGGCCAGACCCTGCGGATGGCGGCATAGACGGCGCAGCCCGGAAGGACGAAATCAACCCGCTCCGGCCCGACGCAGGGATGGGCCGCCAAGCCGGCCCGGCCCAGGGCGAAGAGGTCGCCCAGCGCCTGGTCGGCCGTCTCGGTGTCCAGGATCCGGCCATCCACCAGGGGGCGGCGGTAGCGCGGCAGGGCGAGCGCGACGCCCGCGAGCGTCGTGACCGTGCCGCTGGTACCGATCAGCCGGACGCCGCCGGAGCGGATTTCCTGCCCGATGCAATGGACCCGGTCGAAGCGGCGGAGATGTTCCGCCACCTCCTCCACCACGGCGGCAAAGCCTTCCTGGGTGAAGCAGGAGGCGCCGACGCGCTCGGCCAGCGTGACGACACCGAGCGGCATGGAGACATAGCCGATGAGCTCGGCCGAGGCGTGGCCCTGACGGGCACCGGCCGCGGGAACGCGAATCCAGGCGATCTCGGTGCTGCCGCCGCCGATATCGAACAGCAGCGCCCGGCGGTCATGCTCCTCCAGCAGGGGGGAGCAGGACTCCATGGCCAGTTCCGCCTCCTCCCGCGCCGAGATGATGCGGGGACGCAGGCCGGTCTCGGCCTCGACACGCGCGAGGAAGGCGGGGCCGTTATGGGCGCGGCGACAGGCCTCGGTCGCCACCGCCTGGAATTGCCGGACGGGACGACGGGAGAGCTTGTCCGCGCAGGCGGAGAGGGCGGCGATGGCGCGGTCCATGGCTGCCTCGGAGAGCCGGCCGGTGGCTGCCAGCCCTTCTCCCAGCCGGACGATGCGGCTGAAACTGTCCACAACGCGGAAGCCGCCCCCCGTTGGGGCGCCGACCAGCAGGCGGCAATTATTGGTCCCGAGGTCGAGCGCCGCATAGGCGGAGACGACGGTGCCGCACCGGGCCGCATAGCCACCATGCCGCTCCGGGGCGGGATCCGGCGGCTCTGTCAGCCCGAGGATGGCGGTGTCGTCTGGCATGGCGCGGGGCGCTTCGGCCCACCTCCGTGTTGGTGCCGCTTCGGGCGGCAGTGCTGATCCATCGTCCTGTAATGTGGGGTGAGGGGCAAGCGCTTTCGACAGCAGGGAGGTTGCGGAGCGTCGCGGGCGGATGTATAGGACCCGCCCTGCCGCCGAGGAGGCGCGCAGGACCCGCTTGGGGGATAGTTTAGCGGTAGAACTCCGGATTCTGACTCCGGCAGCCTTGGTTCGAATCCAGGTCCCCCAGCCAGCCGCTTCGAATACGCAGGAAATCTCAGGGCTTAGACGAGCCGGCCAGCGCGCCGAGGCTTCGTTTGGTCCGAACCGTCCCATTCCGCGCGACGTGGTGGTAAATATCACCGCCGTCATTGTCTCTCGGGCAAGTCGCAGGGCCAGTTCGCCGTAAGCCTCAGCACTCGGCACGACCGGGAGGCGGAGCGCCGGACCGCGATTCTGGGCAACATCTTTCAGCACACGCCGGCAAGGGCGAGGACTGCCGTGAAGGACGGCGCCCGGGCCTGAACGCGATCCTGTCGGGGTACCTGCGGGCAGCCCTGGAGCAGATGGGCGGGACCTTGGCGGCTCACCCTGCGCGCCAGGCCGGTGGACGGACTACTCGACAAGACCCGGCCCTTGGTCGCCCCTTCGCGGACGGGCCCGGGCCTGGAGCCGAGGCGGCGCAAGCCATCGCCAAGCCGCGCCTCCGGCTCCTGCAGTTCATCAGGCACCCGCCTACGGGCTTCGGCTGCGTCCTGGGTAGGGAGGCTGAGGATCAACTCCCGCCTGCCGATCTCAGGGCGGCGCGGCGCCGGGACAGCCTTGCGGAGACGGGATGCACGCCGGTCCTGGGATGCGGCGCCTGACGTGTCACAGAAGGGCCGCTTGCAGCAGCTTCTTGTATGGCTGGAAGCCTGCCAGACACTTTGATGGGCTCGGATGGTGCTGCCAGAGAGGATTGAACTCTCGACCTCTCCCTTACCAAGGGAGTGCTCTACCACTGAGCTACGGCAGCTTGCCGGTCCGGAAGCCCGGGCTCTCTAACGGCTCGTCCCCGATCGCGCAACCCCTTCGCGTCATCCTCGTCGAAGGCGCCGGCGCCGCCATTCGGGCAACCCAGCGGTAAGAATTCTCCTGGCATCCTCGCGCCTCAGGGGCGGCAGGACGCTGCCCGCGGATGAGGAGCCAACACGGCCCATGTCCAGGCCCGATTGCGCCCGGCATCACCCCCGATCAGCCTGCCCGCATCTCACGCACGGCGGTGGTGAGGCGGGAGATGCAGGTCAGCCGCCCATCGCCCCGGCGAATCTCGATCTGCCAGACCTGCACGGTGCGGCCGATCTGCAACGGCCGGCACAGCGCCTCCACCGTGTCCCCCTTCTGCACCGGCGCCAGGTGGTTCGCATTCACCTCGAGTCCCACCACCATCCAGCCCTCATCCAGCGCCAGCGTCCCACAGACGGAACCGATGGTCTCCGCCAGCACTACGCTCGCCCCGCCGTGCAGGATGCCGAAGGGCTGGATATGGCGCTCATCCACCGGCATCGTGGCACGGGCGTAATCCTCGCCCAGCTCGACCAGCCGGATGCCGAGCAAGCCGGGCAGGGTCGCCGCGTGGCGCTCGCCGAAACTCTCCGCCGGCATCGCCCGCTTCCAGATGCCCATGGCCCCGCCCCCTCTCCCGCTTCGCGGCGAGCAGGATGGCGGCCTGTGCCTCCCTGTCAAACCGGACCAGACATCGGCCGAATCCATCAACTCCCAGTTGACAGTTTTATTACTTTATCGTAAGAAGAGTCGTGAGCAGCCCTACAGAATCCCATGGACCGGTCGCCCGCGGCCAGGCCCGCGACTTCTTCCGGCGCTCTGACGCAACCCTGCCGGCCGGCGCAGCTTTCGGGGGCCCTGTGCACATCGTCCTGGATGTCTCGCGTCTGCTGTCCTGCGTGCACCGCAAATCCCCCACCGGCATCGATCGTGTCGAAATGGCCTATGCCCGACGCTGGCTGTCCGGGCCGGAACAGGACGTCACCTTCACCGCGCAGAGCCTCTGGGGCTGGTTCGCCGCCCTGCCGCGGGACCGTGTGGCCGCGCTGCTCGACGCGCTAGAGGAGGTATGGGAACACGGCGCCCCGCCCGGCCGCGGCCTGCGCCGCGCGCAGCGCATCGCGCTCGGCCTGCAGGCCGGGCTCGCCCGGGGCGGCGGCCGGGCGAGCCTGCAGCGCCGCCTGCGCAGCGTGCGCAACCCGGTCTTCCTGCTGGTCTCGCACCGCTCGCTCGACCGCCAGGGGCCGATCGGAGAACTCCGACGCGCCGGCGCGCGCTTCGTGCCGCTGATCCATGACCTGATCCCCTTGACCCATCCGGAGTACACCCGCCCCCGGCAAGCCGCGCGCCACGCCGCCCGCATCGCCAACACCGCGGCCCTCGCGGACGGCGTCATCGTGAACTCGGCGGCGACCGAGGCCGCGCTGCGCGCCCATCTCGCGCCGCATGGCCGCCCCGCCCCGCCCATCGCCATCGCCCCGCTCGGCATCCGGCCCCTGCGCCGCCCCGCCGCCCTGCTGCCGACCGAGCCCTATTTCCTCTGCCTCGGCACGGTGGAGCCGCGGAAGAACCATCAGCTCCTACTGCATCTCTGGCGCGACCTGGCGATGGAGGGGCGCACCAGCCCGAGGCTCCTGCTCTGCGGCCGCCGCGGCTGGGAGAATGGCAGCGTGCTGAGCCTGCTGGACCGGTGCGAGGCGCTGCGCGGCCTGGTGCAGGAGATCGGCACGCCGCCCGACAGCCAGGTGACCGAATTGCTCGCCGGCGCCCGCGCCCTGCTCTTCCCGAGCTTCACCGAAGGCTACGGCCTGCCGCTGGCCGAGGCGCTGGCGCTCGGCGTGCCCGCCATCTGCAGCGACCTGCCGGCGCTGCGCGAGGTCGGCGGGAATGTCCCCGACTATCTCGATCCGCTGGACGGACTCGGCTGGCGCCGCGCCATCCTCGACTATGCCGGGCCCGACAGCGCGGCGCGCGCCGCCCAGCTCGCCCGGCTGCGGCACTGGCACGCCCCGGACTGGGAGGCGCATTTCGCCGAAGTGGATGCCCTGCTCGCCGAGGTGACCGGCAAGCCGGTGCGCGAGCCCCGCCCGGCCCTCGCCCCCATCGCGACACGCCATAGCCAGCCGGCGCCGGTGGGCGCCATGCCGGCATGAGCCGCCACGGACAGCGCCCGCCGCAGCGGCGGGCAGCGCAGGCCATCGCCATCGTCGGGGCGGCCTGCCGCCTGCCGGGGGCGCCGGACCTTGCCGCCTGGTGGCGGCTGCTGGCGGAAGGCCGCGATGCCGTCGGCACCCTGCCGGCCGACCGGTTCGAGCAGCGCCTCTTCGCCCATCCGCGGCGCGGCGAGCCCGGCAAGTCCTACACCTTCGCCGCCGGCACGCTCGGCGACGTGGCCGGCTTCGACCCGGGTGCCTTCGGCATCTCCCCGCGCGAGGCGGCGGAGATGGACCCGCAGCAGCGCCTGCTGCTGGAAGTCGCCGCCGAGGCGCTGGAGGATGCCGGCCTGCCGCCGGGCGCCCTCGCCGGCACGGAGACGGGCGTCTTCATCGGCGGCTCGCTGACCGATTACGGCGACCTGCGGCAGCCCGACCCCGCCTCGGGCGACCGCTACCTCATGACCGGCAGCGCGCTGTCGATCCTGGCCAACCGCATCGGCCATGTCTTCGACCTGCGCGGCCCGGCGCAGACCATCGACACCGCCTGCTCCTCCTCGCTCGTCGCCCTGCACTGGGCCTGCGAGGCGCTGCGCGCCGGCCGCATCCCGGCCGCCCTGGTGGGCGGGGTGAACCTGCTGCTCGCGCCCTATCCCTTCCTCGGCTTCGCCAAGGCCGGGATGCTCTCCCCCACCGGCCGCTGCCATGCCTTCGACGCGCGGGCGGATGGCTATGTGCGGGCGGAAGGCGCCGGCCTGGTGCTGCTGAAGCCGCTGGCCGATGCGCTGGCGGCGGGCGATGCCATCCGCGGCGTCATCCTCGGCAGCGGCGTGAATGCCGCCGGCCGCACCATGGGCATCTCCCTCCCCAGCCAGGCAGCGCAGCAGGCGCTGCTGGAGCAGGTGCTGGCCGATTCCGGCGTCGCGCCGGAGCGCCTCGGCTATTTCGAGGCGCATGGGACGGGCACCGCCGCCGGCGATCCGATCGAGGCCGCGGCGATCGGCGCGGCGATCGGCCGCCGCCGGGCCGGCCGGCCGCTGCCGATCGGCTCGGCCAAGACAAATATCGGCCATACCGAGCCGGCCTCGGGCATGGTCGGGCTGCTCAAGGGCCTGCTGATGCTGGAGGAGGGGAAGATTCCCCCCTCCCTGCATTTCGAGACGCCGAACCCGAACATCGATTTCGCCGGCCTCGGCCTTTGCGTGCCGACAAGGCTGGAGCCGCTACCCGGCCGCCGCCGTGCCGTCATCGGGGTGAACAGCTTCGGCTTCGGCGGGACCAACGCAACCGTGCTGCTCGGCGCCGCGCCCGCGCCGAAGCCGCAGGCCGAGCCGGCGGGCGCGCGGCTGCCGCCCCTGCTGCTCTCGGCCCGCAGCGCCGCCGGCCTGAAGGCGCTGGCCGCCACCTGGCGGGACCGGCTGGCCACGACGCCCGCCCCGGCGCTGCCTGCCCTGCTGCGCGGCGCCGCCCGCCATCGCGGCCCCTGGGCGCAGCGCCTCGCCCTGCGCGGCGACGATCCGGCCGCCCTCGCCGAGGGCCTCGCGGCCTGGGAGGCGGGCAAGGCCGGCGCCGCGGCGCAGGGTGCCGCCGCGCCGGGCCAGGGCATCGCCTTCATCTTCAGCGGCAATGGCGCGCCCTTCGCCGGCATGGCGCAGGCGCAGCTCGCCGCCAGTCCGGATTTCGCCGCGGGCGTCGCGGCGGCCGATGCGGCGCTTGCCCCCCTGCTCGGCTGGTCCGTCACGGATCGGCTCGCCGCCGGCGTGACGGCCGCGGATCTCGCGGCCAGCGAGGTCGCCCAGCCGCTGCTCTTCGCCGTGCAGCACGGCATCGTTGCGGCGCTCGCGGCGCAGGGCATCCGCCCCGCCCTCTGCCTCGGCCATTCGGTCGGCGAGGTCGCGGCCGCCGCCGCCGCGGGGATGCTGGAGCTGTCGGAGGCCGCCCGCCTCGTCGCCACGCGCAGCCGCCACCAGGCCCGGACGCGCGGCCAGGGCCGCATGGCCGCCCTCGGCGCCTCGGCGGAGGCGGCGCTGCCGGTGCTGGACTCCCTCGGCACCCTGGACGGGCGCGGCATCGAGATCGCCGCCATCAACGCGCCGGAGAGCCTGACCGTCGCCGGCCCGGCGCCCCTGCTGGCGCGGCTGGAGGCGGCGGCGGCGGAGCGGCGCTGGAGCTTCCTCGCCCTCGATCTCGACTATGCCTTCCACAGCACCGCCATGGACGGGCTGCGGGAAGGGCTGCTGGCCGACCTGGCCGGCCTCCGGGCGCAGCCGCCGCAGCGGCCACTGATCTCGACCGTGACCGGCGCGTCGCTCGACCCGGCCGCCTGCGGGCCGGAGCATTGGTGGCGCAACCTGCGGGCGCCGGTGCAATTCCTGGCAGCCATGCGGGAGGCGGCCGGGCGCAGCCCCTGCCTCTTCCTGGAGATCGGGCCCAACCCGGTGCTGCAGGGCTATCTGCGGGACTCCCTGCGCGCCGCGGGCGCCGAGGCGGCGATCCTGCCCAGCCTCTCCCGCCGCGACCCCGCGGCCGACCCCTTCCCGGCGATTGCCGACCGCGCCTGGGCGGCTGGCGCCGACCCGCGCCAGGGCCCCGCCTTCGCCGGCCCCGCCACGCGTCGCGGCCTGCCGCACACCCCCTTCGAGCGCCAGCGCGTCTGGTTCGGCACCACGGTGGAGGCGGTGGAGGCCGTCGCGCCGCCGGCGGAGCACCCGCTGCTCGGTTTCCGCCGCGGCGCGGAAGCCAGGCACTGGAGCCGGCATATCGACACCGCGCTGGAGCCCTGGCTGGCCGACCACCGCCTGGCTGGGGAGCCGGTGCTGCCCGCCGCGGCGATGTGGGAGATGGCGCTGGCCGCCGGCCGCGCCCGCCATCCGGAGGCCGCGGCCATCGAGCTGCGCGAGGCGGCGATCCATGCCGCCCTGCCGCTGGAGGCCGGGCATGCCCGCGAGTTGCGCGCGACGCTCGACGAGGCCGGGCGATTCACCCTGGAATCCCGCCGCCGCCTGGCGCCGGAACCCTGGACCCTGCATCTGGAAGCGGCAGTGGCCGCCCTGCCCGCCCTGCCCGCCGCCGCCCCGCCGGCGCCGGCGCAGGGCATGCGGCTGGAGGGGGAGGCGATCCGCCGCCTCGCCGCCACCGCCGGGCTGCATTACGGCGCGGCCTTCGAATCCCTTGATCATGCGGTGATCGAGCCTGCCGCCGGCCGCGCCGCGGTCCGGCTGCGCCGGCCGGAGGCGGCGCCGGCGGATGACGGCTTCCTGCTGCACCCTGCCCGGCTGGACGGCGCGCTGCAGGGGCTGGTCGGGCTGCTGGCGGACGGCTCCACGGAAGCCGGCACCGGCATCGTTCCCGTCCGCGTCGCCCGCCTGGTCGTCCGCGCCGGCGCCGCGCCGGCCGGACAGGCCGAGATCGCGCTGGCCAGCCGCGGGGAGCGCAGCGCCGCCGCCGACCTGCTGCTGCGCGATGCCGCCGGCACCCCGGTGGCGGTGCTGGAAGGCTGCACCCTCCAGCGTATCCGCCTGCCCGGCCGCGCCGACCCGGCGGAGGCCGCCTTCCGGGTGGAGCTGCTGCCCGCCCCGCCCCTGCCCGGCCAGCCCGCCGGCGCGCGGCCGGCGCTCGGCCCCTGCCTTGCCACCGCGCAGCGCCAGGACGCCGCGCTCGAACTGGGCGAGGCCGCCATGCTGCTGGAGGGCTTCTGCGCCGCCGCGGCGCATGCCGCGCTCTCGGCCGCGCCGGCTGCGGGCCCGCAGGCCCATGCCCTGCTGGCGGCGCTGGCCGAAGGGGGCCTCGCCGTGCCCGGCCCGGCCGGGCTGCGCCCTGTCCCGGCGCCCGACCTGCCGCCGGCAGAGGGGATCTGGCGGCAGGTGCTGCTGGAGCAGCCGGTGCTGGCGCCCGACCTGGCCTGGGCGGCCCTGGCGGCCGAGCGGCTGCCGGCAGCGCTGGCCGACTGGCAGACCCCGGCCGAGCCCGCCCTCACCGAGGGCCCGCCCGCCAACAGCGCCGGCCAGGCGCGGCTCGGCGCGGTGCTGGCCGAGGCGGTGGCCGCCTTCGCCGCGGCCTGGCCGTCCGGCCTGCCGCTGCGGGTGCTGGAGGTCGGCGCCGGCCCCGGGCCGCTGACCGCGCGGCTCGCCGCGGCGCTCGCCGCCTCCGGCCGCGCGGTCCGCTTCATCGCCGCCGGCCTGCCGGGCCGTCCCGGCCCCGCGACGCCGCCCGCCATGCCGGGGCTGGACTATGCCGCCCTCCCCTGGGATCCGCTGGGCGCGGAGCCGCCACCGCTCGCCGCCGACCTCGTCATCGGTCTCGGTGCCGGGGCCCGGCTGCGGGCCGGTGCGCTGCTGCCGGAGGTGCTGCGCCAGGCCGCCGCGCCCGGTGCCGCCCTGCTGCTGGTGGAACCGCTTCCCAACCCGGTCTTCGATCTCTGCTGCGGCCAGGACCCGGCCTGGTGGTCGGGGCCCGGCGGCACCTCGCCGCTGCCGACCGCCGCGGGCTGGGAGGCATCGCTCGTCCAGGCCGGCTGGGGGGAGGCCGCGAGCACGCCGCTCTCCGGCGCACCCTGGCCGGCGTTGCTGCTCGCCGCCCGGGCGCCGGACGGCGCGGCGGTGCTGGCCGCGCCCAAGCTGCGGCGCATCGCCCTCTTCGCCGATGCGGCCATGGGCTGGCTGCGTGGCCCGCTGGCCGCGCTGCTGCAGGCGCGCGGCGCGACGGTCGCGGCGCATGACCTGGCGGAGGCCGCCCGGACCCCGCCCGCCGCCCTGCAGGGCAGCCTCGTGGTGGCGCTGGCCGGCGGCGGGGACGCGCTCGCCGCGAGCCTCGCCGCGCTCGGCCGGCTGGCCGCGGCCGCGGAGGGCGCGGCGCAGGGCTTCCGCCTGGTCACGGCCGGCGGCCAGCAGCCGGAGGCGGGCACGCATGACCCGGCCGCCGCCGCCTGCTTCGCCCTCGGCCGCGTGCTGGCGAACGAGCATCCAGGGCTGAAGCCGCGCCGGATCGACCTCGACCCCGGCCTGACGCCGGAGGTGGCGGCGCGCCGGCTGGCGGGCGAGCTGCTGGCCGAGGGCGATGCCGAGGCCGAGGTGACGCTGACCCGCGCGGCGCGGCTGGTGCCGCGCCTGCGTCCCGGCCTGCCGCCTGCCCCGCCGCCCGCCGGGCCGGCGGCGCTGCGCATCGGTCAGCCCGGCCAGCTCGGCACGCTGGCTTGGGCGCCGCTCGACCTGCCCCCGCCCGGCCCGGGCGAGGTGGCGATCCGGATCGAGGCGGCGGGCGTGAATTTCCGCGACCTGATGTGGGCGCAGGGCCTGCTGCCAGAGGAGGCGCTGCTGCCCGGCTTCGCCGGCCCCGGCCTCGGCATGGAATGCGCGGGCGTGGTGGAGGCGGCCGGTGCGGGCGTGCCCTTCGCCCCGGGCGAGCGCGTCTTCGGCGTCGCCCCGCGGGCGCTCGCCACCCATGCGGTGACGCGGGCGGAAGCGCTGGCGGCGCTACCCGATGGCATCGACCCGGCCGCCGCCGCGACCGTGCCGGTCGCCTTCCTCACGGCGGTGCATGCGCTGGAGGAGCTGGCGCGGATCGAGCCGGGCGAGCGCGTGCTGGTGCATGGCGGCGCCGGCGCGGTCGGCCTCGCCGCGCTGCAGGTGGCGCTGGCTGCCGGGGCGCGCGTCGCGGCGACCGCGGGCAGCCCGGCGAAGCGGGCCTTCCTGCGCGCCGCCGGCGCCGAGCTGGTGCTGGACAGCCGCGATGCCGGCTTCGCCGACGCGCTGCGGGCGGCGTGGGGCGGGCGGGGCGCAGACGAAGGCTGCGTGGATGTCGTGCTGAACTCGCTGGCCGGCGAGGCGATGGAGCGCTCCATAGCGCTGCTGCGCCCCTTCGGCCGCTTCCTCGAGCTCGGCAAGCGCGATTTCGCCGAGAACCGCCGCGTCGCGCTGCGGCCGATGCGGCGCAACGTCACCTGGTTCGCAGTGGATGTGGACGAGCTGCCGCGCGCCCGGCCGCAGGTCGCGGCACGGCTGCTGCGCTCGATCGCCGACCGGCTGCGGGACGGCACCTTCCGCCCGCTGCCCGCCACCGAATACGCCGCGACGGAGGTCGAGACCGCCTTCCGGACCCTGCAGGCGAGCGGCCATATCGGCAAGCTGGTGGTGCGCCCGCCGGCCGCCGCGGCCCTGCCCCGCCGGGCGCCCGCCCTGCAGCAGGCGGCGCGCGGCACGGTGCTGGTGGTCGGCGGCACCCAGGGCTTCGGCCTGGCCACGGCGCGCTGGCTGGCGGCACAGGGGGTGCGGCACCTCGCCCTGCTCTCCCGCCGCGGGGCGGAGACGCCGGGGGCGGAGACCGCCATCCGCGACCTGGCGGCGCTTGGCGCCAAGGCCAACCTCATCGCCTGCGACGCGACGGATGCGGCTGCGCTCGACCGGGCGCTGCGGGGCATCCGCGCCACCCTGCCGCCGATCCGCGGCGTGGTGCATGCCGCCGCCGTCATGGCGGATGGCGCGGCCGCGGCGATGGAGGCCGGGCGGGCGGCGCGCGTGCTGGCCGCCAAGCTGGCGGTGGCGGAGAGCCTCGATGCGCTGACCGCCGGGGATCCGCTCGCGCTGTTCCTGATGTTCGGCTCGGCGACGGTCGCGGTCGGCAATCCCGGCCAGGGCGCCTATGTCGCGGCCAATGCGGCGCTGGAGGCGCTGGCGCGCCGCCGCCGCGCCGCCGGCAGGCCCGCGAGCGTGATCGCCTGGGGCCCGATCGCCGATGCCGGCATCCTGGCCGCGGAGGCCGGCACGGCGGAGATCCTGCGCCGCCGTCTGGGCGCCACCGCCCTGCCGGCGGAGGAGGCGCTGGCTGCCCTGCCCGCGCTGCTGGCGGCCGGGCCCGCGGTGCTCGGCCATGCGCGCCTGGCCTGGGGCGAGGCGCGGGCGGCGCTCGCGGTGCTGGAGGAGCCCTGCTTCGAGGCGGTGCGCAGCGCCGCGGCACCGGCGGGCGATGCCGGTGACCTGCGCGCCCGGTTGCGCGCCGCACCGGAGGCGGAGGCGCTCGCCCTGCTGCGGGAGGCGCTTGCCAGCGAGCTTGGCCGCATCCTGCGGCTGCCACCGGCGGCGGTGGCGGCGGAGGCGCCGCTCGGCAGCCTCGGCCTCGACAGCCTGGGCGGGATGGAGCTGCGCCTCGCGCTGGAGCAGCGGCTGGGCATGCCGGTGCCGCTCTCGGCGGTGACGGACACGCTGACGGTGGACAGCCTGGCGCGTCGCCTGGCGGAGGCGCTGCGCGATGCCCCCGCGCCGGAGGAGGTGGCGGCCGAGCTGCTGCTCGCGGCGCATGAGCCTGCCCTGGCCGCCGGACCATCGGTGAAGGCGGCATGACGGCGGAGCGCGCCGGATCCGCCGGAGCCATGCGGCGCGGGCCCTGCCGCGGAAAGCCCCGGATGGGGTTGGCGGCGCGCGGCCGGGCGGTCCACGCCGCCTGCGGCGGACCCGTGGCGCGGATCCCGCTGCCCCGGCCTCCCCGGCCCGGCCGCCGGGGGATGACCGCGGGCTGGCGGCCATGGGGTCTGCCGGCTGGCCCGCGGCCCTGCCATGGCCGTTGCGGGCCCGGGCAAGGGCTTGCCGGCGGCCGGCCCGGCCGGCAGAGGCTCGCCGCGCCATGACCCAGTCCTTCGGCCTTTCCGCCACGGCCCGCACCGCCTTGCTGCAGCGCCTGTCCCGCCGCGGCGGGAAGGAGGACGAGGCGGCCCCCGCCGAGAGCCCGGGCCGGGACCTCTCCACGCTCCCCGGCCTGCGCGACATCGAGATGGTGCGGGAGGCGGGCGCGGCGCTCGGGCTGGAGAACCCGTATTTCCGGCCGCATGAGGGCGTCGCGGGCGCCCGCACCGTGATCGGCGGGCGGGACTTCCTGAACTACGCCTCCTACAACTATCTCGGCCTGAACGGCGATCCGCGCATCGCCGCGGCGGCCAAGGCGGCGATCGACCGGCATGGCGTCTCCGCCTCCGCCTCCCGCCTCGCCTCCGGCGAGCGGCCGGTGCATGGCGCGCTGGAAGCGGCGCTGGCGGCGAATTATGCGGCGGAAGCCTGCCTTACCTTCGTCAGCGGCCATGCGACCAACGTGACCGTCATCGGCCAGCTGATGGGCGCGCGCGACCTGATCCTGCACGACCAGCTCATCCACAACTCGGCGGCGGAAGGCGCACGGCTTTCGGGCGCGCGGCGCGTCGCCTTCCCGCACAATGACTGGCGGGCCGCGGAACGCGAGCTGGCGGCGCATCGCCGGCGGCACGGCCGCGCGCTGCTGGTGCTGGAAGGGCATTACAGCATGGATGGCGACGTGCCCGACCTCCCGCGCTTCGCCGCCCTGGCGCGCGAGCATGATGCGCTGCTGATGGTCGATGAGGCGCATGCGCTCGGCGTGCTTGGCGCGACGGGCCGGGGCAGCTTCGAGCAATGCGGGATCGCGCCCGATGCGGTCGATATCTGGATGGGTACGCTGTCCAAGACGCTCTCGGCCTGCGGCGGCTATATCGCCGGAAGACAGCCGTTGATCGACCTGCTGCGGCATGCGGCGCCGGGCTTCGTCTATTCGGTCGGGCTCGCCCCGCCGCTCGCCGCCGCCGCGCTGGCCTCGCTGCAGGCGATGCAGGCGGAGCCCTGGCGCGTGGCGAAGCTGCAGGCGAACGCGGCCCTGTTCCTGCGGCTGGCGCGGGAGGCGGGATTCGACACGGGCAGTTCGGCCGGCCTCGGCATCGTGCCGGTCATCCTGGGCAGTTCGGTCGCCGCGGCGCGGATGGCGGCGGCGCTGTTCGAGGCAGGGGTGAACGTCCAGCCCATCCTCTTCCCCGTAGTGCCGGAGCGTTCGGCGCGGCTGCGCTTCTTCCTCTCGGCCGAGCATACGGAGGAGGAGATCGCCCGCACCGTTGCGGCCCTGGTCGCGGCGCGGGGCGGGGCGGCCGTGGCGCGCGTGGTGTAGCAGGCGCTTGCCCTCCGCCTGACCCGTGCGCATCGCCCTCTTCACGCTCGAGGCCGCGCCGAATGCCGAGGCGGTCGCGGCCTTCCTGCGGGACCATGCGGCGCAGGTGGTGCTGCTCGGCCGCTCCGACCCCTTCCGCCCCGGGGCCGGCGGCCCGCTGCGGCAGGGCTGGCGGCATCTCCGGCGCTCCGGCCCGCGCCTGCTGCCCTTTCTCTGGGCGAACTACGCCCTGCCCGGGCTGCGGCCGGGTCCCTCGCGCCTGGAGAGCCTCGCCGCCGCGCGGGGCATCCCGCTGCACCGGGTGCGGGACGTGAACGGGACGGAGACCGTGGCGGCGCTGCGGGCGGCGCGGCCGGACCTGATCCTCTCCTTCCATTTCGACCAGATCTTCTCGGCCGGGACGCTCGCGCTGGCGCCGCTCGGCGGGATCAACCTGCATCCTTCCCTGCTGCCGCTGCATCGCGGCCCGGTGCCGACCCTCTGGGCACTGGCCGAGGCGACGCCCCGATTCGGCGTCACCGTGCACCGCCTGGTGCCGCGTATCGATGCCGGCGGGATCCTGGCCCAGCGGGAGGTCCCGCTGCCCCCCGGCGTGACGGCCAGCGCCGCGGCACGGGCGCTGCACCTAGCGGGCGTGCCGCTGCTGGCGGAGGTGCTGGCGGCCCTCGCGGCCGGCACGGCCGAGGAGCGGCCGGTGGCGCCGCTGCCCTACTGCCCCTTCCCGCCGCCCGCCCTGCTGCGCGGCTTGGCCGCCCGCGGCAGGCGGCTGGTGGATGGCGCGGACCTGCGCGCCGCCTGGCACGGAGCGGATCGCGGACGGGCGTGAACGCCAAGGAGCCTGACTCCGCTCGAAAAACAAAGAACGACAGCGGATGGACGTGAGCCGGGGCGCCGGGGCCGACAGGCCGCCGCAGCCCCACTCATGATTCTGCGGAGGCAAGGGCAACATGGCCGTGCTGCCCGCGGCGGGCCGGGCGGCGGCACCGCGGCCACGGCTTGACCCGCGCCGCCCCGGCCGGCAATCAACCTTTCCGACAAACGCGCCGGAACATACGCCCCGCATGCCGTCCCCACCGCCGCGTTGCTTCCTGTTCCTGCAAGGCCCGATCGGCCCCTTCTTCGCCGAGATGGCGGCAGGGCTGCGCGCGCTCGGCCACCAGACGCGCCGGATCAATCTCAGCCTCGGCGACCGGCTGTTCTGGGACGGCAGCGATGCCACGGATTTTCGCGGCCGCGCCATGGACTGGCCGGGCTTCATCGCGGCCTATCTGGAGCGGGAGCAGGTCACCGACCTCGTCCTGCTCGGCGAGCAGCGGCCCTACCACCTCGTCGCCATCGCCGAGGCCCGGGCGCGCGGCATCGCGGTGACGGTGACGGATTACGGCTATCTCCGCCCCGACTGGATCGTGCTGGAGCGCGACGCGATGGGCGCGGGCAGCCGCTTCCCGCGCGACCCGGCGGCGATCCTGACCCTGGCCGAGAATTGCCCGGCGATCGACCCCACGCCGCGCTACGCGGACGATTTCGCCCTGCAGGCGCGCTGGGACGTGACCGCCCATCTCGCTTCCCTGCTGCCCTGGCCCTTCCCGCATTACGAGAGCTACCTGCTGCACCATCCGGTGCCGGCCTATCTCGGCACCGGGCTGCGGCTGTGGCGGCGCCGGGCGGAGACGGCGAAGGCGGCGCGGTTGCTGGCCGAACTGGCGCCGCACGGGCCGCTCTGGCTCTTCGCCATGCAGATGGAGAACGACTACTCCATCCGCGCCTATTCCGACTTCGCGGACAATGATTCGGCGCTGCGGGCCGTGCTCGGCAGCTTCGCCCGCGGCGCGCCGGCGGACGGGCGGTTGCTGGTGAAGGTGCATCCGCTCGATCCCGGGCTGAAGCGCTGGGGATCGAGGCTGGCGCGGCTGGCGGCGGAAGCCGGGCTGGCGGGCCGGGTTCATCTGCTGGACGGCGCCCTGCCGGCCGAGCCGGCGATCCTCGCCTGCCGCGGCACCGTCACCATCAACAGCACCCTCGCGGTGCAGGCGATCGCGCTCGGCCGGCCGGTCATGGCGCTGGGGCGGGCGATCTACCAGGTGCCGGGCCTCACCTGGCTGGGGGAGCGCGATGCCTTCTGGCAGGCCGCGCCGCCGCCCGAGCCGCATCTCGCGGATGCCTTCCTCCGCGCCATCGCCGCCTGCCTGCATGTGCGCGGGCGGTTCTACGGCCGGCCCGGGCTGGATGTGGCGGTGGCCGGGGCGGTGCGGCGGCTGCATCTGGGCATGGTGAACCAGCCGCTGCCGGATGTAATTCTTTGAGCGAGACCCGAGCTGCCTGGATCGGCCGGGCGGCGGCGGCCGGCTTCGTGCCGCTCTGGAGCTCCGGCATCCTCGGCGGCGCCATGGCGATCCGGCACGGGCCGCCCTTCGCGGTGACGGGCCTGCGCTTCGCGCTGGCCGCCGCGGTGCTGGCGCTGCTGGCGCTGCTCTGGCGTGCCCCCTGGCCGCGCGGCGCGGCGCTGTTCCATGCGGTGGTGGTCGGGCTGCTGCTGCAGGGGGCGCATTACGCCGGGATCTATGCCGGCATCGCGCTCGGCATGCCGGTCGGCATCGCCGGGCTGGTGGTGGGGCTGATTCCGGTGGCGACCGCCCTCGGCGCCGCCCCGCTGCTGGGGGAGGCCTTCACCCGGCGCCGGCTGGCGGCGGCGGTGCTCGGTCTCTGCGCGGTGCTGCTGGTGGTGGGGGAGAAGCTCTCGGGCGGCACCGGCGGGACGATGGTGATGCTGCTGGCGGCCATCGCGCTGGCCGGCGGCGCCGGCGCGGCGCTGTGGCAGAAGCGCTTCGGCGGCGGTGGCCAGGGGCTGGGCGCGGCTGCGGTGCAGCTCGCGGCCGGCACGGCGGTGATGGCCGCCTGCTGGCTGGCGCTGGAGGCCGGCGGGCCGGGTGCGATCGACTGGAGCGCGGCATTCCTCGCGCCCTTCCTCTGGACCGTGCTGGCGAATTCGGTGGGCGCGACGCTGCTGCTGCTCTGGTTGCTGGGGCGCGGCGCGGCGGGACAGGTGACGGGGCTGTTCTTCCTGGTCCCGCCCGTCACCGCGCTCGGCGCCGCTTGGCTGCTGGGGGAGGCGCCGACGCCCGGCCTCGCCGCGGCGGTCCTGCTCGGCGCCGCCGCGGTCTGGCTGCTGCAGGGGCCGGCAGCGCGCTGATGCCTGGCGCATGACATGCTGACGCATGGCCTGCCTCGAACGCCGGCGGCCCTCCGGGCCCTGGCTGCGCGGCACCCGCCGCGGGTCGGGACGCCATGAGCCAGGCATGACAGCCCGAACGGCCCTCCGCCCTACGCCACCTTCGCCGCCAGCAGCTCCTTCAGGTGCCGGTCGATCTGCGCGATCGCATTCGGGTCGGCCCCGAACAGCGCGAGATGGCCGTCGATGGTCTCGACCGGGCGGAATTCCGCATCCGGGATCAGCCGCCACTCCGCCTGGCAGTCGGCGGGCGGGAAGAACATGTCCGAGCTCATCGGCATGACGAAGGTCTTCGCCCTGATCCGCCCGAGCGCCGCGCGCAGGTCCCCGCCCGTCATGCGGCTGACATCGCCGCGCTGCCATTTCCAGGCCATGCAGAGCAGGTTGTTGGGATCCATGGTGCTGAAATAGGCGAACATGAAGTTCACGATGAAGTCGTCGAGCGAGGAGAAGCCGAGCGTCCGGTAGCGCTTCGCCTGGAAGAACTCCGTGCTCCAGCCCATCACCGCCCACATCTTCGCATGGCGCAGCAGGCCCTCCCGCACATCCTCGGGCGAGCGGTAGAAGCCCCTGGCGAAGCCGGGGTCGGAGGTGATGGCCTCGCACAGCGTCTCGGTGAAGAGGAAGTCGTGCTCGGTATTGCGCGCCGTGCCGGCGATGGGCGCGGCGCGCTGCACCATCTCCGGGTAGCGCACCGCCCATTCATAGGTCTGCTGCGCGCCCATGGAGCCGCCGACCACCAGCGCCAGCCTCTCCAGCCCCAGCACCTGCGTGACCAGGCGGTGCTGTGCGCGCACGTCGTCGCCGATGCGCACGCGCGGGAAATGCCCCGCCCCGGCCGGCGCCGGCGTGTTGTGCGGGGAGGAGGAGAGACCGTTGCCGATCTGGTTGACGACGATGATGCAATACTTCTCCGGGTCCAGCGCGCGGCCGGGCCCGATGAAGACCTGCTCCAGGATCTTGTTGGTCCCGGAATACCAGGTCGGCACCAGGATGGCGTTGTCCTTCGCGGCGTTCAGCCGGCCATGCGTGGCGACGGCCAGATTGCAGCCGCGGATCGTGCCGCCTTCCTCGAGTTCCAGATTGCCGATGTCGTGCAACTCGAAGGGGCCGTGCACCGCCTGCGAGTAGTAGGCGTTCTCCATGACCGTCCCCTCCCCTCAGGCCAGCGCGAAGCCTTCATAGCCCCTGGCCGCGATCTCCTCGCAGCGCTTGCGGTAGCCGCCGAGGCCGGCGGGATCGAGATAGGGCAGGAAGGTGCGCGGCTTGCCCGGGATGTTCGCGCCCATGTACCAGGAGTTGGCGGTGGGGAAGAGCGTGCCGCTGATCACCTCGTTCACGTGCCGGCCCCAGGCCTCCTGCGCCTCCGACTCCGCCTCGATCCGCCTGCGTCCCTCCTTCCGCATCGCCTCGATGCAGTCGGTGACCCACTCCACATGCTGCTCGATCGCCGCCGGCATGTTGGTCAGCACGGAGGGGCTCTGCGGCCCGGTGATGGTGAAGAGGTTGGGGAAGCCCGCGACGGCGATGCCGAGATAGGTGTGCGGCCCGTCCTGCCACGCTTCCTCCAGCTTCCGGCCGCCGCGGCCGCGCAGGTTCAGCGCCTTCAGCGGGCCGGTCATGGCATCGAAGCCGGTGGCGAAGACGATGATGTCCGCCTCGTACTCCTTGCCGCCGGCGCGGATGCCGCGCTCGGTGATCTCCTCGATCTCGCCATCGGTCTTCGCGTCGACCAGCAGCACGTTGTCCTTGTTGAAGGTCTCGTAGTAGTTGGTGTCCAGCGGCTGGCGCTTGGTGCCGTAGTAGTGGCTCTTCGGGATCAGCCGCTCCGCCACCTCCGGGTCCTTCACCGTGCGGCGGATGCGCCGCCGCAGATAGTCGGCGCAGATCTCGTTCGCCTCGGGGTTCGAGAGCATGTCCTGGAAATTGCCGATCCAGAAGGCGAAGCCGCCCTTGTCCCACATCGCGTCGAAGATGCGCTCCCGCTCCTCCGGCGTGACGTCGAAGACCGATTTCGGGATCGGGTAGTGTTCCTGCCCGAAGGGGGATTCCCGGATGCGGCGGACGATGTCGTCATACTCCGCCTTGCGGGCCGCCACGACCTCCGGGTCCACCTTGCCGTTGCGCGCGGGCACGCAGTAATTGGCGGTGCGCTGGAAGACGGTGAGCTGCTTGGCCTGCTGCGCGATGACGGGGATAGCCTGCACCGCGGTCGCGCCGGTGCCGACCACCGCCACGCGCTTGCCGGTGAAGTCCACGCCGCCCTTGGGGAAGGCGCTGGTGTGGTACCAGCGGCCCTGGAAGCGATCCAGCCCCTTCACCTGCGGGATGTTGCGGTGGGAGAGCGTGCCGACGGCGGTGATCAGGAAGCGCGCCGTCACCGTCTCATCCTGGTTGGTGTGGATGGTCCAGAGGTCGTTCGCCTCGTCGAATTCGGCGCCCGTCACGCGCGTGTTGAAGCGCATGTCGCGCTTCAGGTCGTGCCGCTTCGCCACATGCTCCAGGTAGCGCAGGATCTCCGGCTGCTCGGGGTAGCGCTCGGACCACTCCCAGTCCTGCAGCAACTGCCTGTCCCAGGTGAAGCAGTAGATGTAGCTGTCGGAATCGCAGCGCGCGCCGGGATAGCGGTTCCAGTACCAGGTGCCGCCCACCGTCTCGCCGGCCTCATAGACCCGGACCTTCAGGCCCAGCCGGTCGCGCAGGGATTTCAGGGCGTGCATGCCGGAGAATCCGGCGCCGATGACGACAGCGTCGAAGTCAGGCCTGGCCTGGGCCATGCGATGTCCTCCCTTGCTGCCTGCTTGTCGTGCCGCAGGCGATGCAGGGACTGTCGGGCAATCGCCGCTGCGGATTCAAGCACCGCATGCGTCAGGCAGTCAGGATGCGCGCCCTGGTCGCGCTTCCCTTCTCCACATCGCCCCGAAGCTGTGTCGCCTCAGTCCTCGGGCGGCCGGCGCCGCCGTGGCGGCATGGCATCCGCCGCCGCCTGGTCGTAGCCGCGGCGCCGGCTGAACAGCATCAGCGCGATCAGCCCACCCGCCAGCAGCAGGCTGAAGAAGGCGCCCAGCAGCATCGCCACCACGCCATGGGCGCCGATCCCGACATCGCCCGCCGCGCTCCAGCCGGACCATGCGGCGTAGAGCGCAAGCCCGAGCGCGAGCAGCAGCAGCGCGAAGCCAAGCAGGCGGGGCATCAGCTACAGCATTGCCAGCGAGCGCTTGCGCTTCGGCGGCGGGAAGGCGGCGTCCAGCTCCGCCTCGTCCTCCGCGGTCAGCCGGAGGTCGCGCGCCGCGGCGTTCTGCCGCACATGCGCGGGGTCCGCGGCTTTCGGGATGCTGATCACGCCGGGGCCGCGCAGCGTCCAGGCCAGCGCCGCCTGGGCCGGCGTCACGCCATGCCGGGCCGCGACCCGCTTCAGCGCGGCATCCCGCAGCAGCGTGCCCCCCTGTCCCACCGGCGAATAGGCCATCACCGGCATGCCGCGCTGCCGGCAGAAGGGCAGCAGGTCGAATTCGATTCCCCGCGCCTCCAGGTTGTAGAGCACTTGGTCGGTGGCGCAGTCCGACAGCGCGGGGCCCAGCTCCTCCAGGTCATCGACATCGAGGTTGGAGACGCCCCAGCGCCGGATCTTCCCGGCCTCGCGCGCCCGCTCCATGGCTTCGACCGTGTCGGCCAGCGGGATGGAGCCGCGCCAGTGCAACAGGTAGAGATCGAGCGTTTCGACCCGCAGCCGCTTCAGGCTACGGGCGAGCGCCTGCTCCAGCTTCTTCCCGCCGGCATTGTGCGGATAGACCTTGGAGACGAGGAAGACCTCATCGCGCCGGCCGGCGATGGCATCCGCCACCACCTCCTCGGCGCCGCCCTCGGCATACATCTCCGCCGTGTCGATCAGCACCATGCCGAGATCGAGCCCGAGCCGCAGCGCCGCTGCCTCCCGCGCCCGGTCGGAGCCCCGCTCCCCCATATGCCAGGTGCCCTGGCCGAGCGCCGGGACCTCCGTGCCATCCGGCAACCGCACAACCGTCATTCCGCGCTCTCCGCTTCCCCCGGTATCATCGGGGCCATGATCCGCGCCGCAACCCTGCTCCTCGCCCTCGCCGCCCCTTTCGCCGCGCTCGCCCAGACGCCGGTGGAGATCGGCTCCTGGCGCCTGTCCTGCCGGCAGGACCCGATGACCGACCGCGCCGCCTGCGTGCTGCGCCACAGGGACTGGGTCGAAAAGCCAACCGGCGCGACGCCCGGCCTGGCGCTGGAGGTCATCGACCGGCGCGGCCGGCTGGTTCCCGCGGTCACGGCGCGGGAGCTGACGATCGAGGGCGCCTCCCGCGGGCTGCTTGCCCTGACCGGCACGGCGCAGCTCCGCTTCCCGCCCAACAAGCTGTTCGAGATGCCCTGCGCGTTGGAGGGCCGCAGCGTGGTCTGCGCCCCGCGGCCCGAGGATGCGGCGCGGGCCGAGCAGGAGCTGCTGGCGGCCGACCGGGCGCTGGTCCGGATCGTCGGCGGCACCGGCCAGGCCAGCACGGCGGAGCCGACCGAGCTGCGCCTCGCCGGCACGAAGGACGCGCTCGCCCGCTTCGCGCGGGAGGCGCCGCCGGAGCCGGGGCGCGAGCCGGAGGGCTTCGATGGGCGGGAAATGCTGCAGCGGCTGTTCCGGTTCTTCGGGACGAATTGAGGGCCGCAGGCCAGCGGCCCCCTCGATGGAGCCCTGGAGTGGATCGGGGCGCCGGATGCCGCCACCCGGCGCCCCTGCGGGTCAGGCGGTCAGAACTTCACCCGGTCGCCGCCCTTCAGGGCCAGCATCTCGCGTGCCTCGGCGGGGGTTGCGATCTCCAGGCTCAACTCCTCCAGGATCCGGCGGATCTTCGCCACCTGCTCGGCATTGCTCTTCGCCGGCTGACCCTTGCCGATCCAGAGGCTGTCCTCCAGCCCCACGCGCACATTGCCGCCCAGCATGCCCGCCATGGTGGTGAAGGGCATCTGGTTGCGCCCCGCCGCCAGCACGGACCAGACATAGTCCTTGCCGAAGAGCCGGTCGGCCGTCTCCTTCATGAACATCAGGTTGCGCGGCTCGGCGCCGATGCCGCCCAGGATGCCGAAGATGGTCTGGGTGAAGAGCGGCGGCTCGACGATCTTGCGGTCGAGCATATGGGCGAGGTTGTAGAGGTGGCCGACATCGTAGCACTCGAACTCGAAGCGGGTGCCGTGGCCCTTGCCCAGCCGCTCCACCACCTGCTCGATATCCTGGAAGGTGTTGCGGAAGATGTAGTTGGTGGTGTTCTCGAGATAGGGCTTCTCCCACTCGTACTTCCACTTCTTCACCCGCGCGGCGCTCGGCGCGATGTTGAAGTTCATCGAGCCCATGTTGAGCGAGCACATCTCCGGGCTCGCCTGCAGCGGCGCCGCGAGCCGCTCATCCAGCGACATGCCGAGGCCGCCGCCGGTGGTGATGTTGATCACCGCATCGGTGGACTGCTTGATCACCGGCAGGAACTGCATGAACACCGCAGGGTCGGGCGTCGGGCGGCCGTCATTCGGGTCGCGGGCATGCAGGTGCAGGATGGCGGCGCCGGCCTCGGCGGCGGCGATGGACTGCTCGGCGATCTCCTGCGGCGTGATGGGCAGGTGGTCGGACATGCTCGGGGTATGGATCGCCCCCGTCACCGCACAGCTGATGATGACCTTGGCCATGGCGCGTCTTCCTCCGGTTCGGATGGCGCCATTCTCCCCGGGATGGGGCGCGGCGTGAAGCCGGGGCCTTTGCCTTCCGCTGGGGTCGGCGCCGCCCCCGTCACGGTCAGCCGCGCCCCGGCGGCCTCCAGCCGGGGCTATCGCTGGTCAGTGCCGCATGTCGCGGCTCGGCCCGCCCGGCACAGGCTGGTCCGGGCGGGTGCCGGGCGTCTCCTGCGCATGCGCCATGGACTGGCCGCCGGTGCCGGTCTGCGCGTCCCCCATGCCGGCGCGCCCCTCCCCGGCCGGCGACTCCGCGGCCCCGCCCTGCCAGGCCCTGCGGGCCTGCTCGGCGGGCATGGTCAGGCGAACCGTATTGCCGTCCACCTTCGCGATCATGTCCTGCGGCAGCCAGTGATGCTGCCCGCCCGCGCCGGGATCGTTGCGGCGCAGCTTGATGCGGTTGTGCTCCACATGGTCGACGCTGCCGAGGGGCTGGCCGTCCGCGCCGACCACCTCCATCCCGTGGCGGATATTGCTCAGATCCATGGTCTTGCCTCCCCGTCCGCCGCTTCAACGAATGGGCGCTGCGACAGATGCGCCCCTTTCCGGACGCGGCATGGCAGGCGAGGATCGGCCGGATGGACCTCCTCCCCGGACTGCCGCAGGGCGCGGCGCTGGCCTGGCTGCTCGGCGGCGCGCTGGCGGGGGGACTCGCGCGCGGCTTCTCCGGCTTCGGCGCGGCGCTGATCTTCGTCCCCCTCGCCGCCGTCGCGATCGGGCCGCAGCGGGCGGCGCCGCTGATGCTGGCCCTGGAGGTGGTGGCGATCGCGGCGCTGACGCCGGGCGCCTGGAAGCTGGCCGACCGGCGGGAGGTGGGATGGCTGGCGGCCGGTGCCGCGCTGGGCACGCCGCTCGGCGCGCTGGTGCTGGCGCTGGCCGATCCGCTGGCGCTGCGCTGGGGGGTGGCACTGCTGATCCTGGGGCTGCTCGGCCTGCTGGCCTCGGGCTGGCGGTTCCGCGGGGCGCCCTCGCGGCCGGTGACGCTGGGGGTGGGGGTCGCGGGCGGCGTGCTGGGCGGCGTCGCCATGGTCAGCGGGCCGCCGGTGATGGCCTATCTGCTGGGACGCGAGGGCGCGGCGCGGCAGTTGCGGGCGAATTTCGGCCTCTATCTGGCGGCGGGGGCGGTCTTCGCCGGCATCGCCTATGCCGTGGCGGGGCTGCTGGACGGCGCGCTGCTCGGGCCCTTCCTGGTGGCGGCGCCGGCCTATGGCCTCGGCATCTGGGGCGGGGCGCGGATGTTCGGGCTGGCGACCGAGCGGGCCTTCCGCCTGGCCTGCTACGGCATGATCGCGCTGGCCGCGCTGCTCGGCCTGCCTGTCTGGGACGGCGTGCTGCGATAGGATCGCGCGACCGGAGGAGGAACCCAAGGATGAGTCGCTATTCGCCAACGAGCTTCCGTGCGCTGACCTGGCATGACCAGGCGCCCGCCTTCCGCGACGGCACGGACACGCCGCGCGCCTTCCTGGAGCGCTGCCTGGAGACGATCGCCGAGCGCGAACCGGTGGTGCGCGCCTGGGCCGCGCTGAACGACGCCGGGGCGCGCGAGGCCGCCGATGCCAGCACGGCGCGCTGGAAGGCCGGGCAGCCGCTCTCGCCCATCGATGGCATGCCGATCGGCATCAAGGATCTGCTCGAGACGCGCGACATGCCGACGGAGATGGGCTGTGCCGCCTACCGGGGCAATTTCCCGAAGCGCGACAACGCCGCGGTGCGGGCGCTGCGGGAGGCCGGCGCCGTCATCCTCGGCAAGACCGTGACGACGGAACTCGGCGGCGCGCATCCGGGGCCGAGCACCAACCCCTTCGATGCGCGACGCACGCCGGGCGGCTCCTCCTCCGGCTCCGCCGCCGCGGTCGCCGCGCGCATGGTGCCGGCGGCGATCGGCACGCAGGTGGGCGGCTCCATCATCCGGCCGGCGGCCTATTGCGGCAATGTCGCGCTGAAGCCGAGCCAGGGCGCCATCAACCGCGGCGAGCGGCAGGCGACGAGCCAGAGCACGCATGGCCCCCATGCCGGCTGCGTCGAGGATGCCTGGCTGGTGGCGATGGCGATCGCGTCCCGCGTCGGCGGCGATCCGGGGAAGGTGGCGCTGTGCGGCCCGGCGGCGCCTCCCGCGGCGCTGCGGCCGGAGCGGCTGATCGTGATGGAAACCGAGGGCTGGGCCGCGCTGGACGAGGCCAGCAAGCGCGCCTTCGAGGCGCTGCTGGCCCGCGTGACGGCGGCTGGCGTCACGCTGCTCCGCCGCGCCGACCATCCGCTGGTCGAGCGCTTCGAGCAGGGCATCGCCGATGGCCGCGCGGTCTGCAATGCGCTGACCGGCTGGGAGAACCGCTGGGCCTACCGCAACCTGCTGGACCAGGACGCGGAGGGCATCAGCGCCCGCGCCAGGGGCGTGCTGGCGAAGGCGGAGGCGATGACGGTCGCCGACTACCAGGCGGCGCTGGCGGCGCGGGAGGAGGCGCAGGCGCGCCACGCCCGGATCGCGCCGCTGGCGGATGCGGTGATCGCCCTCGCCTGCCCCGGCCCCGCACCGATCTGGGAAGGCGATGTTCCGGGCCAGCCCCTGGCGCCGCGGCCCACCGGCGACTTCGTCTTCAACGCGCCGAGTTCGATGCTCTTCGCCCCGGCGGTGACGGTGCCGCTGCTGGCGGTGGGCGGCCTGCCGGTGGGCGTGCAGGTCATGGCCCAGCCGACGCAGGATGCCCGCGCCGCGGCGATCGCCCGCTGGCTGCTGGAGTCCGTGCCACCCATCGAAGCCTGACGGATGCCAGAATCACAGAAATGGATGGGGGGCGCGGGGGGAATACCTTCCCCCGACTTCTTACTATTTCTGGAAGTCCCTACGCAGCGTGATCGCCGGATTTCGCGTGAAGAACCCATAGGGCTTGAGCTCGATCCGGTGCCATTTGGTCGGCAGAACGGGCCAGTCCTCCGGCCGGGTCAGGTGGTGGAAGCCCATGGTCGCCCAGACCACCAGATCGGCATTGTCGATGCTCCGCCCGCGCGACACGAAGCGCGGCAGCCCGTCCCCGCCGCGCGCCTGGTTGGGCCAGGCGCCGGCCGCGTGCGTCTCGGCGGCATCGTAGGCCGTGACCCAGAGCGGCGCGCCGGTGAAGGCGGCGCGCCGCTGCGGCGTGTCCTCCGGATCGAGCAGCGAGACCGCGCCATGGCCGAGGATGATCTCGTAGCCTGGATTGTGGCCGAGTGAGGTGGTGACACCCGGATTCACCACGCGCCAGATCTCCGGCCCATGTCCCGGCTCCACCGCGCCCTCCACCGGCATGGCGATGCGTTCCGGCACCCAGAGGCTGCGGCGCGGCGTGCCGCCCTGCGCGGCGCGCGGGGCGAGGCGTTCGCGGAGGAAGCTGTTGGCGGGCCCGTCGATATCCAGGTCGAGCCGGAAGGAGATGTAGTGGTCGTGCCAGACGCCGACGGCGCCGGGCGCGATCAGCATGCCCGTCATCACCTCAGCCGCCGCGCCGGGCTCCGCCATGCTGCGCGCCGCGACGCCCTTCACCGCGTCCATGCCGGTCGCGCCGACATCAATGCGGATCTCGCCGCGCGCGGTGAAGACCCAGTCGACGACATAGTCGTAGTTGCCGATGGTGGGGATGCTGCGGACGACCAGTTCGACCTCCGGCCGGCCCTCATGGGTCTGGTCCACGATCTCGGCATGGCGCCAGGCGGGGTTGCCGGTATTGCGCTCGAAGACGCAGAGCACGCCGGGAAGGTCGAGCGGCGTGCCGTCATCCGCCGGCAGCGTGGCATCGAGGAAGGCGGCATGCGCCGGGCAGTCGCTGCCGGCCTGCAGCGCGGAGGAGAGCCCGCCGAAGCCGTATTCCCCGATATCCATGTAGGAGCGGAAGTACCAGGCCTCTGAGGCGTCCATGTAGGGGACGAACATCTCCGAGGCATGGCCCCGGTACAGCACCATGCGGTCCCGCCCGCCCTCCGCCCAGCGGGCGAGGGAGATGACGGGGCCGAAGCGGCGGTCGAGCCGCAGATGGAAGCGCCAGTGGTCCCAGGTGACCTGATGGCCCTCGATACGGACATTGCCGCCCTGCGGCGCCGCCTGCAGCACCGGCTTCATGGCGGGGCGGAGATCGGGGAAGACGGCCTCGTCCACCCGGTCGGGGCCTTCCCGTACCGGCACCACGCCGGTGTCCACTACCCGCAGCACGCGCTGCTCGCCGAGATCGACGATGGCGAAGAGACCCTCGATCGGCCTTCCATGCACGGTGGTGCGGCCGCCCGCGGTCTCGTAGCAGGGCACGCGCAGCAGGCGGCGGCCGCGCTCCTCCGCCGTCTCGAACCAGCCGACGGTGAGCGGCGAGCAGAACAGCGTTCCGAAGGAGGTGTAGCCGCGCCTGCGCATGGCCGCCTGCCAGTCCGGATGCGCCATGGTCAGCTTCGCCGCCGTCTCCCACTCCTCCAGCAGCACGCCGGATTGCGCATCGGTGATGGCGCGCGGGCCGTCCACCCGGCCGCTGGCGAGGTCCACCTCCGCCTCCGCCATCGCGGTGCCGCGGCGGAGCACGACATGGGCGCGGCGCGGCGCGGACCGGCCGGCGAGCACCACGGCTTTGGACGGCTCGGCCAGGTCCACCGCGATGAAGCGCGTCCCTTCCCCGGCGGCGCCGGCGGCACGCAGGGCGGCGACCGCCGCCTCGATCTCCGGCCCGGTCAGCGGGTCCAGCGGATGCGCCGCCGCTGCGCCGCAGAACGCCATCCACCCCGCCAGGCCCCATCGCGCCAGCCGCAAGCCCATTTGCCCGCCCCTCTTGCTGCACCGCCGCATCACAGCCCGTTCGTCGCCGAACCGCGAGGGTTTTCGCGTGTTCGGGCCAAAGGTCACGGATACGGATGGGAAAGGATACGCCATGGGTCACCGGACATCCTGGCTCGCGCCGCTCGCGGTCGCGGCCTGCCTCTCGGTGCCGGCGCTGGCACAGCAGGCGCCGTCGCTGCTCTACACCCAGCCGCTGGCGCCGGCGGCGGTCACGGCGGTGCAGGAGAAGCTGCGCCAGGCCGGCGCCTATACCGGCCGCGCCGATGGCATCTGGGGGCCGGACAGCCAGGCGGCGCTGGAGCGCTTCCAGGCGACACGCGGGCTGATGCCGACGCGCGACCTCAACCCGGCAACCGCGGCCGTGCTGGGGCTGAGCCCGAACGAGTTGCTGGCAGCCGGACCCGGCGCGGGGCCGGCACCGGGCACGCCGGCCGCGATGGCGACGGGACAGCTCAGCCAGGCGGCGGTGCGGAACATCCAGCAGAGGCTGCGGGCCCTGAATTTCTACCAGGGCGAGGTGGACGGGGTCTGGGGCGCCGGGACGCAATCGGCGATCGAGCGCTTCCAGCAGGGGCGCGGGCTGCAGGCGACCGGGCAGCTCAACCCGGCCACGGCGCAGGCGATGGGGCTGGATCCGAACAACCTCGCCGCGCCTGTCCGGTGATCGATCCCGGAGGGGCGCCGCCCCTCCGGACCACCCCGCCAGGCCAGAGCCTGGCCCGGACCGGTGTCAGTTGGGGCGCACCCCCATCGCGAGGGTGCGCTCGTCCATGCGCGGGTCATGCACCAGACCGCGGCGATGCGCCCAGGTGTTCACATATTGCAGGAGCTGGATCATCGGCTCCTGCTGCGCGTAGTAGGCCACCGCCTCGCGCCAGAGGCCCTCGCGCGCTTCGTCATCCATCGTCGCCGAGCCGCGCGCGAGGAAGTCGTCGATCACCGGGTCGGAATGCCGCGTCATGTTGGACGGGCCGGTGAGCTTCGCGCGGTCGAAGGTGGAAACGATGGCCAGCAGGTAGTTGGAGGCCTCCCCCGTGCTGCTGCCCCAGGCACCGAGCTGGATCGCATGTTCCTGCCGGGAACGGCGGGACACGAAGGCGGTGAAGGGCATGGCGTCCACCTGGGTGCGCACGCCGATGCGCGTCCACATCTGCGCGACGGCCTGGGACAGGCGCGCGTCATTGGGCCAGCGGTCATTGGGCGTGGCCAGGGTCAGGCGGAAGCCTTCGGGGAAGCCGGCCTCGGCCAGCAGCCGCCGCGCGCCCTCCGGGTCGAAGCCCACCGGCTGAACATCCGGGTTGAAGCCGAAGGCGCCGCGCGGCAGCCACTGCCCCGTCGCCTCCGCCGCGCCATCCATGCCGCGTTCCACCAGCGCCTCACGGTTGATCGCCATGGACAGCGCCTTGCGCACCCGCAGGTCATGGAACGGATTGCGCGGCAGCGGCGTGCCGGCATGATCGGTGATCAGCGGATGCGGCCCGGTGCGGGAATAGTCCGGCGAGAGGAAGACGGTGCGCAGCGAGGGGATCTCCGTCACCGTGAGCCGCTGCTCCCGCTTCAGCCGCGCGAGATCGGTGGTCGGGATCTGCTCAATGAGGTCCACATCGCCGGCGAGCAGCGCGGCGGTCCGTGCGCCGTCATTCAGCAGGAACCGCACGGTGACGCGCGCCCAGGGCTCCTTCCCGCCCCACCAGCCGTCATTCCGCATCAGCTCCACCCGGTCGCCGGAGCGGTAGGCCGAGAGCCGGTAGGGCCCGGTGCCGACCGCCGCCTTGCCGCTGTTGTAGTCCTCGGTCCCCGCGCCTTCCGCCGCATGGCGGGCGATGACGCTGACCGAGGCGAGGTCGAGCGGCAGCAGCGGATGCGGCTGCCTCGTGTGGATGCGGAGGGTGTGGGCATCCACCACCTCCACCCGCTCGATCGCGCGCAGGAAGCCGCCGAAGCCGCCCGGGCTGTTGGGGACGTTCGGCGCGCGCTCGAAGGTGAAGACCACGTCGTCAGCGGTGAAGGGCCGGCCGTCATGCCAGGAGACGCCCTGGCGCAGCCGGAACTCCCAGACCGTGGGGGACAGGGCGCGGTAGCTCTCGGCCAGGGCGGGGTGCGGCCGGGCGCGCGAGTCGCGCTCCACCAGCCGGTCGAAGATGTGCTGCCCCATGGCGTTGTTGGGGCCGAGATTGTGGTAGTGCGGGTCGATCGTCGTCACCGCCGCGGCATTGCCGATGACGAGCGCATCGGGCGCGCGCTGCGCCATGGCGGGCAGCGCGGCGGCAAGCAGGACGGCCGCCATGGTGGCGGCAGGGCGGGTTCTCGGCATCATCTCGCTCCCAGCGGCCTGTTCGGCCTTGCCGAGGAGGGTAGGACGCCGCCGCCGCCCGTTCCAGGCGCGGAGACGAAAAACCCCGCCGGCCTTGCGGCACGGCGGGGCTGTTTCGGCTCGGCTCGGCCCGGAGGCCGATGCAGGGGATCAGCTCTCGCGCTCGACCAGCATCTGCTTGATCTTGCCGATGGCGGCCGCCGGGTTCAGCCCCTTCGGGCAGGTCCGGGCGCAGTTCATGATGGTGTGGCAGCGATAGAGCCGGAACGGGTCCTGCAGGAAGTCCAGCCGCTCGCCGGTCGCCTCGTCGCGGCTGTCCGCGATCCAGCGATAGGCCTGGATCAGCACCGCGGGGCCGAGGTACCGGTCGCCATTCCACCAGTAGGACGGGCAGGCGGTGGAGCAGCAGAAGCACAGGATGCACTCCCACAGCCCGTCGAGCTTCGCCCGCTCCTCCTTGGACTGGCGCCGCTCCCCGTCCGGGGGCGGCGGCGTGTCGGACTTCAGCCAGGGCTCGATGGAACGGAGCTGCGCGTAGATCTGCGACAGGTCCGGCACCAGGTCCTTCACCACCGGCATGTGCGGCAGCGGGCTGATCTTGACGTCGCCCGTCACGTCCTCGATCGGCTTGAGGCAGGCGAGGGTGTTGAGCCCGTCGATGTTCATCGAGCAGGAGCCGCAGATGCCCTCCCGGCAGGAGCGCCGGAAGGTCAGCGTGCTGTCCACCTCGTTCTTGATTTTTATAAGTGCGTCCAGGACCATGGGGCCGCACTTATCCAGGTCGATCTCAAACGTATCCGTCCGGGGATTCTCACCCGAGTCCGGATCGTAGCGGTAGATCTTGAAGGACTTGACATTCTTCGCGCCGGACTCAGCCCTGTGGGTCTTGCCCTGCTGGATCGTCGAGTTCTTCGGGAGCGTGAAAGTCGCCATGGGGGCGTGGTTCCTTAGTAGACCCGGGCCTTCGGCGGGAAGACCTGGACCTCGTTCGTCAGCGTCCGCATCTTCACGTCGCGGTAGTCGAGCTTGACCTTGCCCGTCTCGTCCACCCAGGCGAGCGTGTGCTTCATCCAGTTCTCGTCGTCGCGCTCCGGATAGTCCTCCTGCGCATGGGCGCCGCGGCTCTCCTTCCGGGCCTCGGCGCCGACGATGGTGGTCAGCGCATTGCCGATGAGGTTGTCGAGCTCGAGCGCCTCGACCAGGTCGCTGTTCCAGATCAGGGAGCGGTCGGCGATCCGGATGTCGCCATAGCCGGCATGGACCTTGTTCATCTTCTCCACGCCTTCCTGGAGAAGCTGGCTGGTTCGGAACACCGCGGCATGCGTCTGCATGGTCCGCTGCATGTTCAGCCGCAGCTCGCCGACCGCGGTGTTGCCCTTGGCGTGGCGGACGCGGTCAAGGCGGTCGAGCGCATTCTCGCCGGCCCTGGAGGGCAGCGGCGGCTGCGAGGCCCCCGGCTTGATCGTCTCGGCCGCCCGGTGCGCCGCGGCGCGGCCGAACACGACGAGGTCGAGCAGCGAGTTGGTGCCGAGCCGGTTGGCGCCGTGGACGGAGACGCAGGCCGCCTCGCCCACCGCCATCAGGCCGGGGACCACGCGGTCCTGGTCCTGCGCGGTCGGGTTCAGCACCTCGGTATGGATGTTGGTCGGGATGCCGCCCATGTTGTAGTGGACGGTCGGGAGCATCGGGATCGGCTCCTTCGTCACGTCCACGCCTGCGAAGATCTTCGCCGTCTCGGAGATGCCAGGCAGCCGCTCATGCAGGATCTCGGCGCCGAGATGCTCGAGATGCAGGTGGATGTGATCCTTCAGCGGGCCGACGCCCCGGCCTTCCCGGATCTCGATGGACATGGCGCGGGAGACGACGTCGCGGGACGCCAGGTCCTTCGCGGTCGGCGCGTAGCGCTCCATGAAGCGCTCGCCCTCACTGTTCGTGAGATAGCCGCCCTCGCCGCGCGCGCCCTCCGTCACCAGGCAGCCGGAGCCGTAGATGCCCGTCGGGTGGAACTGCACGAACTCGTTGTCCTGCAGCGGCAGGCCGGCGCGCAGCACCATGCCGCCGCCATCGCCCGTGCAGGTATGGGCCGAGGTGCAGGAGAAGTAGGCGCGGCCATAGCCGCCGGTCGCCAGCACCACGGTCTGGGCGCGGAAGCGGTGGATAGAGCCGTCCTCGAGGTTCCAGGCCATGACGCCGCGGCAGGCGCCCTCATCGTCCATGATGAGGTCGAGGGCGAAGTACTCGACGAAGAATTCGCAGTTGTGCTTCAGCGACTGCTGATAGAGCGTGTGCAGGATGGCGTGGCCGGTGCGGTCGGCCGCGGCGCAGGCGCGCATGGCCGGCGTCTTGCCATAGTTCTGCATGTGGCCGCCGAAGGGGCGCTGGTAGATGCGCCCGTCCTCGGTGCGGCTGAAGGGCACGCCGTAGTGCTCCAGCTCGATGATCGCCGGGATCGCCTCGCGGCACATGTATTCGATGGCATCCTGGTCGCCGAGCCAGTCCGACCCCTTGACGGTGTCGTACATGTGCCAGCGCCAGTCATCCTCGCCCATATTGCCCAGCGCGGCGCCGACGCCACCCTGCGCCGCCACGGTGTGGCTGCGGGTGGGGAATACCTTGGTGATGCAGGCCGTCTTCAGGCCCGCGGCCCCCATGCCGAAGGTGGCGCGGAGCCCGGCGCCGCCGGCCCCGACCACCACCACGTCATAGGTGTGGTCAACGATGCGGTAGGCGCCCCGGGAGGGCGAGGTGATCGCGTTCATCGTTCGTCCGTGTCCTTCCGCCTCAGACCGCTACCCTGAGGACCGCGATCCGCAGGACCGCGAGCGCCGAGGCGATCGCAAGCAACCAACAGATGGCCTTGGTGGCGAGGATTGCACCCACCTTGACCCATTCCTGATTCGCATAGTCCTCGATGATCACCTGCAGACCTGAGGCCGTGTGCTGGAAGGCGAGGCCGATGGCGGCGAGCAGCAGCACGGCATTCAGCGGATGCCCGATCCAGTCCCGCGTCACCTCATAGGGCGCGCCGGCCAGCGAGGCGGCCGAGAGCGCGAACCACAGCGTCAGCGGCAGCAGCGCGGCGGAGGAGACGCGCTGCATCCACCAGTGGTGGGTGCCGCCCTTGGCGGAGCCGAGGCCGCGCACCCGCCCGAGCGGGGAGCGAAGGGTGGTGTTCCGGGCGTAGTCGTTGCCAGCCATGTTAGGAGGTCCTCAGCTCGCCCAGGCGATGATGGCGATCAGCCAGGTCAGCACGGTCGCAACCGCTGTGCCGATCAGCACCCAGCGGCCGGACTTGTAGGTGGTCGGGATGTCGTAGCCATAGCCGGCATCCCAGGCGAGGTGGCGGATGCCGTTCAGCGTGTGGAACCAGGCCGCCGCGGTCAGCCCGAACAGGCCGAGCAGGCCCAGGAAGGACGTCATGAACCAGGAGACCGAGGCATAGGCGGAGGGCCCGGTGGCGGTCGCCACCAGCCACCAGACCAGCATCAGCAGGCCAAGCGACCAGATGACGCCGGTGATGCGCCCGCTGATCGAGAGCGCGCTCGTCAGCTGCATCATGTCGTAGACCTGCAGGTGCGGCGACAGGGGCCGGCGGATGGGCGTGCCGTCCGATTTGCGACCGATCATGGTCGCCTCGCGCGAATCCTGCATGATGGACATGGTCGAGTGCACTCCGGGGTCCTGCGCTGGGCCGCGTAAGCCGCGGCAGCCATGCGGAAGCCTTCTATGGTGCCCCGCGGCAAAGCGTCAATTGCACGGGACCTCCTGCGTAACCATGTGGACGCCGCCGCATAGGAATTTTATCCTACTGACATGGCCGAGTCCCAGCCCGATGCGCCGCCCTCCCCGCCGCCGCGCCCACCGATGGTGCAGCGGATCCGGCCATGGGTGGAGTTGCTGTACCGCCTGCTGGCCGCGATCGCCGCCGCGATCGCCATCTGGAACGGGCTGGGCTGACGGCAGCGCGGATGACAAGACGATGCCGCCGGCCGCGGTTCCCGATGCCCTGGGCGACGGCGCCGCAGCCCATGCCGGCGCCATCCGGCCGGAGGTTCAGGCGCCGACGGCCTGGCCATGTCCGTCGAAGACCCATGCCGGGCGGCCCGGCCCGGCGCCAGGCGCGCGCCCCCGTCCACGGCCGCCAGGCCCCGTCCTGCCGGCGCTTCGATGGTCGGCCGGATGCAGGGTGGCGAACAACCCCGCGCCGGCCGCGCAGGGAAAGGGAGGCGGCCGGTGCCATGCGACGCCGCACGAACACGCCTGCGCGACATGCGCCCTCAACTCGCGAGCTTGAGGCCGGCAACGCCGGCGAGGATGAGCGAGAGGCAGAGGATGCGCGCCGCGCTCGCCGGATCG
Source organism: Roseicella aerolata (assembly GCF_020523605.1). Classification (GTDB taxonomy): domain Bacteria; phylum Pseudomonadota; class Alphaproteobacteria; order Acetobacterales; family Acetobacteraceae; genus Paracraurococcus; species Paracraurococcus aerolatus. The sequence continues at coordinate 72,729 of NZ_JAJAQI010000013.1, read as the reverse complement.
CCCTCGACCGCCATGCCCCAGAGGGCGGTGCCGAAGGCGCCGATCCCGACCCAGACGGCATAGACCGTGCCCATGGGCAGGGCCTGCAAGGCGCGCGACATGCAGTAGAAGCTCACCGCCATGGCGGCGATGGTGGCGAGGCTCGGCAGCAGGCGGCTGAAGCCGTCGGTGTATTTCAGCAGCACGGCCCAGACGATCTCGAAACCGCCGGCGACCGCCAGCCAGACCCATGCCATTCGGTGCTCTCCCGGCTCGACAGGCGCAGACTTCCCCGGTGCCGCGCGCCAGGGAATGGGCGGGCCCCGCCCGATGACCAGCGCCATTCGCTTCGCCCTGCCCTGCAGCCTGCGCCAGGCGCCGGCTCGAGCGGATCGCGGACGGGCGTGAACGCCCGGCAGCGTGAATCGCCTTTGCAAACCATGCGCTGCCAAGGATCGCGGCAGGAAATGAGCGCCGCGGAGCGTGAAGCCGCGCTTCCCGCGATGACCTCCAGCGGATTGGCGTGCGGATCGAACGGCAATCCGCCCACGCCGCTTGCCGGGCATCCCGCCCTGACCGGGATCACCGGCCGGCGCAGCGCCCCGGTGCTTCCTCGCCCTCCCGTCCAGGGCGGCAGGCCGGGCGGGAGGATGGGGGATGCGTTCGCGATTCCCCTGCGCGTCTGCGGCGCCCTAGGCTCGGCCGCAACGAGAAGACCCATGGGGAGGCGAACCATGTCCCATCCCACCCGCCGCGCCCTGCTGGCCGCGCCGGCGCTGCTGCCCGGCCTGGCGGCGGCGCAGGGCTACCCGAGCCGCAGCATCACCTGGATCGTCCCCTTCGCCGCCGGCGGCATCACCGACACCTCAGCCCGCACCCTGGCCCAGCGCATGGGCCAGAGCCTCGGCCAGAGCGTCGTCGTGGAGAACCGCCCGGGCGCCGGCGGCACCATCGGGGCGGAGGCGGTGGCCCGCGCCGCGCCGGATGGCTACACCCTGCTCTATGGCAGCCAGGGGCCGATGGCCTCGGCGCCCGCCATGTTCCCCAACCTGCGCTACCATCCGCAGCGGGACCTCGCGCCGGTGCACGGCCTCGGCGCCTCCCCGCACCTCATCATCTGCGCGCCGCAGCGCCCCTGGCGGAGCCTCGCCGATCTGGTGGCGGCGGCCCGGGAGCGGCCGGAGGGGCTGACCTATGCCTCGGTCGGCGTCGGCACCTCCCCGCATCTCGCAGCCGAGACGCTGCTGCAGGCGACCGGCACGCGCATGGTGCACGCCCCCTATGCCAACGGGACGCAGGGTCTGAACGACGTCATCGGCGGGCGGCTGGACGTGATGTGGGACTATCCGCTGACCAGCCTGCCGCATGTGCGGGAAGGCCGGCTGCGCGCGCTGGGCATCACGGACCGCCAGCGGGTGCGGCTGGCGCCCGAGGTGCCGACGGTGGCGGAAGCCGGCTTCCCCGGCGCCGAGCTGGTGCCCTGGGCCGGGCTCTTCGTGCCGGCCCGGACACCCGGCGGGGTGGTGGCGCGGCTCTCCGCCGCGATGCGGGAGGCGATGGGCGACCCGAAGGTGCAGGAATTCTTCGACGGCACGGCGACGGTGCTCTGGCCGGAGATGGGGCCGGAACAGCTCCGCGCCTTCCTGGCGGAGGAGATGCCCCGGATCGCCGGGCTGATCGCGCGGGCGGGGGCGAAACCCGGGTGACGGGCAGGGCCGCGGCGTGGGCACGCCCCGGCCGGCACGGTCAGCCCCGCCGGCGCGGCTCGCGCAGCATGGCGGCCAGCGCCCCGAGCGCGCCCAGCGCCAGCGTCAGGAACCCCGCCGCCGCCAGGATCGGCGCCGCGGGCGCATCCGTGACGTCCCGCAGCAGCCCGGCCAGCGGCGGCAGCAGCGCCAGGCCGCCATAGAACATCATGTAGTGGAGGCCGACGCCGAAGGCCCGGCTCTCGGCCGAGAGGACCCGGCCGAGCAGGGCCATGATCAGGCTTGCCGGCGGCCCGGCCAGCAGGCCGAAGGCGATCAGCGCCGGCGCCGCCGGGGCCCCCGCGACCAGCGCCAGCAGCGCCGCCACCATCCCAGCCTGGCAGAGGGCGCAGACCAGCATGGGCCGGCCCAGCCGCTCGGCGATCGCGCCGCCCAGCGGCAGCAGCGGCAGGACCGCCCAGCCGACCAGGGAGGAGACCGCGCCGGCCATGCCCGCGCTCGCCCCCTGCGCCACCAGGAAGGCGGGCGCGAAGCCGAGCAGCACGGCATAGGCGGCGTTGTAGGTGGCCCAGAGCGCGCCGACCGCGAGCAGCGGCCACCCCTCGCCCGGCCGCAGCCGGGCCATGCGGGCGGCGGGGCCGCGCTGGCCCTCGGGCACCGCCCAGGCCAGCAGCGGCAAGGCGAGGCCGCAGAGGAGGGCCGAGCCGAGCAGGCCGAGGCGGTAATCCTGCCCCGCCAGCGGCAGGGCCAGCAGCGCGACCGAGATGCCGACCGGCCAGGCGGAGAGCATGACCCCCATGGCCGGGGCGAGGGACGGGCCGGCGAAGCGGTCCAGCACCCGCTTGGCGCAGGCGATGGTGAGCAGCGCCGAGCCGCCGCCGGCGACGAGCCGCCCGAGCAGCGCCAGGCCGTAGCCCGGCGCCAGCGCCAGCAGGATGCCGCCCGCGGTCATCAGCGCGAGTCCGGCCAGCAGGATGCGCCGGTCCCCGAAGCGCGCCAGCAGCCAGCCGGCCGGCAGCGCGACGGCGACGCCCGCAAGCGAATAGATACCGATCAGCGTCCCGAGCGCCGCCCAGTCGGCGACCAGCGTGCCGACGAGCAGCGGACCGAGCGCACCGACCGCCTGGAACTGCACGCCCATGGCGACCCGCGCCACGCCGATCAGCAGCAATTCGAGCCAGCGGTTCCGGGGTGGCATGGGTCGGATGCTGGCCTTTCGGAAACTCGGACCGGTCCTGGCCAGGTTCTGGCCTGACGGGGAGGTCCGGAGGGCTCAGGCGGCGACGGTCTCAGTGTTGTCGAAAGCCTGCGTCCTGACCAGCCGGGCATAGAGCCCGTCCTCGGCCATCAGCGCCGCATGGGTGCCCTGCTCCACCGCGCGCCCGTCCTGCATCACCACGATCCGGTCGGCTTCCCGCACCGTGGCGAGCCGGTGCGCGATGACCAGCGTCGTCCGCCCCTGCCGGAGGCGCGCGAGGGCGGCCTGCACCAGCGCCTCGTTCTCGGCATCCAGCGCGCTCGTCGCCTCGTCCAGCAGCAGCACGCGCGGGTCGCGCAGCAGCGCCCGCGCCAGGGCGATCCGCTGCCTCTGCCCGCCGGAGAGCCGCCCGCCGCCCGGGCCGAGCACCGTGTGGTATCCTTCGGGCAAGGCGGCGATGAAGTCATGCGCCGCGGCGGCGCGGGCGGCGGCCTCCACCTCCGCCGCGGTCGCGTCGGGGCGGCCGCAGGCGATGTTGGCGAAGGCGGTGTCGTCGAACATCACCGCGTCCTGGCCGACATAGGCGATGGCATCGCGCAGCGAGGCCAGCGTCACCGCCCGGACATCGGCGCCGTCCAGCCGCACGGCGCCCGCCGTCGCGTCATAGAGGCGCGGGACGAGCGCGAGGGCGGTGGACTTCCCGGCGCCGGAAGGGCCGACCAGCGCCACGGTCTGCCCCGGCTCGGCCGTGAAGGAGAGGCTGGTCAGCGCGGCATCCGGCGTGCCGTCATAGCGGAAGCCGACGGCGTCGAACTCCACCCGCCCGCGCCCGGCCGGCAGCGGCACCGCATCCGGCGCGTCCAGGATATGGCGCGGCGTGTCCACCACCGCGAAGACGCGGGAGAGGCCGGCCAGCCCCTCCTGCATCGCGGCGTTCAGGGAGCCCAGCGCCCGCACGGGGCGGGAGGCGATGAGCAGCGCCGCGACGAAGCCGGTGAACTCGCCCACCGTCCCCTGGCCCGAAGCCACGCGCCAGCCGACGAAGCCCAGCACGGCGGCGACGGCGATGCCGCCCAGCGCCTCCAGCGTCGGGTCGAGGCTGGCGCGGGTGCGGGCGATGCCGAAGAGGCTCTCGCGCAGCCGCGCGAAGGCATGCGCGGCGCGGGCCTCCTCCTGCGCCTCCAGCCGGTAGGCGCGGACCACGCGGGCGGCGGCGAAGGATTCCGTCAGTTGCGCCGCGGTCTCGCCCATCCGCTCCTGCATCCCGCCCGAGGCGCGGCGGATGCGCTTGCCGAGCCGCAGGATGGGCACCACCGCGATCGGGTAGAGGGCGGCGGCAATGAGCGACATCTGCCAGTCCAGCCAGACCATGGAGGCGATGAGGCCGACCACGGTCAGAACATCGGCGCCGCCATTGATGGATTTGGTCAGCGCCTCGCGGATCGCCGCGGCATCGACGGTGAACTTCGTGGCATGCCGGGCCGGCGCCTCGCGCACCACGCTGGCGAGGTCGGCGCGGGTGAGCGCGCGGAACAGATCGCCCTGCAGCGCCTCGATCACCCGCAGCACCACGGACTGGACCGCGACCGCCTGGCCGTATTGCGCCAGGGCCTTGGCGCAGGTGACGACGATGATGACCAGCGGCAGCAGCCAGATCAGCTGGGGGTCGTTGGCCGTGAAGCGGTCGAAGCCCTGCTGGATGACGATGGGATAGAGGGCGGTGAGGCCCGCCAGCGCCAGGGTGCAGAGCACCGCGAGGGCGATGCCGCGGCGGTGCTGCATCAGGTAGCCGTGCAGCAGGCGCCGGATCAGGGCGCGGGAGGAAGGATCGGCGGGAAGGACGGCCATGGGGCCGGGGGTTTATCGGATCGCCGTGCGCGCGGCCAATTCGCAGAGATAGGCCCGGCAGGCCTCGGCATCGTCCGTGCAGCCGCGGTCCAGCCACCAGGCGCGGGTCGCGGCCAGCGCCTCTCCCAGCGCGACGCCGGGCGGGATGCCGGCGGCGATGCCGTCCCGGCCCTTGAGGGGGAAGACCGGCCGGGGGGTCGCGGCGATGCGGGCCCGCAGCGCCGGCCAGTCGCCGGGCAGGCCGCGGGCCTCGGCGATCCAGGCGCGGTCGGTCAGCGTCTCCGGCGGCAGGTCGGCCAGCAGCCGGCGCAGCCCGGCGCCCTCCGGGCCGGGCAGCACGGGGGCGAGGTCGCGGGCGGCCAGGTAGCGGCTCGCCTCGGCGGCGGACCAGCGCAGGCGCTGCGGCAGGCCCGCATCCTCCGCACCGGGCGCGACCAGGGCGGCGAAGCGCAGCAGCGGATCGGCCGGCCCGCCGGCCCGCGCCAGGGCGGCCAGCACGGCGAGGTCGGCGCCTTCCGGCAGCACCGCCCCCAGCACGCCCGTCCCGGCCATCAGCGCCACGGCCGCCAGCGGATCGGGCGCGGCCAGCAGCCGCTTCAGCTCCATCCAGACCCGCTCGGCCGAGAGCCGCGCAAGGCCCGGCACCGCCGCGCGGATGGCGGCGATGGCGTCCGGGTCGGGCTCCCCTGCCCCGTAGCGGGCCTGGAAGCGGAAGAAGCGGAGGGCGCGGAGATAGTCCTCGGCCAGGCGGGTCGAGGGGTCGCCGACGAAGCGCACCCGGCCGGCCTCCAGGTCCGCCCGGCCGCCGAAATAGTCCCAGAGCGCGCCATCGGCCGCCATGGACATGGCATTGATGGTGAAGTCCCGCCGCGCCGCGTCCTCCCGCCAGTCGGTGGTCCATTCCACCTCGGCATGGCGGCCATCGGTTGCCACGTCCCGCCGCAGGCTGGTCACCTCCACCGGCTCGCGGTCCAGCACCGCGGTCACCGTGCCGTGGGCAAGGCCGGTCTCGAAGACCTTGAGGCCGGCGGCGCGCAGGCGCTCCGCGATGGCCTCCGGCGGCAGGGGCGCCGCGACATCCACATCCTGCACCGCCCGGCCCGCCAGCAGGTCCCGCACCGCGCCGCCCACCGCCCGCGCGCCGGGCAGCGTCGCCAGCACCGCCGCCGGCGCGCCGCGCCGCAGGAGCGCGGGCGGATCGAGCCGCGCCGCCGGCGGGTCCTCCGTCACCGCGCCGGCTCCACCACCCGGCCCGGCACCACCCGCCCGTCCGGGCCGAGCTCGGCGGGCACATAGATGGCATCGGGCGCCATGGAGACCGAGATCCCGTACCAGATGGCGAAGACCAGCATCAGCAGCACCCCGGCGGCGGCGGCCAGCATGACGCGCGGCCCCGGCTCGATATCCGGGTTGTAGCGCCGCCACAGCGCATAGAGCGCGAAAGGCAGGAGGAAGAGGAAGAACTCGATCAGATAGACCATCGGGGCGCCATCCTCCGGGGCCGCATCACGCCATGCCCAACGCGGCGGGCGCGGCCTGCGCCGCGAAGCCTGCTCAGCCGCCGCGCAGGATCCTCGCCAGGTTCACCAGGATCGCCGCGGTCGCGCCCCAGATGTAGTGGCGCTCATGCGGCCAGACCCAGAACTCACGCAGGCGCCCCTTCCACTCCGCCTGGCGCCGCTCCGGCGCATGCGGGTCCAGCACGACCGAGAGCGGCAGCTCGAAGGGCTCCTCCACCTCCCGCGGGTCGGGCACCAGGTTGAGCGGCGGCGGCACGAAACCGACCACGGGGGTGATGCGGAAGCCGGTGCCGGTGGCGTGATCGGGCAGCCGCCCCAGCAATTCCGGCAGCCGGGGGTCGAGGCCGACCTCCTCCGCCGCCTCCCGCACCGCGGCGGCCTCCGGCGTCTCGCCCGCCTCGATCCGCCCGCCCGGGAAGCTCACCTGGCCGGCATGGGAGGACATGGTCGCCGCGCGCAGCGTCAGCAGGATGGTCGGCTCCGGGTGCAGCACGATCGGCACCAGCACGGCGGCCGGGACGATGCGGGCGGGGGCGACGCCTTCCGCATCGTTGAAGCGGGTCGGGCCGATCAGGGCGAGCGCCGCCGGATCGGCCAGCCTTGCCGCGATATCCGCAGGGGTCACGCCAGCGCCGTCCTCTCGGCCGTCCGCCGGCCCGTCGCACCATCAACACGCGCGGGATGTCCGGCGGACCGCTGCGGGCCACCGGGCCACCTTGCCTGCCCTGCGGGCCAGGTCATTCCGCGGCTGCCTCCAGCGCACCCACCTCGTCGATCGGGAAGAAGACGCCCTCGCTCCAGACGCCCAGCACCTCCCGCCCGTCGATCACCTCGGTCTGGCCGAGCGCGACCAGCTCGTAGAAGACCGCGCGGTTGATCTTCGCCTCCAGCCCCGGCCGGATGGTGACATAGGGCCGCGGCTCCCGCGTCCGCGGGTCCAGGTGGATGCGGATCGGGTGCTCGGCATCCGCCGTCACGATCTCATCCAGATTGGTGCGGAAGGCGAGGCATTGCCGCGGCTTGCCGTCCCCGCAATCACAATCCTTCCACCACATCTCGACGGCCACGAAGGGCGCGTCCTCCACCGCGATCCGGCCGCGCTCCACCGGCGTCTCCAGCCAGTAGCTGCCATCCGGCTCCCGCCGCAGCACGCTGGCGAACAAACAGACCAGCTCCTTCCGGCCGATCGGGCTGCCCTGGTAGTACCAGGTGCCGTTGCGATCGATCCGGATCGCGTATTCCCCAACCTCGTGCTTCACCCTTGCACCCATGCCCCCCTGGGCTCCCCGCGCACCAGGCGCATCCGGCCCGGCCGCGTTCCGTTGCGGGCCGCCCAGCGGCCTCATCCGGTTCTGCACGCCAGCCTCCCCATTCACCGCTTTGTTCGCGTCGCTCCTGGCCATAGGCTGATTCATCCACACGTCCGGGTGACGCCGTGTCCCCGGGGCATGCCCCAAGGGGTACCCAGGGTGCGCGCAGGGCCAATATAGGGATCGGGTCTGGGATGATTGAAGTGGCCGGAACCGCGACGGGCAGCACGAACGGCAGCGGCGACCCCGCCGCGCTGGTGGCGGAGGTCGAAGCGCTCGGCGAACGCCTGCACCGCGTGCGGGAGTCGGTCGGGCGGGTGATCTTCGGGCAGGAGGAGGTGGTGGAGCAGACGCTCATCACCCTCCTCTCGGGCGGGCATGCCCTGCTGGTGGGCGTCCCCGGCCTCGGCAAGACCAAGCTGGTGGAGACGCTGGGCACCGTGCTCGGCCTCGATGCCCGCCGCGTGCAATTCACCCCGGACCTGATGCCGGCCGACATCATCGGCTCCGAGGTGCTGGAGGAGAGCGAGGCCGGCAAGCGCGCCTTCCGCTTCATCCCCGGCCCGGTCTTCTGCCAGCTTCTGATGGCGGACGAGATCAACCGCGCCAGCCCGCGCACCCAGTCCGCCCTGTTGCAGGCGATGCAGGAGTTCCGGGTGGCCGTCGCCGGCCATGTCCACCCGCTGCCCACGCCCTTTCACGTCCTCGCCACCCAGAACCCGATCGAGCAGGAGGGCACCTACCCGCTGCCCGAGGCGCAGCTCGACCGCTTCCTGCTGGAGGTCGAGATCACCTATCCGGACGAGGCCGCCGAGCGCGCCATGCTGCTGGCCACCACCGGCGCACGGGAAGCCAGGCCGGTGCAGGCCCTGACCGGGCCGGAGCTGATCGCGGCGCAGGGGCTGATCCGCCGCATCCCGGTGGGCGAGGGCGTGCTGGACGCCATCCTGCGCCTGGTCCGCAGCGCGCGGCCCGAACACTCCCCGCTGCCGGCCATCGCGAAGCAGCTCGCCTGGGGCCCGGGGCCGCGCGCGGCGCAGGCGCTGATGCTGGCGACCCGCGCCCGTGCCGTGCTGGACGGCCGGCTTGCCCCTTCGATCGAGGATGTGCTGGCGCTGGCGGCGCCGGTGCTGCGGCACCGCATGGCGCTGAACTTCTCCGCCCGCGCCGAGGGCGTGCAGGTCTCCGACGTCATCGAGACGCTGAAGGCGCAGCTTGGCTGAGCCCCGTACCCCGCCCCGCGCCTCGCTGCCGCCCGGCCAGGCGGCGCTCCGCGCCGAGGCACTGGGCGCGCGCCTGCCGCCGCTGGTGGTGGCGGCCGATCGCGTCGCCGCGACGGTCCTGCAGGGCGTCCATGGCCGCCGCCGCGCCGGCCAGGGCGACGCCTTCTGGCAGTTCCGCCCCTTCCTGCCTGGCGATGCCGCCGGGCGGATCGACTGGCGGCAGAGCGCCAAGAGCGACCGGCTCTTCATCCGCGAGACGGAGTGGGAGGCGGCGCAGACCATCGCGCTCTGGTCCGATGCCTCCCGCTCCATGGAATGGTCCTTCTCCCCGGGCCGCCCGACCAAGCGGGAGCGGGCGGACCTGCTGACCGCGGCGCTGGCGGCGCTCGCGCTCAGGGGCGGGGAGCGGGTGCGGCTGATCGGCGGTCCGGGGCGCAGCCATGCCGGGCGGGCCGGCCTCGCCGCGCTGGTCGAGACGATGGGCGCGGTGACCAGGTCCCGCGCCCTGCCCTCCCCCGATCCCGGCCTGCCGCGGCATGCCCGCGCGGTGCTGATCGGCGACTTCATGGCGCCGCTCGAGGAGATCCACGCCGCGGTCGCGATGCTGGCCGCCTGGCCGGTGCGCGGGCATATCCTGCAGGTGCTGGACCCCGAGGAGGAAACCCTCGGCGAAGGCAACCGGGCCTATGCCGGGCGCGTCCTGTTCGAATGGGGCGCCGGCGGCCAGGGCGTGCTGGTGCCCCGGGTCGAGGAGGCCCGCGCCATCTATGTCGAGCGCCTGCGCCACCACCGCGAGGGGATCGCGGCCATCGCCGCCGCCGCGGGCTGGGGCTTCATGACCCACCATGTCGATCAGCCGCCGCAGACGGCTTTGCTGGCGCTGTGGCAGGCCCTCGCGCCACAGTAGGGCCGGACCGCGTGGACACACCCGTCATGCCGCAGGGCCTCTCCTCGCCGCAGCTCCCATGCTTTCGCATGACTCTCCGCCCGGCACGGAGCGCGCCGGGCCGGGTGGTGGTGCCGGCCCCCTCCCGCCGCGCCTGCCTTGTCCCGGCACCGCGGCGGGCCTGCAAGCCCCGGCCCTCGGGCGGCGTGGAGCAGGGCCCGGCCGGAAGGGCCGGCCCGGGCCTTTCCGGCGTGCGGGCTTCCGTGGGTTTGTGTCCTGCATCCCGGGAGACCGGCCCGGGCCGGGTGTCGCGCCCTGCCCGCCACCGCGCGCCGGGGCCCGGCGGCCAGGCGGCGGCACCGATGGCGGCCCTGCCGCGCGCCTCCACCCCTCCTGAGTCGCCGCGCCCCAACCCGATGCCGAGCCCCCCATGCTGAGCCTTGGCCCGATCGCCTTCGCCGCGCCCTGGCTGCTGCTGGCCCTGCCGGCGCTGCCCGTGCTCTGGTGGCTGCTGCGCGTCACCCCGCCGGCGCCGCGGCGCATCGCCTTCCCGGCGCTGCGCCTGCTGCGCGACCTGCCCATCACCCAGGAGACGCCCGCGCGCACCCCGTGGTGGCTGCTGCTGCTGCGGATCGTCGCGGCCGCCCTGCTGATCCTCGGCCTCGCCCGGCCGGTGCTGGGCCCGGGCGCCGGCGGCGCGGCGGGCGAGGGCACGCTGCTGCTGGTGGTGGACGATGGCTGGGCCGCCGCAGCCGACTGGCCGGCGCGCATGGCCGCCGCCGGCGCCGCGCTGGACCGCGCGGGGCGGGAGGGGCGGCGGGCCGCCCTGCTGGCGACCGCCCCCTCCGAGACCGGCGAGGCGCCGCGCGTGCTCGGCCCCATGCCGGTCGAGGATCTGCGCGCCCGGCTGGCCGCGTTGCGGCCCAAGCCCTGGGAGCCCGACCGCGCTGCGGCCCTTGCCGCCTTCCAGGGCTGGCGCGCCGGGCAGAACGGCCCCGTCGCCGCGCTGCTGGTCAGCGACGGCATCGAGCACGGTGCCGAAGGCGCCGGGCCGCTGCAGGTGGCGCTGGCCGAGGCCGGGACGCTGACCATGGCGCTGGCCGAGTCCCGCCCGGTCCGCCTGCTGCCGCCGCCGGTGGCCGAGGCCGACCGGCTGCTCCTCCGCGTCCAGCAGGCCCCGCTGCCCCTGCCGACCGAGGCGGTGGTGCTGGCCCGCACCGGCGATGGCCGCGCCCTCGCCCAGGCCAGCGTGCCGATCCCCGCCGAGGCGACGCAGGGCGAAGGGGTCCTGGAACTGCCGCTGGAACTGCGCAACCAGGTGGTCCGGCTGGAGATCGAGGGCGAGACCGGCGCGGGAGCCGTCGTGCTGCTGGATGAGCGCTTCCGCCGCCGCCCCGTCGGCCTGCTGCCGGCAGTGGAGGAGAGCGCCGACGCACCGCTGATCGGCGATCTCTTCTACCTCGACCGGGCGCTGGCACCCTTCGCCGAGCTGCGGCGCGGCCCACTCGACCGCCTGCTCTCGCGCCCCATCGCCGTGCTGGCGCTGGCCGACCGGCCGGTGCCGGAGGGGCCCGAGCGCGAGGCGCTGACGCGCTGGGTGGAGCGCGGCGGCACGCTGCTGCGCTTCGCCGGGCCGCGCGTGGCGGAGCGGCCGGACCCGCTGCTGCCGGTGCCGTTGCGCGCCGAGCGGGCGCTCGGCGGCGCCCTCTCCTGGGAGCAGCCGCAGCGCCTCGCCCCCTTCCCCGAAGCCTCGCCCTTCCTCGGCCTGCCGGTGCCGGAGGAGGTGACGGTGGAGCGGCAGGTCCTCGCCGAACCCTCCCCGCGCCTCTCGGAGCGGGTCTGGGCGCGGCTGGCGGATGGCACGCCGCTGGTGACCGCCGAGGCGCGCGGCCAGGGGCGCGTCGTGCTGTTCCATGTCACCGCCAATGCCGAGTGGTCGAACCTGCCGCTCTCGGGCCTCTTCGTGCAGATGCTGCGGCGGATCGTCGCGCTCTCGGCCGGCATCCAGGGGGCGGAGGGCGACGCGCCGCTCGCCCCGCTGGAGGTGCTGGACGGCTTCGGCCGGCTCGGCGCCGCGCCGCCGGCGGCGGCGGCCCTGCCCGCCTCGGCCATGGAGACCACCATCCCCTCCCCGCGCCACCCGCCGGGCTGGTACGGCATGCCGGGCCAGGATGCCGCGAATGCCGCCTATCGCCGGGCGCTGAATCTCGGCGGCGCCATCCCCGGCCCGCGCGCCGCGCCGCCGCCGCCGGCCGGCGCCGCGCTGCTCGGCATCGGCGGCATCCCGGCCGAGCGCGACCTCGGCCCCTGGCTGCTGGCCGCCGCGCTGCTGCTGCTGGCTGCCGACCTCCTCATCGGGCTGGTCCTGCGCGGCCTGCTGGCGTGGCCGGTGCGCGCCGCACGGGTCGGCGCCGTGCTGGCGCTGGCGGTGCTGGCCACGGCGCCCGCGCAGGCGCAGCGCGCGCCGGAGGGTGACCCGGCGCTCGCCACCCGGCTCGCCTATGTCGCGACCGGCGATGCCTCGGTGGACGAGACGCTGCGCATGGGCCTCGTCGGCCTCTCGGATTTCGTCAACCGCCGCACCGCCGCGGCGCTGGCCGATCCGGCCGCGGTGACGCCGGGACAGGACGATCTGTCCTTTTACCCGCTGCTCTACTGGGTGGTGACGCCGGACGCAGCGCAGCCGGATGCGCAGGCGGTGCGGGCGCTGAACGACTTCATGCGCCATGGCGGCATCATCCTGTTCGACACGCGCGACGAGGGCTCGGGCGAGGGCTTCGCCAGTGGCGCCGGCGCCGCGCTCCGGCGCGTGACGCGGGACCTCGCCATCCCGCCCCTCGCCCCGGTGGCGGAGGACCATGTGCTGAAGCGCGCCTTCTATCTGCTGCCGGACCTGCCCGGCCGCTTCGCCGGCGGCCAGGTCTGGGTGGCGCGCGACCAGGACCGGGCGAATGACAGCGTCTCGCCCGTCATCATCGGCGGGCATGACTGGGCCAGCGCCTGGGCGATCGACGGGCGGGGCAACAACCCCTTCGCCGTCATCCCCGGCGGCACGCGGCAGCGGACCCTGGCCTACCGCTTCGGGGTCAACCTCGTGATGTATGCGCTGACCGGCAACTACAAGGGCGACCAGGTGCATGTGCCGGCCATCCTGGAAAGGCTCGGGAACTAGATGCAGCAGGCCCTCGCCGGAATCGACCTCGCGCCCGTCCTGCCGCTCTGGCTGATCGCCGCGCTCGGCATCCTCGCCGCCCTCTCGCTCATCCCGGCCTTCTGGCGGCGCGCCCGCGGCGCGAAGCTGCGCGCGCTGGTCTTCGCGCTGATCCTGCTCGCCCTCGCCAATCCGCGGCTGGTGGAGGAGACGCGGGAGACGCGGCCCGACATCGCCCTGCTGGCAGTCGACCGCTCGGACAGCGCCCGCATCGGCGACCGCGCCGCGCAGATCGAGGCCGCGCGCACCGCCATCGAGGCGCGCGCCGGCCGCCTGCCCGAACTGGAGCTCCGCACGGTCGAGGTGCTGGAGGGCGGCAACCAGGGCACCCGCCTCTACACCGCGATCGAGCGCGCGCTGGCCGACATCCCGCGCGCCCGCCTTGCCGGCATCATCGCGCTGACCGATGGCCAGGTGCATGACATCCCCGCCGCCGCGCCAGTCGAGGCGCCCTTCCATGCCCTGCTGCCCGGCCGCGCCGGGGAGGTGGACCGGCGGCTCCGCGTCATCGAGGCGCCGGGCTTCGGCATCGTTGGGCGGAGCGTCGAGCTGCGGGTCGCGATCGATGATCTCGGCGTCCCAAACGCCGCCGGCGCGGCGCGGCTTTCGGTGCGGCGGGACGGCTCCCCGGCGCGGGTCGAAAGCGTCCCGGTCGGCCGCGAGCACCGGATCGAGGTGCCGATCGAGCGCGGCGGCCCGACCGTGATCGAGCTCTCGGCCGAGGCGCGGCCCGGCGAGGTCTCGGAGCTCAACAACCGCGCCGTCGTCACCGTGACGGGCGTGCGGGACCGGCTGCGCGTGCTGCTCGTCAGCGGCGAGCCGCATGCCGGGGAGCGCACCTGGCGGCGCCTGCTGAAGGCCGATCCGGGCGTCGACCTGGTGCATTTCACCATCCTCCGCCCGCCGGAGAAGGACGACCTGACGCCGCTGAACGAGCTGGCGCTGATCGCCTTCCCGGTGCGCGAGCTGTTCCAGGTGAAGCTGCGGGAGTTCGACCTGATCGTCTTCGACCGCTTCGCCAATCGCGGCATCCTGCCGCCGACCTATCTGCGCAACATCGCGGATTATGTCCGCGGCGGCGGCGCGCTGCTGATGTCGGTCGGGCCGGAATTCGCCGGGCCCGTGAGCCTTGCCAGCACGCCGCTCGGCGCCGTGCTGCCGGCGCGGCCCATGGCCGGGCTCGGCCAGGCCGGCGCGGCGGAGGGCGCCTTCCGCCCGCGCGTCACCGCGCTCGGCGCCCGCCACCCGGTGACGGAGGGGCTGACGGGCGCCAACCCTGACGAGCAGGCGGAGGCGCGCTGGGGCCGCTGGTACCGCAGCATGCGCGCCGACCAGCGCGGCGGCACCGCGGTGATGGAGGCCGCGGACGGCGCGCCGCTGCTGCTGCTGGACCGCGTCGGGGAAGGGCGGGTCGCGCTGCTGCTGTCGGACCATATCTGGCTCTGGTCGCGCGGCCATGATGGCGGCGGGCCGCAGGCCGAGCTGCTGCGCCGCGCCGCGCACTGGCTGATGCGCGAGCCGGAGCTGGAGGAGGAGGACCTGACCGCCCGGATCGAGGCGGGCCGGCTGCACATCCAGCGCCGCAGCGTCGAGGCGGGGCCACCGCCCGAGGTGACCGTCACCGCGCCGGATGGCAGCACCCGCCGCGCGCCGCTGCAGCCGGGGCCCGGCGGCCGCGCGACGGCCGAACTGCCGGCTGCGCAGCCGGGCGTTTGGCAGGTCTCGGACGGGCAGCGCAGCGCCTTCGTCGCGGCCGCCGCCGCGAACCCGCTGGAGGTCGCCGATCTGCGGGCCGACCCGGCGCGGCTCGCCCCGCTGCTGGCGGCGACCGGCGGTGCGGCGCACTGGCTCGGCGCCGGCGCGGAGCCCGCGCTGCCGGAGTTGCGGCGCGTGGCGCCCGGCCGCGACGCGCAGGGCGCGGGCTGGATCGGCCTGCGCCGCAACGGGGACCATACGGTGACCGGCATCGCCGCCATGCCGCTGCTGCCGCCCTGGCTGGCGTTGCCGCTGGTTCTGGGCCTGGCGGTGCTGGCTTGGCGGAGGGAGGGACGCTGATGCGGTGGCTGGTGCCCGGGATGTTGCTGCTGCTGGCGGCCTGCGCGCAGGAGCCGCCGCTGGAGACGCGGCTGCAGCCCTTCGTCGGGCAGAGCGAGGCGGCGCTGGTCGGCGCGCTCGGCGTGCCGAGCGCCACCTACGAGACCGGCGGCACCCGCTTCCTGCAATATGAGGAGCGCAGCACGACGGTCTATCCCGGCGACCCCTTCTGGCCCGGGCCCTATCGCCGCTTCGGCGGGCCGATCTACTCGCCGCCCCTGGTGGTGGCGCGGGCCTGTTCCATCACCTTCGGCGTGCGCGAGGGGCGGGTGAGCGGCTTCACCTTCCGGGGCAATGGCTGCCGCTGAGCCGCCCTGCCAGGCGCCGTGGCCGGGTCCGTACCGGTGGCCCGGACGCGTGACCGCAGGAGCGCCGCGCTGGCGGCAGGCCGCAGAAGCGGCCTCAACGCGGACTGGCACCCGCGCTGCAGGGGTCACTGATCGGGGTGGTCGGTAAACCTCCTTCAGGGCAGGAATCCGTGTTCGTTGCGCGACAGACTGGCGTCACGCCTGAGGTTGCGATGAAAGCGCCCGCGGAGTCCTGAGGCGGATGGGTTTGTCAGGCCGGCTGCGGAGTGGCGGCCTGCCGCTTGCCGAGCCGCTTGAGCGCCTCCGTCACCGGACGTTCCAGCAGGTGGAAGCTTGCAATCCCGATGATCGAGGACGCGACCAGGCACAGGGCGACGAAGCCGATCCCCGGGAGCCAGCCGAAGCCTTTCCACATCAGGCCGACCACCAGCTGGTGCGTGAGGTAGATGGAGTAGGAGGCATCCCCCAGCCACTTCGCCAGCGGCAGCCGCCCCAGCCCGCCGGGGGCCACGGCCAGCGTGCCGGTGACGATCAGGAGGGACGGCACGCCCCAGATGACCACCCGCCATGGATCCGAATAGGTGCCGGTGACCTGCAAGGCCACCAGCATGGCGCAGCCGAGCAGCATCATCGCCAGGCCGGCTGCCCGGCCGGGCAGGCGGCCCGCAAGCCAGGCCTCGGCAAGCCACATCCCGGCCAGGAATTCCAGGAGCAGCGGCCGGGTATAGGTGGCGAAAAGCGGTCCCGGCAGGGACAGCACGAGGCCGGCCAGCACCAGTGCCCCCAGGATCGCCGTCATCGCCCGGAGTTGCACGGCGCGCGGCAGCGCCAGGACCAGCGCGAAGAGCAGGTAGAAGAACATCTCGTAATTCAGCGTCCAGCCTGGCACGAGCACCGGATGGATGTCGCCCAGCGGGTCCCTATGCGGGACGAAGAACAGGGACATGAGGACGCGTTCCGCATCCGGTCGCAGGTTCGGGATGAGGGCGGGAACCGCCGCGGCCAGGACCACCAACCCGAGCGTCGCGCACCAGTACAGCGGCACGATGCGGACCAGGCGATTCCGCAGGAAGAGCAGCGGCGTGATCGGACGCTGCGCCGTCACGATCCACATGACGAAGCCCGAGATGACGAAGAAGACGTCAACGCCGGCGGCACCGATGCCGAAGGGCAGGCCGGGCCGCTGCCCGGCATGGTAGGCGACGACGGCCAGTGCAGCGAGGGCGCGTAGGTACTGAATTTCCAGCAACTGCCGGGAGTTATCTGCCACGCTCACCCCAAACTGCCTGTAACCGAAACCGGATTGCAGGAAGTACTTTCCGGATTCTTATGCACCCAGGCGCCCTACACTCGCTCCTCCCCCACCCTCGCGGGTCGCCGGCTGGCCCGCCCGGCGCGCCGCTCGACAGGCTCGCCGCCCGAGTTCGCAACCAGGGCGCCGCCGCCTGCCCGGAAGATGGCCGCAGGACGCTGGCGGCGCGGCGACGCAAAGGGTAAGCAGGCGCCATGCGTGCCCCGTCCCGCCTGCTGCCGCTCGCCCTCCTCGCCTGCATCGCCCTGCCGGCCGGGGAGGCCGCCGCGCAATTCGCCCGCGGCACCGGCCGGCCGATGCCCCCCGCGGCGCCGGGTGCCAACCGCCCGCCGCCACCCGCTCTGCCCGGCCTGCAGAACCGCACCGCGCCCGCGCCCATTCCGGCCGACCCGAACCAGGTGCTCTCGCCCAATGCCGCGCTGTTCGATGCCATCAACCGCGGCGACCTGGCGGCCGCGCGCGACGCGGTGGCGCGCGGCGCCGATCTCGATGCGCGGAACGTGCTCGGCCTGACGCCGCTGGATGCGGCGGTGGACCAGGGGCGGAGGGAGATCATGTTCTACCTGCTCTCGGCCCGCGGCGGCGCCCGGGTGGCGGGGCCGCCCGAGGAGGCGCCGGCCGCCCCTCCTCCCCCGCGGGCCGGGCGGCGCACGGCGGAGCCGCCGCCCCCTGCGCCGGCGGCCGAGCGCGGCATCCCGATGCCGGCGCCGACCGTGCGCAACCCGCGCCTCTGGGCTGGCGATGGCGGAGCGCCGATCCCGGAGATCGGCTTTCTCGGCTTCGATGCCGGCCGTCCCGCGGGGGCGGTGGCGCCGGCCTCGGCACCGGCCTCGCGTCCCGCGCGCCCGGCACAGTCCGGCCGCGGGCGGGGCTGATCGGCACACTGGCCGGGGACCCTGCGCGCCAGCAGCAGGCACCCTGAGGCGCTTCGGTTCTCCGACCCGCGCCGCCTGATGTCCAGGCCGATTGGGCCTACCACGGGCGGGAAGGTGCCACCTTCCGGCCCTCGGAAGCCGGCGCCGGCCCGGCTTCGCCGCACAGGAGGCGGGCCGCAGGTCGGCGTTGCGTCCGCCGCGCATGATACGGGGCCGCATAATGGCTGACCTGCAGCCGCCGCAGGCGGCTGAGCGCCCGGATGGGCGCCGCGCCCTATGGCGCGTAGCCAAGCCGCTGGAGGCGGCGCCGGCGATTGAGGCCGCACAAATGCGTCAGCATTTGTGCGGGTCGGTATGACCTGGTGCGGTCAGCCCCGCGCCGGCCGCCGCAGCGCGGCGAGGTCCGCGGCGGTATCCACATCCCGCAGCCGGCGCAGCAGCGCCACCCGATGGCGCCGGCAATTGGCCAGCGTGTCCGCCAGCGCTTCCCCGGTGGACCAGCGCACGCGCGCGAAGGGGTCCGGCGGGCGGCGCGGGCCGAAGCCGACCAGCCAGTAGCCGCCATCCTCCGCCGGGCCGAACACCGCCTGCGCCCGGCCGAGGGCGCGGAAGGCGGCGGCGATATCGGCCCGGCGGAGTTCCGGGATGTCGCAGCCGACCAGCACCGCGCGCCGGTGCCGCGCGAGCGCCCGGCCCATGCGCTGGCCGAGATCGCCCCGGCCCTGCGGCCGCATCGGCAGGCCGGTGGGCCAGCGGAGATGGTCGGGTGTGGTCGCCAGCACGGTCCGCCAGCGCCGGTCCCGCCCGACCTCCCGCAGCAGCCGGCGCAATTGGGCGCGGTAGAAGCGGAGCGCCGCGAGCTGGCCGACCCCCTGCGCCAGCCGACGCTTCACGGTGCCGAGCCGCGGGGCGCGGGCGAAGATGATCAGCGTATCGCTCCTCATCGGCCCATCCGGCGATCCGTGCCAGTGCGCCCCGCCCTCATGCATAGACCCGCTGGATCAGCCGCGGCGGCACGCCGAGGAACCAGAGCGACAGGCAGAGCAGGTTGCGCGCCGAGCGGCGGCGCCAGCCCTCCCGCCGCCAGCGCTCGGCCGAGGTGACGGCCGGCACGGGCAGCGCGGCGAGCCGGCGGCGGCCGAGGCGGCGGACCAGGTCCACATCCTCCATCAGCGGGATCGGCCGGTAGCCGCCGACCGCGTCGTAGAGGGTTCGCGAGAGCAGCAGCCCCTGGTCGCCATAGGGCAAGGCCAGGGCGCGGCAGCGCCAGGCCACCCGCCGCTCCAGCCGCCGCGCCTCGGGCGAGGCATCATCCAACGCAAAGGTGAAATACGCGGCACGGCCAGCATTGGCCGGGTCCACCAGGAAGCCGCGCGCCGCCGCCGCCCAGCCCGGGGCAAGTCTTGTGTCGGCATGCAGAAAGAGCAGCCAGTCACCCCGCGCCGCCGTGGCACCGGCCGCGAGTTGCGGACCACGGCCGCGCGGCGCCGCGACCAGGCGGGCGCCGGCGGCCTCGGCGAGGGAGGGCGTGCCATCGCTGCTGCCACCATCCGCCACCACCAGCTCCGCCCCCATCCCCGTCCTGGCCTCGGCGCAGGCGGCCAGCATCCTGCCCAGGCTGCCGGCGGCGTTCAGGGTCGGGATGACGATGGACAGGGTTTGTTCCAAGGGGTCCTTAACCATTCGTTCCTATGATGTTCTTGACAGCCCTGCGCCGCCCCCGGCAAGGTGGCGACGAACAGAATGGGAACTCCGCCATGCCGGACGGTCTCTCCGTTTCTGCCGGGATCCCTGGGCTGCGCAAGGGTCGCGGCGCCCTCTCGAATCCCGCCATCCGGTATGAGAGCACGGCGCGCGAGGCCTTCGACGATGGCTGGGGCACGCTGGCGGATATGTCCGACCTGCCGCCGCTGCCGACCACCCTGGTGCGGGAGCGGGCGAGGAGCGCGCTCACCTTTAATGACAGCCCGGATATCGGCTTCGACCGCTCGCTCAACCCCTATCGCGGCTGCGAGCATGGCTGCGTCTACTGCTATGCCCGGCCGAGCCATGCCTATATCGGCTACTCGCCGGGCCTGGATTTCGAGACGAAGCTGCTCTTCAAGCCCAATCTCCCGGCGCTGCTGGAGAAGGAGCTGCGCCGCCCGGGCTATGCGCCGCGGCCGGTCGCGCTCGGTGCCAATACCGATCCCTACCAGCCGATCGAGCGGACGCTGCTGATCACCCGCCAGGTGCTGGAGGTGCTGGAGCGCTTCGGCCACCCCGTCACCATCGTGACCAAGTCGGCCGGCGTGCTGCGCGACCTCGATATCCTGACGCGGATGGCTCGGCGCAACCTGGTGCATGTCTGCCTTTCCGTCACCACGCTGGATCCGAAGCTGGCGCGGCGGATGGAGCCGCGCGCGGCCTCCCCCTTCCGGCGGCTGCAGGCGATGGCGGCGCTGGCCCAGGCCGGCGTGCCGGTGGGCGTGCTGGCGGCACCGATGATCCCCGGGCTCAACGACGCGGAGCTGGAGCGGATCTTGTCCGAAAGTGCCGCCGCCGGCGCGACCCGCGCGGGCTATGTGCTGCTGCGCCTGCCGCTCGAGATCCGCCAGCTCTTCGAGGAATGGGTGCAGGCGCATGTCCCCGAGCGCGCCGCGCGCATCCTGGCCCTGGTGCGGGAGACGCGCGGCGGCCGCGCCTATGACAGCCGCTGGGGGCAGCGGCAGACCGGCACCGGCGTCTATGCCGACATGCTGGCGCAGCGCTTCCAGGTCGCGGCGGCGCGGCTCGGCATGACGGGCACGAATGCCCGCGGCCAGAAGCTCGATTGCTCGCAATTCGCGGCGCCGGCGGCGCGGGCGGAGGCGCGGCAGCTGGAGCTGCTCTAGCCCCGCGGCAGGGACCGCCTGCCCCTCCCCCCACGTCATGGCCAGGCGGCTTCCTCAGGCACGCCCGGCCATCCCGACCGCCGCGCACGCCCCCCCGATGCGCGGCAGGGCGGGGTGCATGGCATCGGCGCCCCCCCCCGCGCCGGTGCCATGCATGGCGGGGATGGGTGGCGGGGGCGGCGCGCGGTGGCGCTACAGCGGATTGCGTTCAAAAATGAACGCCAATCCGCTGCAGGCTATTGTCCGTAGAGCAGATTCACGCTGCGGGGCGTTCACGCCCCTCCGCGATCTGCTCTAGGCCTTCTTCTCTTCGGTGAAGAAGGGCCTGCCATCGGCGAAGATGTTGGGCCTGAGGAAGACGCCGAGGATCGTCGCCCCCTCCTTCCCCGCCCAGGCGATATGGGTGTTGCCGGCCGGGCGCCAGACGAACTGGCCGGGCAGGCACTCACCCTCCTCATCCACGAAATGGCCCTTGAGCACATAGGTCTGCTCGATCGCGGTGTGCTCATGCAGCGGCACCACCGCGCCCGGTTCCAGTTCCAGCAGCAGCGTCGCCATGCCGCTGCCGTCGCTGTAGAGCGTCTTGCACCTGATGCCGGGGAACTTGGTCTCCTCCCAGGGCATGTTCGGCACGTCGAGGAAGACCGAGCGCGGCGAGGGTTCATCCACAGTCAGCCGTTTCCGCATCGTGCTCGCCTGCGGCTTCTGGGTGCCGTCGGGCATGGACGCCTCCGTGTTCTTCTTGGCGGGGAAAGCCTAGGCGCTGGCCGCCGCCGAAGGCAAACCCTTCGCTGCAACGGAGTCCGGTCGGCTCCGAACGCCCTCCGCTGCCACGCGCTGTCCGTGGAGTGGATTGACGCGCCCGGGCATTCACGCCCGCCGCGATCCGTTCTGGCGCGGCACCCCCGCGATGGCTGCTGCGACGCCCCGCTGCAGCAGCGACCAGTCGAAGCCGACCACCAGCGCCCGGTAGCCGCGCGCGATCATGGCCATGGCCTGTTCCGGTTGCGGCGCGACACCGCCCAGCACCACCTTGCTGCGGCGGATCGCCGCCTCCAGCCGCCCTGCCGCGGCCTGGACATCCGGGTGCTCGGCACGGCCGCGGTGGCCGAGGCTGGTCGCAAGATCGCCCGGCCCGATGAAGGCCAGGTCGAGGCCAGGCACCGCCACGACCTCGTCGATGGTCGCAAGCGCCGCCTGGTGCTCAATGGTGGCGATCGCCAGCACCTCGGCATCCGCACGGTCCTGGTAGTCGCGCGGCGAGAGGCCCCAGCGTGGCGGCGCGTAGAAGGGCCCCCAGGCGCGCTCGCCGGCGGGCGGGTAGCGCACGGCGCGCACCGCCGCCTCGGCATCGGCCCGGGTCGAGATCAGCGGGAAGCAGACGCCCATGGCCCCGAGATCGAGCGGGACCTTGGCGTACCAGGCCTGGGTGGCGGCGACGCGCACCAGGGGCACCAGGGGCGTGCCCTGCGTCGCGGCGATCATTGCATGCGCCTCCGCCGGGCCGATCGGCCCGTGCTCCATGTCAATGATGATGAAGTCGAGCCCGGCGGCGGCGAGCATCTGCACCACCTGGACGGAGGGAATTGTGGCGATGGCGCCCAGCGCACAGCGGTCCTCCGCCCAGAGGGCGCGCAGGCGGTTCAGCGGGCGGTAGGACGTAGTCATTCCCGGCTCCCTGCGGCGGTCGCTCCGGGAGCCTAGCTGCCATGTCCGCGCCGGTGCCATGCAGCGCCGGGTTCCGGCCGGACACGCTCCGGCGAGAGGCGACGGATTGCCGGGCCGGTGCAGCGGCCCTAGCGTTACTCCCTGACTACGGAACGATACAAGGGACGCCCCCATGGCCTCACGTCGTGCCTTCCTCACCTGCGCCATCTGCAGCGCGGCCGGTCTCATCGCCACTGGCGTGGAGCCGGCGCAGGCCCAGGGCGTCCAGCGCAAGACGGTCAGCACCATCGACTATCCGGGCGATGGCAAAATCTCCATCCTGATGACGCTGGAGGCGCCGGAGGGCACGGTGATCGCCCGCCACACGCATCCCGGCATCGAATCCTCGGTGGTGACGGAAGGCGAGCTGGAGCTGGAGATCCAGGGCCAGCCGGCAAAGCGCTTCGTCGCCGGCGAGGGCTTCCAGGTGCCGCCGAACACCCCGCATGGTGGCAGGACGCTCAAGTACTGCCGCCTGGCCATCACCTATGTCGTGGAAAAGGACAAGCCGCTCGCCTCTCCGGCCTGAGGCGCCGGCGCGCCGCTCGCCCGGTCCGGGCACGGCGGCAGGGCCGGCTCACGGACGGGCATGGCGCCTTGGGGGCTGCATCCGGCCTGCGGGCCGCACCCCGCGGCGGGTCGGCGTTCGGATATGGCGCGATCCGCTGTAGTCTCCGCCGCATGCCCGATTTCTCGCTGGAGGCGGCAGCCGGCGGCCTGGTCGCGGGGGTGGACGAGGCCGGGGTCGGCCCGCTCGCCGGTCCTGTCCTCGCCGCCGCCGTGGCCTTCCCGAATGGCGTCCCGCCGCTCCTCGCCGCCCTGCTGGACGACAGCAAGCGCCTGAAGGCGGCGGCGCGCGGCGCCGCCTTCGCCGCCTTGCGGGAGGCTGCCGCGCGCGGCGAGGCGGAATGCGCCATCGCCGCCGCCTCCGCCGCCGAGATCGGCCGGCTGAACATCCTGCGCGCCACCCACCTTGCCATGGCACGGGCCGTGGCGCGGCTGCGCCTGGCGCCGGACCTCGCGCTGGTGGACGGCAACCGCCCGCCGCCCCTGCCCTGCCCGGTCCGCTGCGTGGTGGGCGGGGACGGGCTCAGCCTCTCGATCGCGGCCGCCTCCATCCTGGCCAAGGTCACGCGGGACCGCGCGATGGCGCGGCTCGACCCGCGCTGGCCGGCCTATGGCTTCGCCGCCCATGCGGGCTACCCCACCGCCCGGCACCGCGCGGCGCTGGCCGCGCATGGGCCCTGCCCGCACCACCGGCGGGGCTTCGCGCCGGTGGACCAGGCGGCGCTCACCCTCTGACGCCCCCCGCCGCCCCGCCGGGCCAGCCCCCTGCCTGGACCGGTCCGATACCAGCGGCATGAATGTCCCATTCACGCCGAGCGCCCGGACGGGCGCCGCCGCCTGTGCGGCGTAGCCAAGCTTTGCGGAGCAAACCGCCCGGCGATGGAGGGGCCGTTGATGCGCCACCATCAACGGCCGTCGGTATGAGTCCGCAAGAACACACACGCCAGGTCAGATGCCGAAGCCGCCCAGGCTTCGGTTGACCCGGCGACTCGGCACGGCGATGTTGGCGGGCAGTGGGGATTCGCGCCCCGATCGCACCGATCCGGGCCGCCCCGGCACAAGCGGAGGCCGGCGCGCAGCAATGGAATGAGGGACATCGTGGGGACCGGGCTCGATCTGCCGCTCGACCAGATCATGGTCGGGGACTGCATCGAATTGATGCGCCGGCTCCCGCCGGCCTCGGTCCATGCCATCTTCGCGGACCCGCCCTACAATCTCCAGCTCAAGGGCGACCTGCGCCGGCCCGATGACAGCCTGGTGGACGGGGTGGATGACGAGTGGGACCGCTTCGACGGCCTGCCGGCCTATGACGCCTTCACCCGCGCCTGGCTGACCGAGGCCCGGCGGGTGCTGCGCAAGGACGGCACCATCTGGGTGATCGGCAGCTACCACAACGTCTTCCGCCTCGGCGCCTCCTTGCAGGACCTGGGCTTCTGGGTGCTGAACGACATCATCTGGCGCAAGGCGAACCCGATGCCGAATTTCCGCGGGCGCCGCTTCACCAACGCGCATGAGACGCTGATCTGGGCTGCCCGCGGCCCCGAGAGCCGCTACCGCTTCAACTACGCCGCCATGAAGTCGCTGAACGAGGACCTGCAGATGCGCAGCGACTGGTTCATCCCGCTCTGCACCGGCGCCGAGCGGCTGCGCGACGAGAAGGGCGGCAAGCTGCACCCGACCCAGAAGCCGGAGGCGCTGCTGCACCGGGTGATCCTGAGCTGCACCATGCCCGGGGAGGTCATCCTCGACCCCTTCTTCGGCACCGGCACCACCGGCGCCGTGGCGCGCCGGCTCGGCCGCCGTTTCGTTGGACTGGAACGCGACCCCGCCTATGCCGAGGCCGCGGCGCAGCGCATCGCCGCCATCGAGCCGATCTCGGAAAGCGCCGCCCTGGTCACCGCCGGCAAGCGGGAACAGCCCCGCCTGCCCTTCGGCGCGCTGGTCGAGCGCGGGGTGATCCCGCCCGGCACCGTCCTGACCGACCGCGCCCGGCGCTGGAACGCGACCGTCGCAGCCGATGGCTCCATCCGCTGCGGCCGGGCGCAGGGCTCCATCCACCAGGTGGGCGCCGCGGTGCAGGACGCGCCGAGTTGCAATGGCTGGGCCTTCTGGCATGTCGAGCAGCCCGGCGGGAAGCTGCGGCTGCTGGATGAATACCGGGCGGAGATGCTCGGGACGCGCTGACCCGCGCCCCGGCGCCACCGCGCCCGCCATCATCGCGGCCGCCTCCCTGCACGGGAGAATCACCGGGCTGCCGGTCCTCGCGGGTGTCGAGACACGCCGCATCGGCTGCTTCGGTCGTGCCGCCGGGGCGGTTCACCGCAGCCGGTATGCCTCGCCCTCCCGCGCCGGCTCCGCCGCCGGGAGCCGCGCAGCCTGCCTCGGCTGTGCCGGTCCAGGCGCATCGCGCCGCCGCTGCAGGGCGGCGAGCAGCCGGCGCGTCGCCGCGGGCAGCATGAAGATCGGGAAGACGCTCATGGCGAGAACGAGCTCGACCCCGCGCCGCTCCGCGAGGAAGGGGGCCGCCGCCGCCCAGACCAGCGTGATGTTCCGGTTGCCGCTCACCAGCCCGACGGTCAGTGCGCGCGTCCGGTCCATGGCGCCGAACAGCAAGGCGCCCACGACCTGGAACCCGGCATTGGCGAGGAAGGCGAGGCCGAGGACCAGCGCGGCCGCTTGCGGTGTCGCGAGGATCTGCGCCTGCATGCCGCGCATGGCGCCGATGGCAACGAGCAGCAATCCGATGACGGCGATGCCGGTCATCGCATTCGGGTTGTCCACCACCCAGCGCCCGGCGAAGCGCCGCAGCAACCAAGCGGTGCCGGCCGCGCCGCCGACGATCACGCCAAGGCGGGCGGAGAGAAGGAGTGGGTCAATGGCCAGCGCCGCCCCGGCCAGCGCCGTCGAGAGCGCGGGCAGGTAGAAGGGCGCAGCCAGCGTCGCCGCAACCGTCGCCAGCAGCGCGAGCGGCGCGCTGAGACCGAGCATGGCGGCGATCGCCGCGGCGCTGCCGACCGGCGGCGCAAGAAAGCAGAGCAGGAAGCCGAGCGCCAGGTCCGGCTCCGGCCGCAGGACGAGCAGCAGGGCATAGGCGAGCAGCGGCACGCCGAAGCTTGCCCAGGCCAGGACCAGCAGCAGCCCGCGGCGGTCCGCCGCCTCGGCGCGGAAGGCAACGCCATCGACCTTGAGGAAAGCGCCGAGCGTGAAGACGAAGACCGCGAGGCCCATCAGTGGCCGCGCCAACTCCGCCAGCGGCGGCGCGACGAAGCCGATCAGCACGCCGCCGCAGAGCAGCGCCGGACCGTTCCGGCCGGCCAGGGCGAGAAGCCGGTTGCCGCCCCGGCTCATGGCGCATGCGGCCCGTTGGCGGCCGGCACGGGCAGGACGGCCGCCGCGCGCCGCGCCCTGGCCGCCTCCTCGCCGCAGGCGGCGGCCAGCCCGGTGGCGAGCCGCAGCTCGGACCGGGTCAGCGTCCCGGCGGCACGGCGCCAGAGCATGTACTGCACGAACTCGCCCTCCGTCAGCGCGTGCTCGATCTGCTCGACGGAGCAGACGCAAGAGCCAGCGCCGGCACCGGCGGGTGCCGCGTGGGGACGGCAGAAGGCGATCAGCGCCTCACCCGCCATGTCCGCGCGGGCGTCCGGCACGAGGAGGAGGGCGGCGAGCAGGGCGGGCGCGCGGCGGAGGGAACGGTGCCGGCCCCTCCCGACCGGGCGTGGCGCCTCCCTGCGCTTCGTCGCGCAGGACTCATCCGGGTCACGCCGCGCCATGGGCTCTGCCTCCACCAGGAACTGCCGGTGCCGTCCCTTGCCGGACGGCAGGCGGTGGCCGCAGGCTGCTGCGGCGCCACCGGAGGGCGCCGCGGGTCGGGATGGGCCGCCACCGGGCGGGCAATTCCGCGG
Organism: Roseicella aerolata; assembly: GCF_020523605.1. Classification (GTDB taxonomy): domain Bacteria; phylum Pseudomonadota; class Alphaproteobacteria; order Acetobacterales; family Acetobacteraceae; genus Paracraurococcus; species Paracraurococcus aerolatus. The sequence goes on along the minus strand of NZ_JAJAQI010000013.1, from coordinate 46,210 downwards.
AACGGCAGGGCGCGACGCATCCTTCGTTTGAGGGATGCAGCCGGAAACGACCGCGGCCTCGCGTGCTCGTCAGCCGCGGCGGGAGCGCGGCGCGAGGGCTGGCGCCGCATATCCTGCCCCCGCGTGACCTGCGCCGGCGTCAGGCCGGCGGCAGATCCGTCCGCAGCGGCGAGGCGAGGCTGAGGGTGCGGGCGATGAGTTCCGCCTGGCGGGCAGTGCCCGTCCGGCGGAACAGGTCTGCGAGGTGGGAACGCACCGTTGCGACCGAGACCCCGAGAATCCCGGCGATGTCCTCGGGTGCATGTCCCTGGGCGAGGAAGGCGAGCACCTGGACCTGCGCCGGCGTCAGCCCGAAGACCCGCGCGGCGATGGTGACCGGATTGCGCGTGTCCTCGCGCGGGGAGCGCAGGACGAGGAGCGTCGCACGTTCCTCCTGACCCAGCCGGTCCTCGGCCGCGAGATCAAGGGAGAGGGCGAAGAGCAGGTGCTCCTCGCCATTCTCCTCGGAAACGGGCGCCTCGATTCCGCCGGCGGTGCCTTCGCCGGCGCGGAGCAGCGCCCGCTCCGCCGCGTCGGTGGCGCCGCGGAGGCGTCCGTCCGGCCCGGTCCGCAGCACCCGGCCTGCCGCGAGCGCCGCCTCGGCCTGCGGGTTGGCATAGGTGACGCGGCGCTTGCCGTCGAGGATCAGCACCGCGGCATCGAGCCGCTCGAGCGCGGCGCGGTAGGTGCGGGCCGAGAGGCTCTGGTCGCCGAGCACGCGGGAGATCTCGACCGCGCGCCGGACATGCGGCGCGACGAGTTCGAGGCCGGCTGCCTCCTCCGCGGTGATGGGTGGTCGGTCCATCTGGGTGATGAGCAGCCAGTGGCCGGTGGCGTCGCCTTCGCGCATCAGCGCGAAGCCGATCATGTCGAGGTCGCCGCGCGGCGCCAGATACTCGCGGTAGAAGCGCGTGGCGCGCAGCTCCTCCAGGCCGTAGTCGCGCGAGGCGACCAGGGCGCGGTCGAAGGGCCAGACCATGCCGAGAGGCAGGATCGGGTTGATGGGGTTGTAGCGCGCCGCGTCCTGAGGGCTGAAATCGATGCCGTGGTCCACCACGATGGCCTTCATCGTGCCGCCGGGGCTGCCGATGCCGAGGAAGGCCCGGCGAGCGCCGATCATGCCGGCCAGCTCGGCCAGGACAAGCTCCCAGCGCTCCGGCCGCATCGCGCAGTCGTAGATGGCGCCGATCGTATCGCTCAGCAGTTCGGGATCGGTGAGCAGGCGCATGCAGGACCGGGCTCCTCTGTCGCCGGCGGAGGAGGGAGGCCAGCGGGGCGCCTACACCCTGCCCGGCTGCGGGCAGACCGGCTGCAGCCGGCGGCGCCTGGGCCAGGCTGCGCATTGGACGAGGACTCTTTCCGACGCCCGCTCGCGGTCAAGCGCGAGCGGGCGGCCATCCCCGGACTTGCAGCGGAATGTGATCCCAGGCCATGCCACCCGGCGCGCCCTGCGCCCGGGCGACAGGGCCCCGCGACGCCGCCGTGCTTGCGGCAGAAGGGGCACGCAAGCCCCGCCGCCGCCCAGCCCATACGCAGGGCCCGTCCGCTGCCGCGGCAGAGGGAGGCGCACGGGCGCGACGGCCGAACGGCCCGCTTGACCCGGGCGGGGCCCGACGCCGACCCTGGCCTGCCCCCCGGAAAGGCCCCCCATGACCCAGCGCATCCTGGTGCTGCTCGCCCACCCCGCGCGCCGGCGTTCCCGCGCCAATGCGGCGCTGCGCCGGGCGGCCGAGGGGATCGCGGACGTCACCCTGCACGACCTGTATGAGGCCTATCCGGATTTCCTGATCGATGTGGACCGGGAGCAGGCGCTGCTGCTGCGGCATGACGTCATCGTCTTCCAGCACCCGGTCTACTGGTATTCCTGCCCGGCCATCCTGAAGGAGTGGCAGGACCTGGTGCTGGAGCACGGCTTCGCCTATGGCCGGGCCGGCACCGCCCTGGCGGGCAAGGCGCTGCTGTCCGCCGTCACGGCCGGCGGCAGCGAGCCGGCCTATGGGCCGGAGGGGCTGAACCGCCACAGCCTCGTGGAATTCCTCCGCCCCTTCGAGGCGACGGCGCGGCTCTGCCGCATGCGCTGGCTGCCGCCCTTCATCCTGCACGGCACGCATCTGCTCGACGAAGCCGCCCTCGCGCGCCACGCCACCGCCTATCGCGCGCTGCTGGAAGGGCTGCGCGACGGGCCGGCCGGGGCGCGGCCCGCGCCGCCGCAGCACGCCCATGGGGGGGCTTGAGCCATGGGCGGCGGGTTGCTGGCGGAAGCCTTCGTCTATCTCTGCGCAGCGGTCGCGGCAGTGCCGATCGCCAGGCGGCTCGGCCTCGGCTCGGTGCTCGGCTACCTGCTGGCGGGCGTCGCCATCGGGCCGCATGGCCTTCGCCTCGCGGGCGAGCCCGAACGCGTCATGCATTTTGCCGAATTCGGCGTGGTGATGATGCTCTTCCTGGTGGGGCTGGAGCTGCGGCCGGCGCGGCTCTGGGCCATGCGCGGCCCGGTGCTGGGCGCGGGCGGGCTGCAGGTCGGGCTCACCGCGCTGGCCATCGCCGGCATCGGCCTCGCCTTCGGCTTCGACTGGCGCATGGCCCTCGCCGCCGGGCTGATCCTGGCCATGTCCTCCACCGCCATCGCGCTGCAGATCCTGGCGGAGCGCGGCCTGCTGCGGACCGGTGGTGGCGAGACCTCCTTCGCCGTGCTGCTCTTCCAGGATGTCGCGGTCATCCCGATCCTGACGGTGCTGCCGTTGCTGGCGGTGGCCCCGGCGGCGGGCGCGGAGGCCGCGCATGGCCATGGCGGCGGCTGGATCGATTCCCTGCCGCCCTGGGGCCAGGCGCTGGCGGTGCTCGGTGCCGTCGCCGCGGTGGTGCTGGGCGGCCGGCTGCTGACGCGCCCGGCCTTCCGCATGATCGCGGAGACGCGCCTGCGGGAGATCTTCACCGCCTCCGCCCTGCTGCTGGTGGTCGGCATCACCCTGCTGATGCAGGCGGTCGGCCTCTCCCCCGCGCTCGGCGCCTTCCTCGCCGGCGTGGTGCTGGCGGACAGCGAATTCCGGCACGAGCTCGAGAGCGACATCGAGCCCTTCAAGGGCCTTCTGCTCGGCCTGTTCTTCCTCTCGGTCGGGGCCGGGATCGATTTCGCGCAGGTGGCGGAGGCGCCGCTCACCGTCGCCGGCCTCGTCCTGCTGCTGGTCGCGGTGAAGGCCGCCGTGCTGGCCGGCCTCGGCCTCGCCGCGCGCCGGCCGAGGCCGGAGGTGCTGCTGACCGCCATGGTGCTCTCCCAGGGCGGCGAGTTCGCCTTCGTGCTGCTGGCCTTCTCCGTCCAGAACGGCGTGATGCCGCCCGCCGAGGCCAGCCTGCTGGTCTCCGTCGTCGCCCTCTCCATGGCGGTGACGCCGCTGCTGATGCTCGGCCATGGGCGCCTGGCCGACCGGCTGGCCAGCGCGGCGCTGCCGCCTGAGCCGGACGCGATCGAGCCGCAGGGCAGCGTGGTGATCGCGGGCTTCGGCCGCTTCGGCCAGATCGTCGGCCGGCTGCTGCTGGCGCAGGGCCATGCCGTGACGGTGCTGGACCATGACATGGAGACGATCGAGCAGCTCCGCCGCTTCGGCTTCCGCGTCTTCTACGGCGATGCCTCCCGCCCCGAGCTGCTGCACGCGGCCGGCGCCGGGGAAGCGGCGCTGGTAGTGGTGGCGACCGATGCGAAGGAGACGACGGACAGCATCGTCGGCACGGTGCGCCGGCATTTCCCACAGGCCCAGCTGCTGGCCCGCGCCACCGATCGCGTGCATGCCTATGAGCTGATGGAAGCCGGCGCGCATCTGGTGGTGCGGGAGACCTTCGGCTCCGCCCTGGAGATGGGGGTGGAGGCGCTGCGCCGCCTCGGCATGCCGGCCTATGAGGCCGAGCGCGCCGGGCGGATCTTCCGCCGCCACGATCTGCGGGTGCTGGAGCGCCTGGCCGCGCTGCGCGGCAGCGATGACGGCAGCTACAGCCTGGCGATGCGGGAGGCCTCGGAGCAGCTGGTGGCGGTGCTGGAGCGCGACCGGGCGCGCGGGCGGACTGCCCTCGATGATGGTTGGGACACCGGCAGCCTGGTGGAGGAGGCGCGGCAGCGGGCGGCGGAGCGGGACGCGGCCGCCTCGGGCTGAAGCCGGACGGTCAGGACCTGCGCGCCGTGGGCATCGCGCGGCCTGTCACGGCGGCGGGCGGCCCGGCACTCTGCGCAACCGCGGCGGCGCGCCCGCGTCAACCTCCCTGCGGGACGGCATGCGCGCCGGTGCGCCGACCCGTTGCGGGGCAGTCGCCTTGTCACACCTGCGCGTGTATGCGCATGAATGCTTTTCCGCCGTCGCTGACCATGAACCATGGCGACCGCACCTTGGGTTTGGGGGTATGGCTGCCTTCGAAGAGACGGGCGCATCGAACGGAAGTGCGCCGGCATCACCGGCGGACCGGCAAGAGGAGGACCGGCTGGCGGCGCTGCACCGCTACCGCATCCTCGACACGCCGGAGGAAGAACCCTTCAACCGCGTGGCGATGCTCGCCTGCGATCTCCTGCGCGTGGAGATCGCGCTCATCTCCCTCGTCGATGACACGCGGCAATGGTTCAAGGCCCGTATCGGCATCGACGTGCAGCAGACCCCGCGCTCCTGCGCCTTCTGCGCCCATGCCATCTGGAGCGATCCGGAGGAGGTCTTCGTGGTGCCGGACGCGACCCGGGATCCCCGCTTCGCCGACAACCCGCTGGTGACCGGGGAGCCGCATGTCCGCTTCTATGCCGGCGCGCCCATGCGCACGCCGGACGGCTTCGCCCTGGGCACTGTCTGCGTCATCGGCACCACGCCCCGGCCCGATGGCATCTCCGCGCATGAGCGGCGCTGGCTCACCGCCCTCGCCGGCCTAGCGATGGACGAGCTGGAGTTGCGCCTGCAGGCGCGCCGCGCCCGGGAGGCGGCGGAGGCCGAGGCCCGGCTGCGCCGCGCCCAGGAGGCGGCCGGGGTCGTCGCCTTCGAGGCCAGTTCCGCCGCCGGCCACCACAATGCCCTGCGCGGCGCGCTGCGGCGCCTGCTCGGCCTCAGCGACGGGGCGCCGCTGGAGCTGCACGGCCGGCCGGCGATTGCCCATCCGGAGGAACGGCCGCGGCTGGAGGAGGCGGCGCGGCGCCTGGCGGCCGAGGGCGGCGCGCTGCTGGAGGAGTTCCGGGTCACCATGCCGGACGGCGCCGTGCTCTGGGCGCAGATCCGTGGGGAGGTGCAGCGCGGCAGCGCGGAGGACCCGGCGGCCTGGCGGGTTTCCGGCCTGCTGCGGGACGTGACGGAGCGGCGCCGCGCGGATGAGCGGCAGGTGCTGATGACGCGCGAGTTGGACCACCGGGCGAAGAATGCGCTGGCGGTGGTGCTGGCGGCGCTGCGTCTGACCCCGGCCGAGGACCCGCGCGCCTATGCCTCCGCGGTCGAGGGGCGGGTGGCGGCCCTGGCCCGCGCCCATACGCTGCTGACCGAGCGGCGCTGGGCCGGCGCCGATCTGCGCGACCTGGTCTGCGGCGAGTTGCGGTCCTTCCTGACGCCGGCGGCCCCGGGGGAGCCGCCGCGCGCGCAGGTCGCCGGCCCCCCGGTGATGCTCGCGGCGCAGGCGGCGCAGCCGCTCTCGATGGCGTTGCATGAACTGGCCACGAATGCGATCAAGCACGGCGCCCTGTCCGTGCCGCAGGGGCGGGTCGCGGTGACCTGGTCCATCGCGCCGGAGGATGGGGCGCTGCGGCTGCGCTGGGCCGAGAGCGAGGGGCCGGAGATCGCCGGCCCGCCGCAGCGGCCGGGCTTTGGCTCCCGCGTCATGCGGGGCACCATCACGGACCAGCTCGGCGGCCGGATCGACTGGCAATGGGCGCCGGCCGGGCTGATCTGCGAGCTGAGCCTGCCGGCGGCCCGCATCTTTGCCGATGCCACGGTGCCGGCAGGCCACCGGGCGGCATGAGCCACGGCCGGGGCCGGGTTTCCCCCGCGATCCGCTGCCGCGCCGTCCCTGGCGGCCGCGGCCCCGCCGGCAGGCTGGCCGGCGACCCGGTGGGTAGCGGCTGGCCCACAGGCCCGGACGCCGATCCGCCGCCGGTTCTTGAGCTGAGCGCGCTCGGCCTCGTCCCGGCCCACCCAGGCGCCGCTACAGCCCGCAATGGACCTTGGTCTTCGCGCCTCCGGTCGCGCATCGCCTGCGGCGATCCTTGCTATCCCTTCCGCCGCGCCGCCACCTGCGCGCGGTAGTCCAGGATCCGCTGCTTCAGCCCCGGCCGCGCCGCGCTGCGCACCAGCGCGGCGAGGTCCGCGTCATCCTCGGCCTGCGTGGTCCGGCGATGCAGGGCGGCGACCGTCGCGGGATCGAGCCGCGCCGCCTCCGCCGCGGCACGGGCGATCTCGGGCGCGATGTCCTCCGGCGGCAGCACGGCGGTGGCGAGGCCGGCCATGACGGCGGCCTCCGCCGTCATCTCGCGGCCGGAGAGCAGCACCTCCCTTGCCCGGTCCCGCCCGACCAGCGCCGCCAGCCGCGCCGTGCCGAGCACCAGTCCGAAGGCGGGGCCGGGAAAGGCGAAGCTCGCCCCCGCCGCGGCGATCCGCCGGTCGCAGACGGCGAAGAGGTCGGCACCGGCGCCGAAAGTGCGGCCCGTCGCGACCGCGAGGGTCGTCACCGGCGCGGCGTGGATGCGCTGGAGCAGCGCCTCGATCCGCACCACCCGCAGCAGCAGGTCGCCATCCGAGAGGCTCTCGAGATCCGTCAGGTCGAAGCCGGTGCAGAAATGCCGCCCTTCCCCGCGCAGCACGAGAAGCCGCGCGCCATGCGCGACCGCACGCTCGAAGGCCTCGCCGAGCGCCTCGACCAGATCGGGGCCGAGGGCATTGCCGCGCTCCGGCCGGTTCAGGCTGAGCGTCGCCACGCCATCGGCGCGGCTGGCGAGCACCAGGCTCATGCCGGCACCCCGGTGCCATCGCCGCGCCTCGCCATCCGTCCCCTCCCTTATCCTGCCCGCCGGGCAGCATGCGGCCTGACCGGGCGAAGGGATAGGGCGGAACGCGGCGGGCCGGGAACGACCGGAGGCGTGCCCCCGCTCTTCGGCCGATGGCCCGGAGCGGATCGCGGAGGGGCATGGACAGCCGGCGGCGGTGACGCTGCCCGGCAGGGAATGGCCTGCGCCGGGCCGGCGCCCGGTAGCGGCTGCCCTCCGCCCCGGGCCAGACAGGCGCGGGCGGGCGCCTGGAAGGAAGGGACCGCCCATGGCGGCGTGCCGAGGGGCATGCCGCACCGCACACCGATTGTGGGGATCATCCGGTCCGCCGGAGAATATCTAGCTTCCTCATTATTCGTGGGCGTCCTACCCTTGCCGGATGCGGGACGGGTCCACCCTCGCCCATACCCAGTGGCGGCTCGGCATCCTCATCGCGCAGATCGCGCGGCGATGGCGCGCGCGCCTCGATCAGCGGATCGCGGAGTTCGGCCTGACCGAGGCGCGCTGGCTGGCCCTGCTCTCCATCTCCCGCGGCGGCGAGGGGATGACGCAGAAGGATCTCGCCGCCCGGCTGCTGATCGAGGGGCCGACCCTGGTCCGCACCCTGGACTGGCTGGAGGGCGAGGGGCTGGTCGAGCGGCGGGAAGCCGCCCATGACCGGCGCGCCAAGACTCTGCACCTCACCGGGAAGGCCCGCCCGCTGATCCACCGAATCGAGGCGGCGGCGACCGGCGTGCGGGCCGAGATCCTGGCCGGCATCCCGGAGGCGGAACTCGCCACCTGCCTCGCGGTGCTGGAGCGGGTGGCGACCGGCCTCGCCGTGCCGAGCCCCCCGCCGCCGGCGGAGGAGGCCAGGGAGGCGTACCGGCCGGACTCGGGCTGATCGCGGCGACGGCCGGGCCGGCGCGCCGCGGCGGCGCATCACGGCCCCGGGCGCCCGGACTGCTCATCCCTGGCCTGCGGCCGATGGTGGGCTGAGCAGATCGCGGACGGGCGTGAACGCCTGGGAGCGTGAATCTGCTCTGCAAGCAATGGTCTACAGCGGATTGGCGTTCAATTCTGAACGCAATCCGCTGTAGGCGCCCGGCGCGGCCCTTGGCATCCGTGCCGGAGGGGACCGGGACGCGCCGCGCGGATCAGCAGCCGGCGCGCATCCGCCCCGGATTCAGGATCCCCTTCGGGTCGAGCACCGCCTTCACCCGGCGCCCGATCGCGGCAAGCGGCGCCGGCTCCTCGGGCAGCACGGCGACTGCGGCGCGCAGCGGCTCCGGCGCGCGGAACAGGGTGAAGCTGCCGCCGGCGGCCCCGGCCGCGGCAACCACCCTGGCATGCGCCTCTGGCGTCGCCGGCCCGGCCAGCCAGACCAGACCGCCGCCCCAATCGAGCAGCACCTTGTCGAGGCCGGCGGCGGCGGCCACGCTCGGCCCCGCAGTCGGCTTCACCGAGACGCGCCAGACCGCCTCCTCCGGCGCGGCGCCGAGCGGCCCGGCCTCCCGCACCGCGGCCCAGAGGGCGCGGCTCTCCTCATGCTCGATGCGGGAGACCTCGCCCATCGCGGCGAGGTCCGCGCGGAGGCGCCCGATGCGGTAGTCGACGGACTCGGCGAAATCCTCGATGCGCAGCAGGGCGAGCGGGCCGGGCCGCCCGGCCGTGCCATCCTGCGTACCCTGGGGCAGCAGCGCCGCGCCGGAGACGCCGAAGGGGCTGCAGAGCCCGGCCGAGAGCACCCGCACCCCGGCCGCGAGGTCCGCCACGCGCACCGCCAGGGTGCCGGAAGCGGCCGGCGCGGGCAGAACCCGCAGCGTCACCTCGGTGAGGACGCCGAGCGTGCCATAGGCCCCGGTCAGCAATTTGCAGAGATCGAGCCCGGTGACGTTCTTCAGCACCCGCCCGCCGCTGCGGAACACCTCGCCGGTGCCGGTGACGGCGCGGATGCCCATGACGTGGTCGCGCATTGCGCCGCCCGTGATGCGGCGCGGGCCCGAGAGGTTGGTCGAGACCAGCCCGCCGATGGTCGGCGGGCGCTCCGCCCCGAACAGGGCGGAGAGGGCCGGCGGCTCGGCGATCAGGTGCTGGCCCTTTTCCGCCAGCGCCGACTCGATCTCCGGCAGCGGCGTGCCCGCGCGCGCGGAGATGATCAGCTCCTGCGGCCGGTAGAGCGTGATGCCGGAGAGGCCGCGCGTCGAGAGCGTGCGCGCCGCCTGCACCGGTCGCAGCAGGGCGCGCCTGGTGCCGTTGCCCTCGATGGCGAGCGGCTCGCCCGCCCCGGAGGCAGCCGCGATCGCGGCGGCGAGGTCGGCCTCGCTCGCCGGCGTCAGGACCTGGCCGCTCATGCCGCCTGCTGCAGGCCAGGGTTGTCCTCCAGCGGGAAGACCTTGGCGGGGTTCAGCAGCCAGTCGGGATCGAAGGCCCCCTTGATGGCGCGCTGCAGCCGCAACTCATCGCGGGTGAACTGCACATTCATCAGGTCGCGCTTCTCGACGCCGACGCCGTGCTCGCCGGTCAGGCAGCCGCCGACCTCGACGCAGAGCTTCAGGATGTCGGCGCCGAAGGCCTCCGCCCGGCGGAAGCTCTCGGGGTCGTTGGCGTCGAACATGATGAGCGGGTGCAGGTTGCCGTCGCCGGCATGGAAGACATTGGCGACCTGCAGGCCGTACTGCGTGCTCATCTCGCCAATGCGCTTCAGTACATGCGGCAATTCGCTGGTCGGGATGGTGCCGTCCATGCAGAGGTAATCGGGGCTGATCCGGCCGACCGCGCCGAAGGCGCCCTTGCGCCCCTTCCAGATCGCCATGCTCTCCTCGGCGGTCTGGGCGACCTTCAGGCTGATCGGGTCGAAGCGGCTGCAGATGTCCTTCAGCTTGCCGAGCAGCATGTCCTGCTCCTCGGTGCTGCCCTCGACCTCGATGATCAGCAGCGCCTCGGCATCCAGCGGGTAGCCGGCATGGGCGAAGGCCTCGCAGGCATGGATGCAGGGCTTGTCCATGAACTCCAGCGCCACGGGGATGATGCCGGAGCCGATGATGGCATCGACCGCGGCGCCCGCGATCTCCGTGCCCTTGAAGGCGGCGAGCATGGCGCGCTGGCCCTCGGCGGCGCGCAGGATGCGCACCGTCACCTCGGTGATGATGGCGAGCTGCCCCTCGCTGCCCGTCAGCAGCCCCATCCAGTCATAGCCCGCTGCATCCAGGTGACTGCCACCGACCTCCAGGATCTCGCCTTCGATGGTGACGAGCTTCAGGCCGAGCAGGTTGTTGGCGGTGACGCCGTATTTCAGGCAATGCGCCCCGCCCGAGTTCATGTTGACATTGCCGCCGATCATGCAGGCGAGCTGGCTGGACGGATCGGGCGCGTAGAAGAAGCCGTCGCCCGCGACATGGTTGGTGATGCCGAGATTGGTGACCCCGGCCTCCACCACCGCGAGGCGGTTCTCGTAATCCACTTCCAGGATGCGGTTCATGCGCATCAGGCCGATGACGACCGCATCCGCCAGCGGCAGGGCACCGCCCGAGAGGCTGGTGCCGGCGCCGCGCGGGATCACCCGGATGCCGTTCCGGTGGCAGTAGCGCAGCACGGCCGCCACCTCCTCGGTGGTCTGCGGCAGCACCACGGCGAGCGGCGGCTGGCGGTAGGCCGAGAGGCCGTCCGTCTCATAGGGCTTGAGGCGGAGCGGCTCACCGATTACGGCCTCGCCCAGCGGGCCGCCCGGGACCAGGCGGCGGAGGTCGGCGATGATCTCCTCGCGGCGGGCCATCACCGCCTGCTTCGGCTCGGGCAGCCTGATCACGTCCGTCTCTCCTGACCACAGCGAATCCTGGGCGGAAAATGGGCCGGACCGCCCCGCCCGGCAAGCGGCGCGCTTGCCCTGCCCCGGCGGCGCGGGCAGTTTCCGGCGGATTGCGAGTTCTGGAGATGCGCTTGTTCCGCTTCCGCCCCGCGCTGCTCGCCGCAGCGCTGACGCCTGGCCTGATTGCCACCCTGCCCGCCGCCGCGCAGATCCGCGAGGGCCTCTATGAGGTGGAGGGGACCAACCCGGATGGCAGCACCTATGAGGGGCGGTTCCTCCTGCAGGCCGGCCCCGCCGCGAGCTGGGTGGCGCGCTGGCAGGTCGGGGACGAGCAGGTCATCGGGCTCGGCCTGATCCAGGGCGGCGTGCTCGCCGTCTCCTTCGTGATCGACGGGCGGCCGGGCATCGCGGTCTTCGATGTGGAGCCGGACGGCCGGCTGCGCGGCAGCTGGACCACGGGCGGCGGCATGGGCACGGAAAGGCTGACGCCGCGCTGAGCCGCCGGGCATGGCCAGGGCGGGCCCCTCCCCGGCCTGGCGGTGCGGCCGCGCGGGGCCAGCGCCCGCCCGGATGCCTCGCCGCTCGCGGCCCGGGCGCGCCGCCCCGGCGATCGGGCGCAGCGCAACCCTGCCCTGACAACAGCGTGCTACCGCGCATCGGCGGGCAGGGAGGAGCGCGATCCCCTGTCCCCCGGGACTTCGCCCGGAAGCGCCTTCGGCCGCGGCGGAGGGGAATCGGCGGACTGCCCCATGCCGGCGACCGGACAGCCGCACAAACGCGGAAACCCGCCGCGGCGAAGCCGGCGGCGGGTGCGCGAACCCGATCGGACCCGCCCCAGGGGGCGGGCGTGGCGTCTCAGCCCTGGCGGGCCTTCAGCCGGGGGTTCTTCTTGTTCAGCACGTACAGACGGCCGCGGCGGCGCACCACCACGCAGTTCTTGTCGCGCGTCTTCGCGGTCTTGAGGCTGTTGCGGATCTTCATCTTGGCGGACCTTCGAGAGGCGGCGCGTGTAGGGAAAGGCGGGCGTGCTGTCAACCGTTGGCGCTATCCGGCGGCTGTCTTGCGGCCCTCCTCTGCCGCCAGCCGCAGGAACCCGTCCCGGGTCTGCGGCAGCCTGCGGCCCAGGATCTGCTCCGCCACCTGGGTCCGCAGCACCTGCGCCGTGCCGCCGGCGATCGCGAACATCCGGGCGTCGCGCAGATAGCGCTCCATCGGGTTGTCCCGGCTGTAGCCGGCGGCGCCCCAGACCTGCAGCGCCTGGTTGGTGACGCGGATCGCCATGTCGGCGGCCATGACCTTGGCCTGGGCGGCGGCCAGCCGGTCCGGGAAGCCGTTCGGCCCGGCAGAGCGGGCGGCCCGCCAGATCAGGGCGCGGGAGGCTTCCAGTTCGATCGACATGTCGGCCAGCATCCAGGCGAGGCCCTGGAATTCCGCGATCGGGCGGCCGAATTGCCGGCGCGCCTGGGCCCGCGCCAGGGCGTGGTCATAGGCCCCGGCGGCGAGGCCGAGCGCGACCGTCGCGGCGCCGACGCGCTGGCCGTTATAGGCATCCATCAGCCGGCCGAAGCCGCGCGCCCAGCCGCCCGGCGGGCGCAGCACCATGGAATCGGGCACAACCAGGCCGCGCAGCGCCACATCCGCCTCCGGCATGCCGCGGAGGCCGAGGGACGGGATGCGGCGCGCCTCCATGCCGGCCGGCATCCCCTCCCCCTCCCGCACCACGATGAAGCCGCCGATGCCCTTCTCCTCGCCATCCTCGACGGCGCGGGCGAAGACGAGGTGGAGGCGGGAGACGCCGCCGCCGGTGATCCAGGTCTTGTCGCCGTCGATCACCCAGGTCTCGCCGCGCCGCACCGCGCGCGTGCGCATCTCGGTCGCGGCGGAGCCCGCCTCCGGCTCGGTGATCAGGATGGCGGGCTTGTCGCCGGCCAGCACCAGCCCGGCGGCGATGCGCTTCTGCGCCTCGGTCCCATAGGCCATGATGGCGCCGATCGCGCCCATATTGGCCTCCACCGCGACGCGGCCGCAGACGGCGCAGGCCTTCGAGAATTCCTCGATGACCAGGACGGCATCCATATAGGAGAGGCCGGAGCCGCCCCATTCCCGCGGGATGGTCAGGCCGAGGAAGCCGGCCTCCGTCATGCGGCGGACCATCGGCCAGGGATACTGCTCCGTCCGGTCGGTCCCGGCGGCCTGCGCCGCGGCCTCCCGCGCCAGTTCCCGCGCGCGGTCGCGCAGCCTCGCCTGTTCCGGCGTCAGCCCGTCCATCCTGTCACTCCCTCCCCAGGGAGTTCCCGGTTACCCGCCGCGCACGGCCGCCGCAATGGCCGGCGCCAGGCCGCGGAATTCCGCGGCGCGCGGACTCCGCGGGCGCCAGGCGAGCGCCAGGCTGCGGCCTGGCGCTGCCTCCACCCCGTCGGCATTCTCGAGTGGCCGAACCTCCACCCTCGTCCCGGCCAGCACGCCGCCCTCCACCGCGAGACGCGGCACCAGGGTCACGCCCAGGCCGCTGGCGACCATCTGCACCAGGGTATGGAGGGAGGTGGCGGCAAAACCCTCCTCGGGCGGCAGGGCGCCATGCGGCAGGCCGCAGGCCTCCAGCGCATGTTCCCTGAGGCAATGCCCGTCCTCCAGCAGCAGCAAGCGCTCCGCCGCCAGCGCGCCGGCCGGCACGCGGTCCCGCGCCGCCAGCCGGTGCCCGGCCGGCAGGGCGGCCAGGAAGGGGTCGTCCGTGAGAGCCAGCGTCTCCGCCTCCCCGCAGGCGCAGGGCAGCGCCAGCAGCAGCAGGTCCAGCCGGCCGGCTTCGAGCTGCGCCACAAGGCGCTCCGTGTGGTCCTCCCGCAGCCAGAGGCGCAGGCGCGGGAAGCCATCCCGCAGCGCCGGCATCAGCCGCGGCAGCAGGAAGGGGCCGATGGTCGGGATGACGCCGAGGCGCAGCGGGCCGGCAAGCGGGTCGCGCGCCGCGGCCGCGGTCTCCGCCACCGCCCCCAGCGCCGCCAGCGCCTCCCGGGCGCGCGCGACCACCTCAAGGCCGAGCGGGGTGAAGACCGGGCGCTTGGCCGCGCCGCGCTCCAGCAGCCCGGCATCGAGCTGCCGCTCGAGCGCGATGATGCCGGCCGAAAGGGTGGATTGCGTCACCGCGCACGCCACCGCCGCCCGGCCGAAATGGCCATGGTCGGCGAGCGCGAGGAGGTAGCGGAGCTGCTGCGGCGAAGGGAGGGGTGTCATCGGCCTCGGTCGGAACCCGGCTGCCGGCTCCGTACCATGGCGGTCGATGCTGCACCACGGAAGGCGCCGCCGGAGGACAAGGCGGCATTCCGCATCGCAACATCGCGAAGGCGCGACACGTACTGGCCGATACTTAATCGATCATCTCGATCGAAACTCAGAAAACTATTCATTGGAAACGGGAGCGGCACAGCCCCATACATGCTGCATCGCAGCACGGCCCCGGCCGCGCCGCGAGCGAAGGGTCCATTGCATCAACCAACCCAGGGGACAGACCGCATGCTGACCGTTGGCGACAAATTCCCGGCCTTCAAGCTGACCGCCGTGAAGGGCGGGGCGGAGGGCCTCGGCGGCCCGGGCAAGTCCTTCACCGAGATCTCCTCGGACTCCGATGCCGGCAAGTGGAAGGTCGTCTTCTTCTGGCCGAAGGACTTCACCTTCGTCTGCCCGACCGAGATCGCGGCCTTCGGCAAGCTGGCCGGCGAGTTCGCCGACCGCGACACCGTGGTCTATGGCGTCTCCACGGACAGCGAGTTCGTGCACCTGAACTGGCGCGTCTACAACGATGACATCCGCGACCTGCCGATCCCGATGCTGGCGGATGTGAAGCGCGAGCTGTCCGAGGGCCTCGGCATCCTCGACAAGAATGCCGGCGTCCCGCTGCGCGCGACCTTCATCGTCGATCCGGACGGCACCATCCAGTGGGCCTCGGTGAACGGCCTCAATGTCGGCCGCAATCCGCAGGAAGTGCTGCGCGTGCTGGACGCGCTGCAGACCGATGAGCTTTGCCCCTGCAACTGGGAGAAGGGCAAGGAGGTCCTGAAGCCGCAGGAACTGTTCGAGAAGGCGGCCTGAGTTCGGGCCGGCCGCAGGGGTAGCCGCCACGCCGGTTCCCATCGCAGCCTTGCTGCGATGGGGTCCCGGCCAACCCTGCTTGCGCGGCCGAAAAGGACGCAAGCAGTCCCCATTGCCGTTGCCGCGCAATGTCAACGCGAACCCGGCAGCCCCCTTGGAGCAGATCGCGGACGGGCGTGAACGCCCGGGAACGTGACCCGGCCCGAAACACAAGGAGCGACGGCGGACAGGCGTCCAGAGATGAACGCGATCCGCCGTAGCCCCGCGCTCTCCCGTGCCGCCGGCGCGGGAGAGGGTGGGCCGAGCGGATGCAGGCGCGCCCCGCATCCGCTCCGCCCACCTCGACAATCAGAGCAACGGAAGGAGCCCGCCATGTCGCTCGACGCCCTGCGCAACGCCCTGCCCGACTACGCCAAGGACCAGAAGCTGAACCTCGGCAGCCTCTCGACCGAGCCGGTGCTGAACGAGCAGCAGCGCGCCGGCTGCTTCATCGCCTCGGCGCTGGCCAGCCGCAACGCCACGGTCATCGGGGCGATCGTCGGCGAGTTCGGGCCGAAGCTGAGCCCGGAGGCGCTGACCGCCGCCAAGGCCGCGGCCAGCATCATGGGCATGAACAACATCTACTACCGCTTCACCCACCTGGTGCATGGCGACTACGCCCAGATGCCGGCGAAGCTGCGCATGAACGTCATGGCGAAGCCCGGCGTGGACAAGGCGGATTTCGAGCTCTGGTCGCTCGCCGTCTCCGCCATCAATGGCTGCGGCATGTGCATGGAGGCGCATGAGAAGGTTGTCCTCCAGCACGGCATGACGAAGGAGATGGTGCAGGCCGCGGTCCGCATCGCCTCGGTGGTGCATGCGACGGCCGTGACGCTCGACGCCGAGGCGGCGCTCGCCGCCTGATCTTCACCCGGCCTTCACCCGGCCCCGGCATGGTCCCCCCTTCTCGGACCAGGCGGGCGGCGGGCGAATGGACGGCAAGGGGCAGGCGAGGCGGGTGACGGACCGGGAGCGGTTCCTGACCTTCGCCCTCGCCGCGGCCGAGATCCTGCTGGAGGTGACACCCGAGGGGCGCGTCCTCTTCGCCGCCGGGGCGCTGCAGAGCCGCCTCGGCAGCCCGGCCGAGGCCTGGGTCGGCCGCCGGGTGCGCGACATGCTGGCACAACCGGACCGGGCGGCCTTCGACCTCGCCTTCGCCGGCCTGCTGGCGCGCGACCGGCTGCCCCCTACCCGCTTCCGGCTCGCCGATGCCGCCAGCACGCCGATGTCCTGCTCCGGCTTGCGGCTCTTCGGCCAGGAGGCGGGGCAGCTCTGCCTCACCCTCGCCGCCATGCCGGCCAGCCCGGCCACGGCACCGCCCCAGTCCGGCCCCGCCGCCCTGCGCGATGCGGCCGAGCTGGCGGCACGGGAGGGCGGGGCCGGAAGCACGCTCGGGCTTATCGAATTGCGCGGCGCCGACGGCCCCCTTGCCCCGCCGCCTGAGATCGCCGCCCAGATCCGGGATACCATCTCCGCCGCCCTCAGCCCCGACGGCGTCGCGGGGGAACTGGCCGCCGGCCGCTACGGGCTGATCTCGCAGGAGGAGCCCGATCTCGCCACGCTCGGCGCCCGCATCGCCGCGCTGGCGGGGGAGGCCGCCTCGGTCGCCACCCGCAGCCTGCCGCTGCAGGCGGCTGGGCTGACGCCCATGCAGGCCTCCCGCGCGCTGCGCCATGCGCTCGCCAGCTTCACCCGCGACGGGCCGGAGGCGCTGGACCAGGCCGGCTTTGCCGATGGCCTCTCCGGCTTCGTCGCGGAAGCCTGTGCCCGCGCCGTCTGGCTGCGCCGCGCCATCACCGAACGCCGCTTCCGCATGGCCTTCCAGCCGATCGTCGGACTCGCCGACCGCATGCCCCACCACTGGGAGGCGCTGCTGCGGCCGGAGCCGGACGCGGCGGCGCCGGTCAGCGGCGTGCAGGAGTTCATCACCTTCGCCGAGACCGCGGGCCTGTCGGAGGAGCTGGACTGGGCGGTGCTCGCCGCGGTCTGCGCCGCCGCCCGCACCGCGCGCGGCAGCCGCATCGCCGCCAACCTGTCGGGCCTCACGCTGCAGAGCCCGGACTTCCGGGAGAAGCTGCTGGCCCTGCTGGATGCCGAGCCGCTGCTGTCCCACCGCCTGCTGGTCGAGATCACCGAGACCGCCGAGATCGAGAACGAGGCCGAGGCGGTCCGCACGGTGGAGGCGCTGCGCGAGCGCGGCCTGCCGCTCTGCATCGATGATTTCGGCGCCGGCGCCGCGGCCTTCCGCTATCTGCGCGCCTTCCGGGTGGACTATGTGAAGATCGACGGGCTCTATGTGACGGCGGCGGGGCGCAGCGCGCAGGACCGCGGCATCGTGGCCGGCATGGTGGAGCTGGCCCGCACCGTCGGCGCCCGGGTGGTCGCCGAGCGGATCGAGACCGAGGCGGAAGCCAGGCTGATGCAGGAGCTGGGCGTGGACTACGGCCAGGGCTGGCTGTTCGGGCGGCCCGGCCCCCTGCCCGGCAGCGGTTGACCGGGCCGCGCGCCCGGCGTCCCATCATCCCGGGCCGCCCCGCATGGCATCGTCGCGCCTCCGCCCCTGCCCACCCCTGGCGGGCAGGCCAGGCAGGCTCGGGCGGGCGCCGCCGGCCCGGAGGGGAGGAAGGCGATGACCGACCGCAGTTGCCAGCCGCCGGACCCGCACACGCATGTGCCGCGCCACCGCCTGCCGCCCGGCGCCTGCGATGCGCATTGCCATGTTTTCGGCCCGGCCGGCCGCTACCCCTATGCGCCGGGGCGCGCCTATACCCCGCCCGACGCGCCGGTCGAGGAATTGCGGCGCGTCCATCGGACCATCGGCGTCGAGCGCGCGGTGATCGTGCAGGCGAGCTGCCATGGCACCGACAACACCGCGATGCTGGACGCGATCGCCGCCTCGGGCGGGGCGTATCGCGGCATCGCCATCCTCGATGCCGGCGTGACCGATGACGAGCTGGCGCGGCTGCATGCGGGCGGCATCCGCGGCGTGCGGTTCAACTTCGTCCGCCATCTCGGCGGTGCCCCCGACCTCGATGTGTTCGATGCCGTGCTCGGGCGGATCGAGCGGCTCGGCTGGCATGTGGTGCTGCACCTGGATGCCGAGGACATCCTGGAGCACGCGGCGCGGATCGGCCGGCTGCGGGTGCCCTTCGTCATCGACCATATGGGCCGGGTGAAGGCGAAGGGGGGCCTCGGCCAGGCGCCCTTCCGGCAGCTTCTGCGCCTCATGCAGAACCCTCTCGCCTGGGTGAAGGTGTGCGGGGCGGAGCGCGTCTCCTCGGCAGGCAGGCCCTTCACCGATGCCGTGCCCTTCGCCGCTGCGCTGATCGAGGCGGCGCCGGAGCGGGTGCTCTGGGGCACCGATTGGCCGCACCCGAACATCAGCGGCGACATGCCGAATGACGGCGACCTCGTGGACCTCTTCGCGCTGTTCACGGCGGATGCGGGGCTGCGGCGGCAGGTGCTGGTGGAGAACCCGACGCGGCTCTACTGGAGGTGATAGCTCAGGCCCACTCCGCCCGCAGATAGCGGTACCCCTCCCCCTCCCGCAGGATGTGGCCCGCCGCCGGGAAGGGGAAATGATAGCCGATCACCCGGATGCGGTCGGCCGCCACCATGTCCAGCACGCGGCGGCGCGTCGCCTCGGCGGCGGCCGGGTCGAAATCGAACACCGCATGCAGGCCGGGGCGGCGGGCGAAGAGCTCCGGCCGATGCGTGGTGTCGGCCAGGATCATCGCCTGCTCCCCGTCATCCGCGACGCGGAAGATGCAGTGGCCCGGGCTGTGGCCGTGCGCGGCGATCGCATGGATGCCGGGAGAGACCTCCGCCCCTGGCGCGAAGCGGCGCAGCCGCGCCTGGTAGGGGGCGAAGCGGCGGGCGACATTGGCGAAATTCGCCCGCTGGCCCTGCGGGCTGCGGCTCTCGTTGCCGGGGTCGCTCCACCAGGCCCATTCGGGCTCGGCCACCGCCACCTCGGCATTCGGGAAGACCGCGGTGCCGTCCCGCGTGGTGAGGCCGTGGATGTGGTCCTGGTGGCAATGGGTGATCACCACCAGCCCGACCCGTGCCGGGTCCAGCCCGGCCGCCGCCATGTTCGGCGCCAGCAGCCCGGCGGTCGGCGCCATCTGGCCGCCGGTGCCGGCATCGAAGGCGATCAGCAGCCGCCCGGTATCGACGAAGGTGACGGTGTAGGGGCCGTCATAGGTGGTGGTGGGCAGGAAGCTCCCGGCGAGCGTCGCCTGCACCTCCGGCAGCGGGACGTTGCGGACCAGGCCGTCCACCTGGCGGCGGTTGAAGCCGTCGAAGACGGTGGTGACGGTGAAGCCGCCGATCCGGAAGCGGTACCAGCCCGGCGCCTGCGGCACGGCGGCAGGCGATGTGGTGGGCGCTGGCGCCTGGGCGGCGGCCCGGCCGATGAGGGCGGGGGCTGCGGGCGCGGCGGCGAGCGTCGCGCGGCGGGTGGTCTCCATGAGGCATCCTCCCCGGGGTCTTGCGGGGAGGATGCGCCGGGGGCCGGGGGTCACGCCACCCGGTGCGGCGGCTCCGTGCCCTTGATCAGCACGGCATCCAGGTTCTCCAGCGCCCGGTGGCCCATGGCGTCGCGGGTCTCGATCGTGGCGCTGCCCAGATGCGGCAGCAGGGCCACGTTCTCCAGCGTCAGATAGCCCGGGTTCACCTTCGGCTCGCCGTCATAGACGTCGAGGCCGGCGGCGCGGATATGGCCGGACCTGAGCGCGGCGATGAGGCTCTCGTCATGGACCGAGACGCCGCGGCCGCTGTTCACCACCAGCGCGCCCTTCTTCATCCGGGCGATGCGCGCGGCATTCAGCCAGTGGCGGTTCGCCTCCCCGCCCGGGACATGCATCGACAGGATGTCGATGGTGGACAGGAAGCTGTCCTCGTTGTCGTGATAGATGGCGCCCTGCTCGATCTCGGGCGGCAGCTTCTGGATGTCGCGGTAGTGGATCTCCATGCGGAAGCCGCGGGCCATGTTGGCCAGCTCCCGCCCGATCCGGCCGAAGCCGAGGATGCCGAGCTTCTTGCCCTCCAGCGTCACGCCCATGAGCTGGGTCGGCGCCCAGCCCTTCCACTGGCCGGCGCGGACCATCCGCTCCCCCTCCCCGGCGCGGCGGGCGGCCATGAGCATGAGGGTGAAGGCGCATTCGGCGGTGGCGAAGGAGAGGACCTCCGGCGTGTTCACCACCACGATGCCGCGCGCCTTCGCAGCAGCGGTGTCGATATGGTCGAAGCCGACGGAAAAGGTGGCGATGACCTTCACGCTCTCCGGCAGGGCCTTGATGCAGGCCGCGTCGAACTGGTCGCCGGCGGCGCCCAGGATACCCTCCGCCTTGATCTCGGTGGCACGCCTGGCGATCTCGGCGCCCTTGGTGGACCAGTTCTCGTCCTGCGGGTTCAGGCGGGCGTCGTAGTCGCGCGCGGCGCGGGCCTCGATCGCCTCGGGCAGCTTGCGGGTGACGAGCAGGATCGGCTTGGCCATGGGGGACATCTCCTTCTTGCGGCCCCTTTACCAGCGCAGTCCCGGCTTGCCAGCCCGACGGGTGCCAAACTCACGGAAATAGGGGGGGTGGCGGGGGCATACCTCCCCCCGGCTTCTTGCCTTGTTGGTTGGCCGGGGGCACCGTCGCCCCCCTGAATCGGAGGGGAGACCGGTCGCATGGATCTCGGGTTGAAGGGCCGCAGGGCCCTGGTGATGGGCGGAACCAAGGGCCTCGGCCGGTCGATCGCCGATGCGCTGGCGGCCGAGGGGGCCGCGGTGGTGATCAGCGGCCGCGACCAGGGCCGGCTGGACCAGGCGGCAGCGGAGCTGAAGGCGAAGGGCGCGGCCTCGGCCGCGGGCGTGGTCGCCGACGTGGCCCGCAGCGAGGACATGGACCGGCTGGCCGATGCGGCGGTGGCCGCCATGGGTGGGGTCGATATCCTGGTGCTGAACCATGGTGGCCCGCCCCCCTGCTCGGCCTCCCAGATCACCGAGGAGGCGCTGCTGGAGTGGTTCCAGCACATCGTCGTCTCCCCCATCCGCATCACCAACCGGCTGCTGCCGGCGATGCGGCAGCAGGGCTGGGGCCGGGTGATCGTGGTGGGCAGCACCGGCATGCAGCACCCGATCCCGACGCTGGCGCTGTCCAACACGCTGCGGGCCTCGATCTGGGGCTGGCTGAAGACCCTCTCGGGCGAGGTGGCGAAGGACGGGGTGACGATGAACGTCCTCGCCCCCGGCACCATCCAGACCGACCGGGTGACCCAGACCACCACGGCGCGCGCCAAGCAGAAGGGCGTCTCCTTCGAGGAGGCGCTGGCCGAGGCGGCCGCCGAGATCCCGGCCGGGCGGCTCGGCACGCCGGACGACTACGGCCCGATGGGGGCCTTCCTGGCCAGCGACAAGGGCGCCTACATCACCGGTAGCATGATCCGCGTGGATGGCGGCCGCGTGCGCGGGATGGTCTGAAAATGGGCAGGCCGCGGGCGGCCGCCCGCGGCCACCGCCTGATCCGGCCGGTTCCGTGAACCGGCATGAGTTTCGCTAGAATGAGCTTCGCTAGAGCAGATCGCGGACTGGCGTCACCGCCCGGGAGCGTGAATCTGCCCGACAATCATCAGCCTACAGCGGATTGGCGTTCAGTTCTGAACGCCAATCCGCTGTAGCGGCGGACGGGGCCGCGCCGCGACCCCGCAAGGAGCCTCGGATGCTGCCCAACCTCACCCCCGATGTCGCGCTGGCCGGGCGCCTGTTCGCCGAGTTGCGCGAGAAGAGCTTCGACGGCACCGGCATCACGCGGGAGGCCTTCGGGCCCGGCGAGCGCATGGCGCATGCGCTGCTCGCCGAGGCCGGCGAGGCCTTGGGCCTGGAGAGGAAGGTCGACCCCGTCGGCAACCTCTACCTGACCCTGCCGGGCGCCGACCGCGCGGCGAAACGGGTGATCCTGGGCAGCCACCTGGACAGCGTGAAGTCCGGCGGGAATTACGACGGCGCCGCGGGCGTGCTGGCCGGGCTGGCAGCGGTCGCCGGCATGAGGCGCGCCGGCTTCACCCCGGCGCGCGACATCACCGTCATGGCGATCCGCGCCGAGGAGGCGGGCGCCTGGTTCCCGACGAGCTATCCCGGCAGCCGCGGCGCGCTCGGCATCATGAAGCCGGAGGAGCTTGGCGTGCGGCGGCTGGACACCGGCCGGACGCTCGCCGAGCACATGAAGGACGAGGGCTTCGACCCCGGCTTCATCGAGCGCGGCGAGAAGGCCATCGGCCCCGATGGCGTCGCCGCCTTCCTCGAGGTGCATATCGAGCAGGGGCCGGTGCTGGAGGCCGAGGAAGTGCCCGTAGGCATCATCACCGGCATCCCCGGCAGCCGCCGGCTGCGGCAGGGCAAGGTGCTGGGCGAGTGGAACCACTCCGGCGCCACGCCGCGGAAATACCGCCGGGACGCCGCCATCGCGCTCGCCGACCTGGCCGTGGCGCTGGACGAGGCCTGGTGCCAGCTGGAAGCGCGCGGCCACCGCATGGTCTGCACCTTTTGCGTGCTGGCGACGGCGCCAGAAGCGGGCTTCACCAGGATCGCCGGCGAGGCGCATTTCCAGCTCGATGTCCGCAGCGTCAACCTGCATTCCTGCGACGCGCTGTTCGAGGTGCTCTACGACAAGGTCGCGGAGATCGAGGCGCGGCGCGGCGTCCAATTCGACCTCGGGCCGGAGGCGGGCAGCCGCGCCAGCCTGATGGATGCCGGCGTGCAGGCCGGGCTGAAGCGGGCCGCCGAGGCACTCGGCATCCGGCATCTCTCCATGGCATCGGGCGGCGGGCATGATGCCGCCGCCTTCGCGCAAGCCGGTGTGCCGGCCGGCATGCTCTTCGTGCGCAACCAGAACGGCAGCCACAACCCGAAGGAAGACATGCGGATGGAGGATTTCGCGGCGGCCTGCGCGGTCGCCCAGCGCTTCGCGGCGGAGTACGGCCAAGGGGATGCAGCGTGACCGCACGCCTCGCAGTCGATATCGGCGGCACCTTCACCGACCTCGCCATCGAGCGCGGCGCGGAGCGCTGGACCGCCAAGGTGCTGACCACGCCGGCGGCGCCCGAGAAGGGCGTGCTGGAAGGCGTGCAGGTGGTGCTGGCCAGGGCCGGGCTCGCGCCCGCCGACATCGCCCTGGTGATCCACGGCACGACGCTGGCGACCAATGCGGTCATCGAGCGCAAGGGTGCCCGGACCGCGCTGCTGACGACGGAGGGCTTCCGCGACGTCCTCGCCCTCGGCAATGAGAGCCGCTACGACCAGTACGACCTGAACATCGAGCTGCCGCAGCCGCTGGTGCCGCGCCGCTGGCGCCTGCCTGTCACCGAAAGACTGGACAATACCGGCAAGGTGCTGCTGCCGCTGGACGAGGCGGCGGTGGAACGGCACGTCGCCTTCATGCAGGCCGAGGGCATCGAGGCGGTCGCCATCGGCTTCCTGCATGCCTTCGTGAACCCGTCGCATGAGAAGCAGGCGGCGGCGATCGTGAAGCGGCTCTGGCCGGAGGTGCCGGTCTCGCTGAGCAGCGAGGTCTCGCCGGAGATGCGGGAGTGGGAGCGGTTCAGCACCACCGTCGCCAATGCCTATGTGCAGCCGCTGATGGCCAGCTATCTCAGGCGGCTGGAGATCGGCTTGCAGGAAGCGGGCCTCGCCTGCCCGGTCTTCATGATGCTCTCGGGCGGCGGGCTCACCACGCTGGACACCGCGGCGCGCTTCCCGATCCGGCTGGTGGAGAGCGGCCCGGCGGGCGGCGCCATCTTCTCGGCGCATGTGGCGAAGGAGCGCGGCCTGGCGAAGGTGCTGTCCTTCGACATGGGCGGCACGACGGCGAAGGTCTGCCTGATCGACGATTTCCAGCCGCAGGCCTCCCGCACCTTCGAGGTGGCGCGGGTCGGGCGGTTCAAGAAGGGCTCCGGCCTGCCCTTGCGCATCCCGGTGATCGAGATGGTGGAGATCGGCGCCGGCGGCGGCTCCATCGCCGCGGTGGACAGCATGGGCCGCATCACCGTCGGGCCGGAGAGCGCGGGCGCCGATCCCGGCCCGGCCTGCTACGGCCGCGGCGGCTCCAGGCCGGCGGTAACGGATGCCAACCTGGCGCTCGGCCGCTACGATCCGGACGCCTTCGCGGGCGGCAACCTGAAGCTCCATCCGGAGCGGGCGCGGGATGCGCTGGCCGCCGAGGTGGGCGGCAGGCTCGGCCTGCCGGCGGAGATGGCGGCGCTCGGCGTGGTCGAGATGGTGGACGAGAACATGTCCAACGCCGCCCGCGTGCATGCGATCGAGAGCGGCAAGGGGTTCGACGGCCGCAGCATCATCGCCTTCGGCGGCGGGGGCCCCGTCCATGGCTACCGCGTCGCGGAGAAGATCGGGGTGAGGCGGCTGCTGGTGCCGAGCGGCGCCGGCGTCGGCTCCGCCATCGGCTTCCTGCGCGCGCCGGTGGCCTATGAGGTCGTCCGCAGCCTCTACCAGCGCTTCGCCAGCTTCGACGTGGCGGCGGTGAACGCCCTGCTGGCCGGCATGGCCGCCGAGGCGGCGGCGGTGGTCGCCAAGGGGGCCTTCGGGGCGGAGACCAAGGAGAGCCGCATCGCCTATATGCGCTATGTCGGCCAGGGCCACGAGATCGCCGTGCCGCTGCCGCCGCGCGACATGGATGCGGAGGACGTGAAGACCATCCGCGCGCTCTACGACCAGGAATACACCCGCTTCTACGACCGGCCGGTGCCGGGCAGCGATGTGGAGATCCTGAGCTTCGCGGTCACCGTCGCCACCATCCTCGAGCCGGTGGAGCCGGCGGCCGAGGCGCATGCGGCCCCCGCCCCCGCGCCGATCCGCACCCAGGCGGTGCGGGACACGGTGACCGGCGAGGTCGCGGACTGGCCCATCTATGACCGCGCGTCCATGGCGCCGGGCGCCATGGTGACGGGCCCCTGCATCGTGGCGGAGGCGGAGACGAGCACGCTGGTCGGGCCGGGCTGGACCTGCCGGATGGACTCGCTCGGCTATCTCGACCTCGAGAATCGCGGGGCGGGCGGGCGCGCATGACCCTGGCGCGCTGCGCCACGCTGACCGGCCTGCTGCTCGCGGGCGGCTGCACGATCAACGCCGGCGCGCCCAGGCCGGCGGAGGTCGTGGTGCTGCCCACCCCCTGCCCCGCCGGGATGACGGAGCGCAGCGCCCTCACCGCCTTCTTCGGCCGCAACGTCAGGCAGGACGGGCGGGAATTCCTCAGGGTCCCGGAGGCGGAGTGGGAGCGGTTCCGTCTCGCCCATCTCACGCCGCGCTTTCCCCAGGGCTCCACCATCCTGGATGCGGTCGGGACCTGGCAGGGACAGGCCCTGGCCGAGCCGACCAAGGTTTTCCTCGTCACCGTGCCGTCCGAGACGGCCGAGGCGGCGCTGCACTCCCTGCGGGCCGCCATCGACACCTACCGGCGCGACTTCCAGCAGCAGAGCGTCGGCATCCTCGTCACCAAGGCCTGCGCGGCAGGCTTCTGATTCGAAGGCAGGACCGGAAGATGGCCGAATCCCAGGGCGCCCTCGCCACCATCCAGCGCCAGATCCAGTGGAACCGCCTGATCGCGGTGGTCGAGGAACAGGCGCAGACCATGATCCGCACCGCCTTCAGCACCACGGTGCGGGAAGCGGGCGACCTCTCGGCCGGCATCTTCGACCTGCAGGGCCGCATGCTGGCCCAGGCCGTCACCGGCACGCCCGGACATGTGAACTCCATGGCCGAGAGCGTCGGGCATTTCCTGGCGAAATTCCCCGCCCACACCATGCAGCCGGGCGACCACTACATCACCAACGATCCCTGGCTCGGCACGGGGCACCTGCATGACCTGACGGTGGTCACGCCCGCCTTCCGGGGCGGGAAGATCGTCGGCCTCTTCGCCAACACGGCGCATATCATCGATATCGGCGGCCTCGGCATGGGCCCGGAGGGGCGGAGCGTCTTCGAGGAAGGCCTCTACGTCCCCATTGTGAAATGCTTCGACCGCGGCCAGCCGAACGAGACCTTCTTCGACTTCCTCCGCGCCGGTTCGCGGACACCGGTCGAACTGGAAGGGGACGTTTACTCCCTCTGCGCCTGCAACGACGCGGGCGCCAAGCGACTCGTAGAAATGCTCGACGAGTTCGACATGGACAGCCTCGACCCTCTGGCCGGCTTCATCTTCGAGAGCTCGCTCCAGGCCACGCTGGAGGAGATCAGGAAGCTCCCCAAGGGCACCTACCGCGCGCAGATCAAATCGGACGGCTACGAAGCGCCGGTGACGCTCAACGCCGCCATGACCATCGAGGACGGGCGGATCGTGGTGGACTATGCCGGCACCTCCGGCCTCTCGACGCGCGGCATCAATGTCCCGCCCGCCTATTGCCGGGCCTATTCCTGCTTCGGGATCAAATGCGTCGTGGCGCCCGAGATCCCGAACAACTGGGCGAGCCTCAGCCCCTTCCAGATGGTGATCCCGGAGGGCTGCATCCTCAACGCGCCGCGCCCCTATGCGGTCAGCGTCCGCCATGTCGTCGGCCAGCTCCTGCCCGACCTGATGATGGGCTGCCTGCACCAGGCGGTGCCGGAACGGGTGAATGCGGAGGGCTCCTCGGCGCTGTGGAACCCGCCGCTGCGCGGCGGCAGCCAGGTCTCGGGCCAGGCGGCGGAGGTCGAGGATTTCGAGATCATCACCTTCAACTCCGGCGGCACCGGCGCGCGGCCGAGCAAGGATGGGCTGGACGGCATCGCCTTCCCCTCCGGCGTGCGCACCATGCCGGTGGAGGCGACGGAGAA
Organism: Roseicella aerolata; assembly: GCF_020523605.1. Lineage (GTDB taxonomy): Bacteria > Pseudomonadota > Alphaproteobacteria > Acetobacterales > Acetobacteraceae > Paracraurococcus > Paracraurococcus aerolatus. The sequence continues at coordinate 19,468 of NZ_JAJAQI010000013.1, read as the reverse complement.
TGTCGCCCCCGTGATCTTCTGGAAGAAGGAGCTGCGGCCGGACAGCGCCGGCGCCGGCCGAACCCGCGGCGGCTTCGGCCAGATCATGGAGATCGGCGCCAAGGGCGAGGCCGAATTCGCCGTGAACGCCATCTTCGACCGCGTCGCCAACCCGCCCAAGGGCCGGGAAGGCGGTGGCGAGGGGGCCGGCGGCTGGGTCGGGCTGAACGACGCCAATGGCACGCCGCTCCGCACCAAGGGCTTCCAGGTGATCCCGAAGGGGCGCCGCCTCCTGCTCAAGCTGCCGGGCGGCGGCGGCATGGGCGACCCGAAGCAGCGCGACCCGGAACTGGTGAAGCGTGATGTCGCGGACGGACTGATCACCAGGCAGGCGGCGCGGGAGCTCTACGGGGTCGAGACCTGACGCTCACGCAGGCGTTGGCGGCGCCGGCCGCCAGCGCCACACGTCGCGGTTGTGTGCGAAAGCTGCGATGACCTAACCTTCCCGGACAAGGACCGAAGCCGTCCGAGTTTGGGGAGGTCATTCAGGATGAAGCTGGCCCGCGCCGCATTCGGCGCCATCCTCGCCTGTGCCACCGGCACCGCGCTCGCCCAGTCCCTCACGCCGGAGCAGATCCGCGCCGCCCTTGGGCGGGTGGACCAGGACTTCATCCGGCAGAATGCCGCGACCGGCCGGGACTGGCCCAGCTACGGGCTGAACCACGCCGAGAACCGCTTCAGCCCGCTGCGCGCGATCACCGCGGAGAATGTCGCGCAGCTCGGCCTCGCCTGGTCCTACGACCTCGGCTCGAAGCGCGGAGTGCAGGCGACGCCCGTCGTGGTCGGCGGCGTGATGTATGTCACCGCCTCCTGGTCCGTGGTCCATGCGGTCAATGCCCGCACCGGCGAGAAGCTCTGGACCTTCGACCCCGAAGTGCCGCGGGACTACGGCGAGAAGGGCTGCTGCGACGTGGTGAACCGCGGCGTCGCGGTGCATCGCGGCAAGGTCTATGTCGCCTCCTATGACGGGCGGCTCTTCGCGCTCGATGCCGCGACCGGCCGGAAGGTCTGGGAACGCGACACCATCACGGATCGCGCCCGCCCCTATACCATCACCGGCGCGCCGCGGGTCTTCCGGGGCAAGGTCGTCATCGGCAATGGCGGCGCGGAATACGGCGTGCGCGGCTATCTCACGGCCTATGACGCCGAGACGGGCGAGCAGGCCTGGCGCTGGTTCGCGGTGCCCGGCGATCCCTCGAAGCCGCCCGAGGACGAGTCCATGGCCCGTGCCGTGAGGACCTGGGACCCGGCCGGGCGCTGGTGGGAGGCCGGCGGTGGCGGGACCATGTGGGACACCATGGCCTACGACCCCGAGCTGAACCTGATGTATGTCGGCACGGGCAATGGCTCGCCCTGGAACCAGCATCTCCGCAGCCCGGCGGGCGGCGACAACCTCTATCTGCACTCGATCGTCGCGCTGAACCCGGATACCGGCGCCTATGTCTGGCACTACCAGCATGTGCCGGGGGAGAACTGGGACTACACCGCCACCCAGCCGATGATCCTGGCCGACCTCACCATCGGCGGGCGGCCGCGCAAGGTCATCCTGCACGCGCCGAAGAACGGCTTCTTCTATGTCATCGACCGGACGGATGGACGGCTGATCTCGGCCAGGCCGCATACCGAGGTGAACTGGGCGACCGGCTATGACGAATCCGGCCGGCCGATCGAGAACCCGGCCGCGCGCGACCCGGTCAAGCCCTTCGAGGCGATCCCGACCGCCTATGGCGCGCGCAACTGGCACCCGATGTCCTTCAATCCCGAGACCGGCCTGGTCTACATGCCGGTGCACGGCGTGCCGCTGACCCTGACGCCCGACCAGAACTGGCGCATGAACGCCACCCGGCCGGGCGCCTTCCAGAGCGGCACGGGCTGGAATCTCGGCTTCCTGCTGAACGCCGTGGAGCCGACCTCCAAGCCCTTCGGAAGGCTGGTCGCCTGGGACCCGGTGAACCAGCGGGAGGCCTGGTCGCAGCCCTACGACTCCCCCTGGAATGGCGGCACGCTGACCACCGCAGGCAGCCTGGTGTTCCAGGGCACGGCGGATGGCCGCTTTATCGCCTATGACGCACGCGGCGGCAGGAAGCTGTGGGAGGTGCCGGTCGGCTCCGGCGTGGTCGCGGCGCCCTCGACCTATGAGATCGACGGGCAGCAATACGTCTCCATCGCGGTCGGCTGGGGCGGGGTCTATGGCATCGTCCAGCGCGCGACCGAACGGGTCTCGCCCGGCCGGGTCTATACCTTCCGCCTCGGCGGCACGGCCGCCATGCCGGCAGCGGTCACGGTGGAGCGGCGGCCGCTCGTCTCCGGCATCGCCTATCGCAAGGAGGATGTGGAGCCCGGCACCGGCCTCTATGTGGCGAATTGCGCGGGCTGCCATGGCGTGCCGGGGGTGAACAGCGGCGGCAACGTGCCGAATCTCGGCTATGCGACGCGCGAGACGATGGAGGCCCTGCCGCAGCTCGTGCTCGGCGGTGCCTTCGTCGAGCAGGGCATGCCCCGCTTCCACGGCAGGCTGGAGGAGGCGCAGGTGCTGCAGATCCGCGCCTTCATCCTCTCCACCGTGGACAGCGTCCGGCCGCGCTGAGGCCGGGTCGGGCGCCGGGACCCGCCCGGCGCCCCACCCCCACGGCGCAGGGGGCCGGAGGACCGGACGCGTGGATCTGCCCCGACAACACGGAGCCACCGCACGCCGCAGTCCCGACCGGACTGCGGCGCGCTGTGGTCAGGCGCGGCGGAGGCTCTCCACCATCGCGCCATAGACCAGGTTCTTGAAGATCATCCGCGTCCGCACGCGGTTGCTCGGCCCCTGCGCCATCAGGATGGCGACCAGCCCTTCCGCCCGGTCGATGGTGAAGCTGGTGCCCCAGGCGCCGGCCCACATGGCATCCCCCGTGCTGCCCGGCGCCGTGCCCATGCCGTCCTGCAGCCGCACCCCGAAGCCGAGGCCGAAGCCGTAGCCCGGCCCGGTGGAGGCCATGGGCGAGCCCGCCATGCCGATGGTGTGGTTGGACAGCATGAAGTTCACCACCGGCGCGGCCAGGTAGCGCCGGCCTTCATGGACGCCGTTGTTGGCCACCATCTGCGCGAAGCGGATGTAGTCCCCGGCGGTGGAGACCAGGCCGGCGCCGCCCTTGAGGTAGGAGGTCGCCCGCTCATCCTCCAGGATGCGGTAGCTCCTCCACATGGACTCCTTCTGCGGATCGGAATCCGGCGCCTCGGCCAGCCGCGCGCGCTTCTCCGCCGGCACGAACCAGTGCGTGTCCCGCATGCCGAGCGGGTTCAGCAGCCGCTCCTCCAGCACCGCATCCAGCCGCTTGCCGGCGACGCGCGCGACCAGCAGGCCGAGCACATCGGTCGCAATCGAGTAGAAGAAGGTGGTGCCCGGCTGGAACGCCAGCGGGATCTGCCCGAGCCGCCGCAGCATCTCCTCGTCGGTGATGGGGCCTGCGCGGCCCTCGATATTGCCTTCCTCGTAGAGGCTCTTGATGCGCGGCGAGGGCGAGGCGGAGGCATAGACGAAACCGGCGCTGTGGCGCAGCAGGTCGTGCACCGTCGGCGGCCGCACCGGCGCCACCAGCTCCGTCTGGCCGTCCCGCGTCACCTCCACCTTCAGCTCGCGCAGTTCCGGCAGATGCGCGCCGATCGGGTCATCGAGCTTCATCCGCCCTTCCTCGACCAGCATCATCGCCAGCACCGAGGTCATGGGCTTGGTCATGGAGGCCTGCAGGAAGATGGCGTCCCGCGGCATCCGCTTCGTCTTCGCCGCGTCCTGGTGGCCATGCGCCTCGAGATGCAGGATCTCGCCCTGGCGCGCGATCAGCGTGACGGCGCCGGGGAAGGAGCCACGCTCGGCCTCCGCCTGCATGACGGGGGCGATGCGCGCGAGGCGCTCCCGCGAGAAGCCGCGGATCAGCGCCGCCGGCGCGGCCGGGCGGGGCTGGCCGTTGGTCTGCGCGGCGGCGGGCAGCGCGGCCGCGGCCAGGCCGGCGGCCGCGCCGGCGAAGGCCGCGCGCCGCCCGATCGGGGTAGTGCTCATGGATGTTTCCTCTCTTCCGCGGCAACGCAATCCCGCGATGTGCCGGATGCTGCCGCGCCCCTCGCGTCGCGGCAAGCCGCCCGCGGGCGCCTCACCCTGTCGCCGGCCGGGCCACCGAACTAGGATCGGTGCAGCCGTCCGCCGACGCAGCGCGACGGCCAGCGAAGACAATGGCCCGATCCACGGGCCCGGAGGAAACGACAGCATGCGCATGCAGAACAGGATCGGCCTGGTCACCGCCGCGGCCTCCGGCATGGGGCGCGCGGGGGCGCTGCGCTTCGCCCGCGAAGGCGCCGCGGTCGCCGTGGTGGACCGCGACGCGGAAGGGGTGGCGCAGGTGGTGGAGGAGATCAAGGCGGCCGGCGGCCGCGCGATCGGCCTGGTCGGCGACCTGCGGGAGGACGACTACGCCCGCCACATCGTGCTGCAGACCGCCTCCAGCTTCGGCGGCCTCGATTTCGTCTGGAACCATGTCGGTCATCCCGGCCCCGCCGCGGTGGAGGGGATCGACATGGCGGATTTCGAGCTTGCCGTGGATCTCAACCTGCGCACCGTCCTGGTGACGACCGAAGCGGCGATCCCGCAGCTGCGCGCCCGCGGCGGCGGCAGCCTGCTCTTCACCGCCTCGATCGCCGGCCTCGCGGGTTCCGGCTTCAGCCCGGTCTATTCGGCGATGAAATTCGGCGTGGTCGGCTTCGTCCGCTCGCTCGCCAAGCGCCTGGCGCCGGAGGGCATCCGGGTGAACGCCGTCTGCCCGGGCCCGGTGGACACGCCCATGCTGCGGGTCTTCGTCGCGCGGCCCGACCAGGCCGCGACCCGCGGCAACGATGTGGAGGAGTTGGCGAAGCGCTTCGGCGGCGCCACCCCGATGCAGCGCGCCGCGCGGCCGGAGGAGATCGCCAATGCCGCGCTCTTCCTGCTCTCGGAGGAAGCGTCCTTCATCACCGGCGCCGCGCTGCCGGTGGATGGCGGCATGGTGGCCTGACGCCGCGGCCGCGCTGCCGGGTGGAGGTCCGGGAACCTCCACCCGGGCGCGGCTACCCCCGCACCAGCGGGCAGTTGCCCTCATTCAACGGCCGGAAGGCCTGGTCGGCCGGCACGGTGCCGACCAGCTTGTAGTAGTCCCACGGGCCCTTGCTCTCGGCGGGCGACTTCACCTCGAACAGATAGGCCGGATGGATCTTGCGGCCATCCTCCCGCACCCGCCCGGGGCCAAAGCAGTCATCCTCGGTCGGCATCGCCTTCATGCGCTGCACCACCTCGAGGCCACTCGCCTTGGCGCGCGCGGCGCCAAGATCGGCCACGGCCTTCAGGTAGTGCAGGCAGGCCGAATAGGTGCCGGCATGTTCCTGGTTCGGCCAGTTCTGCGGGGTCTTCGGCTTCACCCGATCGAGGAAGGCGCGGGTGCGGTCGTTCAGGTCCCAGTAGAACACCTCCGACAGCAGCAGGCCCTGCGCCGCCTCCAGCCCGATGGCATGGATATCGGTGGTGAACATCACCAGGCCCGCCAGCTTCTGGCCGCGCCGGGTCAGGCCGAATTCCTTCGCCTGCTTGATGCAGTTCACCGTGTCCGCGGCCGCCGAGGCCAGGCCGACGACCTTGGCGCGGCTGGCCTGCGCCTGCAGCAGGAAGGCGGAGAAATCAGTGGTGCCCGGGAAGGGGAAGCGCGCGGCCCCCAGCACCTTGCCGCCGGCAGCCTGGACGAAGCGGGTGGTGTCGCGCTCCATCTGGTGGCCGAAGCCGTAATCGGCGGTCAGGAAGTACCAGGTATCGCCGCCCGCCCGCACGGTCGCGCTGCCAACGGCGTTGGCGAACATCCAGGTATCGTAGGTCCATTGGATGGTGTTGCTGCTGCATTGCTCGCCGGTCAGGGCGGAGCTGGCGGCGCCGGAGGCGAGCTGGACCTTGTCCTTCTCCTTCACCAGATTCGCCATGCCGAGCGCGATGGCGGAGTTGTTGACCTCGCAGACCATGTCCACGCCGTCCTGGTCGAACCAGCGGCGGGCGAGCGAGAGCGCGGCATCCGGGCGGTTCTGGTGGTCGCCCTGGATCACCTCCACCTTGATGCCGCGGGCGAGGATGCCGGAATCCTCCACCGCCTGCCGGGCACAGACGACCGAGGTCGGGCCGGAGGTGTCTCGATAGGGGCCGGAGAAATCGGCCAGCACGGCGATGCGGATGGTGGCGTCGCGCGGCTGCGCCCAGCTCCGTCCGGCGGTGGCAAGGCCGGCGCCGGCGGCGGCCGTGCCGGCGAGGAATTGCCGGCGGTCGAGCATGGTCATGGTCGGATCGTCTCTCCCTGGCCCGGTTCGCCGGACCCTGGCCTATGGATGATCGGGCATGGCCGGATTGGCAAGCCGCGGCCTTCCCGCACCCTTCCCGCCCTGGCGCCATCCGGGTAACCCTTGCGGCAGACCCGCGCCCTCGCGCCAGGAGTTCACGCGCCCATGGCCCTTCGCTGCGACCTCATCATCCGCGACGCCACCCTGTTCGACGGCACCGGCGGCCCGCGCCGCACCGGCGATGTCGGCGTCACCGGCGACCGCATCGTGGCGGTCGGCGATCTCGGCAGCGCCAGCGCGGACCGGGAGGTGATCGCGACCGGCAAGGCGCTCTCCCCCGGCTTCATCGACGCCCATACCCATGACGACCGCGCGGTGCTGATGGGCTGCGAGTGCCTGCGCTGCAAGTCGTCCCAGGGTGTCACCACCGTGGTGGTCGGCAATTGCGGCGTCAGCCTGGCGCCGGCCCGCTTCACCAAGCGCCCGGTCCCGCCGCTCGACCTGGTCGGCGACGAGACCGGCTTCCGCTACGGGCATTTCGGCGAATATGCCGAGGCGCTGCGCAAGACCCCGGCGGCGGTGAACACCTATGCCATCGTCGGCCACCAGACCCTGCGCCACCGCGTCATGGGCGACGACCTCTACCGCCCGGCCAATGACCGGGAGATCGCGGAGATGCGCCGCCTCGTCGCCGAGTCCCTCACCGAAGGTGCCTCCGGCTTCTCCACCGGCCTCTGGTACAAGCCCAACATGCATGCGACGACCGAGGAGGTGATCGCGGTGGCCGAGCCGCTGCGGGCCGCGGGCGGCATGTACTTCACCCATATGCGGGACGAGGCGGACCGGGTCTGCGCCTCCATCGAGGAGACGCTGAAGATCGGCAAGCGCGTCGGCGTGCCGGTCTGGATCAGCCACCACAAATGCTCGATGCCGGAGAATTACGGCCGCAGCGTCCAGACTCTGGCGCTGATCGAGGCCGCGGCCTCCATGCAGGAGGTGGCCTATGACATGTACCCCTACCCCGCCGGCTCCACCGTGCTGATGCCGGACCGGCTGCGCGACGATGTGCGCGTCATCGTCACCTGGTCCATCCCGCATCCGGAGATGGCGGGCAAGGACCTGAAGGACGTCGCGCGCGGCTGGAACACCGATATCCGCACCGCCGCCGAGAAGCTGCTGCCCGCGGGCGCCATCACCTTCCAGATGGACGAGGAGGATGTGCGGCGGATCATGCAGCACCCGATCTCGGTCATCGGCTCGGACGGCATCCCGCATGACGAGCACCCGCATCCCCGGCTCTGGGGCACCTTCCCGCGGGTGCTCGGCCTGTACAGCCGGCAGCTGGGTCTCCTCTCCATGGAGGAGGCGATCCACAAGATGACCGGCCGCACCGCCCAGCTCTTCGGCATGGTGGATCGCGGCGTGCTGCGCCCGGGTGCCTATGCCGACCTCGTGCTCTTCGACCCGCACCGGGTGATCGACCGCGCGACCTTCGAGGAGCCGAAGCAGGAGAGCGACGGCATCGAGGAGGTCTGGACCAATGGCGTGCCGGTCTTCCGCACCGGGAAGGGAATGACCGGCGAGGCGCCGGGCCGGCTGATCCGCCGCAACCGCGACTGAGATGGCGCGCCAGACGGCGGAGCCCTCCGCCACCACCGGGCTCGGCCTGCAGCGGGAGACGCTGGTCCGCGGCGGCCTGGTGGGGCTGCTGCTGGTGCTGGCGGTGGGCGGCATCGCCTGGCTCGGCGCGGACCCTGCGCCGCCCTCCCCGCTGGAGGGCTATCGCCGAATGGGCCCCGCCGCGGGCGGTGCCGCGCTGCAGCGCGACCTGCTGCGGGAATTCCCGCCCGGCACGCCGCCGGCGCCGCTCGTGCGGCGGCTGGAGGGTATGGGCTTCGCCTGCCTGCCCGCCAGCGAAGGCTGGCGCTGCACCCATGCCGCGCCGGGCGAGGATCGCCGGGTCTGGCGGGCCGAGCTGGTGCTCGGCCTGGAGGACGGCGCCCTGGCCCGGCTCGAGGCCCGCATGGCGGAAGGGGCGCCCTGACCCGCTTCCGGGCATGGTTTGCAATCCCCTGGCGCTGCGGTAGTCCGGTTCCATAAGAACCGTCCAGGACGCCGCATGCCGACCGCCGCCGAACAGCTCGTCACCTTCCTCGCCGCCCAGGGCATCGACCGTGCCTTCTGCGTGCCGGGCGAGAGCTACATTGCCCTGCTGGACGCGCTGCACGCCCACCCCTCGCTCGACCTCGTCACCTGCCGATCCGAGGGCGGCGCCGGCTTCATGGCCGTGGCCGATGCCAAGCTGACGGGGCGGCCGGGCGTGGTGCTGGTCTCCCGCGGTCCCGGCGCCTGCAATGCCAGCATCGCGGTGCACACGGCGGAGCAGGATGCGGTGCCGCTGATCCTGCTGATCGGGCAGGTCGAGAAGCGTGACCTCCGGCGCAACGCCTTCCAGGAGATCGACTACGCCACCATGTTCCGCGGCGTCGCCAAATGGATCGGCGAGGCGACCGACCCGGACCAGGTACCGGAACTGATCGCCCGCGCCCATGCCATGGCCATGGGCGGCGTGCCGGGCCCCGTGGTGCTCTCCCTGCCCGAGGACGTGCTGGCCATGGACTGCCGCGCGCCGGTGCCGCCGGCGACCCTCCCCGCCCCCGTGCCGCCCGCCCCGGCCGATGCGGCGCGGCTGGCGGCGATGCTGCGGGCGGCAGAGCGGCCGATCCTGCTGGCGGGGCACGGCTTCGAGGCCGAGGGCGCGCGCGCGGCGCTGCGCGCCTTCGCCGAGGCGTGGCAGCTTCCCGTCGCCGTCTCCTTCCGCCGGCAGGACCTCTTCGACAACACCCACCCGCTCTATGCCGGCGACCTGGGCCTCAGGAACCCGGACGCCCAGCGCGCCGCTTTCGCGGAAGCCGACCTGGTGCTGGCGCTGGGGACGCGGCTGACCGACATCACGACACAGGGCTGGACCTGGCCTGCCGCCGGCCAGCGACTGGTGCATGTCTGCGCCGATCCGCGCTTCCTCGGCTGGCTCTTCCCGGCCGAACTCGCCCTGGCCGCCGATGCGCGGGCGACCATCGCGGCGCTGGCCGGGGAGGCGCCCGCCGCCCCCGCCGGCCGCGCTGCCTGGACTGCCAGGCTGCGGGACATCCATGTCTCCGACTGCCAAGTGGTGCCCCGGCAATGGCCGGACGGCGTCGCCTTCGCCGAGGTGGCGAAGCTGATCGAGCGCCTGGCGCCGCGGGACGCCATCGTCACGCTCGATGCCGGCACCTTCGGCGCCCCCTTCTACCGCAAGACCGCCTGGGTGCCGCCGCAGCGCCTGCTGGTGCCGGTCTCCGGCGCCATGGGCTTCGGCGTCCCGGCCGGCGTCGCCGCCGCGCTGCGCTGCCCGGACCGCACCGTCATCTCCCTGGTCGGCGATGGCGGGGCGCTGATGACGGGCGCGGAGTACGCGGTTGCCGTGGCGCGCGGGGCGGCGCTCAAGCTCGTCCTCTCCGACAACGGCAGCTACGCCTCCATCCGCATCCACCAGGAAAAGGCGCATCCCGGCCGGGTCTCCGGCACCACGCTGGTCAACCCGGATTTCGCGCAATGGTGCGCCGCCTTCCGCGTGCCGGTGACGGTGGTGGAGAGCAAGGCGGACCTCCCGGCGCTGGAGGCCGCCCTGCGCGCGCCGGGCGCAGCGGCGATCGTGGTGCGGACCTCGCTGGAGGCGGTGCTGCCGCAGAGGCTCGCAGCCGAGTGAGCCTGGGGAAGGCTCTGCCTTCCCCAGCCGTTGGCGGCAGTGCCGCCAACCCGCCAGGCCGGAACCCGGCCTGGACCGGTCTGGGTTTCCTACCCGCCGAGCTTCTGCCAGTCCCCCGCCGCGGCCCGCGCCGCCACCTCCCGCTCCAGCAGGGCGAGCACCGTCGTGGTGGCACGCGACGGCGGGCGGTCCGGCGGCAGGGCCAGCACCACCTGCCGCCGCGGCACCGGCCGCACCAGCGGCGCGCTGCGCAGCCGCCCGGCCGCCTCCTCGGCCCGGATGGCGGAACGCGGCAGCACCGCCTGCCCCAGCCCGGCCTCCACCAGATCCTTCAGCACGCCAAAACTGTCCGCCTCGAACGCCACGTCGAGGGCGATCCGGGCGCGGCCGGCCGCGGTCTCCACGATGCGCCGGAGGCCATGGGCCCGGCTCGGCAGCACCAGGCGCCGGCCGGCCAGCGCGGCGAAGGGGACGGGCGCCGGGCCGAGCCCGCTGCCGGCATCGCCGACCAGCACCATTTCCTCCAGCAGCAGTTCCGTGACGCGCAGGTGCAACTCCCGCGCCGGGCCGTAGAGCAGGGTCGCATCCGTCACCCCGCGCTGCACCCATTCGACGAGATGGCCGGTATAGCCCTCCACGATGCGGAGCGAGATGCCGGGATGCTCCGCCGCCACGCGCCGCGCCAGCGGCCCCGCCAGCACGCAGGCCAGCGTCGGCATCATGCCGAGCGCGACCTGGCCGCTGACCGCGCCCGAGAGCGCCCGCACCTCCTCCGCCGCGCGCTCGAGCTGGCGCACCGGGCCGGCGATGCGGGCGAGGAAGGCCGTGCCCGCCTCGGTCAGTTGCATCCCGCGCCCGTGCCGGGCGAAGAGGGCGGTGCCCACCTCCTCCTCCAGCAGCCGGATCTGGCGGGAGAGGGCGGGCTGGGCGAGGCGCAGCCGGTCCGCCGCGCGGCTGAGCGAGCCGGCCTCCGCCACCTCCCGGAAGGTCCTGAGCTGCCTGAGGTCCATCTGGTCGGCCTTAACGGAATTCGATGGCTTCTATCGCCGCTTTCGAATTCCCTGAAGGCTCGCGCATGGCGATGCTGCGCCCCGAACCGCCGGGACGCCCGGGCGGGCCGCCTGCCTTGCCAGCCCCCCTGCCCCGTCCTAAGCCGTGTGACGGAGGAGTTTCGCCCATGGACCAGCCGCTGATCGCCGCCGACCCGCATGCCGAGATCCGGGAGGAGGTGGCGAAGCTCTGCGCCCGCTTCCCCGGCGAGTACTGGCGCCAGGTGGACCGCGACCGTGCCTACCCGACCGCCTTCGTCCAGGCGCTGACCGAGGCAGGCTATCTGGGCGCGCTGATCCCCGAGGAATATGGCGGCGCGGGCCTGCCGCTCTCGGCCGCCGCGGCGATCCTCGAGGAGATCCACAAATCCGGCGGCAATGCTGGCGCCTGCCATGCCCAGATGTACATCATGGGCACCATCCTCCGGCATGGCAGCCCGGACCAGAAGAAGCGCTACCTGCCGAAGATCGCCAGCGGCGAGTTGCGCCTGCAGGCCTTCGGCGTGACGGAGCCGACCAGCGGCACCGACACCACGGCGCTGCGGACCGTGGCGCGGCGCGAGGGCGACAGGTACATCGTCAACGGCCAGAAGATCTGGACCAGCCGCGCCGAGCATTCCGACCTGATGCTGCTGCTCGCGCGCACCACGCCGCGCGACCAGGTCGCCAAGAAGACCGACGGCCTCTCGACCTTCATCGTCGACATGAAGGCGGCGCTGGGCAAGGGGCTGACCATCCGTCCCATCCGGACGATGATGAACCACAACACCACCGAGGTCTTCTTCGACAACATGGAGGTGCCGGCCGAGAACCTGGTCGGGCTCGAGGGCAAGGGCTTCCGCTACATCCTGGACGGGATGAATGCCGAGCGGCTGCTGATCTCCTCGGAATCGATCGGCGACGCCAAGTGGTTCATCCGGAAGGCCGTGGACTACAGCAAGGAGCGCGTGCTGTTCGGCCGCCCTATCGGCCAGAACCAGGGCGTCCAGTTCCCCATCGCCAGGGCCTATGCCCAGATGCGCGCCGCCGAGGCGCTGCTGAAGCTCGGCCTCGAGAAATTCGAGGCCGGCCTCCCCTGCGGCGAGGAAGCCAACATGGGCAAGATGCTGGCCGCCGATGCCGCCTGGGCGGCGGGCGAGGCCTGCATCCAGACCCATGGCGGCTTCGGCTTCGCCGAGGAATACGACGTGGAGCGCAAGTACCGCGAGGCGCGGCTCTATCAGGTGGCGCCGATCAGCACGAATCTCGTGCTGTCCTATATCGGCGAACATGTTCTCGGGATGCCGCGGAGCTACTGACCCGCGGCCGCCCCGGGCGGCAAGGCCGGGACGTTCACGCCCCGCCGCGATCCGCTCCGGCATGACCGGAGGCGGTCTGCCCGGGCCCGCGCAGCGTCCTGGCGCCATCGGCGCGGCCTGATTATCCTGCCAGCGGCAGCGGCCCGACAGTCGGCCGCGCCCTGGAGGAACGCCGTGCATCGTCGCACCCTGCTTGCCGCCGCGCTCGCCGTGGCTCCCCTGGCCGCGCCCCGCGCGCAGGGCTTCCCGACCCGCCCGATCCGCATCGTCGTCGGCTTCCCGCCCGGCGGCGGCTCCGACCTCGTCGCCCGGCCGCTGGCGCAGAAGATGCAGCCGCTGCTCGGCCAGTCCGTCCTGGTCGAGAACCGCGGCGGGGCGAACGGCAATCTCGGCCTCGCCGAGGTCGCGAAGAGCGCGGCGGACGGCTATACCATCGGCCACGTCAACAACAGCGTCATCGCGGTCAACCCGCTGCTCTACGCCAACCTGCCCTTCGATCCGGCGCGCGACCTGACGCCCATCGGCACCGTCACTGCCGGCGCGCTCTTCGTCATGGTGCCGGCCGATCTGCCGGCGCGCGACCTCCGCGAACTGGTGGCGCTGGCCAAGGCCCGGCCGGGGCAGCTCAATTTCGGCTCGGGCGGCGCCGGCGGAATCACGCATCTCGGCTTCGAGCTCTTCCGCAAGCAGTCCGGCGCCGAGATCGTCCACGTCCCCTATCGCGGCAGCGCGCCGGCGCTGCAGGACATGCTGGGCGGGCGCATCCAGCTGATGATCGACGGCTTCAACCTGGCCAAGGCGCAGGTGGATGCTGGCCGCGTCCGCGCCATCGCCTTCCTGGGGCGGGAGCGGCACCCGGCGCTCAACCAGGTGCCGACGGCGGCGGAGCAGGGCTTCCCCGACCTGGTCGTGCCCGGCTGGCAGGGCTTCGTCGCGCCCGCCGGCACGCCGGAGGCAGTGCTGGCGCGGCTGGAGGAGGCCTTCCGCGTCGCGGTCGCCGACCCGGATATCCAGGCGAATTTCATGACGCAGGGCACGCAGGCGGTGTTCCGGGGCCGGACGGAGATGGCGCACATGATCCGGGAGGAGACGGCGCGATGGGCCCCGATCATCCAGGAGCTTGGCATCCGGCTCGACTGAGCGGGGGCGCACCATCGGCTGCCCTTCCCCCGGGCATGGTCTTCCGGCCCGATGGCCAGGCCAGGGCATCGCGGCCTGTCGGATCGGAGATCCGCCGAAGCCGGCAGGCTGGCGCCTGCCGGCCCGCGCAGGCCCCTATCGCAACAGCACCAGGCTGAGCGCCAGCATGCCCATGCCGGCGATCAGCCCGTAGGTCGCCTCATGGCCCTCGGCATAGCGCTTGGCGGCGGGCAGCAACTCGTCCAGCGCAAGGAACACCATGACGCCCGCGATGGCGCCGAAGATCAGCCCGATCACGGTCGGGCTCAGGATCGGGGCCAGCACGAGATAACCGAGAACGGCGCCGACCGGCTCCGCGAAGCCGGCCACGACGGTCGCCATGCCGGCCTTCCAGCGGCTGCCGGTGGCGTAGAAGACCGGCACGGCGATGGAGATGCCCTCCGGGATGTTGTGCAGCGCGATGGCGACGGCGAGCGTGCTGCCCAGCACCGGATCCTCGAGCGTGGCGAAGAAGGTCGCCATCCCCTCCGGCAGGTTGTGCGCGGTGATCGCGGCCGCCGCCAGCAGGCCGACGCGCCCAAGCTCTCTCTTCTCCGCCGGCGAGGTGACGGCGACATCCGGATGCGGATTCGGCACCAGCCGGTCGAGCCCGATGACGACCAGCACCCCGCCGAAGAAGGCCAGCGTCGCCAGGCCATGCCCCCAGCGGAGCCCGTGCTCGGCGGTCAGCCCCACGGCCGCCTTGCCCAGGATCTCGACCAGCGAGACATAGACCATGGCGCCGCCGGCGAAGGCGAGGGCAACGGCGAGCAGGCGCGGATCCGCCCGGTCCGCCCGCGCGACGGCGAGGCTGCCGAGGACGGTGGACAGGCCCGCAAGCACGGTGACGCCCAGCGCGACGAGGGCGGCTTCTGAGAACAGGCCGGACATGATGGGTCTGCGGTTCCTCCGGCGGCGGGCGGATCGCCACGGGCCGGATGGCACCGCCCGCGAGGCCATTCGGGTCGCCCTGGCCCCGGCGCAGCGAGCGACAGCGGGAGCCAGGCTCCCCGGCAGGAACGGCGGCGCGGGGTTGAAGTCAAGACCCGCCCGCCGCGGCGGGCAGGGGATCGCCGCCCGTGCCCTCGACGGAAGCCGGCGCCTCGGCCAGAGTGCGCGCCATGACCGGATCGAAGCCCCTCGCGGGCCTGCTTGTCGTCTCCATGGAGCAGGCCGTCGCCGCGCCCTACTGCGCCTCCCGCCTCGCCGATGCGGGGGCGCGCGTCATCAAGATCGAACGCGCCGAGGGCGACTTCGCCCGCGCCTATGACGCGGTGGCGAAGGGCCAGTCGAGCTATTTCGTCTGGCTGAACCGCGGCAAGGAGAGCCTCTGCCTCGACATCAAGAACCCCGGGGACAAGGCGCTGCTGGAGAGGCTGCTGGCGAAGGCGGATGTCTTCATCCAGAATCTCGCCCCCGGCGCCATGGCGCGCGCGGGCTTCGGCTCCGCGGCGCTGCGTGAGAAATACCCGCGCCTCATCACCGTCGATATCTCGGGCTATGGCGACGAGGGCGACTACGCCACGATGAAGGCCTATGACCTGCTGGTGCAGGCGGAGAGCGGCCTCGCCTACATCACAGGCCGCGCCGAGGGGCCGGGGCGCGTCGGCGTCTCGGCCTGCGACATCGCCTGCGGCATGCACGCCCATGCCGCGGTGCTGGAGGCGCTGATCGAGCGCGGCATCACCGGCCGCGGCAAGGGCATCGCCGTCAGCCTGTTCGACGGCATGGCGGACTGGATGACGGTGCCGCTGCTGCAATACGAGGGCACGGGCAAGAACCCGCCGCGCATCGGCCTCGCGCATCCCTCCATCTGTCCCTATGGCGCCTTCGAGACCAGGGACGGCCAGCTCGTCCTCATCGCCATCCAGAACGAGCGGGAATGGGCCAGCTTCTGCGCGCATTTCCTGGACGAGCCCGAGCTGCCGAAGCAGGAGGGCTACCGCGTGAACAACGAGCGGGTGGCGAACCGCCCGGTGGTGGACGCGCATATCGCCCGCATGTTCGCCTCCCTGACACGGGAGGAATGCGCGGCGAAGCTGCGGCGCGCCAATACCGCCTATGGCTTCGTCAATGACTGCGAGGGGCTGCGGACCCACCCGGCGCTGCGGCGGGTGACGGTGGAGACGCCGAACGGCCCGGTGCAGATCGGCGCGCCGCCGGCCAGGCTTTCGGAGGGGCCGCGGGCGCTCGGCCCGGTGCCCTCGATCGGCCAGCATTCGGCGGCGATCCGGGCGGAATTCGGCGGGTAGCACCGCCCGTCTGCCGGGCAGGCCACGGGCGGAATGGCAGCCGCCCGCCCGGCCGGGGCGCCAGGCTCCCCAGCGGCCCGCCATGGCCCTGGTGTCCGGCATGCGGCCGCCGGCCCCTGGCGCAGTTCCGCTGTGGGCGCGGGATGCCGGGCGGCGGATCGCGGGCATGCGGCCGCCAGCCATCGGGCCTGAACGCCGCTCTGGGGCTGCACCGGGGCCTTCCCGCCATCCGGGATCGGACGGCAGCGCGGCGCGCGCCCTACGGAAGGCCGATCCGCGGCAGGTCCGTGATCGCGTCGCGGACGGCTCGGCCTATCGCCGTGTCGGTGCTTCCGCCACTTCCAGCAGCAAGGGGCGCCGCGTGGTGGTGGGCCGTGTCGCGGTGCTCGTCGGGGTGCTGTTCAGGCCGGGCCGCAGCACCGGCCTGCCCATGACCAGCAGGGGGGTCCCCGGGCCGCGGCCCGCCGCCGGCTGCCCCTGCGCATTCGCCATGGCCACCACCTGGAAGCCGTTGCCGCGGATCGGGCGCGCCTCGACCACGCGGCCATTGGTCCAGGCCGCGACCAGTTGGGCGCGCCGCTGCTCCTCCGCCAGGCGGGCCGCCATCGCCGGCCAAGCAGCCATCACCTTCAACCGATAGGCTTCCGCCAGTTCGGGCGTCTGGGAATGGTAATGGGCGGCCGCCTGTTCCCAACTGCGGCTCTGGGCATAGAGCCGGGTCAGGAACAGCGCGGCATAGCGGGCATTAGCCGCCGGGTCGAAGGCCACTTCCAGGCTGGGAAAGGCCTCCGGGTGATGGTGCAGGTTCACCTGCATGCAGCCGACATCGATCAGCCTCACCCCCCGGGCGCGCAGGGCCTCGACCGCAGCCATCGCCTCCGCCTTGCTGTCGAAATAGCGCCCCTGCCCTTCGGCATGGATGGTCCAGGGCCAGCCGGCGCCGCCACGGCCGCTGGAATCCGGCCGGCCGGACTCCACCCGGGCGATGGCCAGCAGGAGGCCGCCGGGCAGCCGGTGCTCCCGTTCGGCTGCCTGGACCGCCTGTTGGCACATCTGTCCCGGTTCGATGGGGGGCGGCGCCGGCCGCTCCGCCCTGGCCGTCGGCACGGCGAGTCCCAGGGCCAGGGCAGCGACGGCGGCAAGGCGCATGCGGCGGTCTCCTCAGGGGCGGCAGCAGCCGCACGTGACAAATGGCTGGGCAGCAATGGAAAATTGGCAGGCCGGAGGCTCCGGCTGCGGTGACCGCAACAAAAATATGCTGCAGCGCAAAAACCCCTTGCCAGGCGCCGTGCGGGCACCTAACTTGTGCATCGCAGCAACACGGCGTTGCCGGGTTGTCTGTTTTCTTGGACGTTTCCTCCCTAAACTCGGCGGTGCCTCACGGCACCGCCTTTTTTTTGGCACGCGCCGGCGCCGGGCGGGATCACGATTCCGTCGTGCCTGAATCGGTGACGTTGGGGCTTGCCCCCGCACATGGCCTGCAGTGCCGGGCATTCCGAAGCTGGCCCTTGCTCGCGCGGTCGGCCAGCGGGTCCGCGATGAGTCGCCGGCGGGACTGACCGCGACCTGCGCGCATGGCCACCAGGGCGCCATGCGCGCCACCAGCATCAGGCCCGCAGCGCCTTCCCCCGCGCCCTGCCGGGCATCCGGGGCGGTGCCTCAGCGCAGCGCCGACCAGTCGGCGCGCGTCAGCCCTTCGATCACCCGCGTCAGATCCGCCTGCAGCGCCGCCATGCGCGGCAGCCGCTCGATCCGCGCCTCATCCATGTAGAGCGGCCGCGCGACCTCGACCTGCAGGGCGTGCACCCCTTCCCGCGGCCGGCCGTAATGCCGGGTGACATAGCCACCGGCATAGGGGTCGTTGCGCCGCACCCGGTAGCCGAGGCCGGACAGCAATTCCTCCGCCAGCCGGGTCGCCCGCGGCGCGCAGGCCGTGCCATGCGCATCGCCCAGCACGAAATCCGGCGGATTGCCGGCCTGGGCCGGGTGGGTCGGCATGGAATGGCAGTCGATCAGCAGGCAGAAGCCGAATTCGTCCCGGGTCTCGGCGATCAGCGCGGCAAGCGCCGCGTGGTAGGGCTGCCAGTAGCGGCGAATGCGGTCCTCCGCCTCGGCGAAGCTCAGCTTGCGGCGATAGACCGCCTCTCCCGTCGCCACCACGCGCGCGATGGTGCCGAGCCCGGCGCCGACCCGCGGGCTGGCGGTGTTCACCCAGGCCGGCAGCGGCCCGTCGAACATACCGGGGTCGAGTTCCCAGGGCTCCCGGTTCACGTCGCAGAAGACCCGCGGGAAGGTCGCCGCCAGCAGGGGCGCGCCGTGCTCGGGCGCGGCGGCGAAGAGCTCGTCGACGAAACCGTCTTCCGAGCGCCGGAGCGCGACGGGGTCGAGCCGGGCGGCGGCGACGAAATCGGCGGGGTAGAGCCGGCCGGAATGCGGCGAGGCGAAGACGAGCGGCGAGCTCCTCCGTGCCGGCTGCGTCAGCAGATAGGGCGGCGGCTCGGCGGCAAGCGTCGGGGCGGGGGTCAGGTCCTGCGGGAGATCCATCGGCAGCGCCCATCAAGCCACAGGCGCCGTCCCCTGTCATCCACGACAAAGGCCGTCAACTGCCATGAATATTGCCGCGAGAGGCTTGCCGACCCCGAACGGGCGGGCTAAACACCGCCACCCCGGACGATGGGCGCGTAGCTCAGCGGGAGAGCACTACCTTGACACGGTAGGGGTCACAGGTTCAATCCCTGTCGCGCCCACCATCTGCTCCGGGACATCCTGCCTTTTCGGAACTGAGCGCGGTGACAAACCGCGCATGTGCCGCCGCAGCCTCGACGCGCACGGGGCTTCCATGCCCGGTGGCCGGCCTGGTCGTGACAGGTCTCCGGCACGCGTCCCGCGCCAGGCGGCGGCCGACCTGGCGCCTTCCGGCCCGCATGGATGATGCCACCCGGATCGCCTGGGCGCTCCCTTCTGCCGCATCCGCACGGGCGCCGACCGGAACCGGCCCCGCACTGGCCTGTTTCAGCCGCAGCCCAGGCACCCTGTCCGGGAGGCAACGAAACCGTGGCGGCGCAGAGCGGGCATCCCCTGCTG
Organism: Roseicella aerolata; assembly: GCF_020523605.1. Classification (GTDB taxonomy): domain Bacteria; phylum Pseudomonadota; class Alphaproteobacteria; order Acetobacterales; family Acetobacteraceae; genus Paracraurococcus; species Paracraurococcus aerolatus. The sequence goes on along the minus strand of NZ_JAJAQI010000013.1, from coordinate 498 downwards.
GGCGGGGGGCAGATCACCCGGTTGAGCAAGGTCGTCACCGCCGCGGAGGCCGTCCGCCTCATCCGCGATGGCGCGACGGTGGCGACCGGCGGCTTCGTCGGCATCGGCTTCGCCGAGGCCATCGCGACGGCGCTGGAGCAGCGCTTCCTCGATCAGCACCACCCGCGCGACCTGACGCTGATCTACGCCGCCGGCCAGGGGGACGGGAAGGAGCGCGGGCTCAACCATCTCGGGCATGAGGGGCTGGTGCGGCGCGTCATCGGCGGCCATTAGACCCGAGTAGCCCTGGCTGGAATCGGCTTGTGATTGGCTGCGGCGCGAGGTGGTGTGATTCGTAGGTGTCCAGCTTGGGCTGGAGGCTTCGATGGCGTGGCGTCGTGGGCAGGCCTATGGGCAGGACCTGCGGGATCGGGTTCTGGCGGCCGAGGGCGAGCCGATACGCGAGGTGGCCGAGCGGCTCTTGGTCAGTCCGTCCTATGTGGTGAAGGTGCGGGCGCG
>NZ_JAJAQI010000012.1 GCF_020523605.1 Roseicella aerolata | reverse complement strand
AATCGAAGGCAAAATCGGCGCCCCTGCCGGCGCTCATATCGCCCAAACCTCCGCATTGCCGAGCCATCTGCTCGTTCTGGTGCGCTGGGCCCGTTCTGGCGCATCCGCGCACAGCTCTCATCAAAGGGCCTGCGCGGCCTTCAGCACCTCGGCGGCATGCGCCTCCGGCTTCACCTTTCGCCAGATCTTCGCGACCCTGCCCTCGGCATCCACCAGGAAGCTGCTGCGCTCCATGCCCATGTACTTCTTCCCGTACATGGATTTCTCCACCCAGGTGCCATAGGCCTCGGCCACCTTGTGGTCCGGATCGGAGGCGAGGGGGAATTCCAGCCCGTATTTCTGCGCGAATTTCTCGATCGGCGGCATCTTGTCCGGGCTGACGCCGATGACGGTGAGGCCGAGGCCGCCGAGTTGCGGCAGCGCCTCCTGGATGCCGCAGGCCTGTTTGGTGCAGCCGGGCGTATCCGCCTTCGGGTAGAAATAGAGCAGGAAGGGCTTGCCGCGCAGCCCATCCAGGCTGACCGTCCGCCCGCCACTCGCCGGCATGCTGAAATCCGGCGCCGGCGCGCCCTCAACCGGTCCCGTCCCGCTCATTCCACCGCCCCTGTTCCGAGTGGGCCGAGCCGCCGCTCGAAGATCGTGCGGACCGTTCCGGCCACCTCCGCCATCTGTGTGCGGAAGCCGGGGAGGTCAACCGCCGGCGCCGGCAGCAGCGGCGCGGCCGCCCGCAGCAGCGCCGCCACGGCGGGCGCCGGCAGCGCCCCGTCGCGCGACTTGCCGATGATGAGCCGCACGAGGCCCGCCACCGTCCGCCACAGCCGGTCGGCACGGATCAGCGCCTCCGCTTCCTCCGGCGGCAGCACGCCGGCGTCGCGCAGCCGGGCCAGCGCCAGCCGCGTCGTCGTCGCCAGCACCTTCGGGTTCTCCGCGGCGTGGCGGAGTTGCAGGGCCTGGGCGATGAACTCCACCTCCACCAACCCGCCCGGCATCGCCTTCACGTCCCAGGGCCCCTCGGGCGGCAGGTCGCGCAGCATGCGCTGGCGCATCGCCACCGCGTCCCTGAGCGCCGCCTCCGCCACGCCGGGCCGGGTGATGGCAGCCCGGAGGATCTCGTTGATGCGCCGCTTCATCGCCGGCGGCCCGGCGATCGGCCGCGCGCGGGTCAGCGCCATCCGCTCCCAGGTCCAGGCCTCGGTCATGTGGTAGCGCTCGAAGGCGGCGATCCCCACCGCGACCGGCCCCTTGTTGCCGGAAGGGCGGAGCCGCATGTCCACCTCCCAGAGCCGCCCCTCCGCCCCCGGCGCGGTGATGATGCTGACCACCTGCGGCGCGAGCCGGATGAAGTATTCCGAGGGCGCGAGGGACCGCCGGCCGCCCGTGCTCTCCGTCGCCTCCGGGTCGTGGTCATAGAGCAGCACGAGGTCGAGATCGGAGCCCGGCAGCATCTCCCGGCCCCCGAGCTTGCCCATGGCCAGCACCGCCAGCGCCCCGCCCGGCACCCGGCCGTAGCGCTCGGCGAAATCCGCCGTGATGCGCGGCAACAGGGCGCTGACGGCGGCATCCGCGAGATCCGCCCGCAGCTCGCCCGCCGTGTCGGCATCGATCGAGCCCTCGAGCGCCGCCGCGTCGATCTCGAACTTCCGCGTGGTGGCGAGGCGCCGCGCGGCCTCCATCGCCTCCTCCAGGTGCCGCGCATCCTTGACCAGCGCCGGCAGCCCGGCGGCGGGATCGGCATCGGCCGGGGAAAGGCCGCCGGCCAGCAGCCCATCCAGCGCGGCGGGGTTGCGGGCCAGGTGCTCGGCCAGCTGCGGCGCGGCGCCGAGCAGCCCGGCGACGCGCTCCAGCAGCGCCGGGTTGCGATGCAGCAGGCTCAGCACCTGCACGCCCGCCGGCAGCCGGTTGAGCACCGTATCGAACCGCGCCAGCGCCTGGTCCGGGTTGGATTGCTTGCCGAAGGCGGCCAGCAGCGTCGGCATCAGCGCGGTCAGCAGCTCCCGCGCCCGCTCGCTGCGGGTCGCGCGCGGCCGGCCGTGATGCCAGGCGCGGACCATGGCGCCGACCGAGGGCGGATCGGCGAAGCCCATGCGCTTCAGCGTGGCCATGGTCCCCGGATCGTCCTCGACGCCGGTGAAGACCAGGTTGCCCGTGCCGTTGCCCTCCGGCGTCTCGACCGAGAGCGGCGGCGCCGCCTCGAAGAAGCTCTCGTAGTGCCGCTCGACCCGCGCCAGATGCGCCAGGAAGGCGGCCGAGAATTCCTCGGTGGAGCCGAAGCCCATGAAGGAGGCGATGCGAGCGAGGCCGGGGGCGTCCGTCGGCAATTGGTGGGTCTGCCGGTCGGCCACCATCTGCAGTCGGTGCTCGACATCGCGCAGGAAGACATAGGCATCCGCGAGGTCGGCCGCCGCCCGCCGGTCCAGCCGCCCGGCCCCGGCCAGCGCCGCCAGCGCGCCGAGCGTGGTCGGGTCCCGGAGCGCCGGGTCACGACCGCCCCAGATGAGCTGCAGCACCTGGGCGGTGAACTCGATTTCCCGTATGCCGCCCCGGCCGAGCTTCACGTTGTGCCCGGCGAGCGCGATGGTCGCGCCGGCGCCGCGGGCGCCCTTGTGGACATGGATCTGCCGCTTGATGGAGTGGATGTCCGAGACGGCGGCGAAATCCAGGTGACGGCGCCAGACGAAGGGGCGGATCTCACGCAGGAAATGCTCGCCGAGCGCGCGATCCCCGGCCACCGGCCGGGCCTTGATCATCGCCGCGCGTTCCCAGTTCTGCCCCATGCTTTCGTAATAGACGATGGCGGCATTCATCGAGACCGCGAGCGGCGTCGCCGCCGGGTCCGGGCGCAGGCGCAGATCCGTGCGGAAGACGTAGCCCTCCGCCGTGCGTTCCTCCAGCAGCCGCACGAGGTCGCGCGCGAGGCGGACGTAAGCGGCGCCCGCCCGATCGGCGTGATAGGCTGCCGCCGCCGGATCGTAGAGCACCATGAGGTCGACATCGGAGGAGTAGTTCAACTCCCGCCCGCCGAGCTTGCCCATGCCGAGCACGATGAGGCCGCTGCCCTTGCAGATCATGCGCGGGTCCGGCCGCGCGCCGTTCGCCGGGCGGGCGATGCGCAGCTCCCCGCGCTCGGCCGCCGCCAGCAGCAGATGCGCGCAGGCGAAGTCGATGGTGGCATCGGCCAGGTCCGACAGCGCGCCGGTGACGCGGTCGAGCGGCCAGAGCCCGGCCAGGTCGGCCGCGGCGACGATCAGCGCCGCCTGCCGCTTCGCCTGCCGCAGCAGCGCCCCCACCGCCTCCCGCGGCGCGCCCGGATCGGCGTGGCGCAGCGGCTCGAAGGCGATGTCCAGCGCCTCGTCCGGCCCGCGTTCCAGCAGGCGCACCAGCGCCAGCGGCTCGCGCTGCGCCAGCTCCGCCAGATAGGGGCTGTGGCCGCCGAGCGCGGCGAGCAGCGCGGCGCCGCCGGGGCTGGCGGCGAGGCCGCGGGCGGCGGCGTCGCCCTCGGCGACATGCTGGACCAGGCGGTCCGCCGCCTCGCGGTCGAAGGGGCGGGGCAGGCGCTCCGGCGCGATGGCGGCGGGCTGTGCGGTCTGGGACATGATCGTGGAGGGAAGGCGTGAGCACCGCCCCAGGTCAAGCCCGGCGAGGGTCCCTCCGCCCCTGGACCTGGCGCTGGGCGCAGCGTGCCGCCGCCCTCGCCGTCGCGCTCATGGCGGTGCTGCTGGCCGGCCTCGGCATCCTCGCCTGGCGGCTGGCGGAGCGGCCGATGGAGGTGCCGCAGCTCGCCCGCCGGATCGAGGCGGCGGTGAATGCCCGGCCGGAGGGGCCGCGCCTCGCCATCGGCCATGCCGCCATTGCCTGGGAGGGCTTCCGCGGCGGCACCGCGGCGCCGCTCGACATCCGGCTCCGGGAGGTCCGGCTGCGAGCCCCCGCCGGCGAGTCGGAGATCGAGCTGCCGGAGGCGGCGCTGACGCTTTCCGTCCGCGCCCTGCTGCGCGGTGTCGTCGCGCCGGCGACCATCGAGCTGCGGCGGCCGAGGCTGCGGGCGACCCTGACCGATGGCGGCATCGCGCTTGGCCTCAACGCCCCGGAGCCGGCGCCGGGCGCGCCGCCGGCCGAGCCGACCGACATCCCGGCGCTGCTCGCCGACCTCATGCTGCCCGCCTCGGACCGCGATGCGCTGACGGCGCTGCGCCGCATCCGGGTGACGGGGGGCGAGGCGGTGCTGGCCGATCCTGAGGCCGGCCTGACCTGGACCCTGCTGGAGCCGGTGCTCGACCTGCGCCGCGCCGCCGGCGGCGGGCTGGCGGGGGAGGGCGAGGCGGTGCTGCGGGCGGGCGCGGTCAGCGTGCCGGTGCGCATCAGCGGGGAGGCGCAGGGCAGGCCCATGCGCCTCGCCCTCGGCCTCGTCCTGCCGGCGCTGCGGCCGGCGGAGCTGGCGGCCATCTGGCCGCCCCTCGCCCCGCTCGCGGTGCTGGATGCGCCGGTCGCGCTGGCGGCGCGGGCGGAATTCGATGCCGCGGCGCGGCCGGATCGGATGGAGGCGCGGCTGGAGGCCGGGGCGGGTGCGCTGGTGCTCGGCGCGGGCCAGCGCCTGCCGCTCGCCGGGCTGGAGGCCATGGTGGAGGGCAGCAGCCGCGCGCTGCGGATCCGGGAGGCGCGGCTGCGCCTGCCCGGCCAGGGCCCGCTGGCCGGGCCGGCCCTGACCGCGCATGGCGAGGTGATGGAGCGCGACGGCGTCTGGCAGGCGGCGGTCGAACTCGCTGCCGGGCCGCTGCAGGTCGCCGAGATGCCGCGGCTCTGGCCGCCGGCCCTCGCCCCCTTGGCGCGGGAGGCGGCGCTGCGCGCCATGCCCTCCGGCCTGCTGCGGGAGGCGCGGGCGCGGGTCGCCTTCAGCGTGCCGCCGGCGCTCGACGGCATCCTGCTGCGCGAGGCGCGGCTCGGCCTGACGGCGTCCCTGGCCATGTTCGGGCTGGGTGACGCGCCCGTCGCCGTCGAGGCGCTGGAGCTGGCGGCCCGCTACGCCCCGGAGGAGGTGCGGGTGGAGCGGCTGGCGATCCGGCTGCCGGGGGCGGATGCCTCGGGCGGCCCGGCCGTGGCGGCGCCGACCATCACCGCCGGGGGCGAGGCGGTGCTGCGCGACGGACTCTGGCGCATCGGCGCCCAGGCCGCGCTGGATGCCGTCGCCGCCGCGGACCTGGCGGCCTATTGGCCGGCCGGGCTCGCCCCCGGGGCGCGCGACTGGATCACCCGCAACGTGACCGCCGGGCGCATCCGCAACGGCCAGTGGCGGCTGGAGGGCGAGGCCCCCGCCACGCTCGACGGCTTCCGCGCGACCGCCCTGGCCGGCGCGCTGGAGGTGGCGGAGGCGACGGTGCACTGGCTGCGCCCGATCCCGCCGGTGCAGGGCGTCTCCGGCATGGTGGAGTTCACCCTGCCCGAGGTCGCCATCCATGCCCGGTCCGGCCGCCAGTCGCTGCCGGATGGCCGGCCGGGCGGGATCGAGGTGAAGGACGGGCTGATCCGCTTCACCGGGCTCGAGGCCGGGCTCGGCCAGGCCGAGATGACGCTGCCGCTGACCGGCCCGCTGCCCGAGGTCTTCGGCATGCTGCGCCACCCGCGGCTGAAGCTGTTCGAGAAGCGCAAGCTGGAGGTGCAGGCGACGGCCGGCCAGGTGGAGGCGAAGCTGGCGGTCGGCTTCCCGCTGCTGGCCGACCTGCCGATCGAGGAGTTGCGGATCCGCGCGACCGGCCGGGCGAGCGAGGCGCGGCTGCCCGGCGCGCTGATCGAGCGCGATGTCGAGCGTGGCAACCTCGACTTCGCGGTGGATACCGAGGGGCTGAAGCTCTCCGGCCAGGCGGTGCTGGTTGGCGCGCCGGTGCGGCTGGGGCTGGAGATGGATTTCCGCGGCGGCCCGCCCTCCCAGGTGACGGAGCGCGGCACGCTCTCCGGCCGGCTGGAGGCGAGGCAGATCGAGGCGCTCGGCGTCGATGTGCTGCCCGTGGTGGATCGCACCGTGGCGGTGGAGGCGCGCTATGAGCGGCGGCGCGGCGGCCAGGGCTCGGTCGCGCTGCGCGGCGACCTGCGCGATGCGCGGATGGGCCTGGAGGCGCTGGGCTGGGCGAAGCCGGTCGGTGTCCCGGCCTCGGCCGAGGGCACGCTGCGGCTGCAGGGCAGTTCCCTGGCCAGCCTGGAGAATTTCCGTGTCGATGCGCCCGGCCTGGCGCTGCGCGGCCGCGCCGGCTTCGGCGTGCGCTCGCGGCTGGAGCGGGTCGAGTTCACGGAGGGCGTGCTCGACGGCTCCCGCTTCCTCGGCGAGATCCGCCGGCCGGAGCAGGAAGGCGGGCCCTGGCAGGCCAGCCTGCGCGGGCCGGTGCTCGACCTGCGGCCGATGCTCGCGCCCCCTGTCCAGGCCGGGCGCGACCCGGCACCGGCCTCCGATCGCAGCGGCCCGGCGCTGCAGCTCGACCTGCGCTTCGACCGGGTGACGATGGGGGAGGGACGCAACCTGTTCGGCGCCCAGGCGCGCGCCCGCACCGATGGCCGCGGCCTGCTGCGGGAGGGACGGGCGACCGGCCGGACCGGGCCGGCCGCGGGCCAGGGGGACTTCGACTTCATCCTGCTGCCGCAGGGCATGCACCGGCTGCTGCGGCTGACCGCCGAGGATGGCGGCGCGCTGCTGCAGGCCCTCGATCTTGCGGATTCTATCCGTGGCGGGCGGCTCACGGTCAGCGCGAGCTATGCCGAGCTGCGGCCGGGGGCGGCGCTGACCGGCACGGCGGAGCTCGACCAGTTCGTCCTGCGCGATGCCCCGGCGGCCGCGAAGCTGCTGCAGGCGATGACGCTCTACGGGCTGGTGGAGGCGGTACAGGGCGGCAACGGGCTGGTCTTCTCCCGCCTGGTCGCGCCCTTCAGCCTGACGCCGGAGGCGCTGACGCTGGCCGATGCGCGGGCCTTCTCCGCCTCGCTCGGCGTGACGGCGAAGGGGCGGATCCTGCGGGCGCGGCGGAGCGCCGAGATCGAGGGGACGATCGTCCCCGCCTACATGTTCAACACGCTGCTCGGCAACCTGCCGCTGATCGGCCGGCTGTTCAGCCCGGAGGCGGGCGGCGGCCTCTTCGCCGCGACCTACCGGGTGCAGGGACCGCTGGAGGACCCGACGGTAACGGTGAACCCGCTGGCGGCGCTGACGCCGGGCTTCCTGCGCGGGCTGTTCGGGCTGGGCGGGGCACGGGACGAGGCGGGGCGGTAGAGCGGATCGCGGAAGGGCGTGCAGGCCCGGGCGCGTGGAGCCGCTCTGCAGTCGGCGATCTGCCCTGTAACCAGTGATTTACATTGAATCCGTATTGTAATCAGAGATCTGCAGCGGATGGCGGACGGGCGGCGTCGCGAAAAATGCACGCCGCGCGGAAATCTTCACCGCGTTTTAGCTGCAACCGGATCTGTATCGGGCACCGCAACGGACGGAGCCCGCCATGTCATTGGATACGACCTCGCTTGCTCACCCAGCCCGCGCCACCAGGGGGCTTGGCCTCGCGCCGAAGCTGCTCGGCGCCGTGGTGCTGCTCGCCACCCTCGCCGGCGGCATCGCCTTCGGCTCGGGGATCCTGCTCTCCCGCCAGGTGGATGAGATGGCGAAGCTGGTCGGCCACGGCGACAGCGGCATCGCGCTGGGCCGGGCGAATGCCGATCTCCTCGGCTGGGTGCGGGCCGTGGAGGCCCTGCCGCTCGAACTCACCGCCGAGGAGCGCCGCTATTGGGAGACCTCGGCGCGGACCAACCTGCAGCGGCTGGAGCAGCGGGTCGAGGAACTGCGCCCCGTCCTGCAACTGCCGGACAACCGGCGCGACCTGCAGGCGGTCGCGGCCGACATCCAGGCCTACAAGCCCGTGCATGACCGGGTGGAGGCCTTGGCGCGCACCGGCAAGCTCGATGATGCCACCAGGCTGGCCAAGGAGGCCGCCTCGCGGATGACCCAGGCCAATGAGCGGATGCGCGAGATGGCGCAGCGCGCCATTGGTCAGCTGCAGGATACCAAGGCGGAGGCCCAGGGCATGGCCGAGGGGGCGCGGACCTGGCTGATCGGCGGTTCCGTGGCCGGCATCCTGACCGGGCTCGGCCTCGCGCTGCTGATCATCCTGCGCGGCGTCACCGGGCCGCTGCAGCGCCTGACCGCCACGGCCGGGGCGCTGGCCGAGGGGCGGATCGACACCCCGACCGAGGGCACCGGCCGCGGCGACGAGGTGGGCGCCATCGCGCGCGGGCTGGAGGTGCTGCGGGAAGCCGCGCAGCGGGCCCGGGCGCTGGAAGCCGAGGCGGCGGCGAGCCGCGCGCAGGCGGAGGAGGCCCGCCGCCAGGCGCAGCGCGACCTCGCCGACCGGGTGGAGGGTGAGCTGGACGCGGTGGTGCGCAGCCTGGCAGTGACGGTCACCGAACTGGAGAGCGGCATCACCCAGCTCGACGCCACGGCGGACTCCACCTCGGAGCGTGCCGCCTCGGTCGCGGCGGGCGCGACGGAGGCGACGAGCAACGTGCAGACCGTGGCGGCGGCCGCGGAGGAGCTGGCCTCCTCGGTCGGCGAGATCACCCGGCAGGTGAGCCAGGCGGCGCAGGTGGCGCGGCGCGCGGTGCAGGATGCGCGGGAGGCGGACGGCACGGTGACCGGCCTGTCGGAGGCGGCGCAGCGGATCGGCGATGTGGTGCGGCTGATCGGCGACATCGCCGGGCAGACCAACCTGCTGGCGCTGAACGCGACGATCGAGGCGGCGCGGGCCGGCGAGGCGGGCAAGGGCTTCGCCGTGGTGGCGAGCGAGGTGAAGGCGCTGGCCAGCCAGACCGCGAAGGCGACCGAGGAGATCGGGGCGCAGATCGCGGCGATCCAGGCCGCGACCGGCCAGGCGGTACAGTCCATCAAGGGCATCGCCGATGTGGTGGGGGAGGTGGACCAGATCTCCGCCGCCATCGCTGCGGCGGTCGAGGAGCAGGGCGCGGCGACACGGGAGATCGCCCGCAACGTCGCCGAGGCGGCGCAGGGCACCAACGACGTCTCCGCCGCCATCGCGCATGTCAGCGCGGGGGTGGAGGAGACGACCGGCGCGCTGCGCGGCCTGCGCCAGGCCACCGGGACCGTCTCGCGGCAGGGCGAGGCGCTGCGCAGCGGGCTGGACGGGCTGGTGCGCGGGCTGCGGGCGGCCTGAGCCAGGCCAGCCCAGGCCGGATGGCGGCGTGACACCGACGGCCCGGATGCGCGACCGCATCCGGGCAGGAGCGCCGCACTGGCGGCGGGCCGGTGCCCGCGCCGCAGGATCCATGATCGGGGCCGCTGGCGCGACGCCCCGTCCCGAGGGACAGGCCGGGTGAGGCCGGTGCCCTTGCCCGGTGCCCCCGCGGCAAGCCCTGCCAGAGTGGATCGCGGGCGGCCGCTGAACGACCGCGACGCCCGAATCTGCACGGAAAGCAAGCGCCGCAGCGGAGTGGCGCCCCAGTCCTGGACGCCACCCGCCGCGGACCGGGCCAAGGCCGTGCCGGCGCCTCATCGGCCTTGCGTCCCGGCCTCGACCACCCCCCTCTTCCGCGACCCGCCCCGGGATACGGAGGCCGCCCGGGTGGAGCCCTCCGGGCGGTGGTCCATGCTGGGCCCGGGCCTGGGGGTGGAACGCCCAGCGCGCGTCACTGCCGCGGATCGCGTTCCTATCTGACGCCCATCCGCGATCTGCTCCAGGCAGGCCGGCCGGTCCTTGGCGGATCGCGTGCCCGTGGGAAGGCCCGCCTGCCGCCCCGGGTGCCCGCGCGACGACCACCCGTCCCCCTTCCGGGCCGCGCCCTGCAGACCGGGCTGGACGCGCGCTGCAGCCGAGGAAGGCGACGGCGAAGGTGACGCGCAGGATCATTCCCGGGGCGTCACCGCGGGGCGGCAACTTGCCGCAAGACGCGAAAATCAAGTATATGTTAGAAAATGACGGGACGATGCGCAGTCGTTTTGTTGCGCGTTTGTGGATTGGCGTCGGGGTCCGGAGCCTGTCCCTCATTCCGCGACACTCTCCGTCACCCCCTGCAAGGCGGCAGACAACAGACCGATGCTAGACCGGCCAGGCATTCCGACCGCAGGCGGCCCCTATTCCGTCCTGGTCGTCGATGACGAATCCGCCCTGCGCGAGGAACTCGCGACCGGTCTCCAGGATCTGGGCTTCCCGGTCCGCAGCGCCGCCGATGCCGAGGACGCGCTCGCGCATCTGGCGATCGAGCCGGACATCGCCGTCATCCTGACTGACATCCGCATGCCGGGCCTGAGCGGCATCGCCCTCGCCGAGCAGATCCTCGCCTCGGGCCTGCCCAGCCGCGCCGTGGAGGTGGTGCTGCTGACGGGCAATGCCTCGCTCGATGATGCGACCCGGGCCCTGCGCGCGGGAGCCTTCGACCTGCTGCACAAGCCGGCGCGGTTCGCCGATATCGCGGCGGTGGTCCGGCGTGCCCTGGCGCGGGCGGCGGGCCGCCGGACGGCGGCCCTGGCGGCGGAGCAGGAGCGCCTGGAGTTGCAGGCCCTCTATGGCGCGGTGCCGGTCGGCCTTGGCCTGGTCGGGCATGACCTGCACCTCGACCGCGCCAACCCTGCGCTGATCGAACTGCTGGGCCTGCCGCAGGGGGCCGATCTCCGCCGCTTGTGGGAGGCCGCGCCGGCGTCCCGGGCGGTGCTGGAAGAGCCGATCCGGCGCGTCCTGGCCGGCGGCAAGGGGGCGGCGGGAAGCATCCGGCTGCAACTGCCGCAGGGGGCGGATGCCGGGCCGGCCGCATTCCGGATGCTGGACCTGCGCATCTACCCCGTGCCCGATGCCCACGCCCCCGGCCGGATCTTCGCCGCCGGCCTCGCCTGCCTGGATGTCACGGCGGAGGCGATGCTGCTGCGGGAACTCGACCACCGGGTCAAGAATGCCTATGCGAGCTTCCTCGGCCTCGTCCATGCCTCGGCCCGCAACTCGGCGGCCGAGGATGCCCGGCAGATGGCGAAGGATCTCGCCCGGCGGGTCAGCGCGCTGGCCCGCGCGCATGACCTGGTCCGGCCGGCCGTGGCCGGGGCGCTCCAGTTCGGCGCGCCCGAGGGGGTTTCGCTTGCCGTCCTGGCCCGTGAGGTCCTGGCGCCCTATGCAACGGAGGCAGGCGACCGCATCCGCATCCGCGGACCCGAGGTGGCGATCGGCCCGCGGGCAGCCCCCGGCCTGGCGCTGCTGCTGCATGAACTGGCCACCAACGCCCTCAAGCATGGGGCCCTGTCATCGGCGGCGGGGAACGTCGCCCTGGAATGGCAGGTCGAGGGCGACAGGCTGACCCTGGACTGGCGGGAGAGCGGCGGGCCCTCCGTCGCGGGGCCGCCGGCGCGGACCGGCTTCGGCAGCCGCCTGCTGCGGCAGGCCGATCTCGGGGCGCTGCGGCAGGGCGTGGAGCTGGACTGGTCCGATCCCGATGGGTTGCGGGCGCGGCTGCAGGCCCCGGTGCATCTGCTGGGCGCCTGACGCCGCGGCCACGGAGGATTGCGTTCCATGCTGAACGCAATCCTCCGCGGCTTGTTCTCCGCGATCCGCTACTACCCCGCCCGCACCAGGACATGGCGCTTGCGGCCGAGCGAGAGCTTCGCCGCGCCGTCGCGCAGATCCGCCTCCGTCACCGGCTGCAGCGGGTCCGTCACCGGCGCATCGTTCAGGCGGACGCCGTTCTGCGCTACCAGTCGCCTTGCCTCGCCCTTGCTGGCAACGAGCTTCGCCGCCGCCAGCAGATCGACGACGGAGGCCGGCAGGACATGCGCGATGCTCGGCAGCGTTTCGGCGGCCTCGCCCTGCTCGAAGGCGCGGCGGGCGGTCTCGGCCGCCTGCTCGGCCGCGGCGCGGCCATGCAGCAGCGCCGTCGCCTCGGTCGCCAGCACCTTCTTCGCCTCGTTGATCTCGGCGCCCTGCAGGGCCGAGAGCCGGCGGATCTCCGGCATCGGCAGCTCGGTGAAGAGCGCGAGGAAGCGGCCGACATCGGCATCCTCGGTGTTGCGCCAGTACTGCCAGTAGTCATAGGGCGCGAGCCGGTCGGGGTTCAGCCAGACCGCGCCGGCCGCGGTCTTGCCCATCTTGGCGCCGGAGGCGGTGGTCAGCAGCGGCGTGGTCAGGCCGAAGGCCTCGGCTTGCGCCATCCGCCGCACCAGGTCGGCGCCCATGACGATGTTGCCCCACTGGTCGGAGCCGCCCATCTGCAGCGCGACGCCGTGCCGCCGGTGCAGCTCCAGGAAGTCGTAGGACTGCAGCAGCATGTAGTTGAATTCGAGGAAGGTCAGCGGCTGGTCGCGTTCCAGCCGCAGGCGCACGCTGTCCATGGTCAGCATGCGGTTGACCGAGAAGTGCCGCCCCACGTCGCGCAGGAAGGGTATGTAGCGCAGTTCGTCCAGCCAGGCGGCGTTGTCGAGCATGATGGCGTCGCGCGGGCCGTCGCCGAAGACCAGGAAATTCTCGAAGCTGCGGCGGATGCCGGCCTTGTTCGCCTCGATCGCCTGCTCGGTCAGGAGCTGGCGCGCCTCGTCCTTGCCGGAGGGATCACCGACCTTGGTCGTGCCGCCGCCGATCAGCACCACCGGGCGGTTCCCGGTGCGCTGGAACAGCCGCAGCATCATGATGGAGACGAGATGGCCGACATGCAGGCTGTCCGCCGTGCAGTCGAAGCCGATATAGGCGGAGACGGACCCGGCCTTCAGCTTGGCATCCAGCGCCGCCAGGTCGGTGACCTGGTGGATATAGCCGCGCTCCTGCGCCTGATACAGGAAGTCGCTCTCGGGGCCGCTCATCTCTCGCGCTCGATCCTCGGACTGGCCCAGGCCGCTTTGGGCTTGGCATGGGGCCGCCCCCGTAGCACAGGGAAGGCATGCTTAGAACCATCGGGCTGATGAGCGGCACCTCCCTGGACGGGGTGGATGCCGCCTGGGTGGAGACGGATGGCGAGGCGATCGGGCGGATCGGCCCGACGCTGACCCTGCCCTATGAGCCCGCGCTGCGGCGCGACCTGCGGCGCCTCCTCGACCTGGCCGGCGACATCGCGGCGGACGACCCCTTCCTCGCCGACTGCGTCCGCCGGCTGACCGAGCGGCATGCCGAGGCGGTGGAGCGGCTGCGGGCGGAGGCGGCGCGCGCCCTGGGCGAGGATGCCGACCTCATCGGCTTCCATGGCCAGACCATCCTGCACCGCCCCGCCCCGCCCGGGGAGCGGCGGCCGGGGCGGACCTGGCAGGTGGGCGACGCCGCCTGGCTGGCGCGGCAGGCCGGCCTGCCGGTCGCGCATGATTTCCGCAGCGCCGATGTCGCGGCCGGCGGCCAGGGCGCGCCGCTGGTGCCGGTGGTGCATGCGGCGCTGGCGGCCTCCCTGCCCAGGCCGCTCGCCGTGCTCAACCTGGGCGGCGTCGGCAACGTCACCTGGATCGGGCCGGGGGAGGCGGGGCATGGCCGGCTGATCGCCTTCGACACCGGCCCGGCCAACGGCCCGCTGGATGACTGGGCGCGGACGCATGCCCAGACCGACTACGACAGGGACGGGTTGCTGGCGCTGGCCGGCCAGCCGGACGGCGCCGTGCTGGGGCGGCTCATGGCGCATCCCTGGCTCGCCGCGCCGCCGCCCAAATCGCTCGACCGGCTGGATTTCGACCGGGCCCTGAAGGAGGCGGGGGCGGGCGCGCTCTCCCCGCCGGATGGCGCGGCGACGCTGGTTGCCTTCGCCGCGGTCTGCGTCGCCGCCGCCTCCCGCCACCTTCCGGAACCGCCGCTGCAATGGCTGGTGGCCGGCGGCGGGCGGCGCAACCCGGCGATGATGAAGGCGCTGGCGGCCGCGCTGGAACAGCCGGTGCGGCCGGTGGAGGTCGCCGGCTGGAACGGCGACGCGCTGGAGGCGCAGGCCTTCGGCGTGCTGGCGGCGCGCGTCCTGCGTGGCCTGCCCATCACCTTCCCCGGCACCACCGGCGCGCCGGAGCCGCTGACCGGCGGGCGGATTGCGCGGCCGGTGGGCTGAGCACGGAACCGCCGCCAGGCTGCACCCGGTCTCCCGCCCTGTGCCGCCGGCGGCCAGAGCAGATCGCGGAGGGCCGTGAACGCCCGGATGCATGAATCTGCTCCAACAACAAAGCACACCGGCGGACAGGCGTTCAGTTCCGAACGCCTGTCGCGGTAGGAGCCTCGATACCCCTGCAACCCGGGGGCATTGCGGCCGGCGTCAGGCACGATGGATTGATTTATATGACACAACATACATCCGCTCAGCGCCGGGGCTGATCTAGAGTAGCTGCCGGCCGTTCCGGGATGACATTCAGCCTGGATGGGTGCGCGCCGACCATGCCGCTGCACCCCCCACGAGCGCCATTCCCGACGGCTGGCCTAGAACGAGATTGCTGATCTGAGCAGGATTGTTCGGGATTTCCTTCGCAACCTCATGTTACGCGTTCAATACAATGTACTGACCCGTCCGTTCCTGATGCGGCGAGGCCGCTCTGCTCCGTTCCGCAGATGCGTTCCGGGTCCGGCTCGAGTGTCGCGCTGACCATTCGAGGAGGATCGCATGCCTGTATTCCTGGCGCTGAACAACTACGGCCGCAGCGCGGGCGGCTGGACCAGCTACAACACCTATCCCCGCGAACTGGGCGACGTGAACGGCGATGGCCGGCAGGACATCGTCGGCTTCGGGGAGGCCGGGGTCTATGTCTCCCTCGGCCGGACCGATGGGACCTTTACCGCCCCGAATCTCGTGCTGCGGAACTTCGCGCCCGGCGCGGGCGGCTGGTCCACCAACGACAGGTACCCGCGCGAGATCGGCGACGTGAACGGCGACGGCCGGGACGACATCGTCGGCTTCGGGGATGCCGGGGTCTATGTCGCCCTCGGCCGGGCCAACGGCACCTTCGGCGATGTGCGCTTCGTGCTGGCGAATTTCGGCTACAACGCCGGCGGCTGGACCAGCGACAATACCTACCCGCGCGAACTGGGCGATGTGAACGGCGACGGGCGGGAGGACATCATCGGCTTCGGCCAGGCCGGGGTCTATGTCGCGCTCGCCAGGGCGGACGGCTCCTTCGGGGCGGCGAATCTCGTGCTGCGGAACTTCGCGCCCGGGGCCGGCGGCTGGACTGATTTCAACACCTATCCGCGCCAGGTCGGCGACGTGAATGGCGACGGCCGGGACGACATCGTCGGCTTCGGGGAGGCCGGGGTCTATGTCGCCCTCGGCCGGGCCAATGGCACCTTCGGCGATCCGAACCTGGTGCTGAGCGCCTTCGGCCGCAGCGCGGCGGCGGGCGGCTGGACCAGCCACGAGCTCTATCCGCGCGTGGTCGAGGACATCGACGGCGACGGCCGGGACGACATCGTCGGCTTCGGGGAGGCCGGGGTCTATGTCGCCCTCGCCAAGGCCAACGGCACCTTCGAGAACCCGACCTTCGAGATTCCCAATTTCGCCCGCGGCGCCGGCGGGTGGACCAACTTCAACACCTATCCGCGGGATGCGGGGGACGTGAACGGCGACGGGCGGGGCGACATTGTCGGCTTCGGGGATGCCGGGGTCTATGTCGCCCTCGGCCATGTGTCGGTGGATTTCCTCTGAGCGGCGAGGCCCGGCGGCACCGGCCGGAAGGCCGTCCGGCGGGCCTCACTCGCCCGCCGCTGGCTCCTTCAGCCAGGGCCAGCGCGCCAGCGTCACCGGGCTGTCCGGCGCATAGGCGATGCAGGTGCCGACAAGGCCAGGCTTCTTCCTCGGCGGCGGCTCCCCGGCGGCGGCGCGCCGCGCCGCCTCCTCCTGCTCCTTCGCGGCGCGGATGGGATAGAGCGTCTGGTAGGCGACCGTCGCCATCTGCCCCAGCAACTCCCGCAGATGGGTGCAGCCCTGCACGCCGCCGACGCGCTCGGCCACCGCGCGGTTGAAGCCCGGCCCGATCTTCAGCCCGGCGAGGCGGGCGAAATTCGGCGCGGCGCCGGGGCAGATGCCATAGGGCGTGTGGTCCGAGGCGGCCTCGGCCGCCACGATCTCCATATCCTCCCGCACCGTCAGTCGCAGCCACATGCCGTGCAGCGGCTCGCCCGGCGCGATGATGCCGCGGTCGTCATTCTCGAAGGCGTAGGATTTGGTGTCCTTCAGATGCGCCTCGATGTCGTAGAGCCCGTCCGCCCGCTTCCAGCCGCGCAGCTCGATGTCGCGGAGATGCAGGAGTTCGCGCGGGGCAGGCGGTGTGAGGGGCATGGCGGGCTCCGGAGATGGCGCGGCAGTGCAGTCGGTCGCCTGCCTAGAGCAAATGACGGCTGAGGGGACCACTCAGGCGGCGTAATTTGCCCGTCCAAACGAAAAGGCTGGACCGCCCGGCGCGCATCATCACGCGCACCAGGCGGTCTAGACCGGATTCCGCCGCCGTAGAACCACCGCCGAACGTGGATCTGCCCTGCGGCAATGCGACGGGTGATGACATATCGTCGCCGCTGCTGTTGCGACCCACGCTGCGCGCTGCGGCTATCCCCGGCACGTGATCGGTCGTCCCATGTTCCGTCGTCGTTTTTTGCGCTTCGATGAGCTAATGGTTTCCAGCAAGAAGCTCGGACCGGGGGGGGAAGCGGACCGTGCCTGACGATGGCCGTCCAGCCATGCCCGATATCGATTGCATCCGCGGCTTCGCAGAGGCCTCGCCCATGGCGGTGGCCGTGTTGCAGGGACCGTCCCAGCGCATCCGCTATGTCAACCCGGCCTTCCTCGCGGCCGCCGGCCGCACGGAGGCGGCGTTGCTCGACCGCAAGCTGGCGGAGGCCTTCCCGGACCTGACGGAAAGCCAGCGTGCCGCGCTGGAGCAGGTGCGCAGCGACGGCGCGGCCTGCCGCGCGATGGCGGTGGCACTGCCCTTCGGCACCGGCCCGCAGCGGCTCTGGGATGTCGAGCTCTCGGCCCTGCGCGATTCCCATGGCCGGGTCGGCGGCGTGCTCGCGCTGCTGCGCGACGTGACGGCGGAGCGCGCCGCGCTGCGCGCGGCGGAAGCGGCGCGCGCGACCCTCGACGCGCTGTTCCGCCACATTCCCGAAGGGCTGATCCTGGCCGAGGCGCCGGATGCCCGCCTGGCCCGCGTCAGCACGCATGCGCTGCACCTGGTCGGCCGCAGGGCGGAGGAGGTGCTGGACCAGGACGCGGCGCTGCACCCCACCACCTGGCAGGTCTTCCACGCCGATGGCGTGACACCCGCCCGGCCGGAGGAACTGCCGCTGACCCGCGCGGTGCAGGCCGGCGAGACGGTGCAGCACGAGACCTGGGTGCTCCGTCGCCGGGACGGCGCCGCCATGCCCATCCTCTGCAGCGCCGGCCCGATCCAGGAGCCGGGCGGGCCGGTGCAGGGCGGCATCCTCTGCTTCCGCGACGTGACCGACCTGCAGGCGGCGGAAGCGGCGCTGGCGGTGCAGGAATCGCGCTACCGCGCGCTGGTCGAGGCGGGGGCGCTCGCGGTCTGGATCACCACGCCGGACGGGGCCCTGGTCGAGGATGCGAGCTGGCGCGGGCTGACCGGGCAGAGCGTGGCGGAAGCCAGCGGCGATGGCTGGCTGGATGCGATCCACCCGGAGGACCGCAGCCGGATGGCCGCGTGCTGGCGCAGCGCGATCGCCTCGGGCGAGCCGCATGAGGCGGAGTGCCGGATAAGGACACCGGGGGGCTGGCGCTGGGTTTCCGCGCGCGCGGTGGCGCGGCGCGATGCCGCCGGCCGGGTCATCGAATGGGTCGGCGTCACGACCGACATCGAGGCGCGCAAGCAGGCCGAGCAGGCCCTGCGCGCGAGCGAGGCGCGCTTCCGCACCCTTGCCGAGGCGATGCCGCACCTGGTCTGGCAGACCGATGCCGCGGGACGGCCGGAATACCTGAACGAGCGCTGGGTGGCGCTGACCGGCCTCGACCTGTCCGAGGGCGCCGGGCGCGGCTGGATGGCGGCGCTGCACCCCGAGGATGCCGCGCGGCTGGGCGCCACCTGGGCGGACGCCCTGGCGACGGGCGAGGAATTCGACGCGGATGCCCGCATCCGGACCCTGCACGGCGCCTATCGCTGGCATCGGGTGAAGGCCGCGCCGGTGCGCGATATCGGCGGGCGGATCCGCCACTGGGTCGGCACCTGCACCGATGTGGAGGCGCAGCACCAGGCCGAGGACCGGCTGCGCGAGGCGCTGGCGGCGCAGGAGCGGCTGATCCGCGAAGCGGAACATCGAATCAGGAACAGCCTGCAGCTGGTGGCCGCGCTGCTCCGCCTGCAATCCGGCCGGGTGCCCGAGCAGGCGGCGCGCGAGGAGCTGGAGGCGGCGACGCTGCGCGTGCAGGCGGTGGCGGAGGCGCACCGCGCCCTGGCGATGAGCCCCGACCTGCGCCGCGTCCGCCTCTTCGACATGCTGCGGGAACTGGCCGCGGGCGCGACGGTGCAGCATCCGGGCGCCGATATCCGCACCTGGGCGCCGGACGGGCTCACCCTGGATGCCGAGCGGGCGATCCCGCTGGCCCTGATCCTCTCGGAGCTGGTCGCGGATGCGCTGCGGCACCAGCGCCCCGAGACGCCCGGCCATCCGGTGCGGCTGGAGGCACGGGCGGAAGGCGGCCGGCTGACGGTCTCGGTCGCCGATGGCGGCATCAGCCTGTCGGAGGAAAGCCCGGCGGGCCGGCTGGGGGAGACGGTGATCCGGGCGCTGGCCCGGCAGATCAGCGCCGAGCTGGAAACCGAGCGGGCCGCGGCCACGGGCACGCGGGTGACGCTGCGGCTGCGACTGGAGGCGGCGGAACGCGCGGCCGCCCCGGAGCGCGGCGCGGACCGGCGTGGCGACCCGGTCCGCTGACACGGCGGCGCAGCCGCAGGACGCCTGAAGCGGCCCGCCCGACCAGACCGGTCAGGCGAGCAGGACGTCGCATGGCCCGAGCCGCGTGACGCCGGCCAGCCGGAACGTCTCCCCATTGATGCTCCAGTTGTCGCCGCCGGCATGGACGAGCATCGCATCGGCACCGAAGCCTTCGAGGCGGAGCAGGTCGCGCCCGCCCGGCATGGACGCCGTCCGGAAGTCGCGGATCACGTCGCCCTCGGTCTCGCCCGCGCGCAGCACGAAGATGTCCGTCCCGCCGCCGCCCGTCAGGTCGTCGCGCCCCGGGCCGCCATCGATGGTGTCACTTGCGCGGCCGCCAAGCAGCGTGTCCTCGCCCGTCCCGCCCAGCAGATCCAGCCTGGCATGGCCAGGGCCGGCGGCAACCGGCTCGATCCGGTCGTTGCCCGAACCGGCCTCGATGCGAAGCAGCGCACCCTCGGACGAAGGCCGTCGCGCCGCGCCGATGGTGATCGCGTCGTCGCCGGCGCCGGTGACGACCTCGCCCTGCTCGACACCCTCCAGCCGCAGCCGCAGGTCGCCCGGCCGCTCCAGCCGGAGGTCCACCGCCGCGAAACCCTCGATCCGCAGCGCGCTGCCGAGAAAGTCCTCCACCCGCAGCGTGCCGAGGCTGCCCGCCCCGGCCTCCCGCCGCAGCAGCGCCTCGCCATCGCCGGTCCAGGCCAGCCTGGCCAGCGCCGCGGTGCCATCGCCGATCGCGTGGCCCGAGGCGAGGTCCACCTGCCGGATGGTGACGTCGCCGCCGGCCTGGCGGAACCGCGCCAGGTCCGCGCCAGTGGTGTCGGTGAGGGACCGGCTGTCCTGCAGCCGCCCTGGCAGCGCCCCGTTCTCGTAGCGCAGCGCGGCCATGGCCTCGCCCTCAGGCGCCAGCGAGAACTCGATCGCCCGTGCGGGTTGCAGGGTGAACTCACTGACCACGGCCGGTCTGCGCCCTGCCACCGCCGGGTCGGTCGCCTCCGCCGCGCCATAGGCGGGAATGCCCCAGGTCCGGACCGTCAACCCGCCGGTCGCCTCCGCCACCGCGAACTCGCTCCAGCCAAAGCTGTGGGTCGCGGTCCAGCCGCCCGCGGTCAGCTTCGCCGACAGCAGGCCGCGCGCCTGGTCGAGGGTCTCGTCCAGCCCGAGCCGGTCATAGCCGAAGAGGTCGAGTTGCCCGTTGATCACCTGTTGGAAGAAGCCCTCCTTCGCCGGCAGCGGCAGGGAGCGGTAGAGCGCGAGCTGCTCCGCGCTCAGCAGCCCGAAGCGGGCCGCGGCCTCGATCACGAGCGGCCCGAAGGGCGGGTCGGTGGCGACCGGGCCGGTCGTGACCTCCAGCGCGGGCAGCGCGATCTGCGGCCCGGGGCCCGCCGCGCCCGGCACCTGGTAGGTGAGGTTGTTCACCACCGTCCCATGGATGTCGGCCGCGACGAAGACGACGTTCTCGATGTCCTGGTCGTCGATGAACTTCAGCAGCGCGTTGCGCTCGAAGGCATAGCCCTCGTAGCGGTCCTGCGCGTCGCCGGGGCCGAGATTCTGGATGGGCTGCGGCAGCAGCACGAATTTCCAGGTCACGCCGCGTGCCTCGGCATCCAGCAGGTCGGCCTGCAACCGTGCGAGCTGGTCTTCACCCAGCAGGGTGCGGGGCTGTGTCGCCGACTCGCCGAGGAAGCGCGGCGCATCGGCCGGGGTGAGGTCCCAGCTTCGCAGCGGCGCGTCGCGGAAGCTGCGGGCATCGAGCAGGAAGCTGGCCGCATCGGCCCCGTGCAGGGTGTAGCGGTAGAGGTCCCACTCGCCCGCCATCCGGGCGTCGCCCGTTTCGTCCTGGCGCCGCTCCTCAATCGCGTTGTACTCGTGGAAGCTCCGCAGGGCGTTCTCGTAGAGCGGGCTGTCATTCACCAGGGTCGGCGCGGCGGCGCCATAGAGCGCCGTCTGCCCCGTCGGGACCGGCGCGCCGCCGGCGAAGTTGTCGGTCACCTCATGGTCGTCGATGGTGGCGAGGATGGCGGTGCTCGCCTGCAGATCGCCCCAGGCATCGAGGCCGGCGCGCTCCGCATAGCCCTCCCGGTGCTTGAGCCGGAATTGCCCGAGCGTGGTCGCCTGCGGCTCGGGCACCGCCGGGGAGGGGATGTCGGCATAGATCGTGTCGCCGAGCTTGACGAAGAGGTCGAGCCCCCGCTCATCGGCATTGGCGATCGCCGGATAGGGCGAGAGGCCGCCGAACCAGTCGCCGGAGACGCCCATGCGGAAGCCGGCGCGCTCGCCCTCCGCCGCGGGGGTGACGAAGCGGCCGGTGGTGGTGGCGCCCTCTGCATCGGTGGCGCGCCAGGCATAGCGGGTGCCGGGCTCCAGTGTGCCGTCCGCCAGGGACAGCCTGGCCGGCACCAGCGGGTCGGCCACCATGACCGTCTCGCGCACGAGCGGCGCCGCGGGCGTCGCGGTGGCCCAGATTTCGAAGCGGACGGGCCCTGGGGCGGAGGGGGCCGCCCAAAGGACGGCGCTGTCCTGGTCTACATCCCCGGCCGAGAGCAGCAATCGGGCGTTGCCGGTCATGGCGTCCTCCCCTTGCGTCGCGGTCCGCGTCCTCCCGCGCGTACCGGCCTGCGGCCGGTCAGGCCCGCGGGGCGTACCGCATGCTGAGGCATACGCTGATGGGCCTATCGGCGCTTCATGCCGGCGCCTCCGCCCCGGTACACAAGCATGGGACGATTCGGCCGGGGCCCGGCCCGGCTATTGCGCCCTGCCGGTCTGCCGGCGGTCCATTCTGCCGTCGAGCGGCAGCTGCAGCTCGCAGACCAGGCCGCCGCTCTCCCAGGCCAGCGAGACCGCGCCGCCGAGCTGCCCCCGCACCGTGCCGTCCAGCATCCGGCTGCCGAAGCCGTGCCGCGCGGGCGGGCCGGCGACCGGCGGCCCGCCGGCCTCCGCCCAGCGCAGGCAGAGCAGCCGGGCGGCGCCGGGGCGGAGCGTCCAGGACACGGAGAGCCGCCCCTCCGGCACGGACAGCGCGCCATGCTTCACCGCATTGGTCGCCAGCTCATGCACCGCCATGGCGATCGGCTGTGCCGCGAGGGCCGGCAGCGCGACCTGCGGCCCCTGCAGCGTCACCCGCTGGCCGCCGAGGAAGGGCGTCAACTCCCCCTCCAGCAGGCAGCGCAGGTCGGCGCCGTGCCAGCGGTCGCCGGCCAGCAGCGTCTGCGCCCGCGCCAGCGCCGCGACCCGTCCCTCCACGGTGCGGACATAGCCCTTCAGGTCCGGCGCGCG
Organism: Roseicella aerolata; assembly: GCF_020523605.1. GTDB lineage: Bacteria > Pseudomonadota > Alphaproteobacteria > Acetobacterales > Acetobacteraceae > Paracraurococcus > Paracraurococcus aerolatus. The sequence continues at coordinate 120,920 of NZ_JAJAQI010000012.1, read as the reverse complement.
GGTCAGCCGCAGGACCGATTGCACCACGGCCAGCGCGTTCTTGGCGCGGTGGTCCACCTCCCGCGCCAGCAGCGCCTGGCGCTCCTCGGCCTGCTTGCGTTCGCTGACGTCGAGGAAGAGCGCGGCGAAGCGCCCCGGCTCCGTGCGGTAGGCGAGGACCTGGAACCAGCGCTCCAGGCTGGCGAGCCGGCGCTCGAATCGGGCCGGCTCCCCGGTCTCGACGACCTGCGCATAGGTCTCGATCCAGAAGGGCTCGATCCCCGGAATGGCCTCGCTCACCAGCCGGCCGACCACCGCGGCCGCGGGCAGGCCGGTCAGGGACTCCCAGGCGGCGTTGACCTCGAGGTAGCGGAAATCCACTGGCCGTCCGGCGGGGTCATGGACCATCTCGCAGAGGGCGAAACCCTCATGCATGTTCCGGAACAGGCCATGCCAGCGCGCCTCGCTTGCGCGCAGCGCCGCCTCCGCCCGGGCCCGCTCGCCCGCCGCCCAGGTCCGCTCCGCCACCTCCGCGGCCAGCGCCTGCTCCTCGGCGGTCCAGCGCCGCGGCATCCGGCTGTTGGCGTAGAGCACGGCGGCGAGGCGGCCCGCCTTCACCAGCGGCACGAGGATCGCGGCGCGGATGCCGGCCGCGGCGAGCGCCCCGGCCGCCGCCGCGGTCAGCGGGTCGGCCAGGGCATCCGCGAAGGCAACGGCGCGGCCGGCGCGAAGCTCCGTGGCGATGGCCGCATCATAGTCCCGCACGCGTTGACGGCTGGCCAGGCCCGGGACACCGGGCGCGCACCACTCCCCGACGACCGAGACATGCGCGCCGTCCGGATCGATCTCGCAATACCCCGCGCGGTCGCAGGCCAGGTGCCGGCCGAGCGCCTCGGCGGCGGCGGCCATGATGGCGCGCGGGTCGTTGAGGTCGCGCAGCCGCTGCTCGAGCGCGAGGCGGAAGGCCTGCCGCCGCTCGGCCTGCACCCGGCCGGTGGTCTCGTCGCAGGTGCAGAACATGCCAGCGACGGCGCCGGTCTCGTCCCGCACCGGCGTATAGGAGAAGGCGAAGTGCGTCTCCTCCGGATAGCCGTTGCGGTGCATGACGAAGGCGATGTCGTCCATCTGGGTCGCCTCGCCGGCATAGGCGCGGTCGAGGATCGGCCCGACATCCGCCAGGATGTCGAACCACACCACCCGGAAGGGCATCCCCAGCGCCGCCGGGTGGCGCGCGCCGCATAGCGGCGCGTAGCCGTCGTTGTAGAGCATGATCCGCTCCGGCCCCCAGGCGACGAACATCGGCTGGCGGGACCCGAGCATGACCGCGACCAGGGTCTTCAGCGCCGCCGGCCAGGCGGCGGGCGGGCCGAGCGGCGTCGCCTCCCAGTCATGCGCCCGGATGCGCGCGCCGAGTTCCCCGCCGCCCGCGAGGAAGGCATGGGCGGCCGCAGCAGCGTCGGGCGGCGCTGCGCCGCCTGTCATGGGCTCCGGCATCGGACGGGTGAACCCGCTTCCGCTGCCGCCTGTCAATCATCAGATGCGGAAGCGGCATGGTCGGCCGCCATCCAGCCAGGATCACATTTCGGCCAGTTCCCGGGGCGGCTCCCCGGCCCGGAGAAGCGCGGTGGCGGGCGAAGGCCCCGAAGCATGGGCCGCTTTGCAGCGGATTGCGTTCAGGGCCGAATGCCGGTCCGCCGCAGCGTCACGCCTGGGCTTGCGACGCAAGCGCCCGGCAGAGGTCTGATGCGGTTGGGCTCGTCACGCCCGGCCGGCGGCGCCCTCAGGCCTCGCAGCCCTCGTCGCGCAGCAGGCTCTCGACCATCGCCGGCGGCACGTCGCCCGCGGTATAGGCCTCGCCCGGGCCGCGCAGCAGGACGAAGCGCAGGTTGCCGTCGCGCACCTTCTTGTCCTTGCGCATCCGCCCCATCAGCGCGGCGGTCGAGAATGTCCGCGGCAGGTCGCGGATGCGGGCCGGCATGCCGCAGGCCTGGAGGTGGGAGATGACGCGCCCCGGCAATTCCTGGCTGCACTGGCCGAGCCGGGCCGAGAGGCTGGCCGCGAGGCCGAGGCCCACCCCCACCGCCTCCCCGTGCAGCAGCGTGCCGCCATAGCCGCACTCCGCCTCCAGCGCATGGCCGAAGGTGTGGCCGAGGTTGAGCAGGGCGCGGCCGCCCTCGGCGCTCTCCTCCCGCTCATCGCCCGCGACCACCGCGGCCTTCAGGCGGCAGCTCTCCAGCACCGCATGTGCCTGCGCCGCGGCATCGCCCGCGACCAGCGCCGCGCCGTTGCCCTCGCACCAGCGCCAAAGCGTCTCGCCCGAGAGCAGCCCGTGCTTCGCCACCTCGGCATAGCCCGCCCGCAATTCCCGCGGCGGTAGGGTGCGGAGCGTCGCGGTATCGGCCAGCACGATGCGCGGCTGGTGGAAGGCACCGACCAGGTTCTTGCCCAGCGCCAGGTTCACGCCGGTCTTGCCGCCGACGCTGCTGTCCACCTGCGCCAGCAGCGTGGTTGGCACCTGCACGAAGGGCAGGCCGCGCAGCGCGACCGCGGCCGCGAAGCCGGCGAGGTCGCCGACCACGCCGCCGCCGAGGGCGATGACGGCGGTGCGGCGGTCCGCACCCGCGGCCAGCATCCGCTCCAGCACCGATTGCAGGGCGGAGAAATCCTTGCTCGCCTCGCCGGGCGGCACGGCGATCTCGGCCAGCGTCGCGAAGCCCGCCTCCTCCAGCCCGACCCGCAGCGCCGGCAGGTGCAGCGGCGCCACCGTTCCGTCGGTCACCACCACCACGCGGCGCGCCGGCAGCACCGGCGCCAGCAGCGCCCCGGCGCGCTGCAGCAACCCGTCCCCCACCACGATGTCGTAGCTGCGCTCGCCCAGCGTCACCGGCAGCCGGGCCGGCGGCTGCCAGGCCTCCAGCGCCTCCTGCACCCGGCGGGTGGTCGTCTCGGGGCTTTCATCGCTGCACTGGATCACGAGATCGGCCTCGGCATAGAGGGGGTGGCGCGCCGTCATCAGCCGCTGGAGCACCTCCGCGGGGTCGGCATGAAGGAACATCGGCCGGTGGTCGCGCCCGGCGACGCGCTTCAGCAGCGTCGGCAGCCGGCAGCGCAGCCAGACCGAGACGGCGCCCGAGGCGCGGATCGCGGCGCGGGTCCGGGCATCGGCGAAGGCGCCGCCGCCGGTCGCCAGCACCACCGGCGGGCCGGCCAGCAGGCGGCTGATCACCCGCCGTTCGCCATCGCGGAAATGCGGCTCCCCGTAGCGGGAGAAGATCTCGGTGATCGGCAGGCCGGCCGCCGCCTCGATCTCGGTGTCCGCATCCAGGAAGGGCAGGCCGAGCCTGAGCGACAGCCGCCGCCCGATCGAGGACTTGCCCGAGCCCGGCATGCCGACGAGCACGATGCTCCGCCCCTGCAGCCAGGGGGCGGGCCGCGTGGCAGGCCCCGGCGCGGGGCCGGTCCAGGCGGCCGCCCCGGGGGCGGCGGGCGCGACGGCGGCCGGGGCGGAGGATGCGGCGGACGATGCGCAGGCGATGGCGTTGTTGCGTGACACGATGCCGAAGGCTAGCACACCGCCGCCTTTGCGCGAGGACCCTGCCCGCAATGTTCCGTCGGCCCATTCTGCTGCTTGCCGCGATCCTGCTTGCCCTGGTCGCGGTGGGAATGCTCGCCGTCGGGGCCTTCCCCCCCTCGGTCGAGCCGAAGCCGGTCGAGCGGGTCGTGCCGAACGACCGCTTCCAGACCCGCTGAGGCCGGGATTTGGCCGCCCGGCACCTGGAAGCCTTCCTGGAGATGCTGGCGGCGGAGCGTGGCGCCGCCCGCAACACGCAGGCCGCTTATGGCGCCGACCTGCAGGATTTCTTCGACTTCTGTGACCGGCAGGGCACGCCGCCCGCGGGGGCCGGGACCGAGACCCTGCGGGCCTATCTGCGCCGGCTGAGCGATCTCGGCCTCCGGCCGCGGACGGCGGCGCGGCGGCTCTCCTCCCTGCGCCAGTTCTTCCGCTTCCTGGCGCGGGAGGGGGTGCGGGCAGACGACCCGACCGAGCTGCTGGAGGGGCCGAAACCGGCGCCCAGCCTGCCGAAGGCCATCACCGAGGCGGAGGTGGAGGCGCTGCTGGCCGGCGCCGCGACCCTGCCGGGCCATCGCGGGCCCCAGGCGGCGGCGGCGATCGAGCTGCTCTACTGCTCCGGCCTGCGCGCCAGCGAACTGGTGGTGCTGCCCGCCTCGGCCCTCCGGCCGGACGCGCCGCTGGTCGCGGTGCGCGGCAAGGGCGGGCGGGAGCGGCTGGTGCCGATCTCGAACCGGGCGCGGGCGGCGGCGATCGCGGCGCGCGAGGCGCTGGCGGAGACGGGCCGGGCCTCCGCGACCGGCGCGCGGGCGCAGCGCTGGCTCTTCCCCTCGCGCGCGGCCAATGGCCACATGACCCGCCAGGCGCTCGGGCTGCTGCTGAAGGATGCGGCGCTGGCCGCGGGCATCGACCCCGAGCGGGTGAGCCCGCATGTCCTCAGGCATTCCTTCGCCAGCCACCTGCTGGGGCGGGGGGCGGATCTGCGCAGCCTGCAATTGCTGCTGGGGCATGCCGACATCGCCACCACGCAGATCTACACCAAGGTGCTGGAGGAAAGGCTGAAGGCGCTGGTGGAGGCGCACCACCCGCTCGCCGAACGGGAGGACCCGGCCGCCCCGGACCGGTAGGCGCTCACTCCCTCACCGCCGCCAGCGAATAGGCCAGCGGCAGCCAGGGCCGGCCCGGCCAGGCCCAGAGGCCGTCGGCGTCCCGCTCCAGCGCCTGGAACATCCGCCAGGTCACCCGCGGATGCTCGTGCAGCCAGTCAAGCCGCATCCCGGCGCCGCGCAGCGCGCCCAGCACCTCCGCTACCGGGTGCATCCAGGTGACCGTGCGGGTCTGGGTCAGCCGCGCCGCCGGGTTCGCGTAATCCTCCTCCTCGTCCAGGACGAGCGCGCGCGGGTCGAAATAGGGCACCAGCCAGCCGGGCATGCCCTCGATCGCGGTCGGGGCGCGGTCGTCGAAGACCAGGGCGATGGGGTGGCCCTCCGCCAGGTAGAGCCGGCCGCCGGGCTTCAGGAACCCCGCCACCACCCGCGCCCAGCCCGCGATGTCCGGCAGCCAGGCCAGCGCGCCCCAGGTGACGAAGACCAGGTCGAAGCTCTCGGGCTCGGCCAACGCCTCCGGCGCCTGGTAGAGGTCGGACTCGACGAAGCGGGCACGGTCCGCGAGGCCCAGCTCCCCCGCCAGCGCGCGCGCCGCCTCGATGCCGGCGCTGCAGAAGTCGAGGCCGGTCACCGCCGCCCCGCGCTGGGCAAGCGTCAGCGTGTCCTGGCCGACATGGCATTGCAGGTGCAACACGCGGCAGCCGGCGACGGGGCCGAGCTCCGCCTCGACGATCGCGTCCAGCCGGCCCTGGCCGGCGCGCAGCGCGGTCAGGTCGTAGCCGCCGGGGGCCAGGTGGATCGCGACCCGCTCCTTCCAATGCGCCTGGTTGGTGGCGCGCCAGTCGGTCTCGGCCATGCAACGCTCCTCGCGCCGGGGTGAGCGCGCAACGCCCATGGCCCGGCCCCGTTCGGCGGCGGCGGTGCGGCGCCCGCCAACCCCCGGCTGACCACCGTCGCCGCTTCCTCCCTCCGCGCTTTTCCGCTAACCCCGGCGCCCGGGGGACCAGTCCCGCGGCGCAGCAGGACCGCGCGCCGCGGCAGGGGCCCATTCTGCCATGCCTGGCCCGCCGCCTCGGGCCACAGGGACCCGATGCGCCACTTCCTGGATTTCGAAAAACCGATCGCCGAGCTCGAGGGCAAGATCGAGGAGCTGCGCCGCACCACCGATGCCGGCGGCATCGACGTGGCGGACGAGGTGGCGAAGCTGCGCGACAAGGCGCAGGCCCTGCTGAAGAGCACCTATGCCAAGCTGACCCCCTGGCAGAAGGCCCTGGTCGCGCGCCACCCGGACCGGCCGAAATGCCTGGACTACATCCGCGCCCATATCGAGGAATGGACCCCGCTGGCCGGCGACCGGGCCTTCGCCGATGACGCGGCGGTGGTCGGCGGCCTCGGGCGGTTCCGCGGCCGGGCGGTCGCGGTGCTCGGCACCGAGAAGGGCGCGGATACCGAGAGCCGGGTGAAGCATAATTTCGGCATGGCCCGGCCGGAGGGCTACCGGAAGGCCCGTCGGATCATCGAGCTGGCCGGCCGCTTCGGCCTGCCAATCCTCTCCTTCGTGGACACCGCCGGCGCCTTCCCGGGGATCGAGGCGGAGGCGCGCGGCCAGGCCGAGGCGATCGCCCGCTCCATCGAGGCCTGCCTGGAGGCGCCGGTGCCCTTCGTGGCGACGATCATCGGGGAGGGCGGCTCGGGCGGCGCCATCGCGCTGGCCGCCGCCGACCGGGTGCTGATGCTGGAGCACAGCATCTATTCGGTGATCAGCCCGGAGGGCTGCGCCAGCATCCTCTGGCGCGATTCCGCCCAGGCGGCGACGGCGGCCGAGGCGCTGAAGCTGACCGCCGAGGATCTCCGCCGGCTGAACCTGATCGATGCCGTGGTGCCGGAGCCGATGGGCGGCGCGCATCGCGACCCCGATTCGGCGCTGAAGGCCGTGGGCGACAAGGTGTGGGAGAGCCTGGAGCCGCTGCTGGCCCATGACGGCGCCACACTGCGGGCGCGGCGGCGGGAGAAATTCCTGGAGATGGGTCGCAACAGCGTGGTGTAGGCGGCGGGCGGCGCCCGCCCTGCCGCCCCGTTTCCCCGCTGCCCCGCCCGGGCCCGGCCGCCGCCCGGTGCCCCAGCCTTGGTCGGACGACTGGACAAAGCCATGCCGATGCCCTCCCGTGGGGCCAGCATGCCTGCTCCTTCCTCCCCGCCCGCCGCATGAGCCCGCGCGACGCCGGCGCCCCGCCGCCCGACCCCGCGCCGTCGATGACCCCCGCCGCGCTGCGCGCCGCCTTCTTCCGCAGCTTCCCCGGCGTGGCCCCCTCCATCATCATCGCCGCCATCGACCAGACCATCGTGGCGACGGCCCTGCCGGCCATCGCCGGCAGCCTCGGCGTGGTCGAGCGCATCTCCTGGGTGGTCGTCGCCTGGCTGATCGCGGCGACCATCGCGGCGCCGGTCTTCGGCCGCCTCGGCGATGCCTTCGGCCGGCGGCGGCTGCTGCTCGCGGCGCTCATCCTCCAGGCGCTGGGCGCCCTGATCTCGGCGACGGCAGCCGGCTTCCCCGCGCTGCTGGCAGGGCGGCTGCTGCAGGGCTTCGGGGGCGGCGGCCTCGCCACCCTCACCATGGCGCTGATCGCGGAAGCCGTCCCGCCGCGCGAGCGCGGCCGCTTCCAGGCCTGGATCGTCGCCTGCTTCACCACCGCCTCCTGCCTCGGCCCGCTGCTCGGCGGCTGGCTGACCGGTGCCTTCGGCTGGCGCGCGGTCTTCTGGGCCATGCTGCCGGCGAGCGCCCTCGCCTTCGGCCTGGCGCTGCGCATCCCGCCGCGGCCGGGCGGCGGCGGCGCCTTCCGCTTCGACCTGGCGGGCGTGCTGCTCTTCGCCGCCTTCGTCACCCCGGCGCTGCTGGCCTTGCAGGCGGCGCAGCGGCTCAACCTCGCGGCCGTGCCCGGGGCGATCGGCCTCGCCCTGCTGGCCGGCCTGGCCTTCCTCCTGCTGCTGCGGCAGGAGAAGCGGGCGCGCGACCCGCTGCTGCCGCTGCCCCTGCTGGCCGAGCCCTCCATCCTGCGCAGCAACCTGCTGACCGGCTGCGCCCATGGCGCGCTGGTGGCGCTGATCACCTTCCTGCCGATCTGGCTGCAGAGCGTGCGCGGCCTCTCCCCGGCGACGGCCGGGCTGATGCTGCTGCCGCTCTCGCTCGGCGGCGGCATCGGCGGGCTGACGGCGGGGCGGCTGATGACGCGGACCGGCATCGGCATGCCGATCGCGGGCATCGGCCTGGGCTTCGCCGCCGCCGGGCTGCTGGCGGTGGCCTGGCTGGCACCGGTGCTCTCGCCGGGCTGGCTGGCCCTGCTGTTCGGCCTGGTGGCGACGGGGATGGGAACCTCCTACCCCGTCTCGCAGATCACGGTGCAGGTGGCGGCGGGGCCGGCGCGGCTGGGGGCCGCGGCGGGGTCCGTGCAGTTCTCCCGGACGCTGGGGGCCGCCATGGCCACCACGCTGCTCGGTGCCCTGCTGTTCGGGACGCTGGCGGCGGGCGATGCCGGCACGGCCGATCTCTTCGCCCGGCTGGTGCGGGAAGGGCCGGCGCTGCTGCCGGGGCTGGCGGAGGCGGAGCGTTCGGCGCTGAAGGAAGGGCTGACGGGCGCCTTCCGTGCCGCCTATGGCGGCGCCGCCCTGCTGGCCGCGGCCGGAAGCTGGCTGGCCTGGCGGGTGCCGGTGCGGCGGATCTGATGCTGTCCCTGGGACTACAGCGGATTGCGTTCAGAACTGAACGCCAATCCACTGTAGATCATTAATTGTAGAGCAGATTCAGGCTCCCGGGCGTTCACGCCCCTCCGCGATCTGCTCTAGGCCGGCGCCGTGGCCACGCCCAGGCTCGGCGGCTCCGGCCTCGGCGCCGGCTCCGTCAGCACCTGCGGCGCCGCGCTGCCGGCCTGCTCGAGCGTCATGTCCAGCGCCTCGGCGAGGCTGCTCGCCAGCAGCAGCGGCGCCGCCTGGCCCTCCGCCTTCAGCGCCGTCGCCAGCGTCCCGGCCGAGTCCGGCGCCCAGGCGAGGGCAAGCGCGGGGGTGCCCGGCAGCCGTCGCCGCGCGCGGCGCAGCAGGTAGCGCGCCGTCGCCGCGCTGCTGCCGCCCTCGATCAGGCAGAGGCAGAGCAGCCTCGGCGGCGCCGCCGGGCCGGCCGCCATGCCGCCGATCTGCACGCCGAAGCCGCGCCGCCGCAGCGCCTGGCCCAGCATCACCGCGGCCAGCGCGTCGAAGGGCCCGCGGCCGGGCAGGCAGAGCACCGCCCCCGGCACCTGCCAGGGGCCGGGCACCGGGGCGGGTTCCTCGCCCGCCTCGGGCTTCGGGTCCTCCGCCTCCTCCAGGTCCTCGATCAGCATCTCGACGCTCCGCTGCAGCCCGTCCCGCCGCTCGGGCGAGAGGGCGCCGTGCACGGCGTCCGCCTGGGCGAGCCGCAGCGCCGGCAGCGCCACCGAATCCAGATACTCGGCCAGGGGCCTGTCCTTCAGGCAGCCCTCCGCCTGCTCTGCCAGCGCATCGGTGTCGCCGGCCAGCGCCCGCTGGTAGAAGGTCTCCTCCGGGTCAAGCGGCGGGCTGTCGCCCAGCATGACGTCGAGGAATTCCAGCCGGTCCACATGCCGCCCCAGCACCACCAGGCAGACCGTCAGCGGCACCGCCATCAGCAGCCCGATCGGGCCCCAGAGCCAGGTCCAGAAGGCCGCGGCGGCGATCACCGCGATGGGCGAGAGGCCCGTCGAGTGGCCGAAGACCAGCGGCTCGAAGACCTGGCCCATCGCCAGCTCGCCGATGACGAAAAGGATCAGTACCCAGACCAGCGTCGCCCAGCCCGGATCGACCGCCAGCGCCAGCAGCAGGGGGAAGCCGGCCGCGATGAAGCTGCCGATGAAGGGCACGAAGCGCATCAGCCCGGCGACGAAGCCCCAGAGCAGCGGGTTCGGGATGCCGATGAGCCAGAGCGCCGCCGCGATGAGCAGGCCATAGGCGGTGTTCATGGCGGTGAGCGCCAGGAAGTAGCGCGACAGGCGGTAGGCCGCGTCGTCCATCGCCGCCATGGTCCGGTGCAGGTCGCGCGCCCCGGCCAGGCGGATCAGCCGGTCCCGCAGGTCCTCCCGGTAGAGCAGGATGAAGATGACCAGGATGGCGACGATGCCGGTGATCGCCAGCGGGCCGATCAGCGGCTCCGCCACCCGCTGCATCATCTCGAAGGGGGTTGGGTCGGGGGCGCGGATCTCGACCGGCACCGCCTCGCTCGGCAGCCGGCTGGGGGCGGCGCGGGGCTGGGCGGGTGCCGCCGGCTCGTTCGCGCCGGCGGTCCGGCCGAGCTCCTGCATGGCGCTGGAGACGCGGTCCAGCAGCCCGCCCGAGGCCTGCAACCTCTCCAGCTTCTGCAGTACGGCGGTCCGGTAGCCCGGCAGGTTCTCGGCCAGGGAGGTCGCCTGCCGCCCGAGCAGCAGGCCGGTCGCGAGGATGACGGTGCCGGCGAGGGCGACGGCCACGAGCACGGCGGCGACGCGCGGCAGGTGGATGCGCCTGAGGCCGCGCACGACCGGCGCCAGCACGAAGGAGAGCAGCACCGCGAGCACCAGCGGCATCAGCAGCTCCCGCCCGAAATAGAGCACGGCGATGACCAGGAGCGCGCCCTGGAGGAGTTGCAGGCCGGAGCCGGGGACGCCGGCGGCGGCGATGCCGCGATTCTGGGTCGGTGGCGGCGAGTCGGGCATGCGGACCGAAGGGGCCTCCCGGCCGGGGATCGGCCGCGGCACCGGAACGCCCCGCCGGCCGGGCCGTTGCGCGGCAGGCCTGAGTTCGGCCTTCAGCGATAGCGGAGGGTGAGGGTGGTCTGCGCCTCGCCCCGCAGCGGGGTGTCGACCGAGGCCGCCTCGAAACCGGGCGGGCCCAGGCGGCCGATCGGCGCGTCATTGCCGAAGCCCACGCCCTCGGTCGGCCGGCCCAGCCAGTCCCGGCCGAGCTGGCCGTCGCCATCGGCATCGTGAAAGGCGGAAAGGCCCCAGCGCCCTTCCGGCAGGCCGGTGATCCGCAGCTGCACCGCGCCGGGCCGGGCCGGGGCGCGCGCGACATGGCGGCAGGCACCGCCCGGATAGGCCTCCGGCGGGCAGGCCGCGACCATCACCTGCCCCTCGGCCGAGGCGACGCCCCGCACCGTGACCAGCAGGTCACCCGCGGCGGCGGCCTGCGGGAGGAGGAGGGCAAGGAGGGCGAGCAGCCGGGAACGGGGCAAGGCGGTCTCCGGTCGGGCGGCGCCCGGCGCCGGGGACGGCGCAGGTCGCTGGCACGGATCCACGATCTACAGCAGATCGCGTGCCGGTCGTAGAGGCCGGCATGCCTGTGCGCCTGCGCCTGCGCCGGGCCGGCCGGGCATCAGCCGTCCCGCCGCTGCGGCCGCGATACCTGCGGCGGCAGCGGCGGCACCTCCGGGTCGCCCTCCCGCCGGTCGCGGTAGAGGGCGGCGCGGGCCAGCAGCATCAGCGTGACCGGCGTGGTGATCACCATGAGGACCGCGATCAGCACCTCATGCAGCACGGGGCGGCTCTGCAGCACGGAGAAGTGCAGCGCCGAGGCGAGCAGGATGAAGCCGATGCCGAGCGTCGTGGCGAGGGTGGGGGCGTGGATGCGCTCGTAGAAATTGCGCAGCCGCAGCAGCCCGACCGAGCCGATGAGCCCGAGCCCGGCGCCGGTCAGCAGCAGCAGCGCGACGGGCAGCGCGGCCCAGAGGGGGAGATTGGCCGCCTGCGTCATTCGATCACCTCGCCGCGCATCAGGAATTTCGACAGCGCCGCGGTCGCGACGAAGCCGAGCAGCGCGATGAGCAGCGCCGCCTCGAAGTAATGGGTGCTGCCGGTCCGGATGCCGAAGACCAGCAGCAGCATCGCGGCGTTGATGTAGAGCGTATCGAGCGCGAGGACGCGGTCCTGCGCCCGCGGCCCGCGCAGGACGCGGAAGGCCGCGCAGCCCATCGCGGCGGCGAGCAGGACCTGCGCGAGCAGGATGGACCAGCCGAGCAGCGCCACGCTCATTCGAAGATCTCCATCAGCCGCCGCTCCCACCGGTCCTTGATGATGCGGACCCAGGCTTCCTCATCGATCAGGTCGAGCACATGCAGCAGCATCGTCCCGTCGCTCGAATCGTATTCCACCCAGACCGTGCCCGGCGTGGCGGTGAGGATGCAGGCCAGCGCCGCCAGGCCATAGGGATTGCGCAGGTCGAGCGGGATGCGCACGAAGCCCGAGCGGGGGGGCCTCGCCCCGCCCGGCCGCAGGATGATCCGGGCGACGGCGTTGTTGGACCGCACGACCTCCACCAGGACCATGGCCAGCAGCCCCGGCACCGCGCCGAGCCGCCGCAGCCGCGCCTTCGGCGGCGCCAGCACCGCCAGTACCCAGGAGGCCAGGAGCGCGACCAGGGCGCCGAGCAGGAAGGCGCCGGGGGAGAGGCTTTCGGCCAGCAGCAGCCAGGCGGCGAGCAGCGCCAGCGTCAGCAGCGGGTAGGGCAGCCAGCGCGTCATCCGCCGCCCCCCGGCCGCGCGGCCGTCGCCGCGAGGACGCCCCGCAGGTAGTCCTGCGGCGCGTGCAGCGCCTGCGCCGCGGCCTGCATGTAGTCCATGGCCGGCCCCGCCCCGATGGTGAGCGCGCCGCAAAGGGCCAGCAGCAGCGCGACGGGCGCGATCTCGATGACCCCGACCCGCGGCACGCTGCCGGCCGGCGAGGCCCAGAAGGCGTCGATGCCGGCGCGCAGCATGGCGATGACCGTCGCCAGCCCGGACAGGATCAGGGCCGCCAGCAGCACCCAGGTGGTGACGGGCAGCCCGGCCTCGCCGGTGCCGAGCAGCGGGGCGAGGATGGCGAATTTCGCCAGGAAGCCGGAAAGCGGCGGCAGGCCCGCCAGCAGCAGCGCGCAGGCCATGAAGCTCATGCCGAGGATGGCGACGGTGCCCGGGATGGCGACGCCGACCGCCTCCTGCTCCTGCGTCTCCTCCTCCTCCTCGCCCGTGCCGAAGGCCTCGCGCGTCACCGCCAGCACGTCGGCGCCGACCTCGCGGCCGCGCTCCACCAGTTCGATCAGCAGGAAGAAGGCGCCGATCGCGAGCACCGAGCTGGCGAGGTAGAACAGCGCGCCGCCGGTCACCGCGACCTGGCCCGCGCCGATGGCGGCCAGCAGGGTGCCGGAGGAGACCAGCACGCTCGCCCCCGCGAGGCGCGACAGGTTCTGCGTGGCCAGCACGGCGATCGAGCCGAAGGCGATGGTCAGCACCCCGCCGGCCACCAGCCAGGGGCCGCCGAAGCCGGCGGACTCGCCGGCGGCCGCGCCGAACAGCAGCAGCCAGAGGCGCAGCACCGCATAGACCCCGACCTTGCTGAGGATGGAAAGGATCGCCGCCGCCGGCGCGCAGGCCGCGGCATAGGTGCCCGGCAGCCAGAAGCCCAGCGGCCACATCGCCGCCTTGACCAGGAAGGCGATGCCGAGCACCGCGAGGCCGGTCTCCAGCAAGGCCCGGTCCTCGGCCGCGACGTCGCGCATGCGCGCCGCGAGGTCGGCCATGTTGAGCGTGCCGCCGATGCCATAGACCACGCTGACCCCGATCAGGAACAGCAGCGAGGCCAGCAGGTTGATGGTGATGTAGTGCAGCCCCGCCCGGACCCGCGCCGTGCCGGAGCCGTGCAGCGCCATGCCGTAGGAGGCGGCGAGCATCACCTCGAAGAAGACGAAGAGGTTGAACAGGTCGCCGGTCAGGAAGGCGCCGTTCAGCCCCATGAGCTGGAATTGCAGGAGCGGGTGGAAATACGCCCCGGCGCGATGCCAGCGCGACAGCGAGAAGACGAAGACGGCGAGGCCGAGCGCCGCCGTCAGCACCAGCATCAGCGCCGAGAGTCGGTCCAGCACCAGCACGATGCCGAACAGCGAGGGCCAGTCGCCCAGCCGGTAGATGCGCACCACCGGCCCGTCCGCCAGCACGAGCAGCAGGGCGGAGAGCACCGCCAGCGCCAGGGTGGAGCCGAGGCCGAGCGATACCGTCGCCCCCCGCCAGCGATCGCCGGCGAGGATCATGACGATGCCGGCCAGCATCGGCACCAGGACCGGCGCGATCACCAGATGGTCCATCCAGCCGCTCACCGGTCGCGCTCCCGCCCGTCCACATGGTCGGTCCCGGTCAGGCCGCGCGCGGCCAGCAGCACCACCAGCAGCAGCGCCGTGGTCGCGAAGCTGATGACGATGGCGGTCAGCACCAGCGCCTGGGGCAGCGGGTCGGTGTACTGGGCGATGCTCCCCGCCTCGCCCGGCTCAAGGATGGCGGCCGCGCCGCTGCGCAGCCCCCCGGTCGAGAAGATGAACAGGTTCACGGCATAGGACAGCAGGGAGAGGCCGATGATGACCTGGAAGGTACGCGGCCGTAGCAGCAGCCAGACGCCCGAGCCGGCCAGCACGCCGATGCCGAGCGAGGCAACGAGTTCCATCAGTCCTCTCCCGCCGCGGTGACAGGGGTCCGCTCGCGCGCCACGGGCGCGGGCGGCGGCCGGGGCGTGGCGCGGTGGCCGCGCACGGACTGATGCGCCAGCGCGACCAGCATCAGCAGCGTGGCGCCGACCACCAGGATGAACACGCCGATGTCGAAGAGCAGCGCGCTGGCGGCCGGGACCTTCCCGATGAAGGGCAGGTCCAGATAGGCGAAGTAGGAGGTCAGGAAGGGGTGGCCGAAGGCCCAGGCGGCAAGCCCGGTGCCGGTGGCGAGCAGCAGCCCGGTGCCGATCCAGAGATGCGGCCGCAGCCGCAGCCGGTCCTCGGTCCAGTCCGTCCCGCCGATCATGTAGAGCATGATGATGGCGATCGCGACGACCATGCCCGCCGAGAAGCCGCCGCCGGGCAGGTCATGGCCGCGCAGCAGCAGGAAGACCGCCACCAGGAGCATGACCGGGAACACGAGCCGCGTCAGCACGAAGGGCACCATCAGCCAGTCGGCCACCCGGCCGCTCTCGCCCCGCTCCGGCTGCAGGGTGTCCGTCTCCTGCTGGTCGCGCTGCTGCTCCGGCAGTTCCACGCTGTCGGGCGCCGGGCGGAAGCGACGCAGCAGGGCATAGGTGGCCAGCGCCACCGCCGCCACCACGAAGATCTCGCCCAGCGTGTCGAAGCCGCGGAAATCCACCAGGATGACATTGACCACATTGGTGCCGCCGCCTTCGGTATAGGCACGCGCCAGGAAGTCGCGGGCCAGCAGGTCGGGCGGCGTGCGCGTCATCACGGCGTAGGACAGCGCTGCCAGGCCGCCGCCGGCGGCGACCGCCAGGGCCAGGTCGCGCAGCCGGCGCGTGCGCGTCAGCACCTCCGGCCCGCGCTCCCCGGGAGTCTGGAACCGCTTCGGCAGCCAGCGCAGGCCGAGCAGCAGGAGCACGGTGGTCACCACCTCCACCGTGAGCTGCGTCAGCGCCAGGTCGGGGGCGGAGAACCAGACGAAGGTGACGCAGACGATGAGCCCCACCCCGCCGACCAGGATGACCGCGGCGAGGCGATGGTACTTGGCCTGCCAGGCCGCGCCGATCGCACAGATGCCGCCCACCATCCACAGCAGCGCCAGGACGGGATCTACGGGTGAGGCCGGCAGGTTTCCCGGCCCGACACCGCGCAGCCAGGCCGCGCCGGCACCCGCCAAGATCGCGACGGCGACGATCAGGCGCAGCTGCGGCTGCAGCCGCCGCGTGCCGAGGAACCCTTCCAGCCGCCGGGCAAGCCGCCAGGAGAGGAAGACCATCGTCCGCTCGAAGATGCGCTGCCCCTGCAACCGCCGGAGCAGCGGCGGGCCCTCCGCCCCGCTGCGCAGCCGCCGCTGCAGCAGGCGGTAGAGGGCGACGCCGCCGGCCAGCGCGACCACGCTCATCAGCAGCGGCAGGTTGAAGCCGTGCCAGACGGTCAGGCTGTAATAGGGCACCTCCGGCCCCAGCACCGCGCGCACGGCCACGTCGAGGAAGGGCCCGACCGTCGCCGCCGGCAGCAGGCCCACCATGATGCAGGCCAGCACCAGGATCTCGACCGGGAAGCGCATCCAGGTGGCGGGCTCATGCGGCTGGCGTGGCAGGTCCACCGGGTCCGGCCCGAAGAAGGCGCCGTGGATGAAGCGAAGCGAGTAGGTGACGCTGAAGGCGCTGGCCAGCAGGGCGGCGAGCGGCAGCAGGTTCAGCAGCCCGGGCAACGGCGCCTCGGCCGACAGCGCCTCGGCGAAGAACATCTCCTTGGAGATGAAGCCGTTCAGCAGCGGCACGCCGGCCATGGCCGCGGCGGCGACCAGCGCCAGCCGCGCGGTGAAGGGCATGGGGCGGTTGAGGCCCGACAGGCGCCGGATGTCGCGCGTGCCCGTCTCATGGTCGATGATGCCGGCCGCCATGAAGAGGGAGGCCTTGAAGGCGGCGTGGTTCAGCACGTGGAAGACCGCCGCGACCAGCGCCAGCTTGCTGTTGAGGCCGAGCAGCAGGGTGATCAGCCCGAGATGGCTGATGGTGGAATAGGCCAGCAGCCCCTTCAGGTCGTGCTGGAAGATCGCGACATAGGCGCCGACCAGCAGCGTGACCAGCCCGGCCGTCCCGACGATCAGGAACCAGGCCTCGGTGCCCGCCATCGCCGGCCAGAGCCGCGCCATCAGGAAGATGCCGGCCTTCACCAGCGTGGCGGAATGGAGATAGGCCGAGACCGGGGTCGGCGCCGCCATGGCGTGCGGCAGCCAGAAATGGAAGGGGAACTGCGCGCTCTTGGTCAGGGCGCCGAGCAGGATGAGGACCAGGGCCGGCAGGTAGAGCGGGTGCGCCCGGATGCGGTCGCCGGCGGCGAGCACCACCTCGAGGTCGTAGCTGCCGGTGATGTGGCCGAGCACCAGCACGCCGGCGAAGAGGGCGAGCCCGCCCGAGGCCGTGATGGTCAGCGCCATGCGCGCGCCGTCGCGGGCGGCCGCGGTATGGTGCCAGTAGCCGATCAGCAGGAAGGAGAAGAGGCTCGTCAGCTCCCAGAAGAAGGCGAGCTGGAGCAGGTTGCCCGAGACCACCACCCCCATCATCGCGCCCATGAAGGCGAGCAGGAAGGCGAAGAAGCGCGGCACCGGGTCGTCGGAGGACATGTAGTAGCGCGCATAGAGCACCACGAGCGCGCCGATCCCCGTCACCACCCCGGCGAAGAGCCAGGCAAAGCCATCCAGCCGGAGCACGAAATGCAGCCCGAGCATCGGCATCCAGGCGAAATCGGCGCGGAGCACGCCGCCCGCCGAGACGATCGGGTAGGCGGCCCAGACCAGGCTGAGGCCGGCGAGCGCGACGGCGCCGGCCAGCGCGGAGGCGACGTTGCGCGCGCGCGTCGGCAGCAGGCCGGCCGCGATGGCGCCGGCGAAAGGCAGGCCGAGCAGGGCGAGCAGGAGCAGGGTGTCGTACATCGCGTCGCCTCAGCGCCCGGCAGGCGGCAGGGGCGGTGCCTCCGGCAGGGAAGGCCGCATCACCCCTCCCCCGGCACGTCGTCCGTCGCCCGGGCGTAGCGGTTCAGGATCGCGACGACCTCCTCGGCCGACCGCGCCGCCCGCAGCCGCCGCAGCGCCTGCGGCTCGCGCAACGCCCGGCAGGTCTCGGACAGGGCGGGCAGGAAGCCCTCCGGCGAGGCCGCGGGCCAGAGCACGAGGATGACGAGATCGACCGGCTCCTCGTCGCGCGCCTCGTAGTCGATGGGGTGATGGAGCCGCGCGAAGAGCATGACCGGCGGGTCGCCCCCGGCCAGGCGGGCATGGGGAAGCGCGACGCCCCGGCCGAGGGCCGTGGAGCCCAGCCCCTCACGGTCCTGCAGGGCGTCGAGGATCTCCTCCTCTGGCCGCCCGAGCCTCCGGGCGGCCTCGGCCGCGAGGGTCTGCAGCAGGTTGCGCTTGCTGCTGGCGCCCAGGTCGAGGACGACATCGGCGGCCGAGATTCGATCGGTGATCCCCATCCTTCTCTCCACGCTGGGCGGGCGGTTCGTTCGCCGGATATGGCGGGCTCAGCATCACGCTCCCAGCCTTCCGGCGATGTGCGACGAGAACTGCTCCCCTGCCCAGCGCAGGCCCTCGGCCTCGCATTCCGGAGCAGCCTGCGCCTACCAGATGGATTAAAAAAAAGCAATCTTCGGTGGCGCAGCCGGCGGGAAGCAATGCTGCTGCAGGCCCCCGGATGGAAAGCACCCTCGCGGCATTCTCGCGGTCTGGTGATCCAGCCCCCGGAACGTGCCGGCCGGGTCGCCGGCCAGCGCGGAGGCGACGTGGCGCGCGCGTGAACCGGCCCGCCCCTTCCGGTTCCGGCGCCGGCCGACCCCTTCAGGCCGGCGCAGCCGTGCCGAGAAGGTGCAGCACGAGTTCGCGCCGGTGCGGGCTGGTTCGGTGCTCGTAGAGATAGATGCCCTGCCAGGTCCCGAGCACGGGCCTGCCTTCGGCGACCGGGATGGAGAGCTGTGTCTGCGTCAGCGCCGCCCGGATATGGGCGGGCATGTCGTCCGGCCCCTCCTCCTCATGCCGGTACCGGCCATCGCCGCCATCCGGCACCAGGCGCGCGAGGAAGGCCTCCAGGTCGGTCCGGACATCCGGGGAGGCATTCTCCTGCACCAGCAGGGAGGCGGAGGTGTGCCGGCACCAGATGGTCAGCAGGCCGGTGGCGATCCCCTGGTCCCGGCACCAGCCGGTGACCTGGCCGGTGATGTCGATGAGGCCGCGCCGGCGCGTCGTGACCTCGATGCGATGCAGCCGCTGCTCCATGCCTCCTCCCCTCCCTGGCCTGATGCGGATCGCGGCAGGCCGCGAAGGACCGAAGGCGCGACTCCGCGCGGCAACAAGAGCCTGCAGGGGATTGGCGTTCCGGTGGGAACGCCACCCGCCACCCGCCATCGCGTCTCCCGGCCCAGCGGCCCCGGCCGGCGGGCCTGGCATGGGGCATGCAAGGATCGCATCCCGTCCGCGGCGCCATGCCTGCCCGCCATGGCGTCCCGACGGTGCAGCCCGCGCGGGAGAATGCCGCCATGCGACGCCCCGGAACGCCTTCCGGCGCGGCCCGGCATGGCGCCGGACCGCGATGCGGGCGCATCCGCCGCGTGGCGGGGGCTCGACCGGCGGCACAAGGCGGACATGATGCGGCGGCAGACAGGCGACGGAACCAGGTGATGTCCCAATCGGCAATCGTGCTCGGCGCAGGAATGGTCGGCGTATCGGTGGCGCTGCACCTGCGGCGCCGTGGCCACGACGTGGTGCTGGTGGATCGGCGAGGGCCCGGGGAGGGCGCGTCCTTCGGCAATGGCGGGCTCATCCAGCGGGAGGCGGTCTATCCGCATCCCTTCCCGCGCGCCCTGGCCGAGCTCCGGCGCATCGCGCGCAACCGCGCCGTCGATGTCGCCTACCACCCGCTCGCGCTGCCCGGCTTCGTCTCGCCGCTGCTGCGCTACTGGTGGCATTCCGAGCCCGGGCGGTACCTGCAGGCCGTGCAGGCCTATGCGCGGCTCATCACCACCTGCATCGACGAGCACCTCGCGCTCGCCGCCGGCACCGAGGCCATGGCGCTGCTGCGGCCGACCGGCTGGATGCGCCTCTATTCCCGGCCGCAGATGCTGGAGGACGCGCTGGCCCAGGCCGAGCAGGCGCGGCGGGACTACGGGGTCAATTTCGCGGCCCTGGACGGCAAGGCCCTGGCGGCGGCGGAGCCCCATTTGCTGGTGGAGCGGACCGGCGCCATCCACTGGACGGACCCGCTTGCGGTCAGCGATCCGCATGCCCTGACGCTCGCCTATGCCGGGCTGTTCACGCGGGACGGCGGGAGCATCGCGGTCGGCGACGCCATGACGCTCGAGCGCGCCGGCAAGGGCTGGCGGGTGCGGACCGCCGAGGGCGCGGTGGAGGCGGGGGAGGTTGTCATCGCCCTGGGCGCCGCCTCCGCGGAGGTGACGCGGCGCTTCGGCTACGCGCCGCCGCTCTTCGGCAAGCGCGGCTACCACATGCATTACCGGCTGCGCGGCAATGCCGTGCTGAACCACCCGGTGCTGGATACCGAGAGCGGCTTCCTGCTCGCCCCCATGCGGGCCGGAATCCGCCTGACGACCGGGGCCGAGTTCGCCCGCACCGGTGCGGCGCCCACCCCTGTCCAGCTCGAGCGGGCCGAGCCCGTCGCGCGCGGCCTGCTGCCGCTGGCGGACCGCGTGGACGCCGAACCCTGGATGGGCGTGCGCCCCTGCACGCCGGACATGCTGCCGATCATCGGCAGGCTGCCCGGCCAGCCGGGCGCCTGGTGCGCCTTCGGCCATGCGCATCAGGGCCTGACCCTGGGACCGACCACCGGACGGCTTCTCGCCGAGATGATGTCCGGGGCGGTGCCAGGCATCAGCCCCGAACCCTATCGCCCGGAGCGCTTCCAGGGCTGACGGAGAAGGAACCGGACCTCCCGGCGGCGTGGCGCCGGTCGGCCGGCCGTCACCCGGGGCGGATCGCGGATGGGCGTGAACGGGGCACCCCGCAGGCTTCGCGGTGCAATCCCAGCGGGGACCACCTTGCCCGCGCCCGTGAGGCGGCTCGACAGACAATGGCCTGCGGCTGACCGGTGTACGGTTCCGGACGCGGGCCGCTGTGGCGGTGAAGCTTCATCCGCCGCCGGCCGCGGCGCGGGTCGTCCCGGCCCGCTGCGGCGCCGGGTGCCGGACCTGCCCAGACGCCGGCCGGCACGGGCTTCGGCCAGCAACGGGGGGATGCGCCAGGCCGGCGCGGGCGGCACCATGCCGGCCCATCATCGCCGCAGTGGAGACCGCCGGATGCGACAGCCAGACTGGACCGCCGCCATGGCCGAGGCCGAGCCCACCACCGCCACGTGGCGTGCGACCGGCGAGCCGGGGCCGGGCGGCGCCATCCTCCTCCTCGACCGGGACGGCCTCCGCGGCGAGGCCTGCGCCGGCCTCGCCAGCCTTCCGCACCGCATTCCCTTCACCGTCGCGACGCCCAGCCGCTTCGCCTCCATCACCAAGCACCTGCTCTGCGCCTTCGCGCTGCATCATGGGCTGGAACTGGAGGCGCCGCTCGGCGCCCTCCTGCCGGGCCTGCCGGCGCCGATCGCGGCGGTGCCGGTCTTCCGTGCCCTCTCCATGACCGGCGGCATCCCGGACCTGCTGCCGAGCCATACCCTTTGTGGCGTGCCCCATACCGCCGCCATCGAACCTGCCGCGCTGGATGCCTTCACCGCCGCGCTGCCGGGCCTGGATTTTCCGCCGGGCAGCGAGATGTCCTACAGCAACACCGGCTACCGCCTGGTGGAGCAGGCGCTGGCGCGGCAGGGCCATGTCTTCGGCGCCTGGGTGGAGGGCGCGCTGAACGCCGCGCTCGGCACCGGCTTCCGCTTTCCCGCCGGCTGGGACCGGCCGCTCCCGGGCCTCGCCGACGGGTATTGGCGGGAGGGGCCGGGGAGCCCCTGGCGGATCGGCGCCTATGGCATGGCGCTCTCCGCCTCCGGCGGGATGGCCGGCAGCGCCCGCGACCTCGCCACCTGGCTGCGCGCCCTGCTGCGCGGCGACGGGCCGGCCGGCGATGTCCTGGCGCAGCTCGCCACCCCGGCCCGGCTGCAGGATGGGCGGGCCTCGCATTACGGCCTGGGCCTGGCGGTCACGGGGATCGGGGGCGAGCGCCTGGTCGGCCATGGCGGGCACCTGCCGGGCTTCAAGAACCATGTCCTGCTCGCCCCCGCGCGCGGCCTCGGCGTCGTCCTGCTCTCGAACCGGGAGGAGACGGAGCCCTACCTGCCCGCGCTCCGCATCATGGCGGCGCTGCTCGGCCTCGCGCCGCCGCGGCCGGCGGCGCCGCTGCTGCCGGAGGGGCTGTTCATCGAGGCGGACGGCCCGGCCTGGCTCGAGCACCGGGACGGGGCCGTGACCTTCCTCGGCGCGCGCGATCTGCTGATGGCGGGCGAGGCGCCGGGCGAGGTCGTCGCGCTCTCGCCCTACCTGCCGATGCGCCTCCGGCGGGAGGGCGCAGGCATTGCCGGCGAGATCGGCCATGCCGCCCGCCGCTTCCGCCCCGTCCCGCCCGATGCGCGGCTCTCCCCCGGCCTGGCCGGGTTCTGGCGCGCGCCGGCGCAGGGGGCTGAACTCGCCATCGAGATCGCGGCGGATGGCAGCGGCAGCGCCGCCTTCGGGGCCGGGCCGCTGCACCGCCGCGTGCCGCTGACGCCGCTGGGGGACGGGCGGGCGCTGCTGGCGGTCGGCGCGCCGCCCTGGACGAGCCGCGCCTGCGCCTGGCTGCGGGCGCCGGACCGGCTCCGCCTGCTCACCGCCCGCAGCCGCGTGCTGGAGTTCCAGCGCGCCTGACGGCGCCGGGGAGGCTGCCCCGCACCCGGCAGGCGGCTTCGGCGATGCGGCGTGCCTCGGCGATCTCCCCGGGCCCTGCCCAGCCCTTCGTCAACGGTCCCGCTGGCCGGGCAGGAAGGCGCCGCCATCCGTCGGGCGCAGGGCCTCGAACACCTCGGTGACGGTTGCGTAGTCCCGGTAGCCGCAACGGGCCAGGGGCTGCGCCGCCGCGGTATCGAAGCGGCCATCCCGGATGCAGGCATCGTCGATATGCACGCCGACAACCTGGCCGATGATGAGCCACCCCTCCAACTCCGCCCCATCCACGTCGTGCAGCCGCATCGAATGGACCACGCGGCATTCCAGCGCCGCCGGGGAGGCGGCGACACGCGGCACCTTCACGAGGCGGGACGGCGCCTTCGCCAGCCCCGCGGCCTCGAACTCGCTCTCGCCATCGGCCAGCGCGCCGGAGGAGATGTTCATCGCCTCGAACAGCGGGCGCGTGCAGAGGTTGAAGACGAACTCGCCGGTGGCGATCGCATTGGCCGCGCTGTGCTTCATGGTCTCGCTGGTGAAGGCGAGCATCGGCGGACGCGAGTGAACCGCGTTGAAGAAGCTGTAGGGGGCGAGGTTGGCGCGGCCCTCCGCGTCGAGCGTCGAGATCCAGCCGATGGGGCGCGGGGCGACGATCGCCTTGAAGGGATCATAGGGCAGGCCGTGGCCGAGCCGGGGTTCGTAGAACATGGGCGGTGTACGAGCCTTCCTGTCGGGGCCACCGCTCCGGCCTGGGCCTGGGTAGGGTGGGTGTCGCAGCGATGTGAGAGCCAAGCCTACAAGCATTGCTCCCATCCGGGATCAAGGTGGCGTCCCTGCATCCTCGCACCCGGGCGGACATGCCTGCCCGGAGACGCCCGGGCGCAACCGGCCTGCGCCCGGGGGTTCACGCCCTTTCGCCATGCGTCAGGCCACGCATCCGGTCCCGTTGCGATTGAACCCCTGCACCGTCCCGTCCCGCGTCTCGAACACCACGGAACAGGCCCGCGGCGGTGCCGCGCCGCCCAGGCCGAAGCCCAGCCCGGTGCCGACACCCACCCCGCTGCCGCCGCCCCGGCCGAAGCCGAAGCTGCCGAAGCCGAGCCCGAGGCTGGGATAGACCGCCGGCGCCGAGCTTTGCTGCACGAAATCCCATTGCAGCAGCCGGCGCCCATCGGCCTCGTAGGTCCGGCTCGGCACGCCGAGGCTGGCGACCAGCGCCGCCTCCGACTGGCCGACATAGCCCGCCATGCGCTGGTCGAAGGCCTCGGTGGTCTGGGGGGTGCCGCAGGCGCCGAGCAGCGCCAGCGCGCCCAGGACGGGGATGGAACGGAAGCGCAGCATGTCGCTCTCAATGCCGCGCCGGGCCGCGGGTTCCGCCCGGGCGGACGGCCGGGATGCGTGACCGCATCCGGGGCCATCCGACCCCTCCTTCAGCCCCGCGGCGGGGCCGCGTCGAAGCCGTTCTCCAGCACGCCGCGCGGCTGGACCATGGCATAGGGCCCGCGCGGCAGGAACCGCCCCGTCCCCGGCTCCGCCTGCACCACGCCGTCGCGCATCACCACCTCCCCGCGGCGGACCGTCGCCACCGGCCAGCCCGTGACCTCCAGCCCCTCATAGGGCGTGTAGTCGATGGCGTGCTGCATCAGCGCGTTGGTGATCGTCACCTTCTTCCGCGGGTCCCAGAGCACCAGGTCGGCATCCGCCCCGACCGCGATCATCCCCTTGCGCGGCGCCAGGCCCATCAGTCGCGCCGGGTTGGTCGCGGTCAGCCGCACGAAGTCGTCGAGGGTGATGCGCCCCTTCGACACGCCTTCCGAAAACAGGATCGGCAGCCGCGCGGCGAGGCCGGGGATGCCGTTCGGGATGGCATCGAAGCCCGCATCCCGGCCATTCACCGCCTTGCCCCGGTCGCCGCCCATCGAGAAGCCGCAATGGTCGGAGGAGACGACATCGAGCGTGCCGCGCCGGATCATCTCCCAGACCCGCCCCTGCTCCTCGGGGCTGCGGGGGCTGGGGCTGCACATGAAGGCGGCGCCGGCGAAGCCGGGCCGGTCCATGTCGCCCGCCGTCAGGGTCAGGTATTGCGGGCAGGTCTCGCCCCAGACCTTGAGGCCGCGCGCCTGGGCGCGGGCGATCTCCTCCGCCGCCTCGGCGCAACTCACATGGAAGACCTGGATCGGCTGGTCCACCAGCTCCGCCAGCGCGATGGCGCGGTGCGTCGCCTCCCGCTCGACCACCGGCGGGCGGGACCAGGCATGGTATTTCGGCGCGGTCAGGCCGGCGGCCAGCAGCGCCCCGGTCCGCCACTTGATGGCGGCGTAGTTCTCGCAGTGGACGGTGACCAGGCAGCCATTCCTCCGCGCCGTCACCAGGACCTTGATGTAGTCCTCGTCCGAGAGATGCAGCGGCTCGTAGGTCAGGAAGACCTTCAGGCTGCGGATGCCGCGGGCGACGATCTCGGGCACCTCCCGCTCCAGCACCGCTTCCGTCGGATCGGTGATGATCTGGTGGAAGCTGTAGTCCAGCATGCCCCTGGCGGCGCGCCGCTCGTAATCCGCAAGACGCGGCAGGATGCCCTCGCCCTTCCATTGCGGCACGAAGCAGACGACCGAGGTCGTGCCGCCCGCGAAGGCGGAGGTGCTGGCGGTGAGGAAGCTCTCCTCGCTGACCGTCACCGCCGGCTCGCCGGCGGTGCCGCCGCGCGCCGGCTCCTCGATATGGCAGTGGCTGTCCACGCCGCCCGGCAGCACCAGCAGCCCGCCGGCATCGAGCGCCGCGGCGGCGTCGGTGAGGCGCTCCGCGAGCGCCACGATGCGCCCGCGGCGGATGCCGATGTCGCAGCGCGCCGTGCCGAAGCCGGTCGCCACCTCGCCGCCGCGCACCACCAGGTCGTATTCCGCCACCGCAGGCTCTCCCTTGCCGTTCCGCTCGCAGGTTCGGACGTGCAAGAAGGATGCCGCGGGTCACGGCATGGCGCAAACCGGCACCGCTGATCCGAGCCGGGGGGATTCTGCCGGCCGGCCCGCGCTCAGGCGGTGCCGGCGATCGGCATCCGGTCCAGCGCCTCCGGCGCCAGGGCGCGCAGGAAATCCTGCCCCCAGCCCTCGGGCGAGGCGCCGGCGATCGCGGCCCAGGCGTCCTGCCAGCGTGCCTGGCGCTCGGCCAGCGGCATGTCGAGCGCGGCGCAGATCGCCTCCGCCATGCCTTCCGCGTCATGCGGGTTGACCAGCAGGGCGGAGGAGAGCTGGGCGGCGGCGCCGGCGAAGCGGGAGAGCACCAGCACGCCAGGGTCGGCCGGGTCCTGCGCGGCGATGTACTCCTTCGCCACCAAGTTCATGCCGTCCCTGATCGGCGTCACCAGCCCGACCCGGGCCAGCCGCATGAAGCCCGCCACCGTGTCGCGGTTCTGCGGCCGGGCCAGCAGGCGCAGCGGCAGCCAGTCGGGCTCCCCGAATTCGCTGTTGATGGCGCCGGCGGCCAAGTCGATCTCCTGCCGCAGGCGCTTGTAGGCCGCGACATCCTCGCGCGAGGGGGCGGCGATCTGCAGCATGGTCAGGCTGCGTGCCGGCCGGCGGGCGACGACGCGGCGGAAGGCCTCCAGCCGCTCCGGCAGGCCCTTGGTCGGGTCCAGCCGATCGATGCCGAGCAGCATCGCCTGGCCGCGGAGCGATTCGGCCAGCAGGCGGCTCGGCTCCGCCTCCATCTGCGCCGCGGCGGTCGCGGCGAATTCGGGGGCGGCGATCTCCGCCGGGAAGACGCCGAGCCGGACGGGCCGGCCGCCGAGTTCCAGCATGGCATCGCCGGTGCGCACCGCGCCGGCGAAGCCGACCGCGGTCGCGGCGAAATTGTCGCGGTCCGTCGCGGTCTGGAAGCCGAGCAGGTCGCAGGCCAGCACATCCTGCACCAGGCCGCGGATGCCGGGGGCGACAGCCGCCGCGTCCGGGGCCGGGAAGGGGACATGCAGGTAGAAGCCGGTCGGCCCGAAGACGCCGCGCTGGCGCAGCGCGCCGGGCAGCGACAGCAGGTGGTAGTCATGCACCCAGATGCGGTCGTCCCGCCGCAGCAGCGGCACCAGCGCATCGGCGAAGCGCCGGTTCACCTTGCGGTAGACGTCGAGGTCCTGGCGGCGGAAGCTCATCAGATGCGGCAGGCCGTGCAGCATGGGCCAGAGCACGCCGTTGCTGTAGCCGGTGTAGTAGCCGCGATGCTCCGCCTCGGTCAGGTCGATGGTGGCATAGCCGACCCCGCCGCGCTGGGTGAGGTTGGGCGGGGCATTGCCTTCGGCGACCGCGCCGCTCCAGCCGAACCAGAGACCACCGCGGCGCTGCATGAGGCCAAGGAGCGCGACCGCCAGCCCGCCGGCCTGCCCGGCATTGCCCTGCGGCACCGGCACGCGGTTGGAGACGACGACGATGCGGCTCATGACACGGCCCGATGCGATGGGCCGGGTCCTGCCGGCCTGCCGTCGCCGGGCGCCGGGCGCCGCCCTTCCAGGCCTGGCTCGCCACGCCGCGCCGCGCCGCGCGCCTTCCGGCGCGACCGGCGGGCTCCATCCGTGGCCTCGGCTCTTCTTGCGGGCCGCAGGTCACGCATTCTGGCCTTGCGCGTCATCCCACCTCCAGCAGCGCCACCGGAAGCCGGGCGAGCACCTGCCCGACGGGCAGGCGGTCGCCATGGGCGGCGTGACCCTCCCCGGTCAGCGCCTCCCGCCAGTGCCGTGCCTCCCATGAAGCCGGGAGGCGAAGATCGGTTCCGCCCCATTCCGCCGGCGACAGCAGCGGGAGCGGTGAATCGCCCAATGGCGCGGCCGGCAGGCGGGTGACGACGGTCAGCACGGCCTCTCCCCGCCGGGTGCGGAGGAAGGCGAGGACGTGCTGGGCCATCGGGCCTTCCACCGTCACCGGCTGGTAGTCGCCCTGGGCAAAGAGGGCAGGGCGCGCGGCGCGCAGGGCCAGGGCGCGGGCGATGATCGCCTGCTTCACCCGTCCGTCCTGCCAATGGGCGAGGAGCCCGGCCGGCGCGCCCGCGGCCTCCAGCGCCGTGCGGCGCGCATCCCAGTCCACCGGGCGCCGGTTGTCCGGGTCCACGAGGGAGAAGTCCCAGAACTCCGTGCCCTGGTAGAGATCCGGCACGCCCGGGGCGGTGCAGCGGAGCAGCGCCTGGGCGAGGCCGTTCACCGCCCCCGCCGGGGCGATGCGGGTGGCGAAGCCGGCGATCTCCTCCCGCAGATGGCTGGCGCGGTCCGGCGCCATGATGGCGAAGAGGAAGTCGCGGCAGGCCGCCTCGTACTCGGCATTGGGCACCGCCCATTCGGTGCGGCGCTTGGCCTCGCGCAGCGCCTTCTCCTGCCAGGCGGCGACCCGCTCGAGGAAGGCCGCGACGCCCGCCTCATCCCCCGGCGGGAGGCCGAGCGGCCAGGCGCCGACCAGGGTTTGGTAGAGCATGAGCTGCGCGCTCATCCCCGGCGCGGCGCCGTCCGGCAGGTCCTTCCTGAGCGGCGCGTTGAGGCGCGACCAGCGGCGGATGGCGGCGCCCCATTCCTCGTGCAGTTCGGACAGCACCGCGAGGCGGGCGCGCACATCCTCGCCGCGCTTGTGGTCATGCGTCGCGGTGGCCAGCAGGGCGCGGGGGAAGCTCTTCGCCCGGCCGCGCGCCGAGGCATGGAAGCCGGCCGGCGTGACGGCGAAGCGGGCGGGGTCGGAGCCGACCTCGTTGCGGGAGATCAGCCGTCCGTAGCGGTAGAAGGCGGTGTCCTCCACGCTCTTCGCCGCGACGGGGGCCGAGAGCTGCTGGAAGCGGACCGCGGCCGAGAGCCTTTCCCGCCGCTGCACGGGCGGCAGGCTGCGCGGCGGCTCCCCGCCCAGCCAGGAATCCAGCAGGTCGATCAGCGGGCGGTCGGTGGCGCGCACCGTCCGCCGCGCCCCGGCCAGCGCCCAGTCGAGGATGCGCTTGTCCTCCGCGTTGCGCCCGCCCTGGGTGATGTAGAGGCGGTAGACCGGGAAATGCACCAGCACCTCGGTCAGCGCCCGGCGCAGGCCGGTCAGGGTGAAGTCCCGCGTCACCAGGTCGCGCAGCGCCACGCGCTTCAGCGCCGCGGCGGTGCCGTTCAGCTCGGAGGCGAGGTTGTCCCGCAGGATCTGCCGCCGCGCCTGCCGCGCCTCCTCCTCGAAGGAAGGGCTGCGGTGGGTGTGCTCGGTCCAGAGCGTGGTCAGCGGCGCCTCGCCCGCCGGGTCGTGCAGGACGCCGCTGGCCTCGTCCATGAAGTCGTAGCCGGTGGTGCCGTCCACCATCCAGTCGGTCCGCAGCGTCTCGAAGGGGGCGAGGATCTTCTCGACCCAGATCATCGGCTGGCGGCCCGGCCGCACGGCCTGCATGCGGCGGTGGAGCTTGCGGCAATAGCCGCGCGGATCGGCCAGGCCGTCCACATGGTCGATGCGGACGCCGTCCACCGCGCCCTCGGCATAGAGGCGCAGGATCAGGTCATGCGTGGCGTCGAAGACCTCCGGCAGCTCGACCCTGAGGCCGGCCAGCGAGGTGATGTCGAAGAAGCGGCGCCAGTTGATCTCATCCGCCGCGGCGCGCCACCAGGCGAGGCGGTAGTGCTGCCGTTCCAGCAGCCGGTGCAGGGCCTGGCGCCCCTCCTCGGTTGTCGCGTCGAAGGCGGCGAGCGCGGCCTGGACCGCGGCGCCGCCCTCCGGCGTCTCCGCCTGCGCGCGCAGCGCGGCGCGCCAGCCCGCGGCCTGTTCCCGCGCCAGGGCGCGGTCGCGCTGGTGCAGGCCGACCCGGCCGAACTCCTGTGCCAGCCTCCCCAGGGCCGGGTCCTTCGCCGCCTGCAGGATGTGATGGTAGTGCTGCGGCGCGATGGGGAAGCGGTGTTCCCAGTACTGCGCGTGGAAGCGGCCATCCGCCGGATCGAAATGCAGCTTCAGGTCGCCGGAGGCCAGCACCTCCCCATAGGGCGCGCCCAGGAAGGGCGCGAGCAGGCGGTTGGAGAGCGAGCGGTCCGGCGGCTCCCAGTCGATGTCGAAATAGGGGGCGTAGGGGCTCTGCCGGCCCCATTCCAGCACGTCCAGCCACCAAGCGTTGTCGGAACCGCCGATACCCATATGGTTCGGCACGATATCGATGATGAGGCCGAGCCCGGCCTCCCGCAGCGCCGCCGACAGCCGGCGGAAGGCCGGCTCGCCGCCCAGCTCCGGGTTGATCTGGTTGTGGTCCACGATGTCGTAGCCATGCGTGGAGCCCGGCCGCGCCTTCAGGATGGGCGAGGCGTAGAGATGGCTGATGCCCAGTTGCGCGAGATAGGGCACCAGCGGCACCGCATCGTCCAGCGTGAAGCCGGCATGGAATTGCAGGCGCGCGGTGGCCCGCAGGCCCGCCGGGCCTGTCTCGCGCGGCGGGTTCGCCATGGGTCAGTCTCCATTGGCTGCAGGGCAGGTCGCCGGCGGGCGGGAATGCCCGGCGGCGCGAGGCTGCCCTGACAGGAAGCGAAAAAAGCGAATGCAGCCGGTGCGGTCAGGTTCCATCCGCCCGGGGCCGGGCGCGGGCGAAGAGGTCGAGCCGCCGCGCGACCGCCGGGTCGTCCAGCAGCGCGCCGGCCTCGCCGGGCAGGCGGCGGCGCCAGTTCGGGTGCTCCTCCACCGTGCCGGGCAGGTTGGGCTGCTCCGGCATGGCGAGCGCATCCTCCAGCGGCAGGATGGCAAGCGCGCAGGCCGCGCTGCCGACATGGGCGAGGGCGACATCCACCACCGCCGCGCCGTCCGCCGCCGGCGGCTGGTCGCCGGTGGCCGCGCCGCTTTCCAGGAAGGCGGTCCAGAGCGCGGCGCGGTCCGTCTCGCGCCGGTCCTCCTCCCGCCTCGCCGTCTCCGTATCGGGGAACAGGCCGAGCTGCTCGCGCCAGGCGATGTCGCGGCCCTGCCACCAGCCGACCACCGTCGGCAGGTCATGCGTGGTGGTCATCGCCGTCGCGTTGCGCGGCCAGTGGCGCGGGGCGCGGAAGCGGCCGTCCTGCTCCTGCTCGAACCACAGGACCTTCATCCCCAGGATGCCGGCCGTTTCCATGCGCGCATGGAAGCCCTCCGGCAGGGTGCCGAGATCCTCGCCGATGACGATGGCGCGGTGGCGGTGGGATTCGAGGGCCAGCAGGCGCACCAGGTCGTCGATGGGGTAGCGGAGATAGGCGCCCTCCGCCGGGCCGGCGCCGCGCGGCACCACCCAAAGGCGCTGCAGGCCCATCGCGTGGTCCACGCGCACGCCGCCCGAATGGCGGAAGGCGGCGCGGGCGAGTTCCAGGAAGGCGGCGAAGCCGCCGGCCTTCATCTCCAGCGGCGAGAAGGCGGTGAGGCCCCAGTCCTGGCCGAGCGGGGAGAAGACATCCGGCGGCGCGCCCACCGACAGGTTCGGCAGGATGGCGCGCTGGTGCGACCAGGCATGGCTGCCGCCACCATCCGTGCCCACGGCCAGGTCGGCGATCAGGCCGACCGGCATGCCCGCATCCCGCGCCGCCTGCTGCGCCGCGCCGCGGGAGGCGTCGGCCAGCCACTGGCAGAAGGCGTGGAAGGCGACCTCGGCCGGGTTGTCGCGGGCGAATTGCATGACGCCCGGGCTGTCGGGCGCCTGGAATTCGCGGGGCCAGTCCTGCCAGTGCCAGAGGCCGGGATCGCGCGCGAACAGATGGGCGTGCAGCGCCTCGAACCGCGCATGCGCCTCGAGCGCCGCGCCGGCCTCGTTGCGGTAATCGACGAAGCCGGGGTGGTCGGCCGCGGCCTCATACAGCCCGCGCAGGCGGTCGAGCTTGCGGCGCGCGGCCGCAGGCCAGTCGACGAGCTCGTCCTTCGGGCCGGGATCCTCCGGCACTTGGCCCAGCGCCGCGGCCGGATCGGCGTGCAGGACGTTCAGGAAGATGCGGGAGGAGGGCGAGTAGGGCCCGTACTTGTTCACATCCGCCGAGAAGAGCGCATGCGCCGGGCTGACCGCGATGGCGGCGCAGCCGCGCCGGCCGGCAGCCTGGGCCAGCGCCGCGACGCCGCCGAAATCGCCGATGCCCATGTCGCGCGGCGAGCGCAGGGCATAGATCTGTGCGGCCAGCGCCCAGGGCAGGCTGCCGCCATGCGCCTCCGCCCCCAGATCGGCCAGCGTCACGCAGCGCGGCGGCGCGGCGGCGACGATGCAATGCGCATCGTCCAGGTGCAGGCGATGGTAGCCGGGCGTCGAGATCGCCGGCAGCCGCGCCTCGCCGCCCCAGCCGTGCTCCAGATGCCCCTCGATCCGGTCGCCGCCTTCGATATCCAGCCGGAAACGCTGGCCGGCCACGGCGCCCGGGATGTGCACGCCATCCGGGCCGATGGTCATGGTGATGAGCGGCGGCAGCCGGTCCGCGAGGGCAGCGAGCATCGCCCGCGCCTCCCTGTTATCCGTGGGCAGCCCCTGCGCGGCCATCACGGCGCGCAGCGTGTCCGGCGCGACGCGCCGCTCCTCCCCATGCACGTCGCGCCAGGTGGTGGCGATCCCCGCCGCCTCCGCCATCGCCCGCAGGTCGTCGTCCGTGGTCATGCCGGCCCCTTCGTCATGCCCCATCATCCTGCCGCGGCGGGTCCATCAGGGCGACGGTGCAACGCGGCGGCAGCGTGCCGGTGCCGAGCGTGCCGGCGGCACCTGCCATGCTCTCGAACAGGGGGCTGCCGGGCGCATGGCAGGGCGCGGCCTCCCCGCCCAGATTGGTGGCGATCGTCAGCAGGCTGCCATCGCCGAGCCGCCAGCGGGCGAGCACCGCCTTTTCCCCGATTGCCTGGGCGCCGAGGGCCTTCGCGCCGGGCAGGCGGGGGATGATGTGCTCCCGCCGCAGGGCGAGCAGGCGCCTGTGCAGGGCCAGCACCGCGCCATGCGGCGGCCGCGTGGCTTCCGCCGGATCGGGGACCGAGGCGCGGAAGGTGCCCTCGGCATTCGGGTCCGGGATGCGCTCCCGCTTCGCCGGGTCCTGGAAGGCGGCGAATTTGGCGAACTCCTTGCGCCGGCCGGCGGTGACCAGCGGCGCCAGTTCCTCATTGTGGTCGGTGAAGAAGAGGAAGGGGGCGGTCGCGCCCCATTCCTCCCCCATGAACAGCATGGGGATCTGCGGCGAGAGCAGCAGCAGCGCCGCCGCCGCCGCCAGCGATGCGGGGTCGGCCAGCGCCGTCAGCCGCTCGCCGAAGGCGCGGTTGCCGACCTGGTCGTGATTCTGGAGGAACAGCACGAAGGCGGTCGGCGGCAGATGCGCGGAGGGCTCGCCACGCGCATGGCCGAGATGCCCGCTCTCCTGTCCCTGGAACAGGAAGCCCTCGGAGAGGACCTTCGCCAGCTTCTCCGCGCCGTTCTCGGAGAAGTCCTCGTAATAGCCCTCGCGCTCGCCGGCCAGCAGCGGGTGCAGGATGTTGTGGCCGTCATCGTTCCATTGCGCGTCGAAATCGCCGGCCGGCTTCAGGTGGCGGGCGCCGTTCCGCTCGTTCTCCAGCACCAGGTGGATGTGGCGATCGGGGATCTCCCGCCGGATGCGGGCGGCCATCACGTCCAGCCAGTCGGTCTCGGCGATGGCATGCACGGCATCGAAGCGCAGCCCGTCGAAACGGTACTCGTTCAGCCAGAAGAGGGCGTTCTCCTCGAAATAGTCCCGCACCGCGGGCTGGCGGAAATCGATGGCGGCGCCCCAGGGGGTGTGGATGCCCTCGTCGAAGAAGCGCTTCGCATAGGCATGCAGATAGGCGCCGTCCGGGCCGAAATGGTTGTAGACCACATCGAGGAAGACCATCAGGCCCAGGCCGTGCGCGGCATCGACCAGGGCCTTCAGCGCCTCCGGCGTGCCGAGCGCGGTATCCGGCGCATAGGGCAGCACGCCGTCATAGCCCCAGTTCCGCCGGCCGGGAAAATCGCCGATCGGCATCAGCTCGATGGCGGTGACGCCCAGCTCCTTCAAGCGCGGCAGGGCGGCCTGCACGCCGGCGAAGCCGCCCATGGCGCCGGCATGCAGCTCATAGAGCACCACCTCATGCCAGGGGCGGCCCTTCCAGTCCGCGTGCTGCCACCGGAAGGCACGGGGGTCCACCACCACCGAAGGGTCGTGCACATCGCCCGCCTGCAGGCGGGAGGCCGGATCGGGCACCGCCAGGTCCGGCGAGACGCGGAAGCGGTAGCATGCCCCGGCGCCGACCGGCGCCACCACCTCATGCCAGCCATCGCCGAGGGCGTTCATTTCCTGTGGCGCATGCCGCTCCACCTCCAGCATCACGCGCGGCGCATCCGGTGCCCAGAGGCGGAAATGCGTGCGGTCGGGCGCCAGCAGCGTCGCGCCCCAGCGGGTTTCCTGCGCGAAGCCGGTCATGGCAGCCGCGCCGCCAGCAGCACGGCGCTGCGCGGGCCGACCGGCACGGCCTCGTCCAGCACCGGTCGCTCCGCCGCCTCCGGGTGGTAGCTGTCCAGCACCAGGGTCCAGTCCAGCCGCGGCTTCGGCAGCGCGAAGGCGTGGCCGGCGCCATCGGCGTTCAGCAGCAGCAGCGTGATATCCACGCCGTCATCCTCGGCCGCGGTGGCCCGGCGCAATGCCAGGGTGCGTGCCTCCGCCTCGTTCCAGGCTTCCGGGGTCATCGGCTTTCCATGCTGGTCGAACCAGGCAATGTCGTTCAGGCCGGGCCGGAGTTCCGTCACGCCATGCAGGAATATGGCCGGGCGCAGCGGCGGCAGGCGCTGGCGCAGCGCGATCAGTCGGGCGGTGAAACGCTGCAGAGCCTGCGCCTCGGGCGCCGCCGCGCGCTCCCAGTCCACCCAGCTCGTATCGTTGTCCTGGTTGTAGGCGTTGTTGTTGCCGCCCTGGGTCCGCAGCATCTCATCGCCGGCCAGCAGCATCGGCGTGCCGGCCGAGGCGAAGACGGTCGTCAGCATGGCGCGCAGCACGGCCAGGCGGGTGGCGAGAATCTCGGGATCTTCCGTCTCCCCCTCCTCGCCCCAGTTGCTGCTGTAATTCTCGCCATGGCCGTCGCGGTTGTCCTCGCCATTCGCCTCGTTGTGCCGCTCCTCATAGGAAACGACGTCGTGCAGCGTGAAGCCGTCATGCGAGGCAACGAAATTCACGCCGGCCCAGGGACGGCGCCGGCGGCGGTCGAACAGCTCGGCCGAGCCGGTCAGGCGCGCGGCGAGCTCCGCCCGCATGCCGGCATCGCCGCGCCAGAAGCGGCGCACGCCATCGCGGAAACGGTCGTTCCATTCGGCGAAGCCGGGGGGGTGGTTGCCCACCTGGTAGCCGCCCGGGCCGATATCCCAGGGTTCCGAGATCAGCTTCACGCGCGACAGCACCGGGTCCTGCCGGATGGCATCGAAGAAGCCGCTGCCGGGATCGAAACCGTGTCCCTCCCGCCCCAGGATCGTGCCGAGGTCGAAGCGGAAGCCGTCGATCCGGTATTCGGTCACCCAGTAGCGCAGGCTGTCCATGACCATCTGCAGCACCCGCGGATGGCTCAGATTCACCGTGTTGCCGGTGCCGGTGTCGTTGATGTGGTGCCGCTCCTCGCCGGGGATGAGCCGGTAGTAGGAGGCGTTGTCGAGCCCGCGCCAGGAGAGGGTCGGGCCCAGCTCGCTGCCCTCGCAGGTGTGGTTGTAGACCACATCCATAATGACCTCGATGCCCGCACCGTGCAGGCGCCGGACCGCCACCTTCAGCTCGTTGCGCATCCACTGCTCGATCAGGTAGCGCGGCTCCGGCGCGAAGAAGGCGAGCGTGGAATAGCCCCAGTAGTTGCGGAGCCCCTTGGAGACGAGGAAGCGGTCCTGCAGGAAGGCCTGGATCGGCAGCAGCTCGATCGCGGTGACGCCGAGGCGATGCAGATGCTCGATGACGCGGGGATCGGCGAGGGCCCGGAAGGTGCCGCGCTCGCGCGGCTCGATATCCTCCCGCCGCATGGTCAGGCCGCGGACATGCGCCTCATAGATCACCGTGCGGTCCCAGGGCACGCAGGGGTTGCGGTCGTCGCCCCAGGCGAAGCTGTCATCCACCACCACGCCCTTCGGCATGGCGAGGGCGCTGTCGCGCCGGTCGAAGGAGAGATCGGCCCGGCCGGCCCCGAGGCGGTAGCCGAACAGCACGTCGGACCAGCGCACCTCCCCATGCAACTGCTTGGCGTAAGGGTCGAGCAGCAGCTTGTGCGGATTGAAGCGGTGGCCGCGCCGCGGCTCATAGGGCCCATAGGCACGATAGCCGTAGAGCTGGCCCGGCCGCGCCTCCGGCAGGTAGCCGTGCCAGACCTCGTCCGTGCATTCCGGCAGCGGCAGGCGCGCTATCTCCCGCCGTCCCGAGGGATCGAAGAGGCAGAGATCGATCCGCTCCGCATTCGCGGAGAAGACGGCGAAGTTGACCCCCAGCCCGTCCCAGCTTGCCCCCAGCGGATCAGGTCGGCCGGGCAGCAGGCGGGACGGGATTGGCGGCATGCTATCCTTCTGGGACGAGAATCAGCGCGGCAAGCGGCGGCAGGAAGAGGTTCAGGCTGTCGGCGAAGCCATGCGTCGATACCGGCTCCGCGGTGATCCAACCACCGTTGCCGCTGTTGGTCCCGCCATAGGCGCCGCCATCGGTGTTCAACACCTCGTGCCAGGTGCCGCCGCGCGGCACGCCGATGCGGTAGCCGTGCCGCGGCACGGGGGTGAGATTGCAGACGATCAGCGCGGGCGGATCTCCCCCCGTGCCGAGACGCAACCAGGCGAAGACGCTCTGGGCGCGGTCATCGCCGATCACCCAGCGGAAGCCTTCCGGCGAGTCGTCACGCCGGTGCAGCGCGGGGATGTTGCGATAGGCCGCGTTGAGGTCGTGCAGCAGGCGCTGGATGCCGCGATGGCGCGCATCGTCCAGCAGCGGCCAGTCCACGGTCGCGTCGTGGTTCCACTCCGATGGCTGGGCGATCTCGCCACCCATGAAGAGCAGCTTCTTGCCGGGATGCGTCCACATGAAGGCAAGATAGGCGCGCAGATTGGCGAATTTCTGCCAACTGTCGCCCGGCATCTTCCCGATCAGCGAGCCCTTGCCATAGACCACCTCGTCATGGCTGAGCGGCAGGATGAATTTCTCGCTCCAGGCATAGACCAGGCCGAAGGTCATGCTGTCATGGTGGTACTGGCGGTGGACTGGATCCTCCTCGATGTAATGGAGGGTGTCGTGCATCCAGCCCATGTTCCACTTGTAATTGAAGCCGAGGCCGTTCTCATGGGTCGGCTTCGTCACGCCGGGCCAGGCGGTGCTTTCCTCCGCGATCATCACCGCGCCCGGGCAGCGCTCGGCGACCACCGCGTTCAGCTCCTGCAGGAAGGCGACCGCTTCCAGGTTCTCCCGCCCGCCATGGCGGTTCGGGATCCATTCGCCCTGCGGCCTGGAGTAGTCGCGGTAGAGCATGGAGGCGACGGCATCCACCCGCAGCCCGTCCACATGGTAATGCTCCAGCCAGTGGAGCGCGCTGGCCAGCAGGAAGCCGCGCACCTCGTTGCGGCCGAAATTGTAGATCGCCGTGTTCCAGTCGCGGTGGAAGCCCTCGCGCGGATCGGCATGCTCGTACAGCGCGGTGCCGTCGAAGCGGTAGAGGCCATGCGCATCGGTCGGAAAATGCGCCGGCACCCAATCGAGGATCACGCCAATGCCGGCGGCATGCGCGCGGTCCACGAAATGCGCGAAGCCGGAGGGCGGGCCGAAGCGCGCGGAGGGCGCGAACATCGATAGCGGCTGATAGCCCCAGGAACCGCCGAAGGGATGCTCCATCACCGGCAGGAATTCGACATGGGTGAAGCCCATGCCCTGCACATAGGGAATGAGGCGGTCCGCCAGCCGGTCCCAGTCCGGTGACTGGCCTTCCGCGTCGCGCCACCAGGACCCCGGATGCACCTCATAGATCGAGATGGGCGCATCGGGCGCCTGCAGGGCGCCGCGGCGCGCCATCCAGTTGCCATCGGTCCAGGCGAAGGGCGCCGGGTCCATGACGCGGGAGGCGGTGGCGGGCGGATGCTCGGTCGCCGTCGCCAGCGGGTCCGCCTTCAGCGGCAGCAGCCTGCCATCCGCGCCGACCAGCTCGTATTTGTAGGTGGCGCCGGGTTGCAGGCGCGGGATGAACAGCTCCCAGACGCCGGCCTCGGCGCGCAACCGCATCGGGTGACGGCGGCCGTCCCAGCCATTGAAGTCGCCGACGACCGAGACGCGCCGCGCATTCGGCGCCCAGAGGGCGAAGCGCACGCCCGGCACGCCCTCCACCATCATCGCCTGCGCACCGAAGACCTTCGCCAGCTCGAAATGCCGGCCCTCGGCGAAGAGGTGCATGTCCCAGTCGCCGAGCAGCAGGCCGAAGCTGTAGGGGTCCTCCGTCTCCTGCGGCAGGCCGGGCCATTCCACCCGCAGCCGGTAGGGCACCTGGCGGGAGACGCGTCCCGCGAAGATGCCCGCGGGATGCACCCGCTCCAGCCGGCCCAGCTCCTCGCCGCCCTCGCGCGCCAGCACCACCACGCCGCGCGCGCCGGGCTGGAAGGTCCGCACCTCCTCGCCATGGGGCCCGAGCACCGCGAAGGGATCGCCGTGATGCCCGGTGGCCAGCGTCTCGTAAGCCTGCATCATGCCGTGATCCGCTCCGCCAGCGCCGCCAGGCCCCGGAGCGGGACTCCGATCCAGGCAGGTCGATTCGCCGCTTCATAGCGGATTTCGTAGGCCGCTTTCTCGATCAGGAAGAGATCGAGCAGCGCCGACGCCGCTTCCGCCGGCACCCAGGGATTCTCGGCCGAGGCCTCGACCTCCCGATAGGCGGCGAGGAAGGCCCGCTCCGCCTCCTGCTGCCAGCGGGCGATCAGCGCCGCGCGGCGTTCGGAGAGCGCCGCCGCGGCGGCGCCGGACGCCTCGGTCGCGGTCGCCACATGCGCCGCATAGTCGAAGCTGCGCAGCAGCCCCGCCACGTCGCGTAAGGGGCTGCCCTTGGCGCGCCGCTCCTCAAGCGGCCGGGCCGGCTCACCCTCGAAATCCACGATCACCGCATCGCCCTGCGCCACCAGCACCTGGCCCAGGTGGAAATCGCCATGTACCCGCGTCTTCAGCGCCCCGGCGGCGGATTGCGCCAGGCGCCAGGTCGCCTCCCGCAGCGCATCGGCCCTGGCGAGCAGCCGCTCCGCGAAGGGCGCCGCATCCGCCGGCAATGCCCGGCCCGACAGCAGGTCGAGCGCCGGGTCAAGCTGCGCGAGCGCGCCGGCGGCCCAAGCCGCGCGGTCATCCTCGCTCGCCATCTCCGGCGCGAAGTCCGGGTTCTCCGTCGGCCGCGCCAGCGCCGCATGCAACTCGCCCAGCCGCTGGCCGAGCGCGGTGGCGAAGGAGAGGTAGCCGGCGAAGGGGTCCTCCGGCGGCGTGTCGGTCAGCGCCGCCTCGTCCACCGCGCGGTGCAGCCAGTCCTGCGTCCAGCCCCAGCCATCGCCCTGGTTCCGGACGAAGCCCTGCGCCAGCATCAGCGTGTTGGGCGTGCCGTCCGGGGCGATGCGCACCACCTCGCCCAGCAGCGGCGCGGTGTTGGTGAAGCCCAGCTCGGTCAGGTAGCGCGTCACCTCGGCTTCCGGATGGATGCCCGGGGTGATGCGGCGGATGATCTTCAGCACCACCTGCTCGCCATAGATGAGCGAGGAGTTGGACTGCTCGGCCGAGAGCCGACGGATCTCGGCATCCGCCGGCAGGGTGACATCCGCGAGGCGCGAGGTGGCGCGGAACCGGATCTCACCCTCCTCCGTCGGCAGCACCGTGCCCTCGCGCAGCGCGGTCATCACCGCATGCGGCATGCGGTTGTCGGCGAAGGCATCGGTCAGGAAGCCGACGCGCCTGCCCTGCCGCAGGCGGGAGAGGGCGAGCTGCGCCGGCAGCGGGCCGACGCCTTCCAGTTCCTCCGTGCCGGCCAGCGGCAGGGCGTAGCGCTCCGTCCTGCCGGGAAGCTGCGCCTCCACCTCCGCCATGACCACCGCGCCCTTGGCCTCGGGCAGGGCAGCGATGGCGGTGATCCGCATGCGCTCCAGCCGCTCGCCCTTGGCGGCGAACCAGCGGCGTTTCGGCAGGTATTCCGGCAGGACGTTCTGTTCGAGATCGCCGCGCACGGCGGCGCCGAGGAGTTCCTTCACGTCAGCCCTCAGGACCAGGGTGCGGAGGTCCGGCAGCGGCTCGGGGCTCGGCGCGTGCCAGGGCGGCAGCGCCTTCTCCGTCGCCAGGACGAACCAGTAGAAGCCATAGGGCGGCAGGGTGAGCAGGTAGGGAAGCTGGCCGATCGGCGGGAAGGAGGTGCCGCCCAGCATCTCCACCGGCACGCGGCCGGAGCAGGAGGACAGGTCGAGTTCCACCGCCTGGGCCGAGCGGGAGAGGTTGAAGACGCAGAGGATCGTGTCCTCCTCATGCGCCCGGATATAGGCCAGCACCTTGCGGTTGGCCGGGTACAGCAGGCGCATGGAGCCGCGGCCGAAGGCCTTGGAGCGCTTGCGCACCGCCAGCATGCGGCGCATCCAGTTGAGCAGGGAATGCGGGTCGCGCGCCTGCGCCTCGACATTCACGGCCTGGTAGCCGTAGATCGGGTCCTGCAGCGGCGGCAGCACCAGCGCCGCCGGGTCGGCCTTGGAGAAGCCGCCATTGCGGTCCGGCGACCACTGCATCGGCGTGCGCACGCCGTCGCGGTCCTTGAGGAAGATGTTGTCCCCCATGCCGATCTCGTCGCCGTAGTAGATCACCGGCGTGCCGGGCATGGAGAGCAGCAGGCCGTTCATCAGCTCGATGCGGCGGCGGTCGCGCTCCAGCAGCGGCGCCAGGCGGCGGCGGATGCCGAGATTGATCCGCGCCCGCTTGTCGGCGGCATAGGTGGACCAGAGATAGTCCCGTTCTCGGTCGGTCACCATCTCGAGCGTCAGCTCGTCATGGTTGCGCAGGAAGACGGCCCATTGGCAGCCCTCCGGGATGTCCGGGGTCTGGCGCAGGATGTCGGTGATCGGGAAGCGGTCCTCCTGCGCGATGCCCATGTACATCCGGGGCATGAGCGGGAAGTGGAAGGCCATGTGGCATTCGTCGCCGCCGCCGAAATACTGCTGCGTGTCCTCCGGCCACTGGTTCGCCTCGGCCAGCAGCATGCGGCCCTGATAGCCCTGGTCGAGCTTGGCGCGGATGCGCTTCAGGACGTCGTGCGTCTCGGCCAGGTTCTCGTTGTTCGTCCCTTCGCGCTCGACCAGATAGGGCACGGCATCCAGGCGCAAGCCGTCGATGCCGATATCCAGCCAGAAGCGCATGACGTTCAGCACGTCCGACAGCACGCGCGGGTTGTCGAAATTGAGATCCGGCTGGTGGCTGTAGAAGCGGTGCCAGAAATAGGCCTTGGCCGTCTCGTCCCAGGTCCAGTTCGACTTCTCGGTATCCAGGAAGATGATGCGCGTGCCCTGATACTTCTGGTCGGTATCGGACCAGACATAGTAGTTGCGGGCGGCCGAGCCGGGCGGGGCGGTGCGCGCCTTCTGGAACCAGGGATGCTGGTCGCTGGTGTGGTTGATGACCAGCTCGGTGATCACCTTCAGGCCGCGCGCATGCGCCTCCCGCACGAAGCGGCGGGCGTCCTGCAGCGTGCCGTAGCTGGGATTGACGCCGCGGTAGTCCGCGATGTCATAGCCGTCGTCGCGCAGCGGGCTCGGGTAGAAGGGCAGCAGCCAGAGCGTGTCGACGCCGAGCTCGGCGATGTAGTCCAGCTTTTGCAGCAGGCCCGCGAAGTCGCCGATGCCGTCATCGTTGGAATCGAAGAAGCTCTTCACATGCAGCTGATAGATGACCGCGTCGCGGTACCAGAGCGGGTCGCGCTTCTCCTCCAGCGGCCGCGGCCGCGTCAGGGCGCGGCGCTGCGGGGCCACGGGGAAGGCGGCGCGCAGCTCCGCCGGGGTCGGGCTGATATCCTGGCCGTCATCGCTCCGGCGGGACATCACGCGCCCTCCGCCGGCCGCACGCGCCACAGGCCGAAGGGCAGCGCGCCCGGATCGAGCCGAAGCCGCTGCACCTTGCCGCGCCAGGTGAACCGTCGCCCGGTCATCAGATCCTCCGCTTCCAGCGCCGCGTGGTCGGGCAGCCCCCATTCCCACAATGGCAGCTCCACTGCCGTCTCCTGCACGTTATGCGGATCGAGCGACACGGCGCACAGCACCACGTTGCCGCGATCCGCGGTCGCCTTACGGTACCACAGCACGCGATCGTTGAAGGCATTGTGGAAGGCGACGCCCAGATGCGTCTGCAGGGCCGGATTGGCGCGGCGGATCATGTTCAGGCGGGTGATCTCCTCGACGATGTCGCCGGGCCGGCGGTCCGGCCAGGCGCGGATCTCGTACTTCTCCGAGTCCAGGTATTCCTCGCGGCCCGGCAGCGGGGTGGCCTCGCAGAGCTCGAACCCCTGGTACATGCCCCAGAGGCCCGACAGCGTGGTCGCCAGCGCGGCGCGAATCAGGTGCCCGGCGCGGCCGCCGGTCTGCAGGAAGGGCGGGTTGATGTCGGGCGTGTTGACAAAGAAATGCGGGCGGAAGAAGTCGCGCGGCGCCGTCGTCGTCAGCTCCTGCAGGTAGTCCGTCAGTTCCTGCTTCTCGTTCCGCCAGGTGAAGTAGGTGTAGGACTGGCTGAAGCCGATCTTCGCCAGGCGGTACATCACCTTCGGTCGGGTGAAGGCCTCGGCGAGGAAGACCGCGTCCGGATGCCGCGCGCGGATATCGGCGATCAGCCATTCCCAGAAGGGGAAGGGCTTGGTGTGCGGGTTGTCCACCCGGAACAGCCTCACGCCGTTCTCCACCCAGAAGCGCACCACGTCGCGCAGCGCGATCCAGAGCGAGGGCACCGCGCCCGGATTGTAGAAATCGACGTTGACGATGTCCTGGTACTTCTTCGGCGGGTTCTCCGCGTAGCGGAGCGAGCCGTCCGGCCGCCAGTCGAACCAGTCCTTGTGCTGCTTCAGCCAGGGATGGTCCGGGCTGCACTGGATGGCGAAGTCGAGCGCGAGCTCGAGCCCATGCTCCTTCGCCGCCGCGACCAGCCGGCGGAAATCCTCGAGCGTGCCGAGCTGCGGGTGCAGCGCGTCATGCCCGCCCTCCTCCGAGCCGATGGCGTAGGGGCTGCCGGGATCGTCCGGCCCCGGCGTCAGCGTGTTGTTGCGCCCCTTGCGGAAGGCGCGGCCGATCGGGTGGATCGGCGGGAAGTAGAGCACGTCGAAGCCCATCGCCCGGATATGCGGCAGGCGGCGGATGACGTCGTCGAAGGTGCCGTGCCGCGCCGGATCGCCGCTCTGGCTGCGCGGGAAGAGCTCGTACCAGCTGGCGAAGCCGGCGCCGGTGCGTTCGGCATCCAGCGGCATCTCGGCGCTGCGCACGCGGAAGGGGCGGTCGTCGGCGGCGGCCATCAGGCGCGCGGTGTCCGGCGCCATCAGGATGGTCAGGCGCTCCTGGTCGGGCGCCCCCTGCAGCCGTTCCGCCAGTTGGGAGAGCGCGCCGCCGACGCGCTTGCCGGCCTTCGTCACCAGGATGCGGCCTTCCTCCAGCTCCAGGCTGATCGGCACATTGGCCGCGTGCTTCTTCTCCAGCTCATCGCGGAAGGTGGCGAAGGCGTCGCGCCAAGCCTCCACCACGAAGACATGCCGCCCCATGCGCTCCAGCGGGAAGCGCGCCGCCCACCGGTCATTGCCGAGCGGGGTCAGGCGGCACTCGGTCCATTCGGCCTCGTCCGCCGCGCGCCACATCAGGGCGGCGCCCAGCTTCTCATGCCCGTCGCAGATCAGGTCGCAGGAGACCTCCACCACCTCGCCGACCGTGCGCTTCACGGGGAAGCGCCCCTCATCGACCGAGGGCGAAACATGTTCGATGCCGATGCGCAGATCTGGGGAGGCGGCGGCCAGGGCACCCGCCTCCGCAGCCTTGGCGCCGGCGGGGGCCGCGGTGGTCAGGATCGGCCGCGGCGCCTCCGCCTGGTAGAGCCGGACCTCCCCGGGGGCGAGCTGCACCGTCGCGGTCGGCGTCAGCGGCGCGCCCTCGGCGGGCGAGAGCGGGCGGAAGCGGGTGAAGATCCCGCCCGTGCCGGGCAGCAGGGCGGCCAGCGTCACGCTTGCCCCGGCGCGGAGGTCAGGGTTGACCAGGACCAGCGTCGCCTCCCGCGCCTCCCGGGCATCCGCCGCGGCGGCGCGCAGCAGCGCCGAGACCGGCGCGCCGAAGCCGGAGAGCGGGCGCAATTCTCCCTGCGCCAGCGGCCGGGCCGCCGCCACGGCATTGGCGGCGCGCAGCCCGGCCGAGAGGTCG
The DNA here is from genome assembly GCF_020523605.1 of Roseicella aerolata. Classification (GTDB taxonomy): domain Bacteria; phylum Pseudomonadota; class Alphaproteobacteria; order Acetobacterales; family Acetobacteraceae; genus Paracraurococcus; species Paracraurococcus aerolatus. The sequence continues at coordinate 77,603 of NZ_JAJAQI010000012.1, read as the reverse complement.
AAGGGGGCATGCGCCTGCAGCCACTCCCAGTCGCCCGGCCGGTCGCGCGCCGGGTCCAGCGGCCGGCGGGCGCCGTACTCGAAGCCCATCGGCACCAGCAGCCCGGCGCCGATGCCGGCGCCGAGACGCAGGTGGCGGGCGGCCGCCCGCTCTGCCGTCCAGGCATCCGCGTCGCGCGCGGCGAGGCGCGGGCCGAAGGGGGCTTCCACCGTCGAGATGACCGGGGCGATGGCGGCAAGCCGCGCCGCTTCCTCCGCCAGCCAGGAGCCTTCCAGGTCCCACCAGCCCAGGCTGTCGAAGACCGCGGCGAAGCCGCAGCCGGCGAGCCGGGGCAGGTCGGGGGCCGGGATGCCGGCGGTCCAGGCGAGGAAGCGCGCCTGCGGCAGGGCAGAGGTGATGCGCCGCCAGACCGCGGGCGGCACGCGGTGCGGCGCGTCGCAGCGGAACCCGGCGATGCCGGCTTCGGCGAAGCGGCGCAGCCGCTCCTCCCACCAGGCGCCCAGGGCCTCGGCGACGGCCGGGTCCTCCCAGCGGGTGCGGGCGGTGCCGCGCTCGGGCAGTGGCAGGCGCGGATCGGGCGGGCCCTCCTGCCCATCCGTGCCGAACCAGTCGGGATGGCCGGCGCGCAGCGCGCCATCGGCCGCCACCCGGTCCAGCACGATGTCGAGGTAGAGGGCGAGGCCGGCCGCCCGCGCCTTCGCCGCCAGCGCCGCCAGGGCGGAACCGGCGTCGCCCGGCGCCTCCAGGATCGGGTGCGGCGCATCCGGATCGGCCAGGTGGAAGAGATTGCCGCTCGGCCCCGGCGCGAAGGGCGGGGCGATCAGGGCGGCATCGAAGCCCAGCCCAGCGATGCGCGCGAAGGCGGCATCCCAGGCGGGCAGCGGCCCGACCAGCAGGGGGTGCAGGAAATAGATCCGCGGGGCCGGGACCGCCGGCGCCGCCATCGGCGCCGCCCGCACCTCCTCCTGGGCGGACGGCTCGGTCACCGCGCGCGCCAGGGCCTTCGGCTTGCTGCCGCGTCGAGACGCCATCCGTACCCCCATATACATGCCCGGCGCGAAACGCCGGGGGGCGGGATCGGCGTCATCGCGTCCGATCACGCGTGCGAGAGATCGAGGGGCGCGGGCGCACGGCACGATTCCGGCATGGGAGGATGCGCCCCGCCGCAGGAGACCGCCATGCTCGACCCCGACCGCTTCGACCCCGCCGCCTATGTCGCGGCCACGGCCCCTGCCATGGGGCTGGCGCTGGATGCTGGGCGGCAGGCGCGGGTGGCAGCGGCGCTGGCGCTGGTGGCGCGGATCGCGACGCCGGCGCTCCGGCTGCCGCTGACGGAGACGGCCGAGCCGGCGCCGGTGTACCGGCCGTGAGCCTGGCCGAGGACCGCAGCGGCCCTGGCCAGGCAGGCCGCACGCCGCCAGGCCCCGATGCCGGGCCGGCGCTCGGCCTTGCCGCCCGCATCCGCGCCGGCGAGACCACGGCGCGGGCGGTGACGGAAGCGGCGCTGGCCCGCATCGCCGCGCGCAATGCCGAGGTGAACGCCTTCACCACCCTGCTTGCCGATCGGGCACTCGCCTCCGCCGCTGCCCTCGATGCGCGCATCGCGGCGGGGCAGCCGGTCGGGCCGCTCGCCGGCGTGCCCTTCGCGGCCAAGAACCTGTTTGATCTCGCCGGTATCCCGACCGTCGCCGGCAGCCGGATCCGGCGGGCCGCGCCGCCCGCCACGCGCGATGCCTGGGTGGTTCGGCGGCTGGAGGCCGCGGGGGCGATTTGCCTCGGCGCGCTCAACATGGACGAGTTCGCCTACGGCTTCACCACCGAGAACAGCCATGACGGGCCGGTGCGGAACCCGCACGACATGGACCATCCCGTGGGGCGCATCGCCGGCGGCTCCTCCGGCGGCTCGGCGGCGGCGGTCGCGGCCGGGCTGGTGCCGCTGAGCCTCGGGACCGACACCAATGGCTCCATCCGGGTGCCGGCCTCGCTCTGCGGCATCTGGGGGGTGAAGCCGAGTTATGGGCGGCTCTCCCGCCAGGGCACCTTCCCCTTCGTCCATGCCCTCGACCATGTCGGGCCCTTCGCCCGCAGCGTCGCCGACCTCGCCGCCGCCTATGACGCGCTGCTGGGGCCGGACCCCGAGGACCCGGCCCAGGCGCCGCAGCCGCCGGAAGCGGTGACGCCCGGCCTCGGCGCCGGGATCATGCCTGACAGCGCGATTCACGCCCTCGGTGCAGGAGCCTCGGGCGATCGCGCCGTCGGGCTGCGCGTCGCCGTGCTGGGCGGCTGGTTCGGCCGGCAGCAATCGGACGCCGCCCGCAACGCCGTTGCCGCGGTGGCGCGCGCGCTGGACGCCGTGGAAACGGTCGAGTGGGACATGGCGGAGGCCTGCCGCGCTAGCGCCTTCCTGATCACCAGCGCCGAGGGCGGGGCGCTGCACCTGCCGGACCTCCGCAGCCGGCTGGAGGAATTCGAGCCGCTGATCCAGGACCGGCTGCTGGCCGGCGCCCTGCTGCCGGCGGCCTGGATCAACCAGGCGCAGCGGGTGCGCGGCCTGGCGCGGGATTCCATGCGGGCGCTGATGGCGGAGTGGGACATCCTGCTGGCGCCCGCGACCCCGGTGCCGGCGACGCCGATCGGGCAGGAGGCGCTGGCGCTCGACGGCGTGGAGGTGCCGCTGCGGCCCTCCATGGGCCTCTTCACCCAGCCGATCAGCGGCATCGGCCTGCCGGTGGTGACCGCGCCGGTCCAGGCGGCGGAGGGCGCGCTCCCGATCGGCGTGCAACTGATCGGTAAGCCCTGGACCGAGGCGGTGCTGTTCCGCGCCGCGGCGGTGCTGGAGCGTGCCGGGGTCTGTGCCGCCCCGGTGGCGCCGGCCTTCGCCGAGGGGGCGTTCTGACCGCCCCGCGCTTCGGCCGGATCGGCGAGGGCCCACCTGCCCCCGCGGGCGGCGAGCGCTTCACCGAATTGCTCGCGGCCGGCGGCGCGCGGGTGGTGCGCATCGCCTCGCGCGGCCAGGCCGACCCGCCGGGGCAGTGGTACGACCAGGCGGAGGCGGAGTTCGTCCTGCTGCTGGCCGGCGCCGCCCGGCTCGGCTTCGTGGATGGGACGGAGCGTGACCTCGCCCCCGGCGACTGGGCCGTGATCCCCGCCCATTGCCGCCACCGCGTCGCCTGGACCGATCCGGCGCGGGAGACGCTGTGGCTGGCGGTGCACATGCCGCCCGCTTGATCCCGCGCAAGGCGCCCGGCGCCGCGACCGCCCAAGGATGCGGCATGAGCAGGCCCATCCCCATCGGCTACGCGCTGGCCAATCTTCCGCGCTACACCTCCTATCCCACCGCGCCGCATTTCGGCCCGCTGGGAGAGGCGGAGTATCGCGGCTGGCTGGCCGGCATCCGGCCGGAGGACCCTCTCAGCCTCTATCTCCACATCCCCTTCTGCCGCTCGCTCTGCTGGTATTGCGGCTGCCACACCGCCGTCACGCGCAGCGCGGAGCGGATCGCCCGCTATGGCGCCGCGCTGCGGAAGGAGGCCAGCCTGCTGGCCGAGGCGCTGCCGGAGCATGCCGGCATCGCTTCCGTGCATCTCGGTGGCGGCACGCCCAGCACCCTCGGCGCCGCCGGGCTCCGCGCCCTGTTCACCGAGCTGCGCGCCACCTTCGGCATCCGGCGCGATGCGGAACTCGCCATCGAGCTCGACCCGCGGGTGGTGGATGAGGAGATCGTGGCGGCGCTGGCCGATGCCGGCATCACCCGCGCCAGCTTCGGCGTGCAGGACATCGACCCCGCGGTGCAGCGCCGCATCGGCCGGGTCCAGCCGGAGGAGATGGTCGCGCGCGCGGCGGCCTGGCTGCGCGCCGCCGGCATCACCGCGATCAATTTCGACATGATGTACGGCCTGCCGGGCCAGAGCGCGGCGCAGGTCGCCGCCACCGCCCGCTTCGCGGTGGAGCAGGGGGCCGACCGCGTGGCGGTCTTCGGCTATGCCCATGTGCCCTGGATGAAGCCGCACCAGAACGCCATCCGCACGGAGGACCTGCCGGGCGCGCTGGAGCGGCTGCAGCAGGCCGAGACGGCGGAGCAGGTGCTGGTGGCGGCCGGCTATCAGGCGATCGGCCTCGACCATTTCGCGAAGCCCGGGGACCCGATGGCCATCGCCGCGCGCGACGGCACGCTCCGCCGCAATTTCCAGGGCTACACCACGGATGCCGCGCCGGTGCTGCTCGGCCTCGGCGCCTCCTCAATCGGCGGGATCGAGGCCGCCGGCTACGCCCAGAACGAGCCGAACGAGCGCCGCTGGGTGGCGGCGGTGGAGGCGGGCGAACTGCCGATCCGCCGCGGCCGCGCCGTGACGGCCGAGGACCGGCTGCGCCGGCACTGCATAGAGCGGGTGATGTGCGACTTCGCGCTCGACCTGGCGGCGCTGCCGCCGGCGCTGGTCGCCGGGGTGCGGCCGGCCCTCGCGCCGCTGGAGGCGGACGGCATCCTGGACCTGACGCCCGACCTCCTGCGGGTGACCGCGGCCGGGCGGCGGCATGTGCGGCATGTGGCGGCCTGCTTCGACGCCTATCTCGGCACCGGCGCGGGGCGGCACAGCGCGGCGGTCTAGAGCAGATCGCCGAAGGCCGTGAACGACCGGAGGCGTGAATCTGCTCGAAAAACAAAGGTCTACAGCGGATCGTGAAGGGGCGTGAACGCCCCGCGGCGTGACGCTGTTCTACAGACAACCGTCTACAGCGGATCGGCGTGCAGTTCTGGACGCGATCCGCTGCAGGGCAAACTCCGGCCGGGGAGACCCGCCTGGGCGGGACAATTCACCCGCTTGGCCAAAGGCCCGGGGGCTGCTGGCGTGATAAACCTCTGCGCTGATGGAATCTGCGGGCGCTTTCATCGCAACCTTAGGCGTGACGCCAGTCTGCCGCGCAACGAACACGGATTCCTGCCGGGAAAAGGTTTGCCAACCCGCATAAATGCTGACGCATATATGCGGCCTCAGTCGCCGGCGCCGCGCTGCGGCTTGGCTACGCGCTACCTGGCGCGGCGCCCCCGGTGCCCATGGAAGATGCCGGTGGCATCTTCCATGGGGGCCCGGCCGTTCGGGCGCTCAGCCGCCTGCGGCGGCTGCAGGTCAGGATTTATGCAGGCGGCTATGAGCGATTGCGGATGGAAGCCGCGCCGGGCGCACTGGCCGGTCGCCCCTTCCTGGCCGGGGAGCCTCACCCGGCGGGCGATCGCGGGCCCGCCCTTGCGGCAGCACTGCCGGCCTTGCTGCGAGGGAACAGCCCGGCTGTCCGCCGGCTGAACCAGGCATGATCGGCTTGCCCATATTTCTGACGGGTATGTGATCGCACGAGGAGGGGCCGGTGGTTACAAGCGGGCGGGTCATCCTACCAGCGCATGGTGCTGTCCCAGCCGCCCCTCAGGGTCATCCTGGCCGCCGTCTTCGGCGGTATCGCATTGCTCGCCGCCCTGGCCACCAGCTTGCTGGCCGGGAGCGATGCCGGCCGCCGGATCGCGGCCAACCAGCAGGCCCTGCTGGCCGGCACCGCCGCGCGCGTTGCCGACCGGCTGGACCGCGACATGGCGGCGCGCTGGCGCGACCTGCAGGTGGCCACCGGCCTGCCGCTGATGCGCGACCCCGGCACCGCGCCGGAGATGCGGCGCACCATCCTCCGGCAGCTTCATGACACCTATGCCGAATATGCGCTGCTCGCCTTCGTGGCGCCGGATGGGCGGGTGGTGGCGGACAGCCGGCAATTGCTGGAGGGCGCGGACGCTTCCGGCCGGCCCTTCGTGCAGGCGGCCATGCGCGGCCCGGTGGTCGAGGATGTGCACGACGCCATCATGATGGCGCGGGTGCTGGGGCAGGGGGGGACCTTGCGCCTCGTCGATCTCGCGGCACCGGTGCGGGCGGAGGACGGGCGGCTGGTCGGCGTCATCGCCGCCCATCTGGACTGGCGCTGGGCGACGGAGGTGGTTGGCCCGCCACGGCCGGGCGAGCCGGAGGTGCTGATCCTCTCCCGCGCCGGGGAGGTGCTGCTCGGCCCACCCGGCCTGCTGGGCCGGCGGCTGCCGGCGATCCTGCCCGGCCATGGCCGGGTGGAATTCCCGGACGGGGCGGGTTTCCTGGCGGCGATCCGGCCGACCCAGGGCTATCGCGACTATCCCGGCCTCGGCTGGCAGGTGGTGGCGCGCCGGCCGGCGGCGGAAGCCCTGGCGGGGGCCGCGGCGGTGCAGCGCGACATCATGCTCTACGGCCTCTGGGCCGCCGCGCTGGCCGCCCTGTTCGGTTGGTTCGCCGCCGCCTGGCTGGCCCGGCCGCTGCATCGCCTGGCGGAGGCCGCCGCCCGGCTGCAGCGGGAGGGCGGAAGGGATGCGCTGCCGGCCGGCACCGGCTATGCCGAGGCGGTGACCCTGGCCGCCGCCTTCGACGGGCTGCTCGGCGATTGCCGCCGCTCCGAAGCGGCGCTGCAGGAAAGCGAGCAGCGGCTGCGGCTTGCCCAGCGGGCGGGGCAGATCGGTGCCTATGACTGGGACATCGCAGCCGACCGCATCCGCGTCACCCGCGAATATGCGGTGCTGCACGGCCTGCCGGACCCGGCCGGCGACGCCGTCCGGGACGCCCCCTATCAGGACTGGCTGGCGCGGGTGCATCCGGAGGATCGGGCCCGCGTGGCGGAACGGGCGGCCCGCATCCTGGCCGAAGCCGGTCCCTACGCCTTCGAATACCGTCTGATGCTGCCCGATGGACGGACCCGCTGGATCGCCGACCGGGGCGAGGTGCTGGCCGGCCTGGACGGGCGCGCGGCGCGCGTGATCGGCGCCATCCGCGACGTGACCGGCCGCCGCGCCGCCGAAGATGCGCTGCGGGAGGGCGAGGCAAGGCTGCGGCTGGCGCAGGAGGCCGGCGGGATCGGCAGCTGGGACCTCGACCTGGCGACGGGCCGGCAGGTCTGGTCCGAGCGGCAATACGCGCTCTTCGGGCTAGACCCGGCCCTGCCGCCGCCGGACCTGGCCACCTGGCTCGGGATGGTGCATCCGGAGGACCGGCGGGCCCTGCTGGCCGACCGCGACGCCGCGCTGGCCTCCGAGGCCGGTGCCTTCTCCATCGAATTCCGCATCCGCCGCGCCCCCGACGGCGCCGAACGCTGGCTGGCCGCGACCGGGCGGGTGATGCGCGACGAGGCGGGCCGCCCGGCCCGCATGCTGGGCGTGAACCGCGATGTGACCGAGACGCGGGAGCGGGAGGAGCAACTGCGCGCGCGCGAGGCCGAGTTGCGCGCCATGCTCGAGGCAAACCCGATCGGCGTGCTGCGCGGGGACGTGCATGGCCGCATCCTGGACGCCAATGACGCGCTGCTGCGCCTGACAGGCCATGATCGGGCGGAGCTGGAAGCCGGCACCCTGCGCTGGGACGCGCTGACCCCGCCGGAATGGCTGCCGGCGGATGCCGCCGGCATCGCCGAGGCCCGCCAGCAGGGCGTCTGCACGCCCTATGAAAAGGAGTACTTGCGGCCGGATGGCAGCCGCGTGCCGATCCTGATCGGCTACGCCCTCGCCGGCGAGACGCTCGAGGAGACCATCGCCTTCATCCTCGACCTCACCGACCGCAAGCGGGCCGAAGCAGCGCTGCTGGCCGACAAGGCGGCGCTGGAGCAGGCGGTGGCCGAGCGCACCGCGGAACTGGCGGCGCGGGAGCGCGAGCTGCGGCGGATCTATGACCGCACCCCGGCCGCCTTCCATTCCGCCGATGCCGAGGGCCGCCTGATCCGGGTGAGCGACGAGTGGCTCGCCTGGCTCGGCTACCGGCGGGAGGATGTGCTGGGCCGTCGCACCGGCGAGTTCATGCTGCCCGAGAGCGCGGCGCGCTGGGAGGTGGCACGCACCGAGCTGCAGGCGAGCAGCGACGAGGTGCGGGAGATGGAATACCGCATGCTCCGCGCCGATGGCGAGGTGGTGGACGTGCTGCTGCGCGCCCGGGCGGAGCATGATCCGGACGGGCGCTTCGCCCACAGCTATGCCGTGCTGGTCGACGTGACCGAGCGGAACCGTGCCGAGGCGCGACTGCGCGAGGCGCAGAAGCTGGAGGCGCTGGGCCGAATCGCGGGCGGCGTGGCGCATGATTTCAACAACCTGTTGCAGGTGATGACCGGCGCGCTGCACATGCTCTCAGGCAGTGCCGGCGACCGGGCCCGCGTCGAGCGCTATGCCGGCGTCGCGCTGCAGGCGGCCGAGCGGGGCACCAGCCTGACCCGCCGCATGCTGGCCTTTGCCCGGCAGGACAGGCTGCAATCCGGCCCGGTGCACCTGCCAGAGGTGATGCAGGGCCTGGCGACGCTGCTGCACGGGCCGCTTGGCGCCGATATCCGGCTGGAGATCGCGGCCGCGCCCGACCTGCCGCCGGTGCAGGCGGACCGCATGCAACTCGAACTCGTGCTGTTCAACTTCGCGCTCAATGCCCGGGATGCCATGCCGCGCGGCGGCCGGCTGCGGCTGGAAGCGGCGGCCGAGGCGGTCGGGCTGGCCCATCCGCAGGGCCTGGCGCCAGGGCGCTATCTGCGCATCCGCGTCACCGATACGGGGGAGGGGATGGATGCGGCGACGCTGGCGCGCGCCATCGAGCCCTTCTTCACTACCAAGGAGGTCGGCAAGGGGACGGGCCTCGGCCTGGCCATGGCGCATGGCTTCGCGGTGCAGTCGGGTGGCGCCCTGCGGATCGAGAGCGAGCCGGGCAAGGGAACGGTGGTGACGCTGTGGCTGCCGGAGGCGGTGGCCATGCCGATACCGATGCCGATGGCCGCCGCTGCGGGCGGCTGAGATCGGCCAGGGCCGATGCCGGCGGCCTGATCTTCCGTTCTTGCGGAGTGCCCGGACGGGCGCCGCCGCGACGTCGGCCGAGCCAGGCTTTACGCAGCAAACCGCCCGGCGGTGGAGGGGGCGTTGATGAACCTATCAACGGCCCCGGTCATGGATCCCCGCAGCCTGGGCGCCAGCCTGCGCGGAAGCGCGTCTGCGGCCCGCCGCCAGTGCCGTGTTCTTGCCCGGATGCGGTCACGCATCCGGGCCGCTGCCGGATCACCATCAACGGCCATGAGGATGAGGAAACCCGCGATCCGCATCACCCGGTCGCGGACGGCCGCCCCATGCCATGCAGGCAGGACCTGCGCGGCAAGCCGCCAGGCGCCCGATACCGATCGCAGCCTGCTGCGATGAGGGCCGCGGGAGGGCGGGGTTGATGGGGCGCCACCAACCTCCGCGGGTCTCAGCCGCAGAGCCGGCCGAGCGCGGCGGTCAGGTCGTCCGGATCATAGGGCTTGGCAAGCACCGGCACATGGGAATGGGTCGGTGGCAACCCTTCCGCGCCATAGCCGGTGGCGACCACGAAGGGCACGCCACGCTGCGCCAGCACATCGGCGACCGGAGTCGACGTCTCCCCCGCCAGGTTCAGGTCCAGCACCGCGACATCCGGGGTTTCCTTGCCGAGCAGCGCCAATGCCTCGGACACGGTCGCCGCAGGCCCCACCACGGCCGCCCCGGCATCGAGGAGCGCGTCCTCGACCAGCATGGCGACCAGCGCCTCGTCCTCGACGACGAGCACCCGGCGTCCCGTGAGCCTAGTCATACCACCACTCCCCTGCTCGGCCACCGGGCCCCGATCGATGCCTGATGCGGCCAGGATACCATCTGAAGTTGTGACACCGGCTTCGATGGTCGCCCAACGGCCGGTCACGCCGCCATCCCTCGCCGCAACCGGCCAGCCCTGCAACCATGCTTCTAGGTCTGGAATAGTTGACACATCCGAATGGCAGCAGCGACTCACGCTTCAGCGAGATGTGGTGTCGGTGGCGGCCGGGGCCAAGGGCCAGCGGCCGCCACTGACATCAGGCGGCGGATTTTGCCTCCGCGATCGCGCGCCAGACGCGCTCCGGCGTCGCCGGCATATCGATATGGCCGATGCCGAATTCCGACAGCGCGTCCACCACCGCATTCATCACCGCGGGCAATGAGCCGGCGCAGCCTGCCTCCCCGCAGCCCTTGGCGCCCAGCGGATTGGTCTTGCAGGGCGCGGGGTGGCTGAGGAAGCCGAAGCTCGGTACGTCGGCGGCGCGCGGCAGGGCATAGTCCTGGTAGGAGCCGGAGAGGAGCTGGCCTTCCTCGGAATAGGCCACCTGTTCCATCAGCGCCTGGCCGATGCCCTGGACGATGCCGCCATGCGCCTGGCCCTCGACCAGCAGCGGGTTCACGATGACGCCGAAATCGTTCACCGAGACATAGCGGACGATCTCGGTGGTGCCGGTATCGGGGTCGATCTCCACCTCGCAGACATGGCAGCCATTGGGATAGGCCATCGGCGCCTCCCCGAAGACATGCCGGACATCCAGGCTCTCCGGCATGTCCGGGGCCGGGTTGTTGGCGGTCCGGATGCGCTCGGCCAGTTCCATGATGCCGATGCTGCGGTCCGTGCCGGCGATGGTGAAGCGGCCGAGGCCGTTCGCGTCGCGCTCGAACTCGATATCCGCCACCGCCGCTTCCAGCATGTGCGCCGCGGCCGTCCGGCCCTTCTCGATGACGAGCTGCGCGGCTTCCACAATGGCGGCGCCGGAGGCCATCAGCGACTTCGATCCGCCGGTGCCGCCGCCGGCGATCAGCAGGTCGGAATCGCCCTGGATCAGGCGGATGCTCTCGAAGGGCACGCCGAGCGTCTGGTGCAGCACCTGGGCGAAGGGCGTCCAGTGGCCCTGGCCATAATCCAGCGTGCCGGTGATGATGGTGACGGTGCCATCCGCCTCGAAGCGGATCTCGCCCTGCTCCTTCATCGGCGGGGCGGTGCATTCAAGGAAATTGCCGATCCCCCGGCCGCGCAGCCTGCCGCGGGCCTTGCTCTCGGCCTTCCGCGCCGCGAAGCCGTCCCAGTCCGCGGCCTCCAGCGCCTTCTCCAGGACCGCGGAGAACTCGCCGCTGTCATAGACCGCGCCGGAAGGGGCGCTGAAGGGGAAGGCCTCCGGCCGGATGTGGTTGATCCGGCGGAGCGCGATCGCGTCCTTGCCCGTCTCCTTCGCCGCCTGCTCCAGCAGCCGCTCGAAGAAGTAGTTGCCCTCCGGCCGTCCCGCACCGCGATAGGCGCTGACCGGCGTGGTGTTGGTGACGAGGCATTTCGTCGTCACCTCGATCAGCGGCGTCGCATAGTTGGACTGGATGTTCTTGACGAAATTGCCGGTGCCCATCAGCGGCGCGACGGTCTGCAGGAAGGCGCCCATATTGGCGTAGGAGGTCAGCCGGACCGCGAGCGCGCGGCCCTCGGCGTCCAGCGCCAGCTCCGCCTCCACCTCATGGTCGCGGCCATGGCTGTCCGAGAGGAAGGAGCCGGTGCGCTCATCCGTCCATTTCACCGGCTTGCCCAGCACCTTGGCCGCGTGCAGCAGGCAGAGATATTCCGGATAGGCGCTGGCCTTCATCCCGAATGACCCGCCGACATTGCCGGTCAGGATACGGACCTTGTCCACCGGCACCTTCAGGATGTCGTTCGCCATCTGGCCGCGCAGGCCGAAGACGCCCTGGCTGCCGACATGCAGGGTGTAGCGGCCGGTCTCCGGCTCGTACTCGCCGATGGCGCTGCGCGGCTCCATGGCGCAGACCACGACGCGGTTGTTGCGGATGGACAGCTTCGTCACATGCGCGGCCCTGGAGAAGGCATCGGCCACCTTCGCCGCGTCGCCGTAATGGAAGTCCAGCACGCGGTTGCCGGGCAGGTGGTCATAGAGCTGCGGCGCATCCGGCGCCGCGGCGGCCGAGGCCTCGGTCACCGCCGGCAGCACGTCGATATCGACGAAGACCGCCTCCGCCCCGTCCTTCGCCGCCGCCTTGCTCTCGGCCACCACGAAGGCGACGGGGTCGCCGACGAAGCGGACCTTGTCCATGGCGAGCGAGGGGCGGTCGATGTTGCGCAGCGGCGTGCCATCCGCGTTCTTCAGCGGCAGCGTGCAACGCATATGGCCGTAGCCATGGCCTTCCAGGTCGGCGCCGGTGAAGATGGCGACGACGCCGGGCACCTCCTTCGCCGCCGCGGTGTCGATCCCCCTGATGACGCCATGGGCATAGGGGCTGCGGACCATGACGGCATGGAGTTGGCCGGGCAGGCTGATGTCATCCGTGTAGCGGCCTCGGCCCTGCAGCAGGATCGGGTCCTCGTTGCGGGGGACCGGCTGGCCGACGCCGAATTTCAGGCGGGACAGGTCCGGCATGTTGCTGTCGGGCATCGCTCACTCTCGTGCGGATATTGCTGTTGATGTCGAGCCTAGGGCAGCTTTGTCCAGGGGGCGACCCCGCCGGCGTGAAGCGATCGGCCCGGCGCGGAGGCGGCTGGCAGGCCGTATCGGGGCCGGGTAGAGGAGGCGCATGCAGGCCTATTTCGCGGCGCTGATCGCGCTCTCCCTCGCCGGCGTCATCGAGGCGCGCAGCACCACGCCGGGGCTGCGGCCGGAGGCGCCGGCGGCCGACCGTGCCTTCCGCATCCTCGGCCGCACCGCCTTCGCCTTCTGGCTGGTGCTGCTGGCCTGGGGTTTCTGGGAACTGCACTGGACCCAGCCGGTCTCGGGGCTGATCCTGTCGCTGGGCGCCAATGCCCTGCTGGTCCAGGCGGGCGCCCGGCCCTCCTGGCCAGGCATCTCCATGGGCCTCTCGCTGCTCGGGCTGGTCCTGACCGTGGTGGTGCTGAGCTGGTAGGGGCCGGGCCGGCGGGGGCGGGGCCTGACCCTGCCCCCACCGGCCGGGCCGGAGCGTCACCCGAGCGGCGGCAGGTGCAGCGCCACGACATCGCCATTCTGCCCCGGCACCTGCGGGAAGCGCTCCCGCACCGCCGGGTCATGGCCCGGGATCACCCGCGTCTCGTCCCCGCCCGCGAGCTTCTTCGCGATCCGCCAGCCCTGGGTCATGGCGCCGAGGTCGAAGATGATCGGGAAGGGATTGCCCGTGCCGCTGTTGGCATAGAAATGCATGGCGTCGGAGGCAAGGACGACGGGGCCGCGCGCCGTCTCCACCCGCACCACCTGCAGCCCGTCCGAATGCCCGCCGACGCGGTGCACCGTGACGCCGGGTGCGACCTGCCCCTCGCCGTCATGGAACTGCACCTTGTCGGCAAACAGGGCGCGGACCATGGAGACGACATGATCCGCCTCGAAAGGCAGGCGGATGCAGGCGGTGCACATGTGCCGCCCCGTGGCGAAGGCCATCTCCCGGTCCTGGATATGGATCTTCGCGCCGGTGAAGATGTCGATGCTGCCGGCATGGTCGTAATGCAGATGCGTCACGATGACGTCCCGCACCTTCGCCGGGTCGCATTCCATGGCGCGCAGGCTGTCGGCGACGCTGCGGCTGATGGTGCGGCCGCGCTTCTCCGCGCAGGCATGGTCGAAGCCGGTATCGACCACGATCTCATGCCCCTGCCCGTCACGGACCAGCCAGACGAAGTAGTCGAGCGGCATGGCCTCATGCGGGTCCTGCACCGGCAGCAGGAAGTTGGATTGCGCCGGCCGGTCATGCCGGCCGTAGCGGATGGCGTAGACCTCCCAGTTCGTCATTCTATTTGTTTCCCCCGAGGATCTCGCCCGCCATCTTCTCCGAGAGCTGGGCGAGCGCGGTGTGGTTGTGCCCGGGGCCGAGCGAGGCCAGCGCCGCGGCCCACATCTCCTTGCAGAGGGCGGAGAAGGGCGTCGGCGTCTCCGTCTCCCGCCCCACCTCGAGCGCGATGCCGAGATCCTTGACCATCAGCTCCAGCGCGAAGCCGTCGTCGAAGCGGCGGTTCAGCACATACTGCTTGAACTTCCGCTGGCTGCTGTTGGACATGCCGGAGGAGGCGTTCAGCACATCGACCATGGTCGAGGGGTCGAGGCCGAAGCGCTGGCCGATCAGCAGCACCTCGATCCCCATCAGGAAGGTGCCGGCGGAGGAGAGGTTGTTCAGCGCCTTCATCGCCTGCCCGGCGCCGATGCTGCCGCAGCGATAGAGGCTGCTGCCCATCGCCTTCAGCACCGGCTCGGCGCGATCGAGCTCGGCCGTCTCCCCGCCCAGCATGATGGCGAGGTCGCCGGACTTCGCCCGCGGCACGCCGCCCGAGACCGGCGCGTCGATCATGGCGACGCCGCGCCCGGCGAGCTTCGCCGCGATCTCCCGCGTCTTCGCGGGCTGGCCGCTGGTCATGTCGATGACAAGGGCGCCCTTCGCCAGCGAAGGCGCCATCTGCTCGGCCACCTGCGCCACCTGCCTGCTGGTCGGCAGGATGGTGATCACGGCATCCGCGCCCTGGGCCGCCTCCGCGGCATCCGCCGCGGCGCGGCCGCCCACCTCCGAGGTGAACTGCGCGCTGCGGCCGGGCACCGCGTCGCAGGCCACGACCTCGAACCCCGCCTTCACCAGGTTGGCCGCCATGGGCCAGCCCATATTGCCGATGCCGACGAAGCCGATCGTCTTCAGCGCGGACATTACTTCTTCCCCGGCAGCGCGCCCTCGGCCACGAGCACCTCATGCGCCGCCTTGAAGGCATCGAGCCCGGCGGGGATGCCGCAATAGGCGGTGGCGTGCAGCAGCACCGCCTTGATCTCCTCGACCGTCAGGCCGTTGTTCAGCGCGCCCTTCACATGCAGCTTGATCTCGGGCGTCTTGCCGAGGGCGGTCAGCATGGCGAGGTTCAGCATGGAGCGCGTCTTCCGCTCCAGCGTCGGGTCGCCCCAGGCCCAGCCCCAGGCCCAGGCGGTGGTGGCGCGCTGGAAGGCCATCATGAAGTCGTCGGCCTTGGCCATGGAGCCGTCGACATACTCGGCGCCCAGCACCTCGCGCCGGATCGGCAGGCCCTTGTCGAACAGCGCGGAATCCTCGGACATGGCGTTCCTCCTCATGCACAGGGGCGGGAGGCTCGCGCGGGCGGGCCCGGCGGTCAACCGGGCCCGCCGCCCCTGCGCGCGCGCCGCGGCCGTCTCGTTCCGAATCCGGTCATTCCGAAGTGATCGTTGCTGGCGTGGATTCGCGCTGCGCCCCTCCGGCTTCCGTTCCACCATCCGAATGCAGCCGCGCCTCCGGACCGCGCGGGGCGGGGCTGGGGGAGCGCGGCGATGCCGGATGGGACGAGACCGGGTGCCGAGGGCCAGGCCGGCGCGGCGTCAGCCGCGCAGGCCTCGCCGCGCCTGCTCGACGGGCTGCGCGGACTGGCGGCGCTGGCCGTGGTCTTCACCCATATCCTCAGCATGGCCCCGCCGCTGCCCCCGGCGCTGCTCCCTATGCTGGAGGCGACGCCGCTCCGCCTCATCCATACCGGGCGGGCGCCGGTCATCTTCTTCTTCGTGCTCAGCGGCTATGTGCTGACCCTGTCCCTGCTAAAGGACCGGCGGCCGGGCCTCGCCACCTTCGCGCTGCGCCGGAGCTGCCGGCTGCTGCTGCCGGTCGCCGGCGCCGTGCTGGTCTCGGCGGCGCTCAGCCTTGCCCTGCGGCCGGGCCCGCTGCCGCAGGGCGGCTGGGACGCGCAGGTGCTGTGGTCGGAGCCGGTGGGGACGGGCATGGTCCTCCGCCAGGCGCTGCTGCTCGGCGCGGATGGCTGGTTCACCCTCGACATCCCGCTCTGGACCCTGGTGCATGAATGGCGGATCACGCTGCTCTTCCCGCTGGTCCTGCTCTTCCGCGGCCGCGTCGCCTGGCTGCTCGGCCTCGCCCTGCTGCTGCATGTCGCGGCGATCGCGCTCGGCGTGGCGCCGGACCGCCACCAGCTCGGCCCGCGGCTGCCGTCCACGCTGCTCTCGGATGCCTATTTCCTGCTGCCCTTCGCGGTGGGCGCGGCGCTCGCGCTCGAAGGGCAGGGCGGCCAGCTGCGCCCGGCCTGGGCGCGCCGCCTGGCCTGGGCGGGCATCCTGGTGGCCGTCAGCCTGCCGCATGACCTGATGGTCATCACCGCCTCGGCGGCGCTGATCCTCCTCGCGCGCGGGCCGGGGGCGCTGCCGCGGGTCCTGGCGCGGCCGGGCCTGCTCTGGCTCGGCCGCATCTCCTTCAGCCTCTACCTGATCCACATGCCGGTGCTCGGCGCCATGCTGCACGGGCTGGGCGGCGTGCTCCCGCCCTGGGGGGCGCTGCTGCTCGGCCTGCCGCTCGCCCTGCTGGCGGCGCAGGGCTTCCACGCCCTGGTCGATGCGCCGGCACAGCGGCTCAGCCGGCGGATCCGCCTCTCGGCCGCAGCGGCCATGCCGGCGCGGCAGGACAAGCCGCAGCCGGTATCGGCCTGACCACCGGCGGCGCTCAGCCCTCCGCCATCATCTCGCGCAGCCAGTCCTCGCCCTCGGGCGAGAGGGCATGCCAGGCGGTGTCGGGCGAGGTGCGGGTCACCAGCAGCCGGGTGCCGGCCCGCTGCGCCGGCGGCACCGCCTTCAGCAGGTGGTCGCGCAGATAGGCGGGGGAGACGCCGGTCTCCGCCAGGGTCGCCCCGGGCGCCACCTGCCAGTGCCCGGGCGCGATCTGGAAGATCGCCTCGAAGAAGCGCTTCTGGTCATCCGGCGTCAGGCCGGACAGGTCATGCAGGATGAGGCTGAGCGCCATGCAAGAGACCCTTCATCATCAGCCCGGCACGCTGCCGTCCGTATGCAGGTGGACAATGCCCGATCCGGTGGCGTCTGCAACAGCTTCTGCAACCAGGGTGCGGTGGCACTGCCGCGGATCGGCCTCGAGGCAGAGCAGACAGAGCCTTTCCTCGCGCGCCTGGCCGGCCAGGGTGGCGATGGCCGCCTGCGCCTCGGTGCCCGCCAGCCGGGCGCCGAAGATCCGCTTCATCTCCGCGCTGCGGCCGGCACGCGCCGCGGCGCGTCCTTCCGCCGGGGTACCGAGCGCCCGGAGATGGACGTAGCGGATGCCCGCCGCCTCCAGCGCCCCGGACAGGGCCCGCTTGGCGAAGCCGGGGCGGCGGCTGTTCGGCAATTCCCGCACATCCACCAGGGTGGTGACGCCGGCCGCCCGCAGCCTGGCGATCAGCGCCCCCGGCGTCGCCCCCTCATAGCCGATGGTGAAGAGGGGCGGCGCTGGCGGCCGGTCCGGGCCGTCCGGCCCGGCCGGGGCCTCGGCCGCCCCGGCGGCAATCCGGTCGCCGGCCCCGCTCACCGCGGGATGGCGGCATGCGCGGCGAGGCAGGCCATGTCCAGCAGCTGCGTCACGCTGGCATCGGTCGGCACGATCTGCACGGGGCGGGAGAGACCCATCAGCAGCGGCCCGATCGCCGTGCCGCTGGTCAGGCGCGGGACCGACTTGGTCAGGATATGCGCCGCGTGCAGCCCCGGCATCACCAGCACATTGGCCGCGCCGGTCAGCCGGCTGAAGGGGTAGAGATGGGCGCGCAGCGCCGGGTCCAGCGCCACATCGGCCGACATCTCGCCGTCATACTCGAAATCGACCCGGCGCTGGTCCAGCAGCTTCACCGCCTCCCGGATGCTGCCGGGGATGGAGCCCTTGGGGTCGCCGAAGGTGGAGAAGGAGAGGAAGGCGACCCGCGGCTCATGCCCCAGCCGCTGCGCCGCCCGGGCGGACTGGATCGCGATCTCGGCCAGGCATTGCGCGTCCGGCCGCTCATGGATCGCGGTGTCGGCGACGAAGACGGTGCCGGAGACGCGGGCGAGCAGCAGGGTCAGGCCGAACATCACCTCGCCCGGCGCCGGGTCGATGGCCGAGGTGATGCCCTCCAGCGCCACCGAGTAGCTGCGCGTCACGCCGGTGACGAGGGCATCGGCATCGCCCATCGCCACCATGCAGGCGGCGAAGACGTTGCGGTCCTGGTTGACCAGGCGCTGGCAGTCGCGGAACAGCATGCCCTGGCGCTGCTGCTTGGCATAGAGGAACTCGGCATAGCGCCGGTTGCTGTCGGAGAGGCGGGCGTTGCGGATGACGATGCCGGTGGGCAGCGGCACGCCGATCGCGCGCGCGGTGGCCTGGATCCGGTCCTCCCGCCCCACCAGCACCGGCGTGCCGTAGCCCGCCTGGTGGAAGGCGATGGCGGCGCGGATGACCTTCTCCTCCTCGCCCTCGGCGAAGACCACGCTGCGCGGATTGGCGCGCACGCGCTCGGTGATCAGTTCCAGCGCATTCGCCGTCGGGTCCAGCCGGCCCGCCAGGTTGCGGGCATAGCGTCCGAGATCGGTGATCGGCCGGCGGGCGACGCCGCTCTCGATCGCGGCCTTCGCCACCGCGACCGGGACGCGGGAGATCAGCCGCGGGTCGAAGGCGTTGGGGATGATGTATTCCGGCCCGAAGCGTAGCGACTTGCCGGCGCCGGCGGTGTTCACCTCCTCCGGCACGTCCTCCCGCGCCAGCAGCGCCAGCGACCGGGCGGCGGCGATCTTCATGGCGTCGTTGATGGTGCTGGCGCGCACGTCCAGCGCGCCGCGGAAGATGAAGGGGAAGCCGAGGACATTGTTGACCTGGTTCGGGTAGTCGGACCGGCCGGTCGCCACGATGCAGTCCGGCCGCGCCGCCTTGGCGTCCTCCGGCGTGATCTCGGGGTCCGGATTGGCCATGGCGAAGATGATCGGCTTGTCCGCCATGGCGCGGACCATGTCCTGCGTCACCGCGCCCTTCACGGACAGGCCGAAGAAGACATCGGCGCCCTCCAGCGCCTGGGACAGCGTCCTTGCCTTGGTCTCGACCGCATGGGCCGATTTCCACTGGTTCATGCCCTCGGTGCGGCCGCGGTAGAGCACGCCCTTGGTGTCGCACATGATGATGTTCTCGGGCCGCATGCCCATGGCCCTGAGCAGCTCGGCGCAGGCGATGGAGGCGGCACCGGCGCCGTTGATGACGAGCCGCGTCTGCGCCAGGTCCCGCCCGGTCAGGTGCGCGGCGTTGATGAGGCCGGCTGCGGCGACGATGGCGGTGCCGTGCTGGTCGTCGTGGAAGACCGGGATGTCCATCATCTCGCGCAGCCGCTGCTCGATGACGAAGCACTCCGGCGCCTTGATGTCCTCGAGGTTGATCCCGCCGAAGCTGGGGCCGAGGAAGCGGACGGCATTGACGAACTCGTCGGCATCCTCGGTATCGAGGCAGAGATCCATGCCGTCCACATCGGCGAAGCGCTTGAAGAGGGCGACCTTGCCCTCCATCACCGGCTTCGAGGCCAGCGCGCCGAGATTCCCGAGTCCGAGCACCGCCGTGCCGTTGGAGATGACGGCGACGAAATTGCCCTTAGCCGTGTAGTCATAGGCCAGCGTCGGGTCGCGGTGGATGTGGAGGCAGGGCTCGGCGACGCCGGGGCTGTAGGCCAGCGACAGGTCGCGCGCGGTGATCAGCGGCTTTGTCAGCCGGATCTCCAGCTTGCCCGGGCGGCCCTCGGCATGCAGCGCCAGCGCCTCCTCGGGCGTGACGCGGGCGGTGCGGCTGTCGGCGAGCGTGCCGGCAAGCCCGGCCTTCGGTACATCATCCATGCGACTTGGTCCTCTCGCTCGCCCTGGGGCCTGTGCCGGCCCCCGTTATTGCCGCCATTTAGGCAGTCGCCGGGCTTGCCGTGAAGGCCGGGGCTTCGCAGCCGCGAAGCCGGAAGCGCAGAAGGGCAGTGGTCGGACGATCGCCTGTCCCGGGCATCGGGCGATCCCGCAAGCGGCAGCGGCACGCCGGCCCGTGACGGGCGGGGGCGATGCGCGCGCTCGCGGCCCTGCCGGGACTGCGCCGGTCATCGGCCCGCATGGTGCAGCCTGGGCGCCAGCGCAGGCGGCTTGCGAAGGGCCGGATCGTGCGGCGCGGCACGGGGCTGCGCCGGGGACGCATTCCGGGTAGAGCGGAGGCCCGCAGGCGGAGGCGCCCGGAAGCGTGAAGCCACTCCGCCAGCCAGGGCAGGCGCGCTTTCGGGCTGCACAGCCCCCGTGGAAAGGCTCTAGGAACCGGCATGGACCAGGCCCTCGATTCCGCCGCCCGGCTGCCCAGCGCGGCGGGTGCCTCCCCCGCCATGGCGCAATGGTTCGCGCTGAAGGCCGCGCATCCCGACGCGCTGCTCTTCTTCCGCATGGGCGACTTCTACGAGCTGTTCTTCACCGATGCCGAAGCCGCTGCCGAGGCCCTGGACATCGCGCTGACCTATCGGGGCGAGCACCAGGGCACGAAGATCCCGATGTGCGGCGTGCCCGCGCACAGCCATGAGAGCTACCTGGCCCGGCTGATCCGCCGCGGCTTCCGGGTCGCCATCGCCGAGCAGATGGAGACCCCGGAGGAGGCGAAGCGCCGCAAGGCGAGCGCGGTGCGGCGCGAGGTGGTCCGCCTCGTCACCCCCGGCACGGTCACCGAGGAGACGCTGCTGGAGGCCTCGCGGCCGGCCTGGCTGCTGGCCCTCGTCCCGGAGGGCGAGCGGCTGGGCGCCGCCTGGCTGGACCTCTCGACCGGCGCCTTCGAGACCGAGGCACTGGCGGCCGGGGACCTGCCGGCGCTGCTGGCCCGGCTGGAGCCGGCCGAGGTGCTGGCCCCCCCCGGCCTCGCCTTGCCCGGCGCGGTGGAGGCGAGCCCGCCCCGCGACGGCGCCCGCCGCCTGGCGGAGGCCTATGGCGTCGCGACCCTGGAGGGCTTCGGCACCTTCTCGGCCGCCGAGGCGGCGGCGGCGGCCATGGCGCTCAACTATGTCCGCGCGACCCAGAAGGGCGAGGCCGGCCGGGCGCTGCCCCATCTCTCCCGGCCCGTGCCACGCGGCGGGCAGGGCGTGCTGCAGATGGATGCGGCGACGCGGCGGAGCCTCGAGATCCTGCGCGCCGAGCGGGGCGGGGCGCGGGACTGCCTGCTGGCCGCGGTGGACCGCACCGTGACCGCGGCCGGGGCGCGGCTGCTGGCCGACCGGCTCGGCTGCCCGCTGGCCGAGGCCGGGCCGATCGCCGCCCGCCATGATGCGGTCGCCGCGCTGCTGGCCGCGCCCGCGCTGCGCGCCAGGATCCGAGGCGCGCTGAAGGGGGCGCCGGACATGGCCCGCGCCCTCGGCCGCCTGGCCCTCGACCGCTTCGCGCCGCGCGACCTCGCCGCGATCCGGGACGGCCTCGCCCGCGCTCGCGTCATCGCCGCGGCGCTCGGGGGCGAGGCGGCCGCGCCGGGCGACCCCTCCGCCCTGCTCGGCGAGGCCGGCGGGGCCCTGCCGCCGCTGCTGGCCGAAGGCGCCCGCGCCCTCCGCCCGGCGCAGGACCCGGCGCCGGAACTGGCCCGCGCCCTGGCCGAGAGCCTGCCGGCGCGGCTGGATGACGCCGGTATCGTCGCGCCGGGCTATGACGGCCAGCTCGATGGCCTCCGGCGCCTCCGGGACGATGCGCGCGGCGCCATCGCCGCGCTGCAGCTCGACCTCGCCCAGGCCTGGGGCGTCGCGGCGCTGAAGGTCCGCCACCACCAGCAATTCGGCTATCTCGCCGAGCTGCCGGCGGCGGCCGGCGAGAAGCTGCTGCGCGACCCGCCGGCGCAGGCGGCCGGCGACTTCGCCCCCATCCACCGCCAGACCATGGCGAATGGTGTCCGCTTCACCTGCGCGGCGCTGGCCGGTCTCGACCGCCGCCTGTCCGAGGCGGCCGAGGAGGCGGCGCGGCGGGAGAAGGCGATCGCGCGGCACCTGCGCGAGCTGTGCCTCGCCGCCGCCCCCGGCATCGCGGCGGCGGCCGAGGCGCTGGCCGAGATCGACCTCCATGCCGCCGCCGCCGAGCTGGCGGCCGAAGGCGGCTGGTGCCGGCCGGAGATCACCGGGCGGCCGGATTTCCGCATCACCGCCGGCCGCCACCCGGTGGTCGCCGCCGCCCTCGCCCGCAACCGCGGCCCGGCCTTCGTGCCCAATGACTGCGACCTCTCGCCCGGCCAGCGCATCTGCCTCCTCACCGGGCCGAACATGGCGGGCAAGTCCACCTTCCTCCGGCAGAACGCGCTGATCGTCGTCCTCGCCCAGGCCGGGCTCTTCGTCCCGGCCGAGGCGGCGCGGCTCGGCCTGGTCGATCGCCTCTTCTCGCGCGTCGGCGCCTCGGACGACCTGGCGGGCGGGCGTTCGACCTTCATGGTGGAGATGGCCGAGACGGCGGCCATCCTGAACCTCGCCGGGCCGCGCAGCCTGGTGGTGCTGGACGAGGTCGGGCGCGGCACCGCCACCTGGGACGGGCTCGCCATCGCCTGGGCGGCGCTGGAGGCGCTGCACGACCGGACCCGCTGCCGCACCATCTTCGCCACCCATTTCCACGAGCTGACCGCGCTGACCGGCAAGCTGCCCGAGCTGATCCCGGCCACCATGCGCGTGCGGGAATGGAAGGGGGAGGTGGTCTTCCTCCATAGCGTCGCCCCCGGGACCGCCGAGCGGAGCTGGGGCCTGCATGTGGCCAAGCTTGCCGGCGTGCCGCGTGCCGTCCTCACCCGCGCCGCCCAGGTGCTGGCGGCGCTGGAAGCCCGGGCGAAGGGCCTCGACCCGCTCTCGGACGAGTTGCCGCTCTTCGCCAGGGCCCCGGCGGCGGCCAAGATTGCCCCCCCGCCCGGCGAACACCCGGCCCTCGCGGCGCTGGCGGCGCTTGATCCCGATGCCTTGTCGCCACGCGAGGCGCAGGAGGCGCTCTATCGGCTGAAAAGCCTGTTGGATGGTGCTGTCCCCGGCGGCTGAGTGCGGTTACTCTCAAGGGAATGACCGCAGCCTCCGCCCTTCCCGCCCGGGCCACCGCCCAGCGCCATCCGGTGCTGGCGGAGATGCCGACCGTGATTCCGGACCTGATCGCCGAACTGTGCGGGGAAGGCGGCCCGGTCCGGCGGGAGGAGGCACTGGACCTGCTGCGCCGGCATCTCGGCCGCATGCAGGGCACGGTGCAGGAGAGCTTCGAGGCGCATGAGCTGTCCGGCCTCGCCTCCGCCCGCTGGCTGGCGGCGCTGACCGATGGGCTGATGACCGCCATCCACCGCTACGCCCTGGCCATGGTCCCGGCCCGGGAGGCCGAGAAGGCGGAGCCGCCCTTCGCGCTGGTCGCGACCGGCGGCTATGGCCGCGGCGTGCTGGCCCCCTATTCGGATATCGACCTGCTCTTCCTGACCGACCAGCCGGCCGGGCCGCGGGCGCAGCGGGTGGTGGAGTTCGTCCTTTACCTGCTCTGGGACCTTGGCCTGAAGGTCGGACATGCCACGCGCTCCATCCGGGACTGCCTGGAGGAGTCCGGCAAGGATGCGACGGTGATGACCGCGCTGGTCGATGCCCGCTTCCTCGCCGGCGAGAAGCCGGTCTTCGACCGCTTCCTGGAGGCCTTCGGCCGCGCCAACCAGCAACGCGGCCTCGGCCCCTTCCTCGCCGCCAAGCGGGCGGAGCGCGCCGCCCGCCACGCCCGCTATGGCGACAGCCCCTATCTGGTCGAGCCCAACATCAAGGAGGGGCGCGGCGGCCTTCGGGATCTGCAGACCCTCTACTGGCTCTCCCGCTACGCCTTCGGCACCCAGCGCATGCCGGACCTGGTCGGGCCGGAGAGCCCGGGCGGCGGCCTGCTGACCGACCACGAGGCGAGGGCCATCCGCCGGGCCTGGGACTTCCTCTGGACCGTCCGCTTCCACCTCCACTACGTCGCCGGCCGGGCGGAGGAGCGCCTGACCTTCGACTTCCAGCCGGTGGTCGGCGCCCGCATGGGCTACACGCCGCGCGGCCGGCAGGACGGCGTCGAGCGCTTCATGAAGCACCTGTTCCTGACGGTGCGCGACGTGCTGCGGCTGACCCGGGTGCTGGAGCCGGCGATCGAGCGCGCGGCACTCGGCCCGCCCGCGACGCGGCGGCAGGGCGATGCGGCGCTGGCGGAAGCGGGCCTCGCCTTCGCCGACGGCAAGCTGGTGGCGGCGCCGCCGAACCGGGACTTCTCCCGCGAGCCGATCCTGATGCTGCGGATCCTGAAGGCCGCGCGGGACCGCAAGCTGGACATCCATCCCCTCGCCATCCGGGCGCTGATCCGCAACGCCCACCACGCCGTCCATCTCCGCGGCGATGCCGAGGCCAATACCCTCTTCCTCGATCTGCTGGCCGGCCGGGATGCCGCGACCTGGCTGCGGCTGATGAACGAGACGGGGTTCCTCCCCCGCTTCATCCCCGACTGGGCCCGCATCGTCGGGCTGATGCAGTTCGATACCTACCATGTCTATACGGTCGATGAGCACACCATCGAGGCGATCGGCGTGCTGCAGCAGATCGAGCGGGGCGAGCTGGCGGAGGCCGCGCCCGTTGCCTCCGAGCTGATCGGCCAGCTCCAGTCCCGCCGCGCCCTGTACATGGCGACGCTGCTGCATGACATCGCCAAGGGCCGCGGCGGCGACCATTCCGAGCTCGGCGCCCGGATCGCGACGGAGCTGGGGCCGAAGCTCGGCCTGACGCCGGAGGAGACCGAGACCGTCTCCTGGCTCGTCCTGCACCACCTGCTGATCAGCCAAACCGCCTTCAAGCGTGACATCGAGGACCCGAAGACCATCCTCGACATCGCCGACCTGGTGCAGTCGCCCGAGCGGCTGCGGCTGCTGCTGGTGCTGACGGTCTGCGACATGCGCGCGGTCGGGCCCAAGGTCTGGAACGGCTGGAAGGCGACCCTGCTGCGGGAGGTCTACTGGCGCGTGGCCGAGGTGCTGGCCGGCGGCCTTTCCGTGCCCGAGCGCGACGTGCGCGTGGCCCGCGCGCGGGAGGCCGCGGTGGCCATGCTGGCCGGCTGGCCGGCGGCGGATCGGGAGCGGTTCCTGGTCCTCGGCTATCCCGGCTACTGGCTCTCCTTCGATGCCGAGACGCATGCCCGCCATGCCGCCCTGATCCGGGAGGCGGAGGCGACCAAGGCGCCGCTCACGGTCCGGACGCGGGTGATGGAATCCCGCGCGGTGACCGAGATCACGGTCTATGCCGCCGACCACCCCGGCCTGTTCAGCCGCATCGCCGGCGCGCTGGCCGTGGCGGGTGCCAGCATCGTCGATGCGCGGATCCACACCCTGACCAACGGCATGGCACTGGATACCTTCTGGGTGCAGGACGCCGCCGGCGGCGCCTTCGACGCGCCGCACCGCCTGGCACGCCTTTCCGTGTTGATCGAGCAGGCGCTGTCGGGCCGCCTCCGCCTCAAGGACGAGATCTGCAAGGTCCGGCGGGAGCCGGCGCGGCTCAGGGCCGTGACCGTGCCGCCGCGGGTGGTCTTCGACAACCATGCCTCGAACACCCATACCGTGATCGAGGTGAACGGCCGCGACCGGCCCGGCCTGCTGCATGACGTGACGGCGGCGATCAGCGATCAGGGGCTGCAGATCGCCAGCGCGCATATCACCACCTATGGCGTGCGGGCGGTGGACGTCTTCTACGTGAAGGACGTGTTCGGCCTGAAGGTCGAGAACGACCGCAAGCTCGCCAGCCTGCGCATCGCCATGGAGGCGGCGCTGGCGCCGCCGGGCGAGGGCGGCGGGCCGGCGGCGGCGGCGGCGCGCGCGGTCGCGGACCGGGCCTGACCCGCCAGGGTACCGTCTCAGGGTCCCGTCTGCGGCCCGCCGCAAGTGCGGCCTTCTTGCCCGGATGCGGTCACGCCTGGGCCGTCGGTACCATGCAAGGCCGGACGGATGGATGCCTGCCGGGCGGCCGCGGCCTGCCGCGGAGCGCCCTATTCGACGGCACGCAGCAGGGGGGCGGCGAAGGCGGCCCGCCTCTCGGCCGCGCCGGGGGGCCGGTCGAGCGTGACCTCCTCGCCCGCGGCGCAGGCGCGCGCCACCTCCATGCCCTGGCTGGACGCCTCGTGATGGCTGCTCGCGAGGCCGGCCTCGGCCTTCGCTTCCCCGGGCGTCTCCGCCGCGGTGACGCGCAGCCCCGCGCGCCGGGCGGCCGCGGTCCAGGCTTCCCAGGTGGCGGCCGGGACCTTGCGGTCCCGCCGGTCGCCGAGCACGAAGATGGCGGCGCCGGACCGGATCGCCCGCAGGCTGCGCATGGGGTCCGCGAGCTCGCCGTGCTGCATCAGGTACTGGTCGGAGACCGTGCCGTCCTGCGTCCGGTAGAAGCCCGCGAGGTCGAGCGGCGCCGAGGCGAGCACCGCGCAGCGGATGTCGCCGCGCCGCGCCAGGAGGTTGGCGGCGACGACCCCGCCGGAGGAGAAGCCGGAGAGCACGAAGTCCCGGAAGCCGTGGCGTCGGCGCAGCTCGGTCAGCGCGGCATCGACCAGCTCGACCTCCGCCCGGCTGTGCCGGTCCTGCGCATGGTCGCCGGAGGAGCCATGCATGCCGGGGCGGCCGATCAGGACGACCGGCACCCCGCCCATGGCCCCGCTCAGCTTGCGGGCGGCCGCGCGGCGGGTCTCGGCCGAGGCCTCGTAGCGCTCGCTCGCGGCATCGATCTGCGGCCGGCCGCCGGCGAAGCGGTAGGCGACGCCGGTGGCATCGCCCGGGATGTAGACCAGCGCGGTGCGCCCCGCCGTCTGCTCCGCCCCCGCGGCATAGCGCAGGCATTCGTGGCGGCCATCGCGGGTGCCGACCCAGAGCCCGTCCGGCAGGGCGCGGCATCCCGCCTCGGTCGCGGTCGCGCCGCTGATGAGGCCGGCGCGGCTGAAGGTATCCGCGGTGAAGCCGGGCGGCGGCGCGCCGGTCCGGGCGGCCTGCGGCGCGTCACCGCCGCCGGTGCCGGCACAACCGGCAGCGGCGAGCAGGAGCATCATCGGGGCCAGCCGGCGGAGAGCGCGTCGGAGATGCGTCAATGATCACCTGCCTGGGACAGAGCGGGACGCCGGCCCGGCACCGCAGCCGGTGCCTCTCCGATGACTGAGTCATCGGGGTCGCTGATGGTTGCATTGTATGCAATTTTATGTGGGGTGGCTGCAAGCTTTGTGAGGGCGTCGCGGTGGACCCGCGCGTCCTGCCGGCGGGTGGCGTCGCGATGATCCTCGGGCCGCGCCGCGCGTTGCCCCTCGGATACCAGCGGGAAGAGATCGCCATGTCCGAGAGCAAAGACACCCATATCCGCCCCGAGGAGGACAGCGTCACCTCCCATGACGGCTGGGACGGGCCGCATGCGCCGCCGCGCGACAAGCGGCCGGAGGCCCAGTACCCGCGCGGCGACCTGGAGCAGGGCGTGAACCGCACCGATGCGGCCGCGCCTAAAGGGCCGGTGAATATCGGCGTGAAGGGCGGCGCCGAGGAGGCCGGGCCCGACCAGGCGGTGAAGGAGACGCCGAAGGCGACCGGCCGTGGCAGCCGGGACGCGCCCAGCCTGCCACAGGAGTGAGACCCGCCGCGGAACGTTCTGACTTTCCGCGACGCTTATCGCGCGCACGGTTGGTGTGGCGGCTGCGCGCTCAACTAGAAAGTCATACCGGCCGCACGACCGCCAACCATGGGTCAGGAATCCGTGCGGCCGGTTATTATCAGTCGTCCCGCATCGATGCTGACACAGTGATGCGGCCGCAGGCGCCGGCGCCGGAGTATGGGCCGCCGGCTGTATTCCAGGGTCCCAACGACCTTGCGCAGCAAGGCCGGTGGGAACCCGTTGCGGCCTCAGCCACCCATGGCGGCTGCAATCCAGCGCTTGCGCCGGCCGGTATGACATCTGCCGCATGGGATGTTGGCGCATGTCATCACGCGTCCGGTCGTGCACGGCCTTCCGCGATCTGCTCTACCTGCCGTGGAGGGCCATCAGCACCCGTTCCGGCGTCGCCGGCGCGTCCAGCCGGTCCGTGCCGATCGCGTCCTTCAGCGCGTTCCAGACCGCGGTCGCCAGCAGCAGCGGCGGCTCGCCCACCGCTTTCGAGCGGAAGATCGTCTCCGACCGCGCCGGCGCGCCTTCCAGCAGCCGCACCCGCAGCACCGGCGGCACGTCCCGGCTGCCGGGGATCTTGTAGGTGGAGGGGCCGAGGGTGCGTAGATGCCCCTCGGCGTCCCACCACAGCTCCTCGCAGGTGAGCCAGCCCATGCCCTGCACGAAGGCGCCCTCCACCTGGCCGAGATCCACCGCCGGGTTCAGGCTGCGGCCGCAATCCTGGACGAGATGCGCCGAGAGGCAGCGATGCTCGCCGGTGAGCGTATCGACCGCGACCTCCGCCACCGCGGCGCCGTAGGAGAAGTAGAAGAAGGGCTTCCCGCGCATGGTGGCGCGGTCCCAGTGGATGTCGGGCGTGCGGTAGAAGCCGGTGGCGGAGAGCGAAACGCGCTTCAGATAGGCGAGCCTCGCCAGTTCCCCGAATTCCATGGCGCGGTTGCCGCCGGCGGTGGCGAGGCCATCGGCGAACGCCACCTCGTCCGGTGCCACGCCCCATTCCTTCGCCGCCACCGCCGCCATGCGGCTGCGGATCGCGCTGGCCGCGGCATGCGCCGCCCAGCCATTCAGGTCGCTGCCCGTGCTGGCGGCGGTGGGGGAGGTGTTGGGGACCTCCGCCGTGCTGGTCGCGGTGATGCGGATGCGGTCGGTATCCACGCCGAAGACGCTGGCGACGACCTGGGCGACCTTGACGAAGAGCCCCTGGCCCATCTCCGTCCCGCCATGGTTCAGGCGGATCGAGCCATCGGTATAGACATGCACCAGCGCGCCGGCCTGGTTCATGTGCGTCTGGCCGAAGGAGATGCCGAAGGCCAGCACCATGCTGCCGAGGCCCCGGCGCAGGTATGGATGCTGCGCGTTGAAGGCGGCGATCTCCGCGCGCCGCGCATCCCAGCCGCTGTCGGTCTTCGCCTCCGCCCAGACGCGGCGGATCAGGTCGCCTTCCAGCGCCTGGCCATAGGGCGTCTCGGCCCCGTTCTCCCCGCCGGCGAAATTGCGCGCCCGCACCGCCTCCGGCGGCAGGCCGGCCGCCTTCGCCACGCGGTGCACCACATCCTCCATCAGCAGCGCGCCCTGCGGGCCGCCGAAGCCGCGGAAGGCGGTGTTGCTGACCGTGTTGGTCTTGCAGGCGAGCGCCCGGAGGGAGAGCGCCGGCACGTCGCAGCAGCCGAGCGCATGGGTGATGGCGCGGAAGACGACGCCACCCGTCATGTCCAGGCTATGGCCGGCATCGGCGGCGAGGGTGGCATCCAGCGCCAGGATGCGGCCGCCGGCATCGAAGCCCGCGGTCCAGCGATAGAGGAAGGGGTGGCGCTTGCCCGTCGCGGCGATATCCGCCTTGCGCGAGAGACGGAGCTTCACCGGCCGCCCGGTGCGGCGGGCCGCCAGCGCGGCGGCGGCGGCCACCCAACTTGCATTGCTCTCCTTGCCGCCGAAGCCACCGCCCATGCGGCGCACCGTCACCGTCACCTGGTTGTAGGCGCAGCCCAGCACCCGGGCGACGATGTGCTGCACCTCGGTCGGGTGCTGGGTCGAGGAATGGATGGCCACATCGCCATCCTCCCCCGGCACCGCCATGGCGATCTGGCCTTCCAGGTAGAAATGCTCCTGCCCGCCGGCCCGGAACTCCCCGAAGATCCGGCGCGGCGCGGCGGCCAGCGCCGCCGCCGCATCGCCGCGGCTGATGGCCTGGGGCGGCAGCACCCAGTTCTCGCGCGCGATCGCCTCCGCGATGGAGAGGACGGGCGGCAGCGGCGCGATCTCCGGCCGCAGCGCGGCGGCGCCGGCCAGCGCCGCGTCCCGCGTCTCCCCGACCACGACCGCGAGGGGCTGGCCGGCATACTCCACCAGGCCATCGGCCAGCATGACCTCCCCGCTGCCGGCCGGGGCGATGTCGTTCCGGCCTGGGATGTCGGCGGGGAGCAGCACCGCGACCACGCCGGGAAGCGCGCGCGCCGGCGCCGGGTCGATGGGGGAGAGCCGGCCATGCGCCACGGGGGACAGGGCGAGGGCCGCATGCAGCAGCCCTGGCGGCTCCGGCAGGTCATCGAGGAACCGCGCCTCGCCGGTCGTGTGCCGGAGGGCGCTGTCATGCCGCAGCGCGGCGCCCATGCCGCCCCGGGCGTTCGGCTGGAGCGGCCGGTCCGCGCCCTGAACCTCGGCGTCCTGCGCCTGCGGCGCTCCGCGATCGGGCGCGGCGGCGGGCGGCCGCTTCACACTCCGCGCCTCTGGCGCTCCGCGATCGGGCGTGGCCGTGGGCGACCGATTCACGCTCCGCGCCTCTGGCGCTCCGCGATCGGGCGCCGTCACAGCGCATGCACCTCCGCCGGAAGGTCGGGCCGCGCCACCCGCCAGTAGAGCCGCCGCAGCAGCCCCTGCGCCGCCGCCAGCCGGTAGGCGGCGCTGCCGCGCCAGTCCGAGAGCGGCGAGACGTCCTTCGCCAGCTCATCCGCCGCACCGGCGAAGCAGGCCGGCGCCAGCAGCGCGCCGGTCAGCATCGCCTCCGCGGCCGGGGCGCGCGCCGCCATCGGGCCCATGCCGCCGAAGGCGAGCCGCGCCCCGGCGATGCGCCCGCCTTCGATCCGCAGCAGGAAGCCGGCCGAGACCGCGGAGATGTCCTGGTCATGGCGCTTCGAGACCTTCTCGCAGGCCAACACCGCGCCCGCGGCCGGGCGGGGCAGGCGGATGGTGAGGATGACCTCATCCGGCGCCAGCGCGGTCCGGCGGTAGCCGAGCAGGAAATCCTCCAGGCGCTGCTCCCGCTCCCCCCGCACCGAGGCGATGCGCAGCACGGCGCCGAGGGCGAGCAGCGGCGGCAGCATGTCCCCGATGGGGGAGGCGGTGCCGAGATTGCCGCCGACCGTCCCCATGGCGCGGATCTGGCGGGAGCCGAGCCGCGCCAGCATGGCGCCGAGCGGGGCGAAGGGCCCCTCCAGCCGCGGCAGCAGCCGGGCATAGGGCAGGGCGGCACCGATGGTGAGGCCACCGGTATCGGCCGTGAGCGCCTGCAGCTCCGGCACGGCCGAGAGGTGGATGACCACGGGCGGGCGCTGCCGGTGCTCGCTGGCCAGCAGGCCGAGATCGGTGCCGCCGGCCAGCAGCCAGGCACCCCGGTGGGCGGCGCGCAGTTCCAGCAACTCGGCGAGGGTGGCCGGGCGGTGGAAGACCTGGCCCGGCGCCTCGAAGCGCGCGCCGCCGACCGCGGGCAGGGCGGGCGGCGCGGCGCCGTCATCCTCCAGCCGGGCGAAGGCGTCCACGATCGGGCGGTAGCCGGTGCAGCGGCAGAGATTGCCCGCCAGCGCCTCATGCACCGATCCGCCTTCCCGCGCATGGGCCCAGGCGGCCATGGCGATGCCCGGGGTGCAGAAGCCGCATTGCGTCGCGTCGCCTTCCGCCAGCAGGCGCTGCACCGGATGCGGTCCGCCTTCCGGCCCGCGCAGCCCTTCCACTGTCCGCACCGCGCAGCCATGCAACTGGCCGAGCAGGGCAAGGCAGGCATTCACCGGCGCGCGGGACCCGTCCGCCCCTTCCAGCACCACCGTGCAGGCGCCGCAATCGCCTTCCGCGCAGCCTTCCTTCGTGCCGGTCAGCCCGGCGGGGCCGCGCAGCCAGTCCAGCAGGGTCATGGTGGGGGAGGTGCCGGCGGGCAGCGCCACCGGCGAACCGTTGAGCACGAGCGTGATGCGATCGGCCATGGCCCGAGCCTAGAGCACATCGCGGGAGGGCGGGAACGACCGGACGCGTGAAGCAGCCCGGAAAACCAGGAGCCGCGGCGCACCGGCCTTCGGTCCCGAACGCAATCCGCCGTGACAGGCGGCACGCCAGGTGGCGCGCTTCGCCTGCCCCCCTTCCCGCCGCCCGGTCTCTGGCGGCCGGATGCCGGGATGCTTCCCTCCGGCCGGTTGCAGGCGCTACACCCGCCGCCCGGTGCCGCGGCGACCGCCGCCGGGACCGGGGCAGGCTTCAGGGAGGAATTCCGCGGTGCAGCTCGGCATGGTCGGCCTTGGCCGGATGGGCGGCAACATCGTGCGGCGGCTGCTGCGGGCGGGGCACCCCTGCATCGCCTTCGACCGCGACGCGGCGGCGCGGGAGGCGCTGGCGGCCGAGGGCGCGACCCCGGCCGCGGACCTGCCGGCCATGGTCGCGGCGCTGGCCGCCCCGCGCGCCATCTGGATCATGCTGCCC
Organism: Roseicella aerolata; assembly: GCF_020523605.1. Taxonomy (GTDB): domain Bacteria; phylum Pseudomonadota; class Alphaproteobacteria; order Acetobacterales; family Acetobacteraceae; genus Paracraurococcus; species Paracraurococcus aerolatus. The sequence continues at coordinate 45,696 of NZ_JAJAQI010000012.1, read as the reverse complement.
GCGGGCGCCGCAACCGAGGAGGCGCTGGCGACGCTCGCCGGCCTGCTCTCCCCCGGCGACGTGCTGATCGATGGCGGCAACAGCTTCTGGAAGGACAGCGTCCGGCGCGGCGCCATGCTGCGGGAGAAGGGGCTGCATTTCCTCGATATCGGCACCTCCGGCGGCGTCTGGGGCCTCGAGCGCGGCTACTGCCTGATGATCGGCGGGGAGGAGGCGGTGGTCCGCCGCCTGGACCCCATCTTCGCCGCGCTGGTCCCCGGGAAGGCGGCCGCGCCGCCGACGCCGGGCTTCGCCGGCGACCCGCGGGCGGAGCAGGGCTATGTCCATGCCGGGCCGAACGGCGCGGGCCACTTCACCAAGATGGTCCATAACGGCATCGAGTACGGGATGATGCAGGCCTTCGCCGAGGGCCTCGATATCCTGAAGCATGCCGATGCCGAGGCGCTGCCGCCGGAGCAGCGCCTGGCCCTGAACCTGCCCGACATCACCGAGGCCTGGCGGCGCGGCAGCGTCGTCGCCTCCTGGCTGCTGGACCTGACGGCGCAGGCGCTGCACCAGGACCCGGAGCTGGCGGGCTTTTCCGGCCATGTCTCGGACAGCGGGGAGGGGCGCTGGACGGTGCAGGCGGCGGTGGAGACGGCGGTATCCGCCCCCGTGCTGACCGCCGCGCTCTATGCCCGCTTCGCCAGCCGGGATGAGGCGCGGTTCGGGGCGAAGGTGCTGTCCGCCCAGCGCAAGGGCTTCGGCGGGCATCTGGAGCCGGCGAAGCCCGCGCCGGGCGGCGCCGTGGACGGCAAGCCGCATCCGGGCCGCCCGGCGTGAGCGGCACGCGGCCCCTGGTGCTGGTGATGGGTGTTTCCGGCGCCGGCAAGAGCACGGTGGGCAGCCTGCTGGCCCGGCGCCTGGCGGTGCCCTTCGCCGATGCGGATGCGTTCCACCCGCCGGCCAACATCGCCAAGATGAGCCGCGGCGAGCCGCTGACCGATGACGACCGCTGGCCCTGGCTGGATGCGATCGGCGCCTGGGTGGATGCGCGGGCGGCGGCGGGGGAGGGCGGCGTGGTCACCTGTTCCGCGCTGAAGCGGGTGTACCGGGACCGGCTGCGGCAGGGCCGGCCGGCGCTGCGGCTGCTGCACCTGGCGGGCGACCCGGCGCTGATCGGCGCGCGGCAGGCGGCGCGGCCGGGGCACTTCATGCCGGCGAGCCTGATGGAGAGCCAGTTCGCCACGCTGGAGGCGCCGGGGGCGGAGGAGGGGGCGATTGTGCTGTCGGTGGAGCCGCCGCCGGAGGTGGTGGTGGAGGAAGCGCTAAAGGCGATTAATATGCAGCATTGACAACCTGAAAGAGAGATATCTAAACTGATTGTGTGCTTGCGTATAGAAATCATTAATGACTGCGCTGTCGTTTGCAAAGACCAGTCCGCCCCCAAACTCAGACTTTGAGGGTGCGGGCCACAAGCCTACTGCATGGGTTCGATAAGTCGCTGTTGCTCTAGACAACAGCGTGAACGTCCTGGCAGTAATGCACGCTAAGAACGTTGAATCGGATCGGGCCTGACCAGGAGATGTCCATGCGCCCAGTAGATGTGGTTTTTACGTGGGTCGATGGTAGTACGGCCAAGTTTCGGGAGAACTTCACTAGGTTTGCTGTGGGGGCGCAAGATATGGCCCGACTGCCACAACGCTTTAGCGATAATGGCGAACTCCGCTACGCCGTGCGGTCCGTCAAGCGCAACATGCCTTGGGTCCGAGACGTCATCGTGGTTCACAACGGTGAGCCTCCCTCCTTGGGTGGTGTTCGTCTTGTTAGTCATTCAGATATTTTCCCTGATTCAGGCCATTTGCCGACGTTCTCTAGTACGGCCATCGAATGTCATCTTCACAGGATACCTAGTCTCAGTGAAGACTTCATCTATTTCAATGATGATTTCTTCGTTTGTCGGCCTGTATCCCCCGAAGATCTCCAAGGTCAGCATGGTCTTGGCCGAGTGATTTTAGACAATGGATTAATGAACTCACCACCGAATCGTGAGTGGGAACTTTTTCGCTGGCTTTTGTGGGTTACGAATGCGGCTCTGGATGCGCGCTTCGGGCCGGCCAAGCGGAACGCTCCGGCGCATACGCCGCAATGGTACAATCGAACACTCTGTTCCATTGTGGAAAACGAGTGGGAGCGACCATTGCGGCAGACCTCGGCGCACCGCTTCCGCACCCGGGGAGATCTTTGGTTCCGGGCGCTTTATTGCTACTACGTTGTGTATATGCGCCACGGGCTGATGGACTCTGATGCTTTATGTGAGAAGGCAGGTAATGACTTTCATAAAGCTAATGACAAAGACGCTGTGACTATTCTGTTTGGAGACAAAGACGCGAATTTCCGGGCGCAAGTTCGGCAGGTTCTTGAGGTGCCTCCAATGTTTTTATGTCTTAACGATCATATTTCGCATTCAGACCCAAATGAGGGTGCGAAGCTCCAGATGGAAATGGTCGATTTTTTGAATCGCATGTTTCCAAATTAATTAATTTATCGTTATGATATCTAGGTGGCAATAGTGGTGGGCAGCCTTATAATGTCAAAGTCTTTGCTGGTCGGGTTTGGGACAGGGGAAATGCAGCTCCAGCCCGGAGAAGTATCGTGACAAAGATCTTAGCCGAGCTGTTTCCGGACCATTCAGTATCTGAGAGGTTTTTTGGCGAAGAGACAAAGCGTGTCCCCCTTCATTGCGTGTCTTTTGCCGACCTGTCTGGCTGGGTCAGGTTTGAAGGTAGATTCGCAAATGATAACGTGTTCTGGTTGACAGACGAGATCCTTAGACAAGCGAAGTCCGGGACTGGGTTCGGGTTCGTCCTAAGTAATTGGTCCCCTGCCGGCGCGGTGAGTGGCACCGAAATCGTCCTGATGAGTCCGCGCCTCCGAGATTTAAAAATTAGGCTGGGTGGATCAAATTCCCGGCTATGTATTGGTTCCAATGTTTGGGGGTATTGGGAACTGCGAATGTACCGCAATCCCCTTGCTGTTATCGGAGATAGCACAACTGCCAACTCTTGTCGTATGTGGGTGAACAACACTGATGTGACCATTGGACGCGACTGCATGCTGTCCGAAGAAATCGTTCTTCAGGGAGCGGATATGCATGCTCTAGTTGATGTTCGAACCCGGGAAATTCTAGACGTTGGCCGAGGCGTCATTGATATCGGGCCGCATGTATGGCTGGGCCGGCGCTCCTCCATACTCGCGGGGGCGCAGATCGGTGCCGGAAGTATCGTCGGGCTTGGGTCGGTGGTGACGAAGGGCACAATTCCGCCGAACAGCCTTGCAGTCGGGGCGCCGGCTCGTGTCATTCGTGAGGGGATTACGTGGTCTCGCGCGGAAACGCATGTTGATGCCGACGCTACTCGGTATCTTGACGGCGGGTTGTGGTAAGCCAAGAAGGATTACTGCGAATTCCCAAAATCTTGCTACTTCGCACAGCGTGGAGCCTGCTCTTCAGCAGAGTTATTTTATCTTTCTTGCCAATCAGGGCGACGGTCCGTGGGCGTTCGTATCCACTGCGCAGCATCACACAGCAGAGGCAATCTTTTGAAGTGCCCCAAGACATACCCTAAGGTGGTTGAGGCAGCGACCACTACTAAGAGAAGAAACAAGGTCATGCGTCGCTCTATAGATGTATCGAAATACATTTCAGTGAAATGCGTGTGATATCTATGTGAAGTTCTCCCTGGTGCGACTCCCGGTTTGCTCTCCGGCCTCCGTTGGTAATCTTCGCAGCCAAAAAATTCTAGGCGCATCAGGGTCGCCTATCAGGCGCAGGTGCGAGACTGCTCTGCCAGCCGCCGCACATCAGTGTCTCAACCCGCCGAAAACGCCTCCGCCTAGCGGAAGATATATTAGCAGGCAATCAGTCCGCACCGTGGCGCCATTCGAACGGGCCAAATAGGAAAGTTCCTTTCTCATCGCTGGCCACGGCACAAGCTGCTTGGAAGTCGACCCAATAGTTTAAATTGTATCCTGCGGGGCATTATAGAGTGCAACCGTCGCACACGTGGGACACGGCACGCTACTGATCGCAGCTGGCAGATGGTCCACCTCTGTCCAAGGTTGCTCCGCCAGGATAAGCCGTTCGCCTCATATTTGCCGAGCCATTCGAAAGGAGCGTGGCATGCCCCTCGACCCCGCCGCCAAGGCAACGCTGGAGTCCATCTCCACCGCCACCATCACCACCCTCCTGCTGAAGAAGGGCCTGCGCAACATCTGGATGCGCGGCCCGCAGGCCTTCACCCCCGCCGCCAAGGGCAAGCGCCTGGTCGGCCCCGCCTTCACGCTCCGCTTCGTCCCGGCGCGAGAGGATCTGGCAACGCCGGAGTCCTGGTCCTCCCCCCGCTCCACCCGCGCCGCGATCGAGGACATGCCGGAAGGCGTCATCGCCGTCGCCGACGCCATGGGTGTCACCGATGCCGGCATCTTCGGCGATATCCTCTGCGCCCGGCTGATGAAGCGCGGCGTCACCGCCCTGGTGACGGATGGCTGCGTGCGGGACGTGGCGGGCGTGACCGGCACCAACATGCCGGTCTGGTGCCGCGGCGGCGCGGCCCCGCCCTCCGTCGCCGGCCTCACCTTCGTCGGCTGGCAGGAACCCATCGGCTGCGGCGGCGTCGCGGTCTTCCCGGGCGACATCATCGTGGTGGACGATGACGGCGCGGTCTGCATCCCCCAGGCCTTGCTGGAGGAGGTCGTGAAGGGCGGGCCGGAGCAGGAGCGGCTGGAAGCCTGGATCGTCTCCAAGGTGGAGCAGGGCGAGACGCTGCCCGGCCTGTATCCGCCGAATGCCGAGAACAAGGCGCGCTACGAGGCGGAGAAGCAGGGCTGACCGCCCGCGCTTGACGCCAGGCGGCGGCGACCGGACCCTGGGTTCCAACGATACAGGAGGACCCCCGAGGATGGCGCCACCGCCCCCCGCGCCCGCGCGCTTCCCCTTCTGGACGGAGGAGAAGCTGCGGGTCGCCGACACCGACCAGAACGGCCATGTCAACAACGGCGCCATCGGCGCTTTCTGCGAGGCCGGGCGGGCGGAGGTGATCCAGGCCGTTCTCGGCTCGCTCCGCGAAGGCCCGGTGGCGATGGTGGTCGCCCGGGTCGAAATCGACTACCTGCGGGAAGTCCACTACCCCGGCCGCGTGCGCATCGGCACCGCCGTCACCCGCATCGGCCGCAGCAGCGTGGCGCTGGACCAGGCGCTGTTCCTGGACGGGGCCTGCTTCGCCACCTCCGCCGCCGTGCTGGTCGCCATCGACCGGCAGTCCCGCCAGCCCGTTGCCCTCACGCCGGCGCTCCGCGCGGGCTTCGAGGCCCTGTCCCCGGCCGGGGAAATGGCCGCGTGATCCGCCGCCGCGCCCTCCTCGCCGCCCCGGCCCTGGCCGCGCTGGCCCGCCCCGCCGCCGCGCAGGATGCCTGGCCCGTCCGCCCCGTGCGCATCGTCGCGCCCTTCCCGCCGGGCGGCACGGTGGACATCCTCGCCCGCCTCACCGCCGCCTGGCTGCAGGAGGCGACGGGGCAGTCCTTCGTGGTGGAGAACCGCTCCGGCGCCGGCGGCAATATCGGCGCCGTGGCCGTCGCCCGTGCCCAGCCGGATGGCTACACGCTGCTGATGGGCTCGCCCGGCACCCAGGCGATCAACGCGCATCTCTATGCGAATCCCGGCTATGACGGCATCGCCGATTTCATGCCGATCTCCCTGGTGGCGGAGGTGCCGAACCTGCTGGCGGCGCATCCCTCGCTTGGCGTGAAGGACGTGCCGGGCCTGGTCGCGCTGGCGAGGCAGAAGCGCCTGGCCTATGGCGAGACCAGCATCGGCGGCAGCACGCATCTCTCGGCCGAGCTCTTCCGCATGCAGGCGGGGATCGAGGGCGAGCACGTGACCTATCGCGGCAGCGCGCCGATGCTGGCGGACCTGCTGGCGGGGCGCATCGCCTGGGGCGTGGACAACCTGCCCTCCATCCTGCCGCATATCCGCGCGGGGTCGCTGACCGCGCTCGGCGTCACCAGCCGGGGGCGCTGGTCCGGCGCGCCGGAGATCCCGGCGATTGCCGAGAGCCTGCCGGGCTATGAGGTGACGGCCTGGTTCGGCCTGCTGGCGCCGAAGGGCACGCCGGAGGCGGTGATCGCCACGGCCAATGCGGCGCTGGTGCGGATGCTGGGCACGGAGGCCGCGGCGCGGCGCCTGGCGGAACTGGGCGCGACGCCGCTGCCCGGCACGCCGCAGGCCTACCGCGCCCATATCCTGGCCGAGCACCGGAAATGGGGCGAGGTGATCCGCCAGGCGGGGATCAGGCTGGAATAGGGCAAGGGACGGCCGGGCGGGCCCGCCCATAACTGGCTCATGGCGTCCCGGCCCGCGGAGCGGGCCGGGCGAAGGCGCGCCGCGGCAGCTACCGCGAAGCCGAGGCCCGAAGGGGCGCCGGCCCTCAGGGCATGACATGCGCCGGCATGCCATGCCTCGATATCATTCTGTCCCGCATCAAGGCCGACAGCTTGATGCGGGCGCGCGATCCGCCCCGCTACTCGTTCAACCCCTTCCCGGGATAGGGATGCGTGGCGATCCAGTGCTTCGCGATATCGACACGCCGGGTGATCCACACATCCTTGCGCTGCATCATGTAATCGAGCAGCCGCTGCAGCCCGACCGCGCGCGCCGGGTGGCCGATCAGCCGCATATGCAGCCCGATGGACATCATTTTCGGCGCCTTCGCGCCCTCCGCATAGAGCATGTCGAAGGCGTCGCGGATGAAGCTGAACCACTGGTCGCTGGTGCCCATCCAGCCGGCATACTTCCCGTCATTGTTCACCAGCGAATAGGGCACGACGAGCTGCGCCTTGCCGTCCACCGTGACCCAGAAGGGCAGCTCCTCCCCGTAGTAGTCGCTGTCATAGAGGAAGCCGCCATGCTCCACGACCAGGCGGCGGGTGTTCACGCTGGGGCCGTAGCGGCAGTACCAGCCATCCGGCCGGTGGCCGACGGTCCTCTCCAGGCTCGTCACCGCGCGGGCGATGTGCTCGCGCTCCTCCGCCTCCGAGAGCTCGAAATGCTTCACCCAGCGCCAGCCGTGGGAGCAGACATCGTAGCCCGCGGCGCGGATGGCGGCGGCGGCCTCCGGATTCTGCTCCAGCGCCAGGGCGCAGCCGAAGACGGTCAGCGGCAGGCCGCGCTCCTGGAACAGCCGGTGCAGCCGCCAGAAGCCGACGCGGGAGCCGTATTCGAACATGCCCTCGGCGGCCAGGTCGCGGCCGGACTTCACCTGGTTCAGCCCATGCGCCTCGGTCAGCCCGTTCTCGGTGACGCCGTCGCCGAGCTGGTAGGAGGGCTCGGAGCCCTCCTCGTAGTTCATGACGAAATTGACGGCGAGCCGTGCGCCGCCCGGCCAGTGCGGGTCGGGCGGGTTGGCGCCGTAGCCGATGAAGTCGCGCTTTACCTCATATGCCATCCGCTACCTCCACGCTGAACTCGGGCACCTCGACGAATTCCTCGTCGCCCTTCGTGCCGTCGCGCCACATGACGATGACGAAACGTGCCTCCCGGTCCAGGACGGTGAAGGGGTGGTGCCAGACATTGGCGCCATAGGTGACGCCCTGGTCCGGCCGGGCGAGGAAGGCCCGCGCCCGCGCCATGTCCGGCCCGCCCCCCGCGGCATGCGGCGCGACGATCGCCAGCCAGCGACCGCCCTCCTGCGGAATGAAGCTCTGGGAGGAGAATTCATGCCGCTCCATGGTGGTGGAGCGGAGCGGCAGGGCCTCAAGCGGCTTCTTCACGGTGAGCGAGATGCTGGGCCGGGCCTTCGGGCGCAGATTGGCCAGCGCATCCTCGAAATAGGTGCGGCCCGGGATGGCCGGGCATTCGATGACCTCGCCATAGGGCAAGAAGGCGGCGGAGGTCAGGGGTTCGGCTTTCAGGTACATAGGATCAGCCCCGCATGCGGCGCGTGAGGCCGGTGAGCCGCTCCATCACCAGCATCAGGAGAAAGGCCGCCAGGATGAGCGTGCCGGAGACGGCGGCCACCCGGACATCGAGCGTGGATTCCATCATGCCCCACATCCGGATGGGCAACATGTCCGTCCGGGCCGAGGAAAGGAAGAGGGAGACCGGGACGTTATCGACCGAGGCCATGAAGGCGAGGAAGCCCCCGGCCGCGATCCCCGGGGCGATCAGCGGCAGGGTGACGCGGCGGAAGGTATGGACGGGGCCCGCGCCGAGGCTGCGCGAGGCATCGAGCAGCGAGGGGTCGAGCTGCGAGAGGGAGGCGCCGACCGTCCGCAGCACGAAGGGCGTCACCACCACCAGATGGCCGGCGATGATCAGCTCCAGCGAGGGGCGGAAGCCCAGCAGGGTGAAGTACATCAGCGCCGCGAGCCCGAAGGCGAGGCCGGGCAGGACCAGTGGCGACAGGAAGAAGGCATCCGCCAGCCGCCCGCCCCTGCCCGCGATCCGGGAGAGGCCGAGCGCCGCCGCCGTGCCGAGCAGCGTGGCGAGGCCGGCCGACATCACCGCGACATGCAGGGTGTTGCCGGCGGCCCGGTGGATCTGGCGGGATCGCACCTCATCCAGCAGCAGTTCATACCAGCGGAAGGAGAAACCCTGCGGCGGGAAGCGGATGGAGCGGCTGTCGGTGAAGGAGGTGGCGAGCACGATCAGGATCGGGCCCACCAGAATGATGAGGGCAAATACCGCCAGGGTGCCGATGACCAGCCCATAGGACAGTTCGCCGACCGTATGCCGCCTAGCCATGGACCCGGCCCCCCGCGACGCGCCCCGCATGGGCGATGACGGCCAGCACCGCCGAGACCGAGAGCAGCAGCGCGATGGCGATGGTGGCGGCGAAAGGCCAGTGCGCCGCCACCATGGCCTGCTGCCAGATCATGGCCGGCAGGTAGACCAGCCGCCCGCCGCCGATGACGGACTGGCTGATGAAGGCGGTGGTCGCCGAGGCGAAGACCAGCAGGCACCCCGCCGCCAGCCCGGGCGCGGCCAGCGGCAGGATCACCCGGAACAGCGTCCGCCAGGGGGAGGCGCCGAGCGAGGCGCTGGCATCCATCAGGTTCGGATCGATGCGCGACATGACGGAGAGCAGGGGCAGCAGCAGCAACGGCATCTCGATCTGCGTCAGGGAGATCACCAAGCCCAGTTCGGTCTGGAGAAGGCGCAGCGGCTCGGCGGCCAGGCCGAGGCCCAGCACGAGCTGGTTCACCACCCCCTCGCGGCCGAGGATGACGATCCAGGCGAAGGTGCGGACGACCACGCTGGTCAGCAGCGGCATGACCACGATGAAGAGCAGCACGCGCTGCCAGGCGGGCGAGGCGGCGCGGTAGACCAGGGCCAGCGGGAAGCCCAGCACCACCGTCGCCGCCACCGCCTTGAGGCCGAGCAGCAGCGTGTCGGCGATGACCTTCCAGTGGAAGGCGTCGAAGAGGAAGCGCTGCCACTGCTCCAGGCCGAAGCGCGTCATCCGCTCGTCGGCATAGAAGGAGACGGCGATCAGCATCAGCAGCGGCGCGACGAAGAAGGCCGCATAGGCGAGGCCGAGCGGGGCGGCCAGCGCCCAGGGGCTGCGGGGGGCGGACAGGCCCAGGGACGGGGCCGGTGCCGCGGCGATGGCCACCCCCACCCTAGCCCTCCCCCGCACCGCGGGGTGGATGCAGGCGCCCGGCCGGGGCGGGGGGACGGATCATTTCGCCATCTCGCGGTTGAAGCGCTCGATCCAGGCGCCGCGGAGCGGGTTGATCTTCGCCCAGTCATGCGTGACGAAGCGGGCCATCTCGTCCAGGCTCCTCATAGGCAGGCCGGCGCCGAGCGCGACCTCCTTGTTCACCGGCACGAAATTATAGGGCGGCTTCTGCAGCGCCTCCTGCACGCCCTTGCTCACCACCGTATCGATGTACTTGTAGGCGGCGTCGATGTTCTCGCTGCCCTTGGCGATGTGCAGCGTGGTGAAGAAGGCGGTCGCCCCCGTCTCCGGCACCGCGAATTCGATGTCCACGCCGCGGTCCCTCAGCGTCGTCACCGTCTGGGTGTTGGTGTACATCACGTCGCACTGGCCCTGCTGGAACAGGCCCGGCATGGCGGCCGGCGCGCCGACGGCGGCGATCCTCGGCAGCACCTTCTTCAGCTCGGCCAGCGCCGGTTCGATATTCGTCTCGCTGCCGCCGAAGACCTTGGCGATCTCGATCAGGCTGACCGTGCCGAAGGTGGTGCCGAAGCCGGTGATGCCGAGGCGGGAGACCCAGGGGTCCTTGAACAGGTCGGCATAGCCCGAGGGTTTCGGCACCTTCTTCGGGTTGTAGGCGATGCCGACCACCTGCGCGGCGCAGCCCACGCCCCATTCATCCGCCAGCAGGCCCGGCAGGGCGGTGCGGTTGGCGAGGCGGGTGGCGTCGAACCGCTCGTACATCCCCCGCTCGATGCCGGTGATGCGCGGGCCGGGGTCGAGGACGAAGCAGTCGAAGGGCGGGACGCCGCGGCTGGCAGCGAATTTGGCGATCTGGTCCACCGCGAAGAGCGGTTGCATCTCCAGCTCGACATTCTGCGCGCGCTTCAGCGCCGGCGCGACAGTCTCGCGGAAGGCTTCCTCCCAGGCGCCGGGATAGATGGCGGCGGTGACACTGGCGGCGCGGCCGCGCTGGGCGCGGGCGATGCCGGGCGCGGCCAGCGTCGCGGCGCCGGCCAGCAGGGCGCGGCGGGTGAGGGACAGGGACATGCTCAGTCCTCCTCGGACAGGGGGTTTGGGAAGAGCGCGGGGCGGGCGCCGGGGGCGAGCGCGCAGAAGGCCCGCGCGCCGAGGTCGCGGATGGGGCCGAGCCGAGGCTCGGTCAGGCGCAGCGTGGTGCCGTCGGGCAGCCGCGCCTCCCGGATCACCTGGCCGCCGAGGGGCAAAGCGAGGCCGAGTTCCACCGGGAAGGCGCCCGGCGCGCCCTCATCCCGCAGCACCAGCTGCTCCGGCCGCACCGTCAGCAGCGCCGGGCCGGGCGGGGGAGGGGCTTCCGCCGGCACGCGCAGCGCCGTGCCGTCCGGCAGGCGGATCGCGGCCATCCCCTCCGCTGCGCCCTCCATCAGGCAGGGCAGGCGGTTGGTGGTGCCGATGAAGCCGGCGACGAAGAGGGTCCGCGGCCGGTCATAGAGCTCGACCGGGGTGCCGAGCTGCTCGATCCGGCCGCGCCGCATGACGGCGATGCGGTCGGCGACGCTCATCGCCTCGTCCTGGTCGTGGGTGACCAGGATGGCGGTGAGTCCCAGTTGCCGCTGCAGCCGCTTGATCTCGATCTGCATGTCGAGGCGGAGCGAACGGTCGAGCGCCGCGAAGGGCTCGTCCAGCAGCAGGATGGAGGGCTCGATGGCCAGGGCGCGGGCCAATGCGACCCGCTGCTGCTGCCCGCCCGAGAGCTGCGCCGGCCGCCGGTCCCGCATGGGGCCGAGCTGCACCATCTCCAGCAACTCGGCGACGCGGGCGGCAATGCGGGGCTTCGCCTCGCCCCGCGCCTTCAGGCCATAGGCGACGTTCTCCGCCACCGACATATGGGGAAAGAGGGCGTAGTTCTGGAAGACGATGCCGACCCGGCGGCGGTTGGGCGGCAGGTCGTCGATGGCGGTGCCGTCGATCAGCACGCGCCCGGCATTCTGCCGCACGAAGCCGGCGACGGTGCGCAGCAGCGTCGTCTTGCCGCAGCCCGAGGGGCCGAGCAGGGCCAGCACCTCCCCCGCCCGGACCGAGAGGTCCACATCGTCCAGCGCGGTGAAGGCGCCGTAGCGCACGCCGAGGCCGAGCACGTCGAGCGTGTGGCCGCGCAGCGAGGCCTGCGCGGTTGGCGCTGGCGAGGTGGGGCGGAACAGCACTGGCATCTCCCGGCAATGCGCCGGCTGAGGCAACCGCCATGCCAGAGGAGGCGCGGACGGGCACGGGGACCGGCTTGCCGCGCTGGGCCCCGCAGCCTGTCCGATTCCGCGGCAACCTGCCCGATCCGGCGGCAGGCATGGGGGTGGTTCCGCCGCGGCGCGCCGCATGCCATGGTCCGGGCGATGCCGCGCGACACGCCGCCCCTGCCGAGCCGCCACCAGCGCGCCGACGGCGCCTTCGACCTCGTCTTCGGCACGGCCCCTCGGGGCACCGTGCTGCGGAACCTTTATCAGCAATCGCCGCTGCGCATCCTCTTCCCGACGCCGGAGCCGGGCGAGCCGCCGATGGCGGCGCTGCTGAACTGCGCCGGCGGCCTCGCGGGCGGCGACGTGCTGCGCCAGGCGGTGCGGCTGGAGGCCGGGGCGCGCGCCACGCTCAGCACCGCGGCGGCGGAGAAGCTCTACCGGAGCCTCGGGCCGGAGACGCGGATCGAGAGCCGCATCGTGCTGGAGGAGGGCGCGATGCTGGAATGGATCCCGCAGGAGACCATCCTGTTCGACGGCGCCCGGCTGGACCGCCGGATGCGGGCGGATCTCGCCCCCGGCGCGGTGCTGCTGGCGGCCGAGACGCTGGTCTTCGGCCGCGCCGCGCGCGGCGAGCGGATGACGCATGGGCTGGTGCGGGACCGCTGGCGGCTGCATGGGACAGCGGGGCTGCTCTGGGCCGATGCCCTGGCGCTGGAGGGCGACCTGGCGGCGGCGCTGGGGGCGCCCTTCGGCTTCGCCGGGGCCGAGGCGCTCGGCACCCTGCTGCTGGCGGGCGGCGAGGCGGAGGCGATGCGCGACCTGCTGCGCGCCCTGCCCGAGGCGGCGCCCGGTGCGACCACCATCCCCCGCCCCGGCCTGCTGCTGGCCCGCTGGCTTGGCCCCGCGACCGCGGTGCGGCAGGCGGTGGGAGAGGCGATCGTCGCGCTCCGCGCCGCCGCGCTTGGCCTGCCGGCGCGGCTGCCGCGGCTCTGGACGACCTGAGGCGGTCCACCCATGATCGCGCGACGGACCGGATCGCCGGAGTGCGGAATCGCCCGGAGGCGAGACTCCGATCCCATGACGTGTTCCCGAGGCCCCGCATGAACCTGACGCCCCGCGAGAAGGACAAGCTGCTGATCGCCATGGCCGCGCAGGTGGCGCGGCGAAGGCTGGAACGCGGCGTGAAGCTGAACCACCCGGAGGCGGTGGCCCTGATCACCGACTTCGTGGTGGAGGGCGCGCGGGACGGCCGCAGTGTCGCGGAGCTGATGCGCGACGGCGCCACGGTGCTGAGGCGGGACCAGGTGATGGAGGGCATCGCCGAGATGATTATCGAAGTTCAGGTGGAAGCGACCTTCCCTGATGGGACGAAGCTTGTGACCATCCACGAGCCGATCCGATGACATCCGATCGCGGAGCACCGCAGGGAACCGAGGAGCGCAGCGTGAAGCGGATGTCCAGTCCATGATCCCCGGCGAACTCCTCCCCGCCGCCGGCGAGATCGAGCTGAATGCCGGCCGCGACTCCGTTGAGCTCGAGGTGGCGAATACCGGCGACCGCCCGATCCAGGTCGGCAGCCACTACCATTTCGCCGAGACCAACCCGGCGCTCTCCTTCGACCGCGCGGTCGCGCGCGGAAGGCGCCTCGACATCGCCGCCGGCACCGCGGTGCGGTTCGAGCCGGGGCAGGTGCGCAAGGTGCGCCTCATCCCCTATGCCGGCAGCCGCATCGTGCACGGCTTCCGCGGCGAGACGGAAGGACAGGTCTGATGCCCAGCCGCATCTCCCGCGCCGCCTATGCCGGCATGTATGGCCCCACCGTGGGCGACCGCCTGCGCCTGGCCGATACCGACCTGATCATCGAGGTGGAGAAGGACTTCACCACCTATGGGGAGGAGGTGAAGTTCGGCGGCGGCAAGGTCATCCGCGACGGCATGGGCCAGTCCCAGGTGACGCGCGCCGAGGGCGCGATGGACACCGTCATCACCAATGCGCTTATCATCGACCACTGGGGCATCGTGAAGGCGGATGTCGGGCTGCGGGACGGCCGCATCGCCGCCATCGGCAAGGCCGGCAACCCGGACACCCAGCCGGGCGTCACCATCGTCATCGGCCCGGGCACCGAGATCATCGCCGGCGAGGGCCGCATCCTGACCGCGGGCGGCCTCGACGTGCATATCCACTTCATCTGCCCGCAGCAGGTGGAGGAGGCGCTGGCCTCCGGCATCACCACCATGTTCGGCGGCGGCACCGGCCCGGCGCATGGCACGCTGGCGACGACGGTCACGCCCGGGCCCTGGCACATGGCTCGGATGCTGCAGGCGGCCGAGGGCTTCCCGGTCAATCTCGGCTTCCTCGGCAAGGGCAATGTCGCGCTGCCCGCCGGCATCGAGGAGGTGATCCTGGCCGGCGCCTGCGGCCTGAAGCTGCATGAGGACTGGGGCACCACGCCGAAGGCGATCGACACCTGCCTGAGCGTGGCCGACGCGCTCGACGTGCAGGTGGCGATCCACACGGACACGCTGAACGAGTCCGGCTTCGTCGAGAGCACCATCGCCGCCATCGCCGGCCGCACCATCCAGGCCTTCCACACCGAAGGCGCCGGCGGCGGCCACGCGCCCGACATCATCCGCGTGGTGGGCGAGCCGAATTTCCTGCCGAGCAGCACCAACCCGACGATGCCCTACACGGTGAACACCGTGGACGAGCATCTCGACATGCTGATGGTCTGCCACCACCTCGACCCCCGCATCCCGGAGGACGTGGCCTTCGCCGAGAGCCGCATCCGCAAGGAGACGATCGCGGCCGAGGACATCCTGCATGATATCGGCGCCATCAGCATGATGTCCTCGGACAGCCAGGCCATGGGGCGGGTGGGGGAGGTCATCATCCGCACCTGGCAGACCGCGCACAAGATGAAGGTGCAGCGCGGCCGGCTGCCGGCCGAGGCGGGCGAGAACGACAACCTCCGTGTCCGCCGCTACATCGCCAAATACACCATCAATCCCGCGATCGCGCAGGGCATCAGCGCGCATGTCGGCAGCGTGGAGGTGGGCAAGCTCGCCGACCTCGTCCTCTGGTCCCCCGCCTTCTTCGGGGTGAAGCCGGACATGGTGCTGAAATGCGGCGCCATCGCCATGGCGCCGATGGGCGACCCCAACGCCTCCATCCCGACCCCGCAGCCGGTCCATTACCGGCCGATGTTCGCACAGTTCGGCCGGGCGATGCAGGCCAGCAGCGTCACCTTCGTCTCCAAGGCCGCGCTCGGCCATGGGATCGGGGAGCGGCTCGGCCTGCAGAAGCAGGTGCTGGCGGTGGAGAACACCCGCGGTGGCATCGGCAAGCGCGACATGGTGCTGAACGACGCCCTGCCGAAGATCGAGGTGGACCCCGAGACCTACGAGGTCCGCGCCGATGGCGAGTTGCTGGTCTGCGAGCCGGCGAAGGTGCTGCCCATGGCGCAGCGCTACTTCCTGTTCTGAGGATTCCGATGTCGGATGAACTCCCCCGCGCCACCCAGGTGCTGCCCAAGGGCGGCTGGGTGGAGCGTACCGCGAAGCACACCGTCACGCTCGACTTCGACGACCGCTTCCGCCGCCGCAAGCGCTATGTCGCGGAAAGCGGCTTCGCCTTCCTGCTGGACCTCGAGGAAGCGACGGCGCTGCGCGACGGCGACGGGCTGCTGCTGGAGCAGGGCGGCGTCATCCTGGTGCGCGCCGCGCCGGAGCCGCTGGTGGAGGTGAAGGCGGGAACGCCCGAGAAGCTGATGCGCCTCGCCTGGCATCTCGGCAACCGCCACCTGCCGACCGAGATCCAGGCCGACCGGCTGCTGATCCGCGACGACCATGTCATCGTCGCCATGCTGCAGGGACTCGGCGCCGAACTGTGCAAGGTCAACGCGCCCTTCAACCCGGAAGGCGGCGCCTATGGCGAGCACAACCGCCAGCCGGGGCACCATCATGGGCATGGTCACCACCATGACCACGACCATGCGCACGAGCACGGCTGCTGCGATGGCCACCACCATCACCACCACTGACGGGGCGGCGCTCTACCGGCTGCTGGCTTGGCTCTCCCCGGCCTATCCGGTCGGCGCCTATACCTACAGCCATGGGCTGGAGACGGCGGTCGAGGACGGCCGGGTGACGAACCGCGCCGCGCTGGTGGACTACATCGCGACCGTGCTGCGCGCCGGCGCCGGCCGGGTGGACGGCGCGCTGCTGGTCACCGCCTGGCGCGCTGCCGCGGGTGGGGACGACGCCACGCTGGACGAGGTGGCGGTGCTCGCCGCCGCCTGGCGCGGCACGGCGGAGACGGCGCTGGAGACCATGGCGCAGGGCACCGCCTTCACCAGCGTCACGCATGCCGCCTGGCCGGATGCGGCCTTCGCCGCCTTCGCCGCGCGGCACCCGCGGGCGCTCGCCCATCCCGTCGCCTTCGGCGCCGCGGCCGGCTTCCAGGGCGTGCCCCTGCGCCCGGCCACCGCCGGCTGGCTCGCCGCCTTCGCCGCCAACCTGGTCTCGGCCGGGGTGCGGCTGGTGCCGCTCGGCCAGACGGACGGCCAGATCGCGACCGCCGCGCTGCACCCGGTGGTGGAGGCGGCGGCCGATGCGGCGCTGGCCGCCGATCTCGACACCATCGGCACCGCCGCGCCGATGCTCGACCTGCTCTCGATGCGGCACGAGACGCAATACACGAGGCTCTTCAGATCATGAGCAATGGACCTTTCAGGGTGGGCATCGGCGGCCCCGTCGGCTCCGGCAAGACGGCGCTGACCGAGCGGCTCTGCCGCCACCTGCGCGACACGCACGACATCGCCGTCATCACCAACGACATCTACACCAAGGAGGACGCGGAATTCCTGACCCGCGCCGGCGCGCTCGACCCCTCCCGCATCGCCGGCGTGGAGACGGGCGGCTGCCCGCACACCGCGATCCGGGAGGACGCCTCCATCAACCTTGCCGCGGTGCATGACATGGTGCAGCGCTTCCCGAAGCTGGAAGTGCTGTTCATCGAGAGCGGCGGCGACAACCTGGCCGCCACCTTCAGCCCGGAACTCGCGGATCTCACGATCTACGTCATCGACGTCTCGGCCGGCGACAAGATCCCGCGCAAGGGCGGCCCCGGCATCACCCGCAGCGACCTGCTGGTGATCAACAAGATCGACCTGGCGCCGCTGGTCGGGGCCGACCTCTCGGTCATGGACCGCGACGCGCGCAAGATGCGCGGCGCGCGTCCCTTCCTCTTCACCAACCTGAAGGAGAACAAGGGCGTGGCCGAGATTGCCGACTTCATCCTGCAACAGGGCGGAATCGCCCCGAGGAGAGCTGCCTGATGACCCGCATCGCCCTGACCGCCGCCGCGCTGCTGCTGCCGGCCACCGCCTTCGCCCATCCGGGCCATGTGGAGACGGCGGGCTTCGCCGCCGGCTTCCTGCACCCCTTCAGCGGCGCCGACCACCTGCTGGCCATGGTGATGGTCGGGCTCTGGGCCGGGCTGCTCGGCGGCACGGCGCGGCTGGCCCTGCCCGGCGCCTTCCTCGGCGCCATGGCGCTCGGCGGCGCGCTGGGCATGGCGGGCCTCGCCCTGCCGGGGGTGGAGGCGGGCATCCTTGCCTCGGTCGTCGTGCTCGGCGCGCTCACCGGCCTGACGGTGCGGCTGCCGCTCCTGGCCGGCATGGGGCTGGCGGCGGTCTTCGGCCTGCTGCACGGCCATGCCCATGGCACGGAGATGCTGGCCGGCTCGGCGGCGGGCTATGCGGGCGGCTTCCTCGCCGGCACGGCGCTGCTGCATGGCGCCGGCCTCGCCCTGGCGCTGCCCTTCGCCCCCTGGGCGCGGCGCCTGGCCCGCGCCATGGGCGGCGCCACGACGGCGGCCGGGCTGGCGCTCGCGCTGGTCGGCTGACGCGAAGGGGGCTGCCGGCGGCCCGCGCAGCCGCCGCCCCCACCCGCCGCGCCCCGGGTCCGAGGATCCGCGCTCCCGGGCCGGCACCGGACCGGGCCGGCCGGGTCGGCCCGGCCAGCCCCGGAGCGGCAGGGCAGCCGCCATGACGGCGCCGCCGCCGCCTGCTACACACCACCCCGTGCCCGACCCGACCCGCCTCTTCCTCCTCCGCCACGCGCTCGTCGAGCCCTCGGCCCGCACCGTCTTCTACGGCAGCATGGATGTCGCCCTCTGCGGCCTCGCCCTGCAGGAGGAGGCGGCGCTCTATCGCTGGCTCGCCTTCCGCCTGCCGCGGCCGGCGCACTGGGTCATCACCAACCTGGCACGCACCCGCGCCACCGCCGCGGCGATCTTCGCCGCTGGCTACCCCGAACAACCCCTCAGCATCGAGCCGGATCTCGCGGAGCAGCATCTGGGCGAATGGCAGGGCATCGCGCATGAGGCGCTGGTCGAGCGCCTGCGCCACCCGCCCCATCCCTTCTGGCCGCATGCCGCCGAGGAGCAGCCGCCGGGCGGCGAGAGCTTCGCGCAGGTCCAGGCCCGCGTCGGCCCGGTGCTGGACCGCCT
Source organism: Roseicella aerolata (assembly GCF_020523605.1). Lineage (GTDB taxonomy): Bacteria > Pseudomonadota > Alphaproteobacteria > Acetobacterales > Acetobacteraceae > Paracraurococcus > Paracraurococcus aerolatus. The sequence continues at coordinate 27,284 of NZ_JAJAQI010000012.1, read as the reverse complement.
GGCCGAGGCCCATGCCGGCGGCGATGTGGTCATCGTCGCCCATGGCGGCTCCATCCGCGCCGCCCTGGCCCATGCCCTCGGCCTGACGGGCCACCAGGCGCTGGCCTTCTCCATCCGCAATCTCGGCCTGACCCGGCTGGAAAAGCACGGGGCCGACTGGCGCATTGCCGCGGTGAATGAGGAACCCTGGACCGCGCCGGACTGGGAGTGATGCCGCGGGATTGATCCCCGGCGCCCCCGCCCGGGGCGCGGCCCGCCAGGGTGGCGCCATCAGCGGCGCCACGCCGCCCTTGGATGGTCCCGGCAATGGCAGTAATCTCGCGCCAGTTCGGGGGTTTGGCAGGGGGCTTTCATGCTTCGTCTCATGAAGCGACGGCTGGCGGCGCTGGGCCTTGCCCTGGGTGTCCTGGCCGGCTGTGCCGGCGGCGCCCCCGGCACGGGGGAGGAACAGGCGCTGGTGGACCGCGCCACCCTCTCGGTGCAGGAGATCCTGGGCGAGGGCAATGACCGGGTGAATGCCCAGAGCCTGTTGCGCCGCGCCCGTGCCGCCATGGTCTGCCCGCGCATCTTCCGCGCCGGCTTCTTCTTCGGCGGGGAGGGCGGCGGCTGCGTGCTGCTCGGGCGCGATGCCGCCGGCTCCTGGTCCTCGCCCGCCTTCTACACCCTTGGCTCCGGCACCTTCGGGCTGCAGGCCGGCATCCAGGACATGCAGATCCTGATGCTCATCATGAACCAGAAGGCGCTGGACGCCGTGCTGGACAGCCAGGTGAAGCTGGGCGCCGATGCCTCGCTCGCGCTGGCGACCCTCGGCGGCTCGGTGGAGGGTGCGACCACCGCCGCGGTCGGCGGGGACATCGTCGCGGTCGCCCGGGCCCGCGGCCTCTATGCCGGGCTGACGCTGGAGGGCTCCCTGCTCACCGCCCGCAGCGAGTGGAACCGCAGCTATTACGGGCAGGATGTCGGGCCGCGGGAGATCGTGGTGGCGATGCGCGCGCACAATCCGGGCGCGGATCCGCTGCGCGCGGTGCTGATGCGCTTCGGCAGCGGCGGCGCGGCCGCTTCGGCACCGCCGGCCGACAATCCGTCCGGCTTCGTGCCGGGCCAGACGCTCGGCAGCGGCCCGGTGCAGCGCTCCACCCTGCCGCCGCTCCGCTGATGCGCGCGCTGCTCGCCGCCCTGCTGCTGCTGGCGGCCCTGCCGGCCCGGGCGGATGACCAGGGCGAGGCGCAGGGCCTGGTGGACCGCAGCACGCTCACGGTGCAGGAATTGCTGACCACCGGCGATGCCGGGGCCGTCGAGGATGCCCGCCGGTTCCTCCGCCGCGCCCGCGCCGCCCTGGTCTGCCCGCGAATCTTCCGCGCCGGCTTCATCCTGGGCGGCGAGGGGGGCGGCTGCGTGCTGGTGGCGCGCGACGCCGCCGGCTCCTGGTCCGCGCCGGCCTTCTACGGCATGGCCTCCGGCAGCCTCGGCCTGCAGATCGGCGTGCAGGACATGCAGGTGCTGATGCTGATCATGTCCGACCGTGCCCTCTCGGCGCTGATGGACAGCCAGTTCAAGCTCGGCGCCGATGCCTCGGTGGCCGTCGCCACCGTCGGTGCGGGGGTGGAGGGTGCGACCGCCGGCGCGGGCGCGGACATCATGGCCTTCGCCCGCTCCCGCGGCCTCTTCGCCGGCATCGCGCTGGAAGGCTCGCTGCTGACCGCGCGGAGCGAACTGAACCGGGCCTATTACGGCCAGGATATCGCGGCCCGGCAGATCGTGGTGGCGATGCAGGTGCACAATCCGGGCGCCGATCCGCTGCGGGCGGCGCTGATGCGGTATGGCGGGGCCGAGGCGGCGCCGGTGCCGCAGGCGGAACCCGCCGCGCCCGGCTATGCCCCGGACACCCGGGGGGCGCCCGCCGGCGGTCCGGTGCAGTCCACGCCGCTGCCGCCGATCGCCGGCCCGCGCCGATAGGGCGGATCGCGAGCCGGCCTGCCTGTCCGGAAGACATGCCCTGCCCGAAAGGAGGCCGACCCGCCTGTTCCAGCCGGGGCGCCCGCGGGCTAGGGTCCGCCCGTGTCCGACAAGCCGCCCTTCTGGAAGACCAAGCCGCTCGAGGCGATGAGCCGGGCGGAGTGGGAGAGTCTCTGCGACGGCTGCGGCCGCTGCTGCCTGCACAAGCTGCGCGATGACGAGACCGATGAACTCGCCTTCACCAATGTCGCCTGCCGGCTGCTGGACATCCCGAGCTGCCGCTGCGCCGATTACGAGAACCGGCGCAGATGGGTGCCGGACTGCGTCAAGCTGACGCCGAAGCGCCTGCGGAAGATCGACTGGCTGCCGCCGACCTGTGCCTATCGCCTGATCGAGGAGGGCAAGGACCTGGCCTGGTGGCACCCGCTGGTCTCGGGCGATCCGGAGACGGTGCACAAGGCCGGCATTTCCGTCCGCGGCAAGGCGGTGCGGGAGCGCGATGCGGGCCATTTCGAGGACCATATCGTCCGCTGGCCGGGGCAGGAGCCGCGCAGCAAGCGGTCCCGCCCGCCGGAGGAGGAGTGAGCCTCCGCCCATGACGTCCTGACCTGCGGCCGCGCCGTGCAGCCAAGGCCCGGAGGGCCGCCGGCGTTCGGGGCATGACATGCGTCGGCATGTCAGGGGCCGGCAGGACGGCGCCGCCCCCGGTTGACGCCGCCACACGGCCGCGCGACGAAGGCGCGGAGAGCGGATGCGAAGGAAACGATCATGCAGGGTGCCCTCTTCGGCGGCGTGAATGCGGCGGTGCTGACGGCCATGACGCCGGACCTCGCGCCCGATCCGGACCGGATGGCGGCGCATGCGAAGTGGCTGCTGGCCAATGGCTGCAACGGCCTCGGCGTGCTCGGCACCACCGGTGAGGCCAACAGCTTCGGCCTGCATGAGCGCAAGGCGATTCTGGAAGGGCTGATCGCCCGCGGCGTCCCGGCCGCCAGCATGATGCCCGGCACCGGCTGCGCCAGCCTGACGGATACGGTGGAACTGACCCTGCATGCCAAGGCCCAGGGCTGCCGCGGCGTCCTGGTCCTGCCGCCATTCTACTACAAGGCCCCCTCCGATGACGGGCTCTTCGCCTATTTCTCCGAGGTGGTGAACCGCACGGGCGGCGGCATCGCGCTCTATCTCTACCACTTCCCGCAGCAATCGGCGGTGCCCTTCAGCCTCTCCCTCATCGAGCGGCTGCTGAAGGCCTTCCCGGGCACCATCAAGGGCGTGAAGGACAGCAGCGGCGACTACGCCAACATGAAGGCGATGGTGGACGCCTTCGCCAGGGACGGGTTCGAGGTCTATTCCGGCTCGGACGAGTTCCTGCAGAAGATCCTGGCCGAGGGCGGCGCGGGCTGCATCACCGCGGCCTCCAACGGCAACAGCCATTGGGGCGGCATCGTCTATGCCAAGCGGACGGGGCCGGAGGCCGATGCGGCCCAGGCGACGCTCACCGCGACCCGCCGCGCCGCCACCTCCGTGCCGCTGATCCCGGGGCTGCGCGAGATCATCGCCCGCTCCACCGGCGATGATGGCTGGCGCACCATCCGCCCGCCGCATCTGAAGCTGACCCAGGCCCAGGCCGATGCCGTCTGGGCCGCCTGGCAGGCGGCCGGCGCGCTGCCGCTGCCGGGCCTGGCGCCGGCCAGGGCCGCGGAATGAGCACGACCTCCGGCCTGCCGCTGGATGGCGGCCCGCTTCGCTGCCGGGAGCCGGCCACGGCCACCGTCCAGGTGGACAACGAGCATGTCCGCGTCACGCGCTGGGACTTCAACCCCGGCGCCGAGACCGGCTGGCACCGCCATGGCTGGCTCTATGTGGTGGTGCCGGTGACGGACGGGACTCTGCTGCTCGAACTGCCGGGCGGTGAGACGATGACCGCCGATCTCAAGGCCGGCCTCGCCTATTCCCGCACGGCCGGGACGGAGCACAACGTGGTCAATGCCGGGACCGCGCCGCTCTCCTTCGTCGAGACCGAGGTGAAGGCCCTGCCGGGCTGAGCCTCGCCGCATCGCCGCGCGTAACCGATTCTTGGCGAAAGCCGCGCTAGCGGAAGCCGGAACGGAAACGGGGCGGTCGGCGTGGCAGGCAGGTGGTGCGGTTGGGTGGTGGGCGCGGCGATCGGCCTGCCCGGCATGCTGGCCGGGGCCTCGGCCGCGGGTCTGGATGGCTGCTATGTCGGCGCGCTGCCCTGCGGCAGCGAGGCCCGCATGGCCCATCTGGTGGCCCGGTGCCTGGCCGATCCGGCGGCCTGCGGCAGCCTGGGCGGCCAGCGCCCCGCCGTTGTTGAACCCGGCCGGCATTCCAGCCCGGCCCGGCCCCTGCCGGCGGATGCCGCCCCGCCCCGCCGCATGGCCGGGCAGGCCCGCCGCACCGGCGATTCCTTGCCGGCCGGCGATGCGGCGGAGGCGGCGCGGGCCGCGCGCACCATAGATCGGCTGGCGCGCGCCCTGCCGATCGAGCCCTGGCTCCATGATCTCGAGGACCGGCTGCCGCCCGACCCCCTGGCGGTCGAGCGGGCGCTCGGCCTGCGCCGGCCTGTGGGCGCGGCGACGGACCTCCGGGACGGCGTGCCGGATGTGGAGCGCCTCCTGCACGCGCTCGCCCCTGGCCGGGGGAACTGAGCCATGTGGCGCGCCACCTGCCTCCCCGTGATGCTCCTCCTCGCCGCTTGCGCGGCGCAGCCGCCGGCCACGACCATGCCCGTCGCTACCCTCATGCCCGCCCAGCCTGCCCCGGCGGAGCGGCGCGTCCTCCTCTCCCTTCCTTTCCGCCTCGACAGCTATGCCCTCGCGCCCTCGGCCGCGCCGCTGCTCGACAACCTGGCGGCTGCCTTGCGCGATGAACGGCTGCGCGGCGCACGGGTCGAGGTCAACGGCCATTCCGATGCCCGGGGCCGCTTCGCCTGGAACCTCGCGCTGTCCTTCCTGCGGGCGAGCGCGGTGGTGGAGGCGCTCGCCGCGCGCGGCGCCCCGACCGCGGGAATGCGGGCACAGGGATTCGGGCCGCTCCAGCCCCTCCGGCCGGAGGACCCCTTCAGCCCCGCGAACCGGCGCGTGGAGGTCGTGGTCACCGGTCCCTGACCGGCCCCGCTGCCGAGCCTACAGCGGATTGCGTTCATATCTGAACGCCTATCCGCTGTAGGTCTTTGTTCTTGGAGCAGATTCACGCTGCGGGGCGTTCACGCCCGTCTGCGATCTGCTCTAGCGGATCGCCACGGCAGCGACCGAGAGCGGCGCGGTGAGGGTGGCCGGTGCGATGCCGCTCATCGCCGGGGCCGCCGCGATGACAGGCGTGGAGGTGACCATGGGCGTCACGGCAATGGTGGCCGGCGTCACGCTGCTCATCATCGGGGCGGGCGCGGCGAGGACGGGCGTGGAGGCGACCACGGGCATGGCGGCCACCGCCGGCGCCGCCGCGACCAAGGGTGCGGCGGCAAAGGAGGTGAAGGCGACGGTGTTGACGACCGGGGTGGCAAGGATCGCGGCTTGGCTGGTGACACCGGCCTGCGGGGCGCAGGCGGAGGCGAGGCCGGCGGCCGCCAGCGCGAGCGCCGGCAGCAGGGAACGACGGAGAGGGCGGATGGCTGGCATCGAAAGCTCCCAGGTTTTGGACACGTCTCGTTTTACGAGATTGTGGTTGATGCCTGCCTAACATCCGGCAATCTCTGCCCATCCGGCGGCACATCCTGCCGGACCGGCGCGCCGTGCCTCTGCCGCCGCCGATCACGCCTGTGCTGACACGCCCCGGCCATTCCGCAACGAGACGTGTCAAGCCGTTGAACCGGACCCCCGGGCCGCCGCATGGTGGGGGCATGGACCAGACCGAAGCGGAGACCGTCGCCCTGCCCGGCAATTCGCCCGGCGGGGCGGCAGCCGAGACCATGGCCTGCCCGGTGCGCTGGCGCCGCTCCAGCCGGGCCCGCCGGGTCAGCCTGCGGATCGACCCCCGGGCCGGGGAGGTGGTGGTCACGCTGCCCCCGCGCGCCGGCCGCCGCGCCGGCATGGCGCTGCTGACCACCCATGCCGCCTGGGTGATGGAGCGGCTGGCCGCCCTCTCCCCCCATATCCCGCTCGCCCCGGGTTCCGAATTACCGCTGGGCGGCCTGCGCCATGTGGTCCGGCACGATCCCGCGGCGCCAGCGGGCGTGACGCTCGCCGCCGGCGCGATCCTGGTCGGCGGGCCGGAGGCAGCGCTGCCCGCCCGGCTGGCCGCCTTCCTGAAGGCCGAGGCGCAGCGCCGCATCCGGGTGCTGGCCGCCGGCCATGCCGCGCTGCTCGGCGTTTCGCCCCGCGCCATCCGGCTGAAGGACACCCGCAGCCGCTGGGGCTCCTGCGCGCCGGATGGCACCCTCGCCTTCTCCTGGCGCCTGGTGATGGCCCCGGACTGGGTGCTGGACTACGTGGTGGCGCATGAGGTGGCCCACCTGAAGGAGTTGAACCACAGCCCCCGCTTCTGGGCGCATGTCGAGCGCCTGACGCCGCACCGCGACGCCGCGGTGGAATGGCTGCGGGTGAACGGCCCGGCGCTGCTGCGGGTGGGCTGAAGGCCCGCCTTCGCAAGGGGCGGCGCGCCGCCAGGGGGCCAAGGGCCGGGGCCGCCGCATCCGTCGCGCCGACCGCCTCCCTTCCAGGCATCCCTGGCCTTTGCCATTGTGCGACGGCTCCGGCCGGGGCCGCTCTGCTGTGAATGCCCGCTGCCGCTGCCGCGGCCGCAGGCTTGCAGCATGGTGCCGGCCGGGCGCCCCGTGGAACGCGGCCGCTCCTGGCCGGTTGGGAGAGCAGGGTAGCGGAACCGGGAGGGCAGCTTGGCCACGGGCCTGATCGCATTGCTGGACGATGTCGCCGCCCTGGCGAAGGTCGCGGCCGCCTCGCTCGACGATGTCGCGGCCCAGGCGGGGCGGGCCGGGGTGAAGGCGGCGGGGGTGGTGGTGGACGATGCCGCCGTGACGCCGCGCTATGTCGTGGGCTTCGCCGCCGCCCGGGAATTGCCGATCATCTGGCGGATCGCCCTCGGTTCCCTGAAGAACAAGCTGCTCTTCCTGCTGCCGGCCGCCCTCCTCCTCAGCCTGCTGGCGCCCTGGGCGATCACCCCGCTGCTGATGCTGGGCGGCGCCTTCCTCTGCTACGAGGGGGCGGAGAAGCTTTACGAGGCGCTCTGGCCCCATGCCGCGCACGAGCATGAGGCGAAGACCGGCGCCGCCCCCGAGGACCCCGTGGCCTTCGAGGAGGCGCGGATCAGCTCGGCCATCAAGACCGATTTCATCCTCTCGGCCGAGATCATGGCGCTGACCCTGGCGACGGTGCCGGAGGCCTCGCTCTGGATGCAGGCGGCGGTGCTGGCGCTGGTGGGCTTGGGCATCACCATCGCGGTCTATGCCGCCGTCGCGCTGATCGTGAAGGCGGATGATGCCGGCGTGGCGCTGGTGGCGCGCGCCCGCACCGGGGCGGTACGCGGCCTCGGCCGGCTGCTGGTGGTGGGCATGCCGGTCTTCCTCAAGCTCCTCGGCATGGTCGGGACCGTCGCCATGCTCTGGGTCGGCGGCGGGATCCTGCTGCACGGGCTGGAGGAATACGGCATCACCGGCCCCGCCCACCTGCTGCATGACGCGGCCGAGGCGGCGGGCCATGCGGTGCCGACGCTGGGTGGCGTGGTCGCCTGGCTGGTCACCGCGGCGGGCTCGGCCGTCGTCGGGCTGGTGGTGGGCGCGGCGCTGATCCCGGTGGTGGAGCATGTCGTCGCGCCGCTGGCCCGGCGGCTCCGGCCGGGCGGCGGGGCGGCGCGGCACGCCTCCTGACGGCGCGCGCGCCGCCCTGTTTCAGCGCGGCAGGAAGCCGACGATGCGCTCGGCTTCCGTGACGATCGGCTCGGCGATCGCCGCCGCCCGCTGCGCGCCCTGGCGCAGCGCCGAATCCAGCGCCGCCTGGTCGGAGAGCAGCCGCTGCATCTCCCGCTGGATGGGCGAGAGGTGATCGACCAGCGCCTCCACCAGCACCTCCTTGAAGGCGCCGAAGCCCTTGCCGCCATGCTCGCGCAGCACGTTCTCCGGCAGGGTGCCGGTCACGGCCGCGAGGATGCCGACCAGGTTGCGCGCCTCCGGCCGGCCCTCCAGGCCCGAGACATGGTCGGGCAGCGGCTCCGGGTCCGTCTTGGCGCGGCGGATCTTGAGGGCGATGGCGTCGCGGTCGTCGGTCAGGTTGATGCGCGACTGGTCGGAGGGGTCCGACTTCGACATCTTCTTGGTGCCGTCGCGCAGGCTCATGACGCGGGCGGCGACGCCCTGGATCAGCGGCTCGATCCGCGGGAAGAAGCCCGCCACGCCGTAGTCGTGGTTGAACTTCTCGGCGATGTCATTGGCCAGTTCCAGGTGCTGCTTCTGGTCGTCCCCGACCGGCACCAGCACCGCCTTGTAGGCCAGGATGTCGGCGGCCATCAGGTTCGGATAGACATAGAGGCCGCTGGACGCCGCCTCCCGGTCCTTGCCGGCCTTGTCCTTGAACTGCGTCATCCGGTTCAGCCAGCCGAGCCGGGCGACGCAGTTGAAGATCCAGGCGAGCCGCGCATGGGCATGGACATGCGACTGGACGAAGAGGATGCACTTCGCGGGATCGAGGCCGCAGGCGATCAGCGCCGCCGCCATCTCCCGCGTCTGGGTCTGCAACTCCTTCGGGTCCTGCCAGACCGTGATGGCGTGCATGTCCACCACGCAATAGATCGCGTCATGCGTATTCTGCAGCGGCACCCAGTTGCGGATGGCGCCGAGATAGTTGCCGAGGGTCGGGATGCCGGAGGGCTGGATGCCCGAGAAGACGCGCTGCATGGGGGTGGAGACCATCGCCGTGTTGAGGAGGCGGCGTGATCCCCCGGGGAGGGCGGCAGGTCAAGCGGAAGGCGCGGCGGCGGGCTTCCGCCGCCGCCGCAGCAGGTTGCGCACCTCCCGCAGCTCGACCGCGCCCAGCAGCTGCGCCGCGGCGAAATAGACCACGCCGCCCGCCCCCACCAGCACGGCCAGCGCCGCGAAGCGCAGCGGCCCGGCCACCGGGAACAGCAGCCCCTCCAGCGTCCAGATCGCGGCCCCCATCAGCGCCGCGGCCAGCAGCAGGCGGGGGATGCGCCGGCGCAGCCGCCGGTCGAGGATCAGCTGCCCCCGCCGGTTCAGCAGCCAGCCCAGCATCAAGGCGTTGAACCAGGCCGAGAGCGCGGTCGCCAGCGCCACGCCGACATGCAGCAGCCAGTGCGTCAGCACCAGATTGAGCGCGAGGTTCAGCCCGACCGCGGCGAAGCCCACCTTCACCGGCGTCGCGGTGTCCCCGCGGGCGAAGAAGCCCGGGGCATAGATCTTCACCAGCACATAGGCCGGCAGGCCGATGGCATAGGCCGAGAGCGCCGCCGCGGTGGCGCTCGCCTCGGCCGCGCCGAAGGCGCCGCGCTGGAACAGCACGGAGACGATCGGCCAGGCCGCCGCCGCCTGCCCCGCCGCCGCCGGCAGGCAGAGCAGCAGGGACATCTCCATGGCGCGGTTCATGGTGCGGTGAGCGGACAGGTGCTCCCCCGCCCGCACCTGGCGCGAGAGCAGCGGCAGCATCGCCGTGCCGACCGCGGCGCCGATGACGCCGAGCGGAAGCTGCCCGACCCGGTCGGCATAGTAGAGGTAGGAGACGGCGCCGGCCGGCAGGAAGCTGGCGATGATGACGTCGATGGCGAGGTTGAGCTGGGTGACGCCGGCGCCGATGATGCCGGGCACCATGCGCCGCAGCACCTGCCGCACCTCCGGCGCCAGGGAAGGGGGCTTGAGGAATTGCAGCGCCATCCCCGCCCGCGCGCAGGCCCAGAGGACGAGGCCGAGCTGCACCGCGCCCGAGGCCGTCACGCCCCAGGCCAGGGCATGCGCCGGCGTCGCCACATAGGGCGTCAGCACCAGCAACGCCGCCATGGAGAGCAGGTTGAAGAAGACCGGCGCCGCCGCGGCAGCGGCAAATCTGTCGAGCCCGTTCAGCACGCCGGAGACGAGGGCGGTCAGGCAGATCAGCAGCAGGTAGGGGAAGGTGATGCGCGTCAGCTCGACGGCGAGGGCGAATTTGGCCGGATCATCCGTGAAGCCCGGCGCCAGCACCGTCATCAGATGCGGCATGGTGATGATGCCGATGACGACCAGCAGCGAAAGCCAGAGCGTCATGATCGAGGCCATGCGCTCGGCAAGCTGCTGCGCGACCTTCGGCCCCTGCACGGCCAGCGTCCCGGAGAAGGCCGGGACGAAGGCGGCGTTGAAGGCGCCCTCCCCGAACAGCCGCCGGAACAGGTTGGGCAGCTTGAGGGCGACGAAGAAGGCATCCGCCATCGGCCCCGCGCCGAGTTTGGCGGCGATCAGCATGTCGCGCGCGAAGCCGAGGACGCGGCTGGCCATGGTCCAGCCGCCGACGGTGAGGACACCCTTGAGCATGCGCGCCCTCTAGCCCGGAACCGGGGCGGGGGGCCATCATCGGTTTCGGAAAGGTTGAACTGGCGTGATGCAGGGCCGGAGGATGCGCCGCGCTTCGCCGCCGCGCGGAAGGAGGGGCCGCATGGCCGCAACGACCCGACCGCTGCCGCGTGACCTTGGCGCCCGGATGGCGGCGGAGTCGCGGCCATATCGGGAGGTGATGGAGGTCTGGCGCACCGACTGCCCGCGGCTGGCGATCCGGGAGGATGCGGTGGCGGGCGGCTTCGTCACCTTCGGGCCGGGGGCGGGCCGGGCGGGCTGCGGGTCGGCGCCACTCCGTGCGGCCGGGCCCTGTTGGCAGGGCGGTGCCGGGGCGTATGATGAATTATGAATTCTTATGAACGCATGAGGTCCTGAGATCGGGGAGCGGGGAGGCTGCCGGCATGGCCGGCCGTCGGACCGGGGTGCAATGGTGCGGGACCCGCCATGACGGGGTGGCGCTGACCGGCCTTCAGGCGATCGCACCGGGCGGCGTCCGCAATGCAGACGGCCATGGCGCCTGCCAGGGCGGCCAGGGATCCTGAGGCGGTCCGGGGGCGAGGGCTGACCAGGCCAGGGCGGGTGCCCATCTCCCGGCCGCAGGCGAGCGAAGGGGCTGATCCGCCCGCGCCGGCCGAGGGCCAGTGGCGAGGGCGGTGTCCCCGAGGGACCGGAGAGCGGAGGGCGGCGCATGACGGGGGCCCTTTCACGTCACCGGACGGCGGACGGCGCCGAGCGGCGTCTTCTCGCGCTGCGCGCGAGCGGGCTGCTCGGCGCGCCGGCCGAGGAGCGCTTTGATCGCCTGACCCGCCTTGCCTGCCACCTGCTGCGGGTGCCGGTGGCCCTCGTCTCGCTCCTGGATGCCGAGCGGCAGTTCTTCCTGAGCGCCCAGGGCCTGGCCGAGCCCTGGGCCGGCCGGCGCCAGACGCCGCTGGCCTATTCCTTCTGCCGCTGGGTCGTGGAGGCCGGTCTGCCGCTCGCCGTGGCCGATGTGCGCGAGGACCCGCGCCTGGGCGACAACCCCGCCATCGAGGAACTCGGCATCGCGGCCTATATCGCCATGCCGCTCGCGCTGCCGGATGGCTGCATCATCGGCGCGCTCTGCGGGATCGACCACCGGCCGCGCGCCTGGACGGCCGCGGAGCAGGCGGCGCTCCGGGATCTCGCGGGCGCCGTGGAGGCCGAGATGGCGGCGGGCCTGCGGCAGCACGAGGCGGAGACGGCCGGCGCGGCGCTGCGCGCGAGCGAGGCGCGCTACCGCGCGCTCTTCGAGGTCTCGCCGCAGATGGTCTGGTTCACCGATGCCCAGGGCCGCTGCAGCTATGTGAACCAGTACTACATCGACTTCACCGGGCTCCCGGCGGAACAGGCGATGGGCGAGGGCTGGCTCGCGGCGGTGCATGCGGCGGACCGCGCCTCCGTGCGCGCGGCCTGGGCCGGCGCGGTGGCGAGCGAGTCCGGCTATGAGATCGAGTACCGCATCCGCCGCGGCTCCGACGGTATCCACCGCTGGTTCTTCGTCCGGGGTACGCCGCAGCGCGACCCGGATGGCCGCGTCAGGCGCTGGATCGGGGTCGGGATCGACATCGATGACCGCAGGCGCGCCGAGGACAGGCTGCACCGGCACTCGCGCAGGCTCGAACTCCTGTCGGCGGCGGCGGCCGGCCTGCTCGCCGTCAGGGACCCGGACGAGGTGCTGCAGCCGCTCTTCCGGTCGCTGGCGGCGGAGTTCGGCATCGACGTCTCCTTCAGCTTCGTCCTCGACGAGACGGGCGAAGGGCTGCGGCTCGCCTCCTGCTTCGGGGTGCCCGAGGAGGCCAGGACCGGGCTCGCCCGGCTCGCCTTCGGCCAAGCCGTCTGCGGCACGGTCGCGCAGACGCGCCGGGCCATGTACCTCACCGATGTCCAGGCCTCCGGCGACCCGAAGCTACGGCTGATCAAAGGGCACGGCATCCGCGCCTATGCCTGCTTCCCCCTCCTCTCGGCCGGGGACCGGCTGCTCGGCACGCTCTCCTTCGGCACGCGCGGGCGCGACCGCCTGTCCGAGGGCGATCTCGCCTTCCTCGGCACCATCGCCAAATACGTGGCCGTGGTGCGGGAGCGCCAGAGCGCCGAGGCGGCGCTGCGCGTGAGCGAGTCCCGGCTGCACCTCGCCCTGGCGGCAGGCCGTCTCGCCTTCTGGGAAGTCGATCTCGACACCGGCGCGGTGCTGCGCGGGCCCTCCCACGACGCGATCTTCGGCTACAGGGCCACGCTGCCCGCCTGGAGCTACGGCGCCTTCCTGGCGCATGTGCTGCCGGAGGATCGCGGGGCCGTGGAGCGCGCCTACCGCGCCGCCCTCAACGGCGAGTCCGAGGCGACCGTGGAGTGCCGCATCCGCCGTGCCGGCGACGATGCCGTCCGCTGGCTCGAGGTGCATGGCCGGGCCCACCGGGACGCCGAGGGCCGGGCGGTTCGCCTGCACGGGGTCCTGCGCGACATCACCGAGCGCAAGGAGACCGAGGCGGCCCTGCGCGCGAGCGGGGCACGGCTGCGTGAGCTGCAGGCGGAGCTGCTGCATGTGTCGCGCCTCAGCGCGGCGGGGGAGATGGCCACGGCGCTGGCGCATGAGCTGCACCAGCCGCTCACTGCCGCCACCACTGCCCTCCAGGCGGCGCGGCGGATGCTGGCCGCCTCCGCGCCCCAGGGGCCCGGGGCGATGACGGAGGTGCGGGAGGCAATGGACCTCGCGGCGGGACAGGGGCTGCGGGCGGGGCAGATCGTCCGGAGGTTGCGTGACTTCGTCGCCCATGGCGAGACCGAGAAGAGGCCGGAGCATCTGCCCAGGCTTGTCGAGGAGGCGAGCGCGCTGGCGATGGTGGGCGCCAGGGAGCGCGGCATTGCCCTGGCGCTCCGCCTCGGCCCCCGGCTGCCGCCGGTGCAGGTCGACCGGGTGCAGATCCAGCAGGTGCTGTTCAACCTCATCCGCAACGCGTTCGAGGCGATGGTCAGCGAGGTCCCGGCGAGGGGCAGGCCGGCAACGCGGTACCGGGAGTTGGTGGTGAAGGCGGCACTGGCCGGCCCCGAGACGGTCGAGGTCGCGGTGGCGGACTCCGGCCCGGGCCTGGCGCCGGAGGTCGCCGGGCGGCTGTTCGAGCCCTTCGTCTCGACCAAGCCCGACGGCATGGGCGTGGGCCTGTCGATTAGCCGCACCATCATCGAGGCGCATGGGGGGCGGCTCTGGGTGGAGGCCAATCCCGGGGGCGGCGCCGTATTCCGCTTCACCCTGCCCGCGGCACCCCCGGATGCAGAGGCCCGATAGACCTTGCGAGAAGCCGGGCGTCCGTCGCCTTGGGATGGCGATCCCGGGCGAGGTGGGGGGCACGGCTGGACCGACGCTGGATGAGGCCCGGTCCGGGGCGGGCCGGCCACTGGCGGGGGCAGGGCGCCCCTGTTTCCTGTCCCGGGCTTTTCGGCATCGCGCTGGCCTGTGGCATGCTGCCCGGATGACCGAAGCCGAACCCTCCCGCTGCATCCGCGTCCGCGCCTACCGGGAGGGCGTCCGCGACGCGGGGCGAACCTTCCGCCTGCCCGCCGATGCGGATGTCCAGGCGGCACTGAAGCGCGCCGCGCTGGCGGCTGTGCCGAAGGCCGAGGGCTGGACGCTGCGCCTCTTCTCGGTCGAGCGGACGGAAGCCGGCGAGCGCGTCGCCGCGGTCCTGGATCGTCTTGCCCGGCGCGAGATGGGCGGCCCCGACTTCGCCGCCGCGCTGGCGGCGACCCTCGACGGAGCCAGGGCGGTCCTGGCGGTCGGGGCCAGGGACGCCAAGCGCGTCGAGCGGGTGCGCTCCGCGCTCGGCGGCGACAGGCGCTGAGCGCATGGCGTCTGCGCCGGGCTGACCGGTGCCGCGCCGCCTGGGCAGCCGATCCCGGAGAGGGCGCCAGGGCATGCGGCGCACCGCCTGCCGGTCGGGACGACCTCGTCCCTGGCTTCCCGAGGCAACACCCGATGGTCCGGGCGCGACCCGGTCATTGGCCCCTGCGGCGCGGGGGCCAGCCCGCGCCGCGGCCGATGCCGCGACGCCAAGGACCGGAGGGCCGCCGGCGTTTGAGGCAGGACATGCGTCGGCATGTCCTGAGCCAGGCATCATACCGCCCCGCATAAATGCTGACGCATTTATGCGGCCTCAGTCGCCGGCGCCGCTTCGCGGCTTGGCTACGCGCCACTTGGCGCGGCGCCCGTTAGGGCGCTCAGCCGCCTTCGGCGGCTGCAGGTCAGGACTTATGCAGGCCGGTATCAGTCGGCCACGGGCTTGCCGCGCATGCGCTTCACATCGCCCCGTTTCGCCTTGCCTTCCAGCCGCCGGACCTTGGAACCGAGCGTCGGCCTGGTTGGCCGCCGCGGCGGCGGGGGCGGGATCGCGGCCTCCCGGATCAGGGCGAGGAGCCGCTCCCGCGCATCCTCCCGGTTCCGCTCCTGCGTCCGGTGGCGCTGGGCGGTGATGACCAGCACACCCTCCTTCGTCACCCGCCGGCCGCCGAGGCGCAGCAGCCGCTCCCGCACCGGCTCGGGCAGGTTCGGGCTCTGCGCCACGTCGAAGCGGAGCTGCACGGCGGTCTCCACCTTCTGGATGTTCTGCCCGCCGGCACCGGAGGCGCGCAGGAATTCCTCCCGCAGCTCGCTCTCGTCCAGGCTGATCCGGCTGGTGACCTGGATCATGCCGGCGGCAACAGGAAGGCGGTGGGCTGCTCATCCTTCAGCGCCACGCCGGTCTCGCCCAGCTGCATCGCGGCATTGGTCAGCCAGGCCAGCTTCTCCGCCGCCTGCCCGGGGGAAAGCCCGCCCGGGCGGATGTTGGAGATGCAGTTGCGCTCGGCATCCGTCCGCCCGCGCCGCGGCGCATAGGTGAGATAGAGGCCGAGGCTGTCCAGCGCGGTCAGCCCCGGCCTTTCCCCGATCAGCATGGCGACGATGGCCGCGCCCATGGCGCCGCCGATATCGTCGCCGAGCGCCACCCGCGCCTGGTCGGCGATGATGATGGGCGCGACCTCCACACCGAGGCCGCGCAGCAGCGGCAGGGCGGCGGCGATCACCGCCGGTCCCTGTGCCTGCACGCCGGTGGCGCAGAGCCCGTCCGCGACGACGAAAAGGAAGGCGCCCGGCGCGGCCGGCAGGCGGGCGCGGTCCGCTTCCCGCAGCCTGCGGCCGAGATCAGGCCGCAGCAGATAGGCCCGGCGGTCCGGCGCCTGGCTGGCGACGCGCGCCAGCGGCAGGCCGAGCGGCGCCAAGTCCGCCTCCAGCGCCGCATGGTCCAGGCCGGAATGCACGGCGTCCCGCGCCCGCGCATGCGCTTCCTGGAAGTCGAGATGCGCCGCGGTCGGCAAGCCGTTGCCGACGCGCCCGAGCGCGACACGGGCGGCGGTGAAGCGTCGCAACTCGGTCCAGCGCGCCGGCGCGGCGGCAGGGGTGGGCGGCCCGGCCCCGTCTCCGCCCGGCGGCGCGGGTGGCACGGTCACGAGAGGCCCACCAGCGCCGGCGCCATCCGCCCCGGCAGCTCGCCCGCGCCGCTTGCCGCCTCGATGCCCATCCGCTCCATCCAGGCCTCGAATTCCGGCGCCGGCCGCTTGCCCAGCGCCGCCCGCAGATAGAGGCCATCATGGAAGCTGGTGGACTGGTAGGCCAGCATCACGTCATCCGCCCCCGGCACGCCCATGATGTAGGTGACGCCGGCGACGCCGAGCAGGGTCAGCAGCGCGTCCATGTCGTCCTGGTCGGCCTCGGCATGGTTGGTGTAGCAGACATCCACCCCCATCGGCAGGCCGAGCAGCTTGCCGCAGAAATGATCCTCGAGCCCCGCCCGGGTGATCTGCTTGCCGTCGAACAGGTATTCCGGCCCGATGAAGCCGACGACCGAATTCACCAGCAGGGGCTGGAATTCCCGCGCCACGGCATAGGCCCGCGCCTCGATGGTCTGCTGGTCGCAGCCGTGATGCGCCTCGGCCGAAAGGGCGCTGCCCTGGCCGGTCTCGAAATACATGACGTTGTCGCCGATGCTCCCGCGCCGGAGGGAGAGGGCGCCCTCCCGCGCCTCCCGCAACAGGGCGAGGCTGACGCCGAAGCTGCGGTTCACCCCCTCGGTCCCGCCGATCGACTGGAACACCAGATCGACCGGCGCGCCGCGCTCGATCGCCAGCAGGCTGGTGGTGACATGCGCCAGCACGCAGGACTGGGTCGGGATGGCGTAGCGGTCCCGCACGGCGTCCAGCAGCTCCAGCAGGCGGATGGTGTTGTCGATGTTGTCGGTCGCCGGGTTCACGCCGATCACGGCATCCCCCGCGCCCAGCAGCAGCCCGTCCAGGATCGCGGCGGCGACGCCGCGCGGGTCGTCCACCGGGTCGTTGGGCTGCAGCCGGATGGAGAGCCGCCCGGGCAGGCCGATGGTGTTGCGGAAGCGGGTGGTGACCCGGCACTTCGCGGCAATCGCCACCAGGTCCTGCAGCCGGCAGATCTTGCTGACCGCTGCCGCCATCTCCGGCGTCAGGCCGGGCGCCAGCGCCGCCAGCGCCTCGGAGGTCGCGGCGTCCCCTAGCAGCCAGTCGCGCAGGCCGCCCACGGTGAGGTGCGCGACAGGAGCGAAGGCGGCGGCATCATGCCGGTCCTGGATCAGCCGGGTGACCTCGTCCGCCTCATAGGGGACCACCGCTTCCGCCAGGAAATGCCGCAGCGGCAGCTCGGCCAGCGCCCGCTGCGCCGCCACCCGTTCCAGCGCCGTCTCCGCCGCCACCCCGGCCAGCACATCGCCCGAGCGCAAGGGCGTCGCCCGCGCCAGCAGGGTCCGGAGGTCCGGGAAGACGTAGCGCGTGCCGCCCACCGCCTGCACGAAGGCCATGGTCACAACCCCATATCCGGCGCGCCGGTGCGGCCGCCGCCCCGGGGCGGGGCGGCGGGATCGGGCCGCGCCCCTGGGGTCTAGCAAGCCCCGGGCCGGTCTTGCCAGCCGGCGCCTCCCGCGGGATGGTGCGGCCAGAGCGGATTGCGCCGGGGCGCCCAGGCCCCGGCAGAGTCCGCGCTGCGAAATGCCCGGCCGCGGCGCTGCCCTTCCTGCCTGGAGGACGGCGCCGCGCGCCGATGAGGGGAAACGCATGCAGAGCGCGACAGACGCGGCCACGGACTGGCCGGACCAGATCTATGCCCTGTTGAAGGAGCACGGCATCCGCCAGGTCGCCCTGGTGCCGGATGCCGGGCATTCCCGCCTGATCAAGCGGTGCCTGGCCGACAACGACATGAAGGTGGTGACGCTGACCACCGAGGAGGAGGGCATCGCCATGCTCTTCGGCGCCTGGCTGGGCGGCGAGAAGGGCGTGCTGCTGATGCAGTCCTCGGGCGTCGGCAACTGCATCAACATGCTCTCGGTGCCGATCGCGCATCGCACGCCCTGCCCGATGCTCGTGACCATGCGGGGCGACTATGGCGAGTTCAACCCCTTCCAGGTGCCGATGGGCAACGCCACCCAGGCGGTGCTGGAGGCGATGGGCACGCTGGTCAAGCGCGCCGACACGCCGGAGGACGTGGCCCCCACGGTCAACGCCACCCTGCGCCTCGCCTTCAACACCTACCGCCCGACCGCGACGCTGATCGGCCAGCGCGTGCTCGGCGCCAAGACGTTCGGAAAGTGAGGGGCGGGAAGTGATCGCCATGGCGAAGATCGAACGCGCCGCCAGCGGGCGGCTGGAGCGGCGGTCCGTGGTGCGGGCGCTGCTCGAGGACCGGGGCGAGATGCTGGTCATCGGCGGCCTCGGCGCCCCGGCCTGGGACATCACCGCGGCGGGGGACGACCCGCGCAACCTGCCGCTCTGGGGCGGCATGGGTGGCGCGGCCGTCATGGGCCTCGGCCTGGCGCTGGCGCAGCCTTCGCGCCCGGTGCTGGTCATCACCGGCGATGGCGAGATGCTGATGGGCATCGGCAGCTTGGCCACTATCGCCACCAAGCAGCCGCGCAACCTCTCCGTCGTCGTGCTGGACAACGAGCATTACGGCGAGACCGGCATGCAGGAGACGGCGACGCGCCACGGCGTGGACCTGGCCGGCATGGCCCGGGCCGCCGGCATCGCCGACAGCCGGCGGGTGGAGACCGAGGCGGAGGTGCTGGCGCTGCGCGAGGCCATCCGCGCCGGCCAGGGCCCGCTCTTCGCCCAGGTGAAGATCGACGCGGCGACCCTGCCGCTGGTGCTGCCGCCGCGCGAGGCCTCCATCCTGCAGGCCCGCATGCGCGAGGCCATCCTGGGCCCGGCGGCGCATCTGCAATAGGCCGCCCGCCTGGCCGGCGAACCCCCCGCGTCAGACAGGGGGGAGGGAAGGGAGGGGAAAGGATGCGGCGTCGCCTCGTGCTCGGCTCCATCGCAGGGCTCCTCCTGGCGCGCGCCGCCCGCGCCCAGGGCTGGGCGCCCGAACGGCCGCTCCGCCTTGTCGTCCCCTTCGCCGCCGGCGGCAGCACCGATGTCACGGCGCGGCTGGTGGCGCAGGCGCTGGGCGACCGGCTCGGCCAGCCGGTGGTGGTGGAGAACCGGCCGGGCGCCGGCGGCAATATCGGGGCCGAGGCGGTGGTGCGCGCCGCGCCGGACGGCCACACGCTGCTGATGGGCGTCAGCGGCATCCTCGCCGCCAACCGCGCGCTCTACCGCAGCCTGCCCTTCGACACGCTGCGCGACTTCGCGCCCATCTCCCAGGTCGCGGTCATCCCCAACCTGATCGTGGTGCACCCGGACCTGCCGGCGCGCGACATCGCGGGGCTGATCGACCATGCGAAGCGCAACCCGGGCAAGGTCTTCTACGGCAGCGCCGGCTCGGGCACCTCCCTGCACCTGGCCGCCGCGCTGTTCGCCGCGCGGGCGGGGGTGGAGATGGTGCATGTGCCCTACCGGGGCGGCGCGCCGGCGGCGACCGACCTGATCGCCGGCAAGATCCAGATGCTCGCCTCCCCCATGGTCGAGGTGATCGGCGCGGTGCGGGCCGGGCAGTTGCGGCCGCTGGCGGTGACGACCGCGAAGCGCTCCGCCCTGCTGCCGGAGGTGCCGACGGTCGGGGAGACGCTGCCGGGCTTCGAGATCCCGCTCTGGAACGGCATCCTCGCCCCGGCCGGCACGCCGCCGGAGGCCATCGCGCGGCTCTCCGCCGAGATCCGGGCGGCGCTGCAGAGCGAGGAATTGCGCCGGCGGCTGCTGGAGCAGGGGAGCGAGCCGCTGCCGAGCCGCCCCGAGGAATTCGCCGACTACCTCCGCGCCGAGATCCCGCGCTGGGCGGAGATCGTCCGCATCTCCGGCGCCACCGCCGACTAGCAAGGAACCAACCGAATGCCCCATGTCGTCTGCCTCCGCTCCGTCCATGAGGAGGCGCTGGAGAAGCTGCGGAGCGCGCCCGGCGTGACGGTGGAGGTGCTGGACCCGGTGAATGCCGAGACCATCGCCGCCGCCATGCCGAAGGCCGAGGCGGTGATCGTCCGCGCGACGCGGATCGACCGTGACTTCCTGAAGCATGCGCCGAACCTGCGCATCGTCGCCCGCCATGGCGTCGGCTACGACGCGGTGGACGTGCCGGCGCTGACCGAGCGCGGCATCCCGCTGACCGTGACGCCGGATGCGAACGCCGTCTCCGTCGCCGAGCATGCGATGATGCTGATGCTGAACATCGCCCGCGGAACGGCGCAGTACGACGCCAAGCTGCGCGCCCTGACCTGGATCACCCCGCCGGTGCCGCATACCTTCGACCTGGCGGGCAGCACCGTGATGGTGATGGGCTTCGGCCGCATTGGCGGGCGCGTCGCGCGGCTCTGCGCCGCCTTCGGGATGAACGTCCTGGTGCGCGACCCCTATGTGCCGCAGAACACCATCAAGGGCGCCGGCTTCACGCCCGTGAAGGACCTGCAGGCGGCGCTGGCCGAGGCCGATATCGTCACCATCCACCTGCCGAGCAGCGCCGAAACGCGCGGCATGATCAACGGAGAGTTCATCGCCGGCATGAAGCGTGGCGCGGTGCTGATCAACACCGCCCGCGGCACGCTGGTGGAGGAGAAGGCGCTGGCCGGCGCGCTGACCAGCGGACACCTGGCCGCGGCGGGCCTTGACGTGTTCTGGGAGGAGCCGGTGACGGCGGACAACCCGCTGCTCAGGCTGCCCAATGTGGTGCTGACGCCGCATTCCGCGGCCGCCACCGAGCAGTCCTTCCGGCGCATGGGCCTCTCCTGCGCCGACAGCATCCTGGCCTGTTTCGGGAACCGGCTGGACGAGGATGTGGTGATCAACAAGGAGGTGCTGCGCGGCAACGCGTAGCCCCATCCGGTCACGCAGGGGTTGGCGGCACTGCCGCCAACGGGCCCGGAGCGTGCACCGGATGGGCAGCAACAAGGGAGAGCCCGCATGGTGGACAACCCGCTTCCCACGCTTGCCGAGCATGCCGCCGCCTGGCGCTCGCGCCCGCTGCCGGCCGAGGTCGCCCACCATGCCCGGCGGGCGCTGATCGACTGGTTCGCGGCGCTGCTGCCCGGCCTCTCCAAGCCGCCCGCGACCCTGCTGGCCGCGGCCATGGCCGCCGAGCGGGGGCCGGGCCGGTCCATCTGCTACGTGGATGGCCAGCCGGGCCCGCTGCGGCATGCCGCGCTGCTGAACGCGACGGCCAGCCATACGGTGGAGTTCGACGACATCTTCCGCGATGCCGGCTACCACCCGGGCTGCCCGACCATCGCGCCGGCGCTGGCCGCCGTGCAGCAGCAGGGCGGGACGATGGAGGACCTGCTGCGCGCCATCACCGCGGGCTACGAGGTCTCCTGCCGCATCGGCATGGCGGTGCAGCCGAGCCACTACAGGAACTGGCACACCACCGGCACGGTCGGGACCTTCGGCGCCGCCGTCGCCACCGCGGTCGCGCTAGGCTGCGACGCGGAGAAGATCGGCCACGCCATCGCCACCGCCGCGACCTTCGCCGGCGGCTTGCAGCAGGCCTTCCTGTCGGATTCCATGTCGAAGCCCCTGCATCCCGGCCATGCCGCGGATGCCGGCGCACTGGCGGCGATCGGCGCCGCGGCCGGCGTCACCGGCGCGCTGGATGCGCTGCACGGGCCGAAGGGCTTCGCGGCGGCGACCAGCGAGGATACCGGCAAGTGGGACAAGGCGCTGGCCGATCTCGGCACGCGCGTCTGCATCACCGAGATGACCTTCAAGAACCACGGCTGCTGCGGCCATATCTTCGCTGCCCTCGATGCCGTGCGCGACCTGCAGCGGGAGCACGGCTTCACGGCCGAGGACGTGGCGAGGATCCATGTCGGCGGCTATGGCCCGACCAAGAGCATCTGCGACCGCCCCAGCATCACGACGGAGCAGGAGGCCCGCTTCTCCGTCCAGTTCACCATGGGCGCGCTGCTGGTCCTCGGCGGCGTGCGCATCGCCGCCTTCGCGCCGGAGAACCTGCAGAACCCCAACATCCGCGCCATCATGCCGAAGGTGACGGTGGAACTCGACCCGGAGCTGGCGGATGCCTATCCGGCGAAGCGCGCCGCCAAGGTCCGGGTGGCGCTGGCGGATGGGCGGGAGCTCTACCGCTTCCAGCCGACGCGCAAGGGCGACCCGGACGCGCCGCTCTCGGATGCCGAGCTGTCGGAGAAGTTCCGCGAGCTCTGCGCGCCCGTCATCGGCGCCGGCCCGGCGGAGGCGCTGCTGGAGAGCCTCTGGACCGGCGAGGCCGTGCCCGGCGCCCTGCCCGCTGCGGTGCGGCAGGCGGCGGAATAGGCGCCACGCCTCCGGGCCAGCCGCCCGGGGGCGCGATGCCGCCGGCTACCGCGCCAGCATCCCCCAGCCGGCCAGCAGATCCCGCAGCGCGGCGGCGGAGCCAGGCGGCAGCGGCCAGGCGGCCGGCGGGCGCGCCGCGCCGACATCCATGCCGGAGAGCGCCAGCGCCGCCTTCACCACGGCGACATTCGCGCCGTTCTGCTCCTCCGCCCGCAGCGCCTCGAAGGCGTGGATCGCGGCGATCCCGGCATTGGCCGCGGCGAAGTCGCCGGCCCGCAGCGCCCGCAGGATCGCCACCGACTTCTCCGGCACGACATTGATGACGCCGGAGGTGAAGCCCTGCGCGCCGAGCGCGGTCATCGGCGGCGCCCAGGGTTCGGCGAGGCCGCAGATGAAGGAGACGTCCGGCCCCGCGCGGCGGATCGCCTGGGCCAGCACCATGACGTTCGGCGTCGCCCATTTCACGCCGACCACACCGGGGATCCTCGTCAGCGCCTCGATCGCCGGCAGGCCGATGCCGTCATTGCGCAGGTACAGCACCACCGGCAGGCCCGCGGCCTCGGCGACCTTCGAGACATAGGCGACCACGCCGCGCGGCGCGACGAAGGGGTCGGGCGGCTGGTGCACCATGATGGCATCCGCCCCGTCCGCCCGGGCGCGGCGGGCCAGGGCGCAGGCCTCGGCCAGGCTGCGGCCGATGCCGGCCACCACCGCGGTGCGGCCGGCGATGAGCGCCGGCACCTCGGCCTGCATCCGCTCCGCCTCGGCGAAGGAGAGGCCATAGAACTCCCCGGTATTGCCGTTGACCGTCAGCGTATCCACCCCTGCCTCGGCGGCGCGGGCGATGATGGGCGAGAGCCGCTGCGGGACGATCCGGTCCTCGGCATCCATGGGCGTCACCAGGATGCCGGAAATGCCGGTCAGCGCCGCGCGCAGGCGGTCGGGGGGCAGGGTCATGGCGTGGGCGTCCTTTCCGGGGCAGGGGGAAGCAGGCCGCCGATCTCCAGCGAACGCAGCACATGCGCGCGCATCCGGGTCTCGGCCAGGTCGGGGTCGCGCGCCTCCAGGGCGGCGAGGATGCCGGCATGCTCCTCGAGCGCGCGCGGCAATTCCTGCGGCGTGCTGTTCAGGGCGCGGGCGCGCCCGAAATGGTCAAAGGCGCGCAGCGCGGCGAGGGAGCGGATCAGGAAGGCATTCTCCGTCGCCGCATGGATCAGGGCGTGGAAGCGCTCATTGGCCTCAGAGATCTGCTCGGGCCGGCCGGCCGCCGTGGCCTCCCGCATGGCCTGCAACTGGGCCGCCAGCGCCGCCAGCGCCTCCGCCGCGGCGCGCCGCGCCGCGATCCCGGCGGCGGCGCCTTCCAGCGCGGCGCGGATGCGGCCCATTTCGGCCTGCCGTTCCGGGCCGAATTCCGCCACCACCGTGCCGCGCCGCGGCAGGGTGATGACCATGCCGTCCTGCTCCAGCCGCCGCAGCGCCTCCCGCACCGGCTGGGCGGAGATGCCGAGGGAGGCAGCCAGGCTGCGTTCCGAGAGGCGGCTGCCGGCGGGCAGGACGCCCTGGACGATCGCATCGCGCAGCCGGCGGTAGGCCCGCTCGGCCAGCGACAGCATGTCCTCCTCGGCAAGCCTGGCGACCGGATGCAGTGCGGCGATGCTCATGAGGCTGCTATAGCAGATGGCAGAACGGATGAACACCGCGCTATCGGTGGAACAAGCCCGGCCGCCCCGCATTCGCCCGGTAGAACCACTGCGGGGGAACAGGCGCGATGAGCGACGAAGGGCCGGGCACGCCGCCCGAGACCGAGGAGGAGGAGGGCATCATGCTGCTGGAAGGCTGGATGTTCGGCGCGCTGATGTACCCGGCGGCGGTCGAGCGCATCCGGCAGTTCCCGCCCGCCAACGACGACGAGGCCGGCCAGTAATACCAGCGGCATGAATATCCCATTCATGCCGAGCGCCCGGACGGGCGCCGCCGCCTGCACGGCCTAGCCAAGGTTTGCGGAGCAAACCGCCCGGCGACGGGTTCCCATCGCAGCGTGCTGCGATGGGGCCCGGATGAGAGGCCGTTGATGGGTTACCATCAACGGCCGTCAGTATAAGCCGCAGGGCAGGGGCCAGGGCCTCCACCTGACCCGCCGGCGATCCCGCCCGCCATCCCTGCCAGGTCACGCCCGCCCGGACGACGGAGAGGCCGGCAGCTGCGGCACCCCCGACGAGAGGCCGGGCAGGCGGGTCTTCCGCGACGGCCCATGCGGGGCGGCAGCCGGGCGCCGCCCCTTGCCGAGGCCGCGCGTCCCGGCCAGCATCGGCGCATGCAGCACATTGCCGACGCCACCGCCGCCCTCGCCGCCGGCCGCATCTCCGCCGCCAGCCTGGTCGATGCCGCGCTGGACCGCATCGCCGATCCTGCCGGCGAGGGCGCCCGCGCCTTCATCGCGGTGCATGCCGAAGCCGCGCGCGCGCAAGCCCGCGCCATGGACGCGCTGCGCCATGCCGGCCGAGCCCCCAGCCCCTGGGCCGGCATCCCCGTCACGGTGAAGGACCTGTTCGACGAGCACGGCCATCCCACGCCGGCCGGCTCCGCCGTGCTGAAGGACTCCCCGCCGGCCAGGACCGACGCGCCGGTGGTGGCGCGGCTGAAGCGCATGGGCTTCGTCGTCATCGGCCGGACCAACATGACCGAATTCGCCTTCAGCGGCCTCGGCGTGAACCCGCATTACGGAACGCCGCGCAGCCCCTGGGACCGGAAGACCGGGCGGCTGCCGGGCGGCTCCTCCTCCGGCGCCGGGGTCGCGGCCGCCGACCATATGGGCTTCGGCGGCCTCGGGACGGATACCGGCGGCTCCTGCCGCGTGCCGGCGGCGCTGTGCGGCGTGGTCGGCTACAAGCCGACGGCGCGGCGCGTGCCCATCACCGGCGTGCTGCCGCTCGCCCCCTCGCTCGATTCGGTCGGCCCGCTGGCCCGCAGCACCGCCTGCTGCGCCCTGCTGGATGCGGTGATCAGCGGGGAGGAGGATCCGCAGCCCCTGCCGCAGCGCGGCGTCGCCGGCCTCCGCCTCGGCCTGCCGCGTGGCACCTTCCTGACGGACGACATGGACGCGACCGTCGCCAATGCCTTCCAGCGCGCCCTGGCGCGGCTTTCAGCGGCCGGCGCGCGGATCGAGCTCTTCGACATTCCGGAACTGGCCGAACTGCCGGCGGTGAACGCCATGGGCGGCTTCGCGGCCAGCGAGGCCTGGGCCTGGCACCGCGGCCTGATCGCGGAGAAAGCGGCGGGCTACGATCCGCGCATCCTGGCCCGCATCCGCCGCGGGGAGCGCATGTCGGCCGCCGACTATATCGACCTGGTCAATCACCGCGCCCGGCTGATCGCCGCCATCGCGCGGCGCACGGCGCCCTTCGACGCGGTGGTGACGCCGACCTGCCCCATCATCCCGCCGGCCCTGGCCGAGGTGGAGGAGGAGGCCGAGTACAACCGCATCAACCTGCTGCTTCTGCGCAACACCGCGGTCGGCAATTTCCTCGACCGCTGCAGCATCAGCCTGCCCATCCACCGCCCGGGCGAAGCGCCGGTCGGGATGATGCTGACCGGCGAGACCATGGCGGATGCCGCGCTGTTCTCCACGGCGGCGGCGGTGGAGGCGGCGCTCGCGGAGCGCTGAACCCGGGCCGGGTGCCTTCGCGGGGCGCCCCGGCCCCGATCCGGTCAGGGCCGGCGTCGTAACGGCCCTGCGGGCCCTGCCTGCGCCGCATGGGCCGTGGGCCGCCGCGCCCTCGGACGGCTGGCCCCGGCCGCAGGCCAGGGCTCAACAGCGGGGTATCACCCAGGGATCGGCCAGGCGGTGCCGCGGAAGCGGCGGCGGCTCAGCGCGGCACATCCCCCGCCAGCGTCACCCGGTGCATCACCCGGCGGTGGCCGTGATAGTCGTTCACCGGGTTGTGCAGCACGCAGCGATTATCCCAGAAGGCGAGCGCACCCGGCGTCCAGCTGAAGCGACAGGTGAATTCGGGCCGGACCTGGTGCTGGTACAGGTATTCCAGCAAGGGGGTGCTCTCCGCCACCGTCATCCCGGCGAAGCGCAGCGTGTGGCCGCCATTCACATAGAGCGCCTTGCGCCCGGTTTCCGGATGCGTCCGCACCACAGGGTGCTCGACCTCATAGACCTTCTTCGCGTCGTCGCGCGCATTGTCCTTCAGCCGGTCCTCGCGCGTCCTGGTCACGTCCGCCTTGGCGCTGCTGTTCACCGCCCGCAGCGGGTCCAGCAGGCGCTGCATGCCGGCCGACAAGGTCTCGTAAGCCATGGTGCCGCTGGCGAAGAGCGTGTCGCCGCCGAAGGGCGGCACCTCCCGCGCGATCAGCATGGTCGCCATGGGCGGGCGGTCCAGATAGGCGGTGTCACTGTGCCAGAGGCCGCCGAAATTCACGGTCTCATGCTCCAGCTTCACCACCGGGATCACCTCCGGCGCCTCCGGCAGGCCCTTCACGAAGGGGTACTCCACTACTTCCCCGAAGCGGCGGGCGAAGGCGGCCAGCGCCGGCGCGTCCAGGTGCTGCTGGTCGCGGAAGAAGACCACGCCATGCTCCAGCCAGATGGCGCGGAGCTGCGCGATCACCGCCTCCGGCAGATCGGGCGAGAGGGTGATGCCGCCGATCTCGGCGCCGATCGCGCCGGCCAGGCGCCTGACCGTCAGCGGCCGCGTGCTGCCGTCCATGTCCCGTTTCCTCCGGTATTCCATAGCCGTAATGAGAGCGGGCAGCGGCCGGAACCGGACGCCATCCCACCGCGGTTCTCCTGTGCGGAGCCGGATCACACTTCCGTGCGCCTGGCCCGGGGCTGCAACCCGCTCCAACGCCCGTCATCGGCGCAGATGCACGCCACTGGGCGTTTTCGCCCCACGACGATCTGCTCTAGCCGCCAGCTCCGTGGGCGACAACGGATGCCTGCGGGTCGCGTCCCTGGTGGTGGTGTAGGAGGGACAGAGCCCGGGGCGCGTAGCGAAGCCCCATGGCTGAGCGGAGCGGAGCGCCCCGGGCGGCCACCGCGGTGATCCTCGGTAGGGTTGGG
>NZ_JAJAQI010000011.1 GCF_020523605.1 Roseicella aerolata | reverse complement strand
GCAGTGATGCAGGCGACCAGGCTGTAGAAGGAGGCAAGCTTGGTCTTGCTGCGGAAGTTGAAGCTCTGGAACAGGTAGTTGCCGAGCGTCGACATCTCCCCGTACTTGCCGCCGAGCAGTTCCTGCAACGCGGCGGCGGCATTGGGGTCGCGGCGCTTGGGCGCGGGCAGTTCCGTCTGCAACTTGTTGACGCGCAGGAACATCGGTCGGCTCTCCTGGGGGGAGCCATCCCAACGGCGAAATGGAGGGCGGGGTTGCGTGACCGTCCCGGGAAAGCCCTCAGTGTGGTTTCATCCCCCGTCCCAGCCCGACCGCCGCCTCGCCGAATCTTGCCCGCAGCGCCTCCGCCGCCTGCCAGCGCGCGGCGCGCCGCGGCGCCTTGGGGTCGGCCAGGTCGCCGCGATCCGCCGCTGCCGCCGGCGCCAGGGGCTGGGCGCCGATGCCGATGAGGCGGAAGGCGGTGCCGTCTGCCTCCTTTGCCAAGGGCGGCCGCGCCGCGACGAACAACGTCTCCGGCAGCCGGGTGGGGGAGGGCAGGCGCGCCGCGCGTGTGCGCTGGGCGAAGCCCGCGGTCTTCAGCTTGAGGACGATGCCGGTGGCGGCTGGCTCCTTCTCCTTCAGCCGGTACGCCAGCTTCTCGCACATCCCTTCTCGACGCTCGCAGAGAAGGCGTCGCAGTCCACATGCGCGACGGTCAGGGTGAAAAGCTCTTCATGCCGGAGGATGCGGCGGGAGCCGCAGGCCGGGCAGCCCGGCCGCGCCGCAGGGAGGGCGGCGGAAAAGCAGTCGCGGCAGAGGGCGGGCACTCAGCCCTCCCGCCGCACCCGGAAGGGCAGCACCGCCAGCCAGCCGAGCAGCACCAGGCCCACCGCCTGTTCCGCCCCGCTGCGCACCGCGCGCTCGGCCGAAAGGCCGGAAGCATCCAGCGCGGCGCCGAGCGCGGCCTCCGCCGCCAGCACCACCATCAGGCCCATGGCCGCCATGCCCGCCCGCGGCTCGCGCCCGGCATGGGGCGGCAGGCGGCGCGCGGCGAGGCGGGCGACGAGAAAGAGCGCGACGGCCATCACCGCCCCCTCGATCAGCGCCGCCTGCAGGCCGCCGATGACGGGCGCCAGAACCAGTTCCCGGATCGGGCCGAGCACGGCGCCGGCGAGGAAGGCGAGCAGGCCATAGAGCAGGCCGGGCAGCAGCCCGCGCGAGACCTCGCTCATGCCGGTGCGTCCCAGAGCCGCGCGGCCCCCAGCACGCCGGAACTGTCGCCATGCCGGGCGCGCAGCAGCGGCGTCGTCACCGTGTCGCTGAAGACGAAGTCCCGCCAGCGGGCCGGAACCTCGCGGTACAGGTGCGCCATGTTCGACAGGCCCCCCGCCAGCAGGATGCAGTCCGGATCCAGGATGTTGATCACATGCGCCAGCGCCCGCGCCAGCCGGTCGGCATGGCGGGCCAGGGCGGCGGCGGCGCGCGCCTCCCCCGCCGCGGCGCGGGCCGGGAGGCCGCTGGCATCCCGCGCGCCGGGGCCATCCGCATCGGCGGCCAGCGCCGGGCCGCAGAGGAATGTCTCGATGCAGCCATGCCGGCCGCACCAGCAGCGCGGGCCCGGATGCTCCGCGGCGGTCATCCAGGGCAGCGGGTTGTGGCTCCATTCCCCGGCGATGCGGTTGCGCCCTTCCAGGATGCGCCCGCCGGTCACGACCCCGGCCCCGACGCCGGTGCCGAGGATGACGGCGAAGACCACCGCCCCTGGGCCATACCCCGCCCCGGCGCCGTCCGCCGCCTCGCTCATCGCCAGGCAATTGGCGTCATTGCTGATTCGCACCGGTCTTCCCAGCCGGGCCGCGAGATCCGCGTCCAGCCTTCCGCCGTTCAGCCAGGTGGAATTCGCGCCCCGGACCAGCCCGGTGGCGGGGGAGAGGCTGCCGGGGATGCCGACACCCACCGTGCCCGGCCCGCCCAGCTCCGCCTCCGCCGCCTCCACCAGGCTGCCGATCAGGCCGATCACCCCGGCATAGTCCGGTGGCGTCGGCGCCCGGCGGCGCAGCCGGACCGCCCCCGCGCGGTCCAGCGCCGCGATCTCCGTCTTGGTCCCGCCGAGGTCGATGCCGATGCGCCACATGCGCCGAAGGTGCTGGCCGGGCGGGCGCAAGGCAAGCCTTGCGGCGGCCCGGCGCGGGTGCTGGACTATCCGGAATGTCGGAAACGCTGCTCGACGTGCAGGGCCTCTCCTGCCCGCTTCCCGTCCTCAAGGCCAACAAGGCGCTGCGCGGCCTGCCGCCCGGCGCGCGGCTGACCGTGCTGGCCACCGACCCGGCCAGCGTGAAGGATTTCGCCGCCTTCTGCCAGGAGACGGGGCATGAGCTGGTCTCCTTCGCGGAAGCGGATGGCGTCTATCGCTATGTCCTGAGGAAGAGGGCCGAGCCGGCATGAGCACCCTGCTGCTGACCCACCGGGCCTGCCTGCTGCATGACCCGGGCGACTACCACCCGGAATGCCCGGACCGGCTGCGCGCGGTGCTCAAGGCGCTCGACCAGGAAGACTTCGCCGAGCTGATCCGCGACCAGGCGCCGGAGGCGACGGTGGAGCAGCTCTGCCGCGTCCATCCCAGGAACTACGTGGAGGCCATCCTCGGCATCCGCCCGCCGGCGGGGGAGAGCGTGCCGCTGGATGGCGACACCATCATGAGCCATGGGAGCGCCGAGGCCGCGCTGCGCAGCGCCGGCGCCGCGGTGGCCGCGGTGGATGCGGTGATGAAGGGCGAGGTGCGGCGCGCCTTCTGCGCGACGCGCCCGCCCGGCCACCATGCCGAGCCGTCGCGGCCCATGGGCTTCTGCTTCTTCGCCAATGCCGTGGTGGCGGCCCGGCAGGCCCAGGTCGAGCATGGCGTGGGGCGCGTGGCCATCATCGATTTCGACGTCCACCACGGCAATGGCAGCCAGGCCTGCGTGGAGGGCGACCCGAGCATCCTCTACGCCTCCTCCCATCAATGGCCGCTCTATCCCGGCACCGGCGATGTGCGGGAGAAGGGTGTAGGCAATGTCTTCAATGCGACCTTGCCGCCGGGCGCCGATGGCGCCGCCTTCCGGGAGGCCTGGGCTGGCAGGCTCCTGCCCGCGGTGGACGGCTTCGCGCCGGGCCTCATCGTCATCTCCGCCGGCTTCGATGCGCATGCCCGCGACCCGCTGGCGCAGCTCCGGGTGCGGGAGGCGGATTTCGCCTGGCTGACGGCGGAGCTCTGCGCCCTGGCGGAGAAGCACTGCGAGGGCAAGGTCGTCAGCCTGCTGGAGGGCGGCTACGACCTGGACGCGCTGGCGCACAGCACGGCAGCGCACGTGCGGGTGCTGATGCGGGCGTAGCGGCTGCCTCCGGAACGCAGCCGCAGGGGGTGCTTCCGGTCCGGAGCGGACCCCCGACTTCCGATCCCGGAAGCGGCGCGGCGCGGCGATCAGGGGGCGGGGCGCCTTGCCAGGGCGAGGCCGATGCCGAGCGCGATCATCGCGGCCCCAGATGCCTCCCGCAGGCGACGGATCAGGGCGGGACGCGCCGCCGCGCCGTCCCGGATGCCGCCCGCCGCGAAGGCGACCACGATATCGGCGAGCGTGTTGAGCGCCACCGAGACGAAGCCGAGCGCCACGAATTGCAGGGCAACCTGGCCCTGGGCCGGGTCCACGAATTGCGGGACGAAGGCCAGGAAGAAGGCAGCCGTCTTCGGGTTCAGCGCCTCGACCAGCACGCCTTCCCGGAACGCCCGCCGTGGTCCGATCGGCGGTGCCGCGGCCCCGCCATGCAGGACCGTCGAGGCATCCCGGCGCGCGGACTGGAAGGTGCGAAGGCCGAGCCAGACCAGATAGGCCGCACCGATCAGCTTCAGCGCGGTGAACAATTCCGCGCTGGCGAGCACGAGGGCGGAGACGCCCAGGCTGCCGGCGAGGACATGGACCATGCCGCCCAGCCCGGTGCCGAAGCTGGAGGCCACGCCTTCCGCGCGGCCACCGGCGAGCGTGCGCGCAGCGACGTAGAAGATGCCCGGACCGGGCGTGACGGCGAGCACGAAAGCCGCGGCGAAGTACAGGGCGAGTTGGGTCAGGTCTGGCATGACGGTGGGCTCTACAGGATCGTGGGCCGGACGCCCAGGCGGCCAAGGGATGACGGCCTGTCCGCAGCACCGCCCAGGGGCCGGTTGCCGCCCCGTCCGGCAGCAGCCTCGGCCACGAAAGCTATCGGGGCATATGGTCCCTCTCGGGCCTTCGCGTTTGCTGCCGCAAGGTCCGGATTGACGCCAGCGGTGGTTGATGCTGCCCCATCAATCGCCCCTCTCCATCGCCGGGCGGTTTGCTCGGCAAAGCCTGGCGGCGCCACACTGGCAAGGCGCCCGTCCGGGCGTCCGGCATGAATGGACCCTTCATGCCGCTGGGATGAGCCATGCGAGGATCTTGGCCATCTGCTTCACGGCAAGACGGCCGCCCGGTCTTCCCCTGACGAGCGGCCGTCCTTCCTGGACCAGGAGCAGCTGAGGCCCCGGTCCCAGCGGAACGTGTGGCGCCACACCTGGCTGAGCGGACAACAGTAACCTTTCCAGGAATAATGGTCCGCGGCGGCGACTTCGCTGCCGCAGAATGCCCCAGCCAGAGCATGCCGGGATGGTGGTAGTGCATGAATGTCTTCAAGCCCCTCCAGGGCTTGCCTGCACCCGTTTCTAAGCTCCCCACCCGATCATGCGGCGGACGGAAAGGCGAAGCTCCGTCCGCCAGCGCCACAAACCCGCGTGTCCATGATTCGTAGTGTTTCCACGCCTTGACGAGGCGGCGGGTGACACAAGGGGCAGGAGCAGCCGGGAATGGATGTGCTGATCGTCGATGACGAACCTCTGGTTCGGGAGATCGTGTCGGAGAATCTGATGGAAGACGGCCTGCAGGTGGTCGAGGCCGTCTCCGCAGAGGATGCGCTGGAAATCGCCGGAACGGCGAAGGCACCAGGTGTGGTCGTGACCGACGTGAATCTCGGGTCCGGCATGGACGGTCTCTGCCTTGCCGAGGAGGTGCATCGTCGCTGGCCGTCGACGGGCGTGGTGATCATGACCGGCAACCCCGGCTATGTCGGCGACAGGACCTTCGAGGAGAACGAGCGCTTTCTGCCGAAGCCCTTCGGTCCGTCCAGACTCGTCCTGGCTGTCAGGGAGTTGATGGGTCGTTCCGAGCGGTAAGCTGCCCCATGCACGGGTGGAATTGATACCCGGGCACCATGTCTCTGCAGCCGCTTCCCGTCCGACACGGCTGCCCCTGGGCTGCCCCTGAATTCTTCAGGTGCGGCCCTGCATGCGCCGGTCCATCCTCACCAGACCGGCATGCAGCTTGGTGAGAGGACGGCGGGGATGGCCCCCGCCGGTCACCGGCGTGCCGCCGCGATCACGCGCCTGGCCGCCGCCATCGCGCGCCTGACCCGCTCCTCCGGCCCCACCGTCTTCGCCAGCTCCAGCGTCGGGATCTCCAGGCTCACCGGGATGTCCGGCGGCATGGCGCGCACCAGCGCTGCCAGGTCCAGCCCGCCCTCGCCGGGAAACAGCCGGTCCGCCCGCGCCGTATGCAGCAGCCCCTCGGTCGTCGCCGGCCGCTCCGCCGGGGCGTCGCAGAGCTGCCAGTAGTGCAGCCAATCGCGCGGCACGGTGGCGAGGTCCTCGACCCGGCTCCGCGAACGGTCGAGATGCAGCGCATCCACCAGGATGCCGCCATTCGGCTGCGCCGCCCTGCGCACCACCCGGATTGCCGCCACGAGGTCCGGCACATCCGTCCAGGGCATGAATTCCAGGTCGCCGGTCAGCCCGAAGGGGGCGGCCGCCTCGCAGAAGGCAGCGAATGTCGCCGTCAGCCGCGCCTCCTCCGGGTCGTAGCCCGCCACCAGCACATGCCGCGCCCCGAGCCGCGCGCCGGCCTCAAGGAAAGGCAGGAACCCGTCGATGCGCGTCTCCGGCCGCAGCGTGACGATCTCGAGGTCGGTGACCGCGACACCCGTCTCCGCCATCGCGGCCAGAGTCTCCCGCAGCAGCGCCGGCTCCTCGTGCAGCGGATAGCCCGCCGCGCCCGGCGCCACGGGCAGCAGCCGGAGCCCCGCCGCGCGGCAGCCCGCCGCGGCCGCCACCCGGACCACCGCGGGCGGCGGCAGGTCCAGCACGGTGAGATGCGCGAGGGAGAGGACGGGCTCCATGGCCCCTATTTCAGCGGGGAGACGGCGGTGGGCAGGCAGATCGTGTTGCGCATCTCGGCCAGGCAGTCCGGCCCGCCCTTCGGCGGCCAGATGCCGCGCGCGATGGCGTCGGCGCGGATTGCCAGCCGGTCGTTCATCGACTTGTAGGCCCAGATATGGGTGAAGCGCGGCGGGCCATCCACGGCATGCATGGCGACGACCAACGACGAGAGCTTGAGCCGCGCCGGCAATTGCTCCTGCCAGGCCGCCATGGTGGGCACCAGGCCGCCGGTCTTCAGGATGTAGCTCCGCACCTCATAGACCGGGCCGAGCTCGCCGCCCTCCGGCACCGGCGGGATGAAGGGGAAGGGGGCATAGCCGTCCATGGACAGGCCGGTCAGCCACTCGGCGCAGCCGAAGGGGCTGCTGCTCCGCAGCGCCCGGGTGCGCTCGGCCGCCATCTCCGCATCATCGGCGAAGCCGCGCAGCACCAGGATCTGGTTGAGCAGGCCCACCTCGGAGGACCAGACGGCAAGGAGCCTGCCCTTGCCCTCCTTCGCCCAGGCCTCGATCGCCGGCGCGGCCTTGGGCGCGGCGCCGATGGTGGTGGAGAGGAAGGCGAGCTCGAAGCGCTGCATGGAGGTCTCCCGGAAGGCGACAGGGGCGGGATGGTGCGGTGCCGCCGCGATGCGCGCAACCGGGCGCGGGCGGCTGGACGGCCGGCACCGGCACCTCCATCTAAGGGCCCAATTCCGGGAGCCAAACGTCACCATGCCGCATCGCCGCAGCCTCCTCGCCCTCGCCGCCGCCCTGCCGGTGGCGGCCCGGGCGCAGAACGCCCCCTCGGACGCCCCGCGCTGGGCGCCGGACCGGCCGGTCCGCGCCATCGTCCCCTTCTCCCCGGGCGGCACGACCGATGTGGTGGCGCGGGTGCTGGCGGAGCATGCCTCGGCGCTGCTCGGCCAGCCGGTGGTGGTGGAGAACCGGCCGGGCGGCGCGGGCGGGCTGGTGGGCGTGGATGCCGTGGCGAAATCCACGCCGGACGGCCACACCATCCTCATCCACAGCAACGCCCATGCCATCGCGCCGGCGCTGGTGGCGCGGCTGCCCTATGACCCGATCGGCGATTTCGCCGGCGTCTTCCATCTCGGCCGCATCCCGCAGGTGCTGGTGGTGAACCCGCGGCTGGAGGTGCGGGACCTGGCCGGGCTGGTGGCGAAGCTGCGGGCGGAGCCGGGCCGGCACCACTTCGCCAGCGCCGGCATCGGCAGCGCGGTGCATGTGGCCGGCGAGGTCTTCCGCGCCGCGACCCGCGCGGACATCCAGCCGGTGCACTACCGCGGCGGCGGGCCGGCCATGCAGGCGGTGATCACCGGCGAGGCGATCTTCACCGTGGATCCGATCCCCTCCGCCCTCGGCCAGATCCGCGGCGGCAGCGTGCGGGCGCTGGCCATCGCCGGGCCGCAGCGGGTGGCGAGCCTGCCGGATGTGCCGACCGCGGCCGAGGCAGGCCAGCCGGATTTCCGGGCGGAGGCCTGGCTGGTGGCGCTGGCCCCCGCGCGCACCCCGCCGGCGGCGATCGCCGCCCTGCAGGCCGCCTTTGCCGGGGCGCAGCAGCGGGCGGCGGCGCGGCTGGCCGAGCTTGGCGTGCAGCCGGTGCCGGAGATCGGGACCCCGGCCCAGATCATGGCCTGGCTGCAGGAGGAGATGCGCAGCGGCGTGGCCCTGCTGCGCGCTGCGGGGGTGCAGCCGGAGTAAGGGGCGCGGCGTTGGGTGGGGTGGCAGGAGGATGGTCCTGTCCCGGAGCTTCCGGAGCGGTCGGTCAAGAAATTTCGGCCCGCATCTTCCACAAAACTGGTTGATACTTTGCGGGGGATCGCTGACCACTGCGTTGGAGGCCTGACAGCCCATCACGCCGGGACGACCTGCCGCGCCGCAGCGTCGCGCCCACCCACGCTTGCAGGAGGACTTCATGCCACGTTTCGCCCGGCGCGCGCTCCTCGCGCTCGCCGCCCTGTCCGCCCCCCTGGCCGCCGGGCCGGCCGCCGCGCAGCAATTCCCCGGCCGCACCATCACCATGATCGTGCCCTTCGCCGCGGGCGGCCCGACCGACACGGTCGCCCGCCTGGTGGCGGAGGCGATGGGCCGAGAACTCGGCCAGACCGTGGTGGTGGAGAATGCCGGCGGTGCCGGCGGCACCATCGGCGCCCAGCGCGTCGCCAATGCCCGCCCGGACGGCTACACCCTGCTGCTCCATCACATCGGCATGGCGACCGCGCCGACCCTCTATCGCCGCCTGGCCTATGATCCGGTGAACGGCTTCGAGACCGTCGGCCTGGTCACCGAGGTGCCGATGACCCTGGTGGCCCGCAAGGACTTCCCGGCCAACACCCTGCAGGAAGCCGTCGCGGTCATCCGGCGGGAGAAGGACAAGCTCAACTACGCCAATGCCGGCATCGGCGCGGCCAGCCATCTCTGCGGCCTGCTGCTGATGAAGTCGGTGGACACCGCCATGACCACGGTGCCCTTCCGCGGCACCGCCCCGGCGATGCAGGAACTGCTCTCCGGCCGCGTGGACCTGCTGTGCGACCAGACCACCAACACCACCGAGCAGATCAAGGCCGGCGAGGTGAAGGTCTTCACGGTGACGACGCCGGAGCGGCTGGCCGCGCTGCCGGATGTCCCGACCTCGACCGAGGGCGGCCTGCCGGACTTCCAGGTCTCGGTCTGGCACGGCCTCTACGCGCCGAAGGGCACCCCGGCGGCGGTGACGCAGCGCCTCTCCCAGGCCCTGCAGGTGGCGCTGCGCGACCCGCGGCTGGTCTCCCGCTTCGCCGAGCTCGGCACCACCCCGGTGGCGCAGGAGAGGGCGACGCCCGAGGCGCATCGCCAGTTCTGGATGGCCGACATCGCCAAGTGGAAGCCGATCATCCAGGCCGCCGGCCAGTACGCCGACTGATACCCGCCCGCATAAGTCCTGGGCCTGCAGCCGCCATCGGCGGCTGAGCGCCCGAATGGGCGCCGCGCCAGGTGGCGCGTAGCCAAGCCGCAGAGCGGCGCCGGCGACTGAGGCCGCAGAAATGCGTCAGCATTTGTGCGGGTCGACATGATGCGACCCGGCCCGGGGGCCATGTTCCTCGGGCCGCCCGGCCCTTTACGCCCCGCCGCCCGCCATGCGAGCCTGACGGCAAAACTCGCCGGCGGAGGGGCGGCGCACCCCTCCGCCACCAAGGACAAAGGAACCGAGAATGGACGGCATGAGCAAGGTCGAGTGCCCCTGGACTCGCGCCACGGAATCGCTCGGCAATTCGGTGGAGCTGCAGCACGTCAACCTGCGCGTGCCGGACCAGCTCAAGGCCACCGCCTTCTACATCTCCGCCCTCGGCCTCACGCGCGACCCGTACTTGGTGACGGGCATCGAGAACATGTGGGCCAATGTCGGGGTCAGCCAGTTCCACCTGCCGACCGGCCCGGCGCAGGTGCTGCGCGGCACCGTCGGCCTGGTGCTGCCGAACCGCGAGCAATTGCTGCACCGCCTGCAGGGCGCCCGCCGCTGGCTGGACGGCACGCGCTACGCCTTCGAGGAGCAGGAGGACCATGTCGCGGTCACCTGCCCCTGGGGCAACCGCATCCGCTGCCATGCGCCGGATGCCGGGCGCTTCGGCCGCATCGTCCTCGGCATGCCCTATGTCGAATTCGACGTCGCACCCGGCACCCTGGACGGCATCACCCGCTTCTACCGGGAGATCGTGGCGGCGCCGGCCGCCATCGAGGACGGCGTGGCGAAGGTGCTGGTCGCACCAGGGCAGGTCCTGACCTTCCGGGAAACCGACGCGCCCCAGCCCGCCTATGACGGCCACCACATCCAGCTCGCCTTCGTCGATTTCGGCGGCGTGCATGCGAGGCTGGCGGAGCGCGGGCTGATCAGCCAGGAAGACAGCCAGCACCAGTACCGCTTCATCAGGATCGTCGACCCCGCGACCGGCTCGCTGCTGTTCGAGGTGGAGCACGAGTGCCGCTCCACCACCCATCCGCTCTTCATGCGCAAGCTGGTGAACCGCAACCCGGCGACGACGAACACCCTCTACGCGCCGGGGCACGAGGCGCTGGCCTGGGCGATGCCGCCGGAATAGGCCGGGGGGCCCTGCCTCCCCCGCACCCCCTCCGGCAGAGGCGGGCTGGACGCATGCGTCCAGCCCCCTGGAACCCATGAGGCTACAGGCCGAGATACACCTTCCGCACCAGCTCGTTGTCCTGCAGGGCGGCCGCCGAGCCGCCTTCGAACGCCATCCTGCCATGGACGATGACATAGCCGCGGTCGGCGATGCGAACGGCCTGGTGGAAATTCTGCTCCGCCATCAGCACCGTCAGACCAAGCCTCGCCTTCATTTCCGCGATCATCTCCATGGTGCGGGAGACGAGGATGGGGGCGAGGCCGACCGAGGGCTCATCCACCAGCAGGATGCGCGGCGCCGACATCACCGCGCGGGCCAGCGCCACCATCTGCTGCTCGCCCCCGCTCATGCTGCCGACGAGCTGGGCGCGGCGTTCGGCGAGGCGCGGGAACATCTCGAAGCAGAGGGCCAGGTTCTCCGCCAGCCTCTCCCGCGCCGCCGGGCGATAGGCGCCGAGGCGAAGATTCTGCTCGACCGTCAGGCGCGGGAAGAGCCGCCGCCCCTCCGGCACCAGGACGATGCCCAGGGACACCACCTGCTCCGGCGAGAGGCCGGCGAGGTCCACCGGCCTGCCGTCCAGCACCGCCCGCACCGTGCCCGCGCTGGGCCGCACCTGGCCCATGATGCTGCGCATCAGCGTGGACTTGCCATTGCCGTTGGTGCCGAGCAGCACCACCGTCTCCCCCGCCGGGACGGTCAGCGAGACATCCTCCAGCACCCGCACCGCGCCATAGCCGGCATCGATGCCGCGGATCTCCAGCGCGCTACTGCCTGCCAAGATAGGCTCCCTCCACCTCTGGCAGCGCCAGCACCTCCCGCGGCGCCCCATCCGCGATCTTGCGTCCGGCGACGAAGACGATCAGCCGCTCGGAGAATTCGGTCACCGCGCGCATGATGTGCTCGATCATGATCACCGCCGTGCCGGCGGCGTTCAGCCGGCGCAGCAGGGCGAGGATCTGGTCCACCTCGGCATGGGAGAGGCCGGCCATCGCCTCGTCGGCGATCAGCAATTGCGGGCGCAGCGCGATGGCGCGGGCGAGCTCCAGCCGGCGCTGCTCCACCTGGGTCAGTTCGCGCGGCAGCTTGTCCGCCTTGGCGGCGAGCTCCACCTGTTCCAGGCATTCCATTGCGCGCCGCGTGGCATTCGCGGCTTCCCCGGCGAACAGCAGCGGCACGCGCACATTCTCCAGCACCGTCAGGCTGGTGAAGGGTTGCGGAAGCTGGAAGGTGCGGGCGAGACCGAGCCGCGCGCGGCGATGCGGCTTCAGCCCGTCCAGCTTCTGCCCGCCCAGCGTCACCTGCCCGTCATGGGCGGCGAAGTCCCCGCTGATGCAATTGACGAAGGTGCTCTTGCCGGAGCCGTTGGGGCCGATCAGCCCCAGCCGCTCGCCCGCGCGCAGCTCGAGGTCGATGTCCTGCAAGGCCACGAAGCCGCCGAAGCGCTTGCCGACACGCTCGGCGCGCAGGAGGATCCCGCCGCTCATCGCCTGCGGAACCAGCCGAGGATGCCGCGCGGGAAGAGCGCGACGAAGATCACCAGCATCCAGCCGACGATCCAGAGGTTGAGGGCGGAGGAGATGGTCACCGTCGCCGCCTGCTGCAGCGTCGCCAGCAGCACCGCGCCGATGACGGGGCCGAGCCAGGTGCCCGCGCCGCCGATCAGCGGCATGGCGATGGCGTTCACCGCATAGGCCAGGTTGAAGGCGCCTTCCGGGTTCAGGTAGCCGGCATAGAAGGGCAGCGGCGCGCCGGCCACGCCCATCAGCGCGCCGGACAGGGTGGTGGCGATG
Source organism: Roseicella aerolata (assembly GCF_020523605.1). Taxonomy (GTDB): domain Bacteria; phylum Pseudomonadota; class Alphaproteobacteria; order Acetobacterales; family Acetobacteraceae; genus Paracraurococcus; species Paracraurococcus aerolatus. The sequence goes on along the minus strand of NZ_JAJAQI010000011.1, from coordinate 131,135 downwards.
AGCTTGAGGCGGAGCGTCGGCACGCCCACCGCCTCCGCCGCCCGCTCATTGTCCCGGATCGCCTGGAGCCCCCGGCCGAGACGTGAGAACTCCACCGTCCGCCCGATGCCGACGGCGATGACCGCGAGGACCAGCATGACGACGAAGATGTACTCGCCATAGCTGGCGAAGGGCGGCACCTCCATCGGCCGGATGATGTAGGCGCCGCGCGAGCCGCCGACATAGTCCCAGTTCACCACGATGGTCTGGAGCACGACCGAGAGGCTGAGCGTGGCGATGGAGAAATAGACCCCGCGCAGCCGCAGCGTGAGATAGCCGGTGCCGAGGCCCAGAAGCCCCGCGACCACGGCGGCGCCGAGGATGCCCGGGATCACGCCCAGGCCCAGCGCCTCGTAGAGCACGATGGTGGTGTAGGAGCCGGTCGCCATGAAGCCGGCCGCGCCGAAATTCACATACCCCGCATAGCCGCCCAGGATGTTCCAGGCGGCGGCCAGCACCACGTATTGCAACACGAAATAGCCGGCATACCAGCCATACTCGTTGCCGATCAGCCGCAGCAGGAGAATCAGCGCCACGGCCAGCGCGCCGGCGCCGAGCCAGTAGGAGAGGTGCAGGCGCGCTGTCGGCATGGCGGGGGCGGGGAGTGTCGTCGCGCTCATGCGGCCCTCCCGAACAGGCCCTGTGGCCGCACCGCCAGCACCAGCAGCAGCCAGCCGAAGGCGACCGCCGGCGACCAGGAGGGGCCGTAGAAGGTGGCCGTCACGTTTTCCACCACGCCAAAGAGGAAGGCGGCCATGACGGCGCCCGAGAGGCTCGCCATGCCGCCCATGATGCAGATGGCGAAGACCCGCCCGATGAAGACATGGTGGGAGGAAGGATCGATCGGCTGCACCACCACCAGGGCGCCGCCCGCGACCGCGGCCAGCGCGACCGAGATGCCGAAGGCCATGCGCTTGATGCGCACCGGATCCACCGCCATCAGCCGCAGCGCCTCCGGGTCCTGCGCCACGGCGGCGATGGCGAGGCCGGTGAAGCTGCGCGTCAGGAAGAGCCAGAGCGCGCCGATCGCCGCCATGGCCAGCAGGGCCGGGGCCAGCATGCGCAGCGGCACGTCGATCTCGCCGAGGCGCCAGGTGACGAAGGCGTAGTCGGGATCGAGGAAGCGCTGCTCCGGCCCGAACAGCATCACCAGCCCGACCTCGATGATGAACATGACGCCGAAGAAGAAGGCGAGGCCCTGCAGCGCCTCGTCGCCACGGCGCTCGAAGAAGTGGTTGTAGGCGCGGTAGATCCCCGTCCCGAGCAGGTAGAAGACCGGCGCCTGCAGCACCGCCACGAGCAGCGGGTCGAGCCCTAGCGCGGTGCCGATGAGGATGACGGCGAAGCCACCCGCCACCATCAGCGCGGGATGCGCGATGTTGACGATGTCCAGCATGCCGAAGGAGACCGCGAGGCCGGAGGCCGCGGCGGCGTAGAGGCCGCCGAGCAGCAACCCGCTGACGATCCCGTTCAGCAGCAGCGAGACGGTGGGATCCATCCCGGCCTCAGGCCGGCGCGCCGTAGGGGGTCTTCAGCGAGCCCGATTTCAGCTCCGGCGGGTAGAGGATCACCTTGGTGCCCGGCTTCCTGTACTTCTCCAGGTCGCCATCGGTGATGTTCTGGAACTGGACGAAGAGGTTCCGCTCCTTCGCCCATTCGCCGAGGGCACTGAACCTGATGTCGCCGACGATGGTGCCGAAGCTGTTGGCGCGCATGTCCTCGGCCAGCGCCGCCTGGTCCACCTTGCCGGTGCGGGCCAGCGCCTGTTCCACCACCTGCATCTGCGCATAGGCATAGGGCTGCAGGTAGTTGCCCAGCACGTCCGTCTGCTCCTGCGGTGCGCGGGCACGGTACTTCTCCTGGAAGGCGTCCACGCCCGGGAATTTCATGGTGGGTTCGGGCGAGTAGACGTCCCAGTTCACCAGGTTGTTCAGGATGGGGCCGAGCTGCGCCTGCACCGCCGCGATCTGCGGCCCGATCATGCCGCCGCCGAACAGCGCAGCGGTCATCCGCAGCTCGCTCACCGCGCGCAGAATGCCGTTGGAATCCGGCGGGTAGGAGGCGAAGAAGACCACATCCGGCCGGGCCGCCTGGATGGCACGGACGGTCGGGGTGAAGTCCACCGTGCTCGGCGGGTAGGAACGGTCATAGACGATGCGCAGCCCGTATTCGCGCGCCAGCGTCCGCACGCTTTCGGCCGCGCGCTGCGCGAAGTCGTTGTCCACCGCGAGGATGGAGATGGTGCGCGGCGGGTTGGGGAGCATCTTGGTGCATTCGAGGAAGCCGCGGGCATAGGTGCCCTTGATGTCGTCCCCGGTGACGTTCATGCTGAAGTAGCGGTTGTACTTCAGCCGCTCGTTCACGCCCGCGCCGAAGAGCGAGACATAGGTCATCCCGCGCTGCATGACGACGGGCATGGAGGGCGCGATCATCGCCGTCGCATAGGGCGAGGTGACGATGTCCACCTTGTCCACATCGATCAGCTTCGTATAGAGCGACGGGACATTGGCGGGATTGCTCTGGTCGTCATAGGTGACGAGCTGCACGGGCCGGCCGAGCAGGCCGCCCCTGGCGTTCACGTCCTCCGCCCAGATCCTCTGCGCGAGCAGGGCGGAGCGGCCATTGGCCGCGAGCCCGCCCGAGAGCGACATGGAATAGCCGATGCGGATCGGGTTCGAATCCTGGGCGATGGCCGGAAAGGCGCTCGCGGTCAGGGCACCGGCCAGGGCCGCGCGTCCGAGGCCGCGGCGGGTCAACTCGGTCATTCTCGTATCCTCCCTTGGTCCCTGCCGCGGCCTCTTACCGAGCCGCTGGCATGATCTGCGATGGATCGGCGCCCACCCTGCCGCCGGTGTCCTGCGCACCGAGGCGGGAGAGGCGGAAATCGTAGCGCACCGCCGGCAGGTCGCTGCGCGGCGCGCCGGGCAGGCCGAGCCTGGGCTCCACGATGAGTGAGCGGGAGACGCCGAAGACCGTATCCGTGCCGATGTTCGGGTCGTCGGCCATGTAGAGCGCCGTCACCAGTTCCCGGCATCCCGGCGCCTGCGCCAGGATATGGATGTGCCCGGGCCGCATGCCGTGGCGGTCCTGCTGCTGCACCAGCCTGCCGACCGGGCCGTCCATCGGGATGGAGTAGCCCATCGGCTTCACGGTGCGCATGTGGTAGCGCCCCTCCGCATCCGTGCGGAAGCGGCCGCGCATGTCCATCACCGTCGCGTCGCTCGCCTGCAGGTCGTAGAGGCCGGTCGCGTCCACCTGCCAGATGTCGATCTCGGCACCGGGGAGCGGCCGGCCCGCGGCATCCGTGACCTGGCCGAAGAGGATGATCTCCTGCCCGCCCTTGTCCTCCCGCGCGATGCTCTCGCCGGCGGCGAATTCCGGCGCCTTCTCGCGGAAGAAGGGGCCGAGCAGGCTGGTCTCGGTGCCCAGCTCCTCCCGGCCCTCGAGGTCGTGCATCACGTTCACCAGCCGCGAAAGGCCGAGCACGTCCGAGAGCAGGATGAATTCCTGCCGGTAGGGCGTGCAGGCCTGGCCGACAGCGGTGAGGAAGGCGATGCCGGCCAGCCACTCCTCTGGCTTCAGCTCCACCTCACGCGCGAAATCGTGCAGGTGGCGGGTGGCGGCTTCCATGATCTGGCGCAGCCGCGGATCGGGCGTCTTCGCCATCTGCGCGAGCACTTCCGCGGTCACGCCCATCCGGTCGAGATCGGGCATCTCGGTCGCTCCCTCATGGCGCCTCATCGGGCGCCTTGCCGCAACGATGCGCGTGGCGGCGTCCCGCGGTCAATGCGCATCGCGCGGAACCGGCCGGCCGCTGAGCTCCAGCAGGCGCGGCAGGGTCAGCCCGAGGCCCGGATCGGCTTCCGGCCGCGGCAGCCTCCGCTCGATGAAGGCGCCGAGATGCCGGCTCATCGCCACCGCGGCGCGGGAGGGCGGGATGCGCGCCGCGCCATAGCGCATGAGCGCCGCCGGCACCTCCGGCTCCGCCTCCAGCGCCCCGGCCAGGGCCAGCGCGTCCTCCGCCGCCTTCAGCACGCCGACGCCGACATGCGGCCGCGCGACGAAGGCGGCATCGCCCAGCAGCGCGACGCGGCCGAAGCCCATGGCGGGGCTCTCCAGGTCGTAGATCGGCTGGACCAGGAATTGCCGGGCGCGCCGCGGCGCCTCGGCATAGGGGGCGGGCAGCCGTGCCGCCGCATCGCGCTGCAGGGCGGCGATGTGCTCCGGCCGGATCAGGGCGGGCGGGATGGACCAGGCATGCACGCGGCCGGACGCATCCGTCAGCAGGTCGGTCAGCGCCGCGCCGGCATCGACCGGATAGTACCAGAGGAAATTGTACCGCCGCTCGCCCGGCGCCACGCTGTCGTCCAGACCGGGGATGGGATAGCCGATGGTCTCGCCATGGCCGGGGAAGCCGAAGGTGAATTGCCCGAAGACCGGGGCGAAGTCCGGGGAGAACTCACGCTCCTCCACCAGCCCGCGCCAGCCGACATAGCCGGCATAGACCGGCACGGCCTGCGGCGCGACGATCGCCCGCACCGCGGAGCGGAACCCGTCCGCGCCGACCAGCAGTTCGGCCGTCGCGCGGCTGCCATCGGCGAAATGCGCGGTGACGCTGCCCGCATCCTGCGAAAGATTCGCCAGTTCCCGCCCGCCATGGTAGCGCCCGGCCGGGAAGGCGGCGCGCAGCGGGTTGAAAATGCGGCCCCAGGCCGTGACGTACTGGGGGTAGAGTTGCCGCGCGACGACCGTGCCCATCGCATCCACGGCGCAGCGGCCTTCCACCCGGACGCCGGGCGCGTGCTTGTCCCGCGCGCCGGCCAGCGCCAGGATCGCCTCGGTCTCCGGGTGGTAGGCGATGCCGGTGCCGCGGGATTCGAGGCCGCCCGTCGCCTTCTCGAAGACCTGCACATCCCAGCCGCGGCGCAGCAGCAGGTTGGCGGCGAACAGCCCGCCGACCGAGCCGCCAATGACAATGGCATGCCGGCCGGCGCTCGCGCCGGGGGGCTTCGCCATGGCATTCCCTCCCGCGGGCCCTCGGCCCGTCAGGCGCCAGCGGAGCAGGCTTCCGGTGGCCGCGCAAGCGGAGCCGGAACGGCTTCCCGTGTCGGCCTCGGTCAAGCCTTCGGGCGGTTGGGCGCCCCGCTACCGCAGCAGCACGGGCAGCATGGCGTCCAGCCGCATGCGGCCCTCCTCGGTCGCCACCAGCCGGCCGGCCCCGGTCCAGGCGAGGTAGCCCTCCTCCAGGCAGGCGGCGAGCATGGTGGGGTCCAGCGCCTCGGCCAGGGTCAGGCCGCTGCGCGCGGCAATGCGCGCGGGGTCGATGCCCTCGGCGAGGCGCAGCCCCATCAGCAACGCCTCCCGCGCCCGGTCGGCGGGGGCGAGCGCCTCCTCCTCCGTCACCGCATGGCCGTCGCGCTCCACGCGCCCCAGCCATTCCTCCGGCGCGCGATGGCGGCGGGCAGCCAGCAGCGCCCCGTCCAGCGTCAGCCGCTGATGCGCCCCCGGGCCGATCCCGAGATAGTCGCCATAGCGCCAGTAGACCAGGTTGTGCCGGCTCTCGGCGCCGGCCTGGGCGTAGTTCGAGACCTCATAGGGGTGCAGGCCGAAGCGCGCCGCCTCCTCCACCGTCGCCCAGTAGAGCCGCGCGGCCGCGTCATCCTCCGGCAGGGCGAAGGCGCCGCGGGCATGTTCGGTGGCGAAGCGCGTCCCCGGCTCGATCGTCAACTGGTAGAGCGAGAGGTGGTCGGCGGCGAGCGCCAGGGCCTGGCGCAATTCCGCCCGCCAGCCCGCCTCCGCCTGGCCGGGCCGGGCGTAGATCAGGTCGAAGGAGAGGCGGGGGAAGAGCGCCCGCGCCGCCTCCAGCGCCGCGATGGCCTGCGGCACGTCATGCTTCCGTCCGAGGAAGCGCAGGGCCTCCGCGTCCAGCGACTGCACGCCGAGGGAGAGGCGGTTGACGCCGGCGGCACGGAATTCGGCCAGCTTCGCCGCCTCCACGCTGGTCGGGTTCGCCTCGAGCGTGACCTCGAGGTCATCGGGCGCGTCGAACAGCCGCTTCGCATCCGCGATCAGCGCGGCCGCCGTTTCGGGCGCCATCAGGCTCGGCGTGCCGCCGCCGAAGAAGATGCTGGCGAGCCTCCGCCGCATGCCCGACCCATTGGCCCGCGCCGCCTCCCGCGCCAGCTCCCGCCGCAGGGCGTCGCGGTAGCGGGCCTGGTCGATGCGCTCCCGCACATGGCTGTTGAAGTCGCAGTAGGGGCATTTCGCGGCGCAGAAGGGCCAGTGCAGGTAGAGGGCGAGGGGTTCCATCCCGTGCGATATAGGGTCTCCACACCCGCCGGAGCACCCAGCATGCCGCTGCCCGCCACCGCCCTTTACGCAGCTCTGCTGGCGGGGCTGTTCCTGGTGCTCTCCATCCGCGTGGTCCGGCAGCGGCGGCGCTACCATGTGGCGCTCGGCGCCCCGCATCGGCTGGTGGAGCGGGCGGTGCGGGCGCATGGCAATTGCGCCGAATACGTGCCGCTCGGCCTGGTGCTGCTGGGCCTGCTGGAAGGCATGGGCCTGCCCGCCTGGGGCGTGCATGCGCTGGGCACCGCCTTCCTCGCCGGCCGGGTGCTGCATGCCTGGGGCATCAGCCAGGAGCCGGAGGTGCTGCGCTGGCGCACCCTCGGCATGGGGCTGACCTTCGCGGTCCTGGGCGCCGGCGCGGCGGCGCTGCTTGGCTTGGTCCTGGCCCATGCGCTGGGCTAGGCTCGATCTCCGAACCCAGCGGGAGGAACCACCATGCCGACCACCGTGAAGGAGATGCTGGAGGCCGCCAATGCCGCGGTGCCGCGCATCAGCGCGCATGAGGCGAAGGAGATGCACGGCAAGCCCAACGTGGTCTTCGTCGACCTGCGGGAGCCGCCGGAGGTCGCGGCCTCCGGCAAGGTGCCCGGCGCGCTGGCCATCCCGCGCGGCCTGCTGGAATTCCGCGCCGATCCCGACAGTGCCCTGCACGAGGCGGCCTTCGACCGGGCGAAGACCATCATCACCTACTGCGCCTCCGGCGGCCGCGCCGCCATGGCGGGCAAGACGCTGAAGGACATGGGCTATACCGATGTCCGCAACCTCGGCGGCTTCAAGGACTGGGCGGAGGCGGGCGGGCAGGTCGAGGGGGGCTGAAGCCCCCTTCGACGGTCGTGCCGCCTATTGCGGCACGATCCCAGCCTTCCGCGCCGCCTCGCCCCATTTGCGCATCTCGCTCTCGGTGAAGGCGCGGATCTCGGCGGGGGAGGAGGTGACGACCTCCGCCCCCAGCGTGCGGTGCTTCTCCACCACCTCCGGCCGCCGCAGCGCCGCGACGCAATCGGCATTGAGCTTCGCCAGCACCGGCTCCGGCAGGTTGGCCGGGGCGATCACCATGCCCCAGGTCGAGGCCTCGAAGCCCGGCAGGAAGGCTTCGCCGATCGTCGGCACATCGGGAAGCTGCGGCGCGCGCTTCGTGCCGGTGGTGGCCAGCGCCTTCAGGCTGCCGGACTGGATATGCGGCAGGGCGGCCGGGACGGTGTCGAACATGATGTCCACCCGCCCGGCGATCAGGTCCGGATGCGCCTGGGTGCTGCCGCGATAGGGCACATAGGTCAGCTCGATGCCGGTCTGCTGGGCGAAGAGCACCGGGGCCAGCCGCACCACGCCGCCGGTGCCGGCGAAGGTGACGCCCGGATCCCTCTTCGCATGCGCCACCAGCTCCGCCGGGGTGTTCGGCCCGAAACCCTTGCCGGCGCAGAGCACCAGCGGCGTCGCCGTGGTCTGGGTGACGAAGCTGAAGTCCCGCAGCGTGTCGAAGGGCAGCCGGTAGAAGGCGGCGTTGACAGGATGCCCCACCGAGACGAGGCCGAGCGTGTGCCCGTCCGGCGCGCTGCGCGCCACCACCTCGGTCCCGATGACGCCATCCGCGCCTGCGCGGTTCTCGACCGGGACGGGGTGGCCCCAGATGGCGGCCAGCGGCTCGGCCATCAGCCGCGCGGTGATGTCGGAGACGCCGCCCGGCGTGTAGGGGACGACGATGCGGACGGGGCGGTTCGGGAAATTCGCTGCGGCGCCCCCCTGGGCCCCGGCGCGGGCGGCGAGCAGCAGGGCGGGCGCGGCCAGGGCCGCGCGGCGGGTGATGGACAAGGCTTCCTCCCGATGGGTGGCGTTGCCGCCACTCTGCGCCAGCCCGGCGAGTCGGGCCAGTCGGCACCGGCGTGGCGGCCCGGGCGGCGCGGACCGAACCGGACCCGGCCGCATGCGCTTGGGGCTGGGGCGATGGCGCCGTGTTCGGTCTCCGCCGCCCGCCGCGGTCGGCATCCCGGCCGCCCCATCCGGGAGGCGACAGCCATGACCCATCTCCTTCGCGGCGCGCTGACGCGCCGCACCGCCCTTGCTCTCGGCACCGCCGGGCTCGCCGCGCCGGCGATCGGCCAGGCGCAGTCCTCCGCTCCCTGGCCCTCCCGCCCTGTCACCCTGGTCGTCGGCTTCCCGCCGGGCGGGCAGACCGATTTCGCCGCGCGGGTGCTGCAGAACGGCTTGCAGCAGGCGCTCGGCCAGCCGGTCGTCATCGACAACCGCGGCGGCGCCGGCGGCAATCTGGGCACCGAGACGGTGCTGCGCGCGCGGCCGGACGGCTACACGCTGCTGGTCGGCAATGCCAACCCGCTGGTCATCAACCCGCACACCATGCCGTCCATGCGGTTCAATCCGCTCGAGCTCGAGCCGATCGCGATGATGCTGACCAGCGGGCTGATCTTCTGCCTGCATCCCGCGGTTCCCGCCAATACGGTGCAGGAATTCGCCAACTGGGCGAAATCGAAGCGCGGCGATGTCGATTACGGCTCGGCCAGCTCGGGCAGCCTGTCGCATGTCGCGATGGAGCTGTTCCGCAGCAGGATCGGCAGCCCGGAGATGACGCATGTGCCCTATCGCGGCAGCGGGCCGGCCATGCAGGACTTCATCGCCGGCCGCTTCCAGATCATGTGCGACGGCGCGAGCGTGGTCGCGCCCTTCCTGCAGGCGAACCAGCTGCGCGGCCTGATGGCGACGACGGCGCAGCGCATCCCGGCCTTCCCGAACATCCCGACCGCGGCCGAATCGGGCATCCAGGATTTTGTCGTGCTGGCCTGGATCGGGATGTTCGCCCCGAAGGGCACGCCGCGGGAGATCATCCAGCGCGCCAATGCCGCGGTGAACCAGGCCTGCCAGGACCAGACGATCCGCCAGAACATCGTCAGCCGCGGCGATGAGCCGGGCGGCGGCACGCCGGAGGAACTCGGCGAGATCATGCGCCGCGACCATGCCCGCTGGGGCGAGGTGGTGAAGGCGAACAACATCCGTGCGGAGTGACATACCCCCATGCCGCAGGACGCCGTGTTCGTTGCGTGACAGACCGGCGGCGCGCCTGAGCTTGCGATGAAAGCGCCCGCAGCATTCTGAGGCGGCTGGGGCCACCGAACGGCAGGAATCCCGACACCTGCCGGCCGGCATCGCGCACAGGATTGGGTGACGCTGCGCGCCGAGCAACAAGCCATGCCGGCCAGCATCGATGCCGGCTGGCATGGGGCGCGGCTCCGGCCCGGAGCCGCGCAGCCCATGCCGAGGCAGGGCCGGGTGGTGCCGGCCACCGGAAGGTGTTTCGCCACCGCGGCGCCGCTGCGGCAAGCAGGCGGGCGCATGCCCGCCTTGCTCCACCGACCTGTCCAATTCCTCCTTCGCCAACTCCGCCGGGCCGCGGCGCTGCGCAGCCTGGTGCGCACCAGCGAGGTGGCGATCGTCCTGCTCGCCGCGCTCACCGGCGCCGCGGTCGGGCTGCTGGCCTGGGGCATGGGCATGGCGGCGCATGGGCTGCACGCGCTGCTCTTCGGCATCCCACCCGGGATGCGCCTCTCCGCCGCAGGCTACATCCCGGACTGGCGGCTGCTGCTGGTGCCGGCCCTCGGTGGCCTCGCGCTCTACGGCCTCAACCGGCTGCTGAAGCGCTGGCGGCCCAAGGCGCCGGTGGATCCGATCGAGGCCAATGCGCTGCATGGCGGGCGCCTGTCGCTCACCGATGCCGCCGTGGTCGGGGCGCAGACCATCCTCTCCAACGGCGTCGGCGCCTCGGTGGGGCTGGAGGCAGGCTATGCCCAGGCGGGCGGCGGGCTCGCCTCGAAGCTCGGCCTCTTCTTCGCGCTGCGGCGGGGCGACCTGCGCGTGCTGGTCGGCGCCGGCACGGCGGGCGCGATCGCCGCCGCCTTCGACGCGCCGCTGACCGGCGCCTTCTACGCCTTCGAACTGGTGATCGGCGGCTACAGCATCGGCGCGCTCTTCCCCGTGGTGGCCTCCGCCGTCTGCGCCGTGCTGGTGGCGCGGGCGCTGGAGGTGAAGGGCTATGCGGTGGAGACGCTCGCCACCGGCCCGGTGGACAATGAGCTCTACCCGCTCGCGCTCCTGGTCGGCGTGCTCTGCGGCTTCTCGGCCATCCTGCTGATGCGCGGCCTGGCGGTGACCGAGCGGCTGCTGGCCCGGGCCATTCCCTCCGGCGCCCTGCGGCTGATGCTCGGCGGGCTCTGCGTCGGCGGGCTGGCGACGGTCTCGACCGTCGCGCTCTCGGCCGGGCATGGCGCGCTGCACCTGGCCTTCGTCACGGAAACGCCAGCGCGCCTCGTGCTGCTGCTGATGCTGGTCAAGGCGCTCGCCTCCCTCATCTCGGTCGCCAGCGGCTTCCGCGGCGGGCTGTTCTTTGCCTCCCTGCTGATCGGCGCGCTGGGCGGCAAGCTCTTCGCGGGGCTGGTGGCGATGGTGCTGCCGCCGGGGCCGGACCCGCTGATCCTGTCGCTGGTGGGCATGAGCGCCTTCGGCGCCGCCGTCATCGGCGCGCCGCTGGCCATGACCTTCCTGACGCTGGAGACGACGGGCAGCCTGGCGGTGACGGGGCTGGTGCTGGCGGCCGTCGCGGTGGCGGGGCTGATCGTGCGGCGGCTCTTCGGCTATTCCTTCGCCACCTGGCGCTTCCACCTGCGCGGCGAGGCCATCCGCAGCGCGCATGACGTGGGCTGGATCAACGACCTGACGGCGGGGCGGCTGATGCGGCGGGACCCGCGCAGCCTGCCCGCGACCATGGAACTGGCCGCCTTCCGCCAGGCCGTGCCGCTGGGCGCGACCGCGCAGGTGGTGCTGCTCGACGAGGCAGGGCGCTATGCCGGCATCGTCTCGGTGCCCGAGGCGCATGCGGCGCCGCCCGAGACCGCGACGCTGGCCGAGCTGGCCCGCCACCGCGACCGCGTGCTGCTGCCCGGAACCAATGCGAAGAACGCCATGGCGCTGTTCGAGGCGGCGGAGGCCGAGGCGCTGGCGGTGGTGGACGGGCCGGAGAAGCGCGTCCTCGGCCTGCTGACCGAGGCGCATCTGCTGCGGCGCTATGGCGAGGAGATCGACAAGCGCCGGCAGGAGGAGACGGGGATCGGACCGGCCTGAGCGGGGCGTTCAGGAACCCCGGTAGTAGAGCGCGACGGTATGCGTGGCTTCCGCGAACATCAGCCAGCGCTCCACCAGCATGCCGGCGAGGGCCAGCAGCGCCGCCAGCATCAGCGCCAGCGGCGCGACGCCGCCGGACAGCGAGGCGAGGAGGGCGAGCAGGACCGGCAGGCCGAAGCCCGCCACCAGCGCGATGCGGCGCAGCCTGGCCGCGTGCTTGCGGGCGACGCGGAAGCCCATCTCCCGCAGCAGGTAGTTCGTCTCGGTATGCGGCGGGTCGAGGGTGCGGACCTTGCCGATGAAGCCGAGGCTGGTCGCGCTCTCGGCCGTCGCCGCAGGCCGCATCCCGTCGATCCTGTTCCAGTAGGCGAGCTTCAGGACCACCCCGGCGATGCCGAGCATGACGATGAGGCCGGCCAGGCCGCCGACCACGCCGCCGAGGGCCGAGACGGCGGCCAGCAGCGCCATGCCGGTATAGGCCGAGAGCAGCAGGTAGCCCGGCGCCACCAGCGGATGGTGCCATTGCGGGATGGGCCTGAGGGAAGCGTAGATCATCCCCGTGCACCAGACCGTCGCCGCAGCCCCGACCGCCGCGAGCAGCCCGGCGAGGGTGGCGAGGCCCGGCTGGTCCGCCAGCAGCGCGAGGCCGAACAGCCCGGCGGGGATGTAGGTGGCGACCGCCGCCACCCCCTCCCGCGACAGCCAGGAGGAGCGCCATTGCGTCAGCGCCCGCCAGGCCCGCTGCGGATTGCCGAGATGCAGCAGCGAGGAGGCGAGACCGGCGGTGACCAGCACCAGCGCGAGCGCGAGGCAGGCCAGCGCGAATTCCGGCGCCTGCGGCAGCAGCCCGACGGGCCGCAGCAGGCCGAGCCAGAAGAGCAAGCCATAGCCGGCGCCCGAGGCGGTGGTGAAGAAGACGATGGAGGGGGCGGGGTTCATGTCCGGCTCAACCCTCGGCGCGGCTCAGCACCCGGTCCATCCAGCGCAGGACGGGGTTCTTGATATCCATCTGGGTCGGCGCGTCCTCGACCGGCACCTGGTCCGGCCTGCGGCGCGGCGGCAGGTAGCTGTTGACCGGCTTGTAGCCGAGCTCCGGCATCAGCGGCTGGCCGCCGCGTTCCGCCACCAGCCGGCTGACGGCGCTGTCCGGGTCGCCGAGGTCGCCGAAATGCCGCGCCTTGGTCGGGCAGGCGAGGACGCAGGCGGGTTGGCGCTGCGCCTCGGGGATCGTCTCGTTGTAGATGCGGTCCACGCAGAGGGTGCATTTCTTCATCACCCCCTGGTCCTCGTCCATCTCCCGCGCGCCATAGGGGCAGGCCCAGGCGCACAACCCGCAGCCGATGCAGGTGTCATGGTTGACGAGGACGATGCCGTCCTCGGCGCGCTTGTAGCTGGCGCCGGTCGGGCAGACGGTGACGCAGGCCGCGTTCTCGCAATGCAGGCAGGAGCGGGGGAAGTGGACCGTGCGGCCCGCCGCGCCCTCGCCGGCCTCGTAGCTGTGGACGCGGTTGAACCACACGCCCTCGGCGCCCGCCGAATAGGGCTTGTAGTCCGGCAGCGGTGCGGAGTGGCCGGAGGCGTTCCACTCCTTGCAACTGGTCGCGCAGCCCTGGCAGCCGACGCAGGTGTCGAGATCGATGACGAGGCCGAGCTTCTTGGCGCCCGGGACCGGGTCCGGAAGGCAGGTCATGCGGGGGACTTCGCGTTGTAGGCCAGGACCTCCGGGCGCGGCGGTGCGCCCGGGCGGTCCTTGAGCGTCGAGAAATGGGGTTCGGTCACGCCGGGGCCATCCGCCTTCGTGACGCGCACACGGAGGTCGTACCAGGCGGCTTGGCCCGTCACCGGGTCGGCATTGGCGGCGCGGAAGCCTTCCTGCGCCGGCAGCCATTCGCTGATGACGTGGTTCAGCAGGAAGCCGCGCACCGCCTCCGGGCTGTCCTCCGTCAGGCCCCAGGCGCCGGCGCGCTTGCCTATGGCGTTCCAGGTCCAGACCGTGTCGGGGTTCACCCCCTCCATCAGCGAGACCTGGCATTTCAGGCGGCCGTTGCGGCTCTCGACCCAGACCCAGTCATCCTGGGCGAGGCCCATCGCCTCGGCGCGGCTGCGGGCCATGTAGAGCTTGTTCGATCCATGGATCTGCCGCAGCCAGGCATTCATGGAGCCCCAGGAATGGTACATCGCCATCGGCCGCTGCGTCACGGCCGAGAGGTCGAAGCGGCCGAGATCGGCGCCCTGCTGCTCGAGCGGCGGGTACCAGATCGGCAGCGGGTCGCAATAGGTGCGCACGCGCTCCCGCAAGTGATCGGGTGGTTGCCGCTCGCCATGGCCCTCGGCGGCGAGGCGGAATTTCTGCAAGGGCTCGGACCAGAGCTGCAGCACCACCTGCTCGGGCTTCGGGATGAACCCCATGGCCTTGGCGCCGTCCAGATAGGCCTGGTTGGCGTGCTTGTACCAGTGCTGCTCCGGCGGCAGGTGGTCGCGCCAGAAGCAGCCATTGTCGATGTAGCGCTGGAGCTGGTCCGGGTTCGGCTCGCCGACGCCCTTCTTGCTGCCATCCGTGCCGCGGAAGCCGGCCAGCGGCCCGACGCCCGGGGCGCGCTGGTGATTCACGATGTAGTCCGGATAGTCCTTGAAGCGCGGGCTGCCGTCCTCCTTCACGAAGGCCGGCAGGCCGAGCCGGGCGCCGAGTTCGATCAGCACTTCCTGGAAGGGACGCACGTCCCGGTCCGGTTGAATGACCGGCTGGCGGATGGCGTCGCCCGCGCCATGCGCGCCGCCGATCGGCCGGTCGAGCACCGAGATGCAGTCCCAGCGCTCGAGATAGGTGGTGTCCGGCAGGATCAGGTCGGCATAGGGCACCGTCTCGGAGAAGTACGCATCCGAGTAGATGACATGCGGGATGACGTATTCGCCGTCCGGGCGCTTCTCCGTCAGGATACGGATCACCTCGCCCGGGTTCATGGCGCTGTTCCAGGCCATGTTGGCCATGAACATGAACAGCGTGTCGATCGGATAGGGATCGCCCGCCCCGGCATTGCCGATGACGGTGTGCATCATCCCATGCAGGGCGAGCGGCGCTTCCCAGGAGAAGGCCTTGTCGATGCGCAAGGGGCTCCCGGCATCGTCCACCAGCAGGTCGTCCGGCCCCTGCGGGAAGGAGAGGATGTTGCCCGTGAGCGGCGTGTTCGGCTTTGCACCCTTGCCGGCCGGCGGCGGGCCCGGCGGGATCGGCCGCGGGAAGGGCGACTTGTAGCGCCAGGAGCCGGGGGTATCGACGGCGCCCAGCAGCATCTGCAGCAGGTGCAGCGCGCGGCAGGAATGGAAGCCGTTGCTGTGCGCGGAGATTCCCCGCATCGCATGGAAGGCGACCGGGCGGCCGATGGTCTGCTCATGCCGGCGCCCCCACACATCGGTCCAGGGCTGGTCCAGCACCAGCGGCTGCTCGAAGGCCACCTGCGCGATCTCGGCCGCGATGCGGCGGATGCGCGCGGCCTCGATGCCGCAGCGCTCCGCCACCGCCTCCGGCGCGTATTCGGGCGAGAGATAGCGCTCGGCCAGCAGGTGGAAGACCGGCTGGGCCTTGCGGCCATCCGGCAGGGTGTAATCCCCCACCATCACCGGGGAGAGGTCGGCGGCCTTGGCATCCATCGCCCCGCGCGTCCGGTCCCAGGCCAGGGGCGCGCCATTCCCGTCGCGGGCAAACAGCCCGTCATCCGCCCCGCCGGGGTTGCGCACCACCAGCCAGGCGGCATTGGTGTAGCGGGCGAGGAAGTCGAGATCGACCTTGTCGTTGCGCAGCAGCTCATGCACCAGCGCCAGCACGAAGAGCCCGTCCGTGCCGGGGCGGATGCCGACCCATTCGTCCGCCACCGCCGAGTAGCCCGTCCGCACCGGATTCACCGAGACGAACTTGGCGCCGCGCGCCTTCACCCGCGACAGGCCGAGCTTGATCGGGTTGCTGTCATGGTCCTCGGCCACGCCGAACATGAGGACATATTTGCACTTGTCCCAGTCCGGCTCGCCGAACTCCCAGAAGCTGCCGCCGATGGAATAGAGCCCGCCGGCCGCCATGTTGACCGAGCAGAACCCGCCATGCGCGGCGAAATTCGGCGTGCCGAATTGCGCGGCCCAGAAGCCGGTCAGGCTCTGGCTCTGGTCGCGGCCGGTGAAGAAGGCGAGCCTCTCCGGCGCCGTCTCCCGCACCGCCTTCAGCCAGCCGGTGGCGATGTCCATCGCCTCCGCCCAGGAGATCTCCCTGAACTCGCCGGACCCGCGTTCGCCGACGCGCAGCAGGGGGCTGCTCAGCCGCGCCGGCGCATACTGCGTCATGATGCCGGCGCTGCCCTTGCCGCAGATCACGCCGCGGTTCACCGGGTGGTCCGGATTGCCCTCGATATAGCGGATCCGGCCGTCCTTCAGGTGCACCCGGATGCCGCAGCGGCAGGCGCACATGTAGCAGGTGGTGGTCTTCACCGTGTCGCCGACAGGGACGGAATAGTCGACACGCGGATCGGGTGGCGGTTGCAGGCGCGTCGGCGTCGGCGCTTCCGGCATCAGTGGATGTCTTCCCCCGTGGACTTCCCCTTCAGTAAGGCATGATGGGAGGATAGGAGCAAATGCCGGCCGGCGGCGGCTATTCCACAATCAATGCCGCGAAAAAAGGGGATCGGGATGGTCAAATCACTGAAGCGGATGGTCCGTTCGGGCGAGCTGGCGGCGGGCACCTTCCTCGTGGAATTCGTCACCCCGGGCATCGGCCATATCCTGGCCGGCGCCGGCTGCGACTTCGCCTTCCTGGACATGGAGCATAGCGGCTTCTCGGTGGAGACGGTGAAATCCGGCCTCCGCTTCCTGGAGGCCGGCGGCATCCCGACCCTGGTGCGCATCCCCTCGCGGGACGCGCATGACATCGCCCGCATCGCCGATGTGGGCGCGGAAGGGGTGATGCTGCCGCTGGTCGGCAGCATCGAGACCGCGAAGGCCGCGGTGGCCGCCCTGAAATACCCCCCGCTCGGCCGCCGCGGCGTGGCGCTGCGGATCGCGCATGACAACTACCGCACCGCCCCGCCGGCCGAGGCCCTGGCGGCGGCCAATGACCGCACCGTGCTGATCCTGATGATCGAGACGGCGGAGGGGGTGGAGAATGCCGAGGCGATCGCTTCCCTGCCGGGCGTCGATGCCCTCTGGCTCGGCCATTTCGACCTCTCCGCCTCTCTCGGCATCCCCGGCCAGTTCGACCACCCGAGCTTCCGGGAGGCGACGCGGCGGATCTGCGTGGCGGCGAAGCTGCACGGCAAGGGGCTGGGCCGGCTGGTGACGGGGGAGGCGGAGGCGCGCCAGGCGCTGAAGGACGGCTTCCGCCTCATCGCCTGGGGCGGCGATGCCTGGCTGATGCAGCAGGCGCTGGCGGAGGGCGTCGCCGGCCTCCGCCGCATGGCCAGCGGATGAGCGGCGCTACTGCGCCGCCAGGTTCCCGACGCGCCCGGCCATCAGCCCGGCATCCACCACGATCTCCGAGCCGTTGATGTAGCTGGACGCGTCGGAGGCGAGGAACAGCACCGCATTCGCCACGTCCTGCGGCGTGCCGAGTTGGCCGGTTGGCACTGTCGCCGCCGCCACGGCATTCGCGTCGATCGGGGCGTTGCGCCGCTCGCCGGGCATCTTCTCCCAGATCTCGGTGCCGATGATGCCGGGATGGATGCTGTTGCAGCGGATGTTGTCCCGCGCCCCGGCGCATTCCAGCGCGACGGATTTGGCAAACAGCCGCACCGCCCCCTTGGTGGCCGAGTAGCCTGCCAACCCGGCCGAGCCGCGCAGCCCGGCGACCGAGGAGATCATGACGATCGAGCCGCCAGGGCTTGGCTTCCCTGGGCCCGATTTCCGCATCAGCGGGATGCCGTGCTTGGCGGACAGGAACACGCCATCGACATTCACCGCGGTCTGCTTGCGCCACTGCTCCAGCGTCATCTCGATGATGGGAACGATGATGGCGATGCCGGCATTGGCCACCAGCACGTCGAGGCGGCCGAAGCGCCGGTCGATCTCACCCATCACCTCGGCCCAGCGCGCCTCCTCGGTCACGTCCTGGTGCAGGTAGAGCGCCTCTCCCCCGGCAGCGCGGATGGACTGCGCCACATCCTCCCCGCGCGCATCGTCGAGATCGGTGAGGACGACCTTCGCCCCCTCCCGTCCCAGGGTGGTGGCGATGGCGGCGCCGATGCCCGCCGCCGCGCCGGTGACGAGCACGACCTTGCCCTGGACCTGGCCCATGCGTTTCCTCCTGCGGTCTTCTGTGCGGGGAGGAGGCTAGCCTGCGATCGCCCGGCCTGGAAACCTGCCAGGCCTGGATCGCCCGCAATGGCCCGGCCCGCTTCATAGTGGGCCGGTGAAGTCCCGACCTGCGGCCGGCGGAGCGGGCCGAGCGCGCGAAGGCGCGCCGCGGCCAGTGCCGCGCAGCCAAGGCCCGGAGGGCCGCCGGCGTTCGGGGCATGACAGGCATCAGCCTGTCATGCGCCAAGTATCAGCCCCGCCGCGTCAGGATCCCGGCCAGCAATTCCGCGCCGGCCAGCAGGCCGAGCCCGCCGAGCGCCAGGCCGCCGAGGCTCGGCCCGCGCGCATGCCAGACCGGCTTGCCGCTGCGCGTCCCGGTGCCGGTCGGGACGGGCTGCGCCACCGCGCCCTCGCTCCGCCCCTCCGGCCGGGCACGGCGTAGCGCCGCGCGCATGGCCGCCCCCACGCCGCGTTCCGTCAGCACCGGCGCCAAGCCATAGGCGATGCGCGCCGCGCTCGCCGGCCAGCCCACCGCCACCTCCGCCCGCGGCCGCCGCGCAAGGCCGACCACGACCTGCGCCACCGCCTCCGGCGTCAGGAAGGGGCCGGGCGGGTCGATCGCCCTGCCCGAGTAGTTCGCGCCATGCGCCAGGCCCGGCGTGTCCACCAGCGCCGGGAAGACGGCCGAGACATGGATGCCCGGATGGCCCGTCAGCTCCTGCCGCAGGCTCGCGGTGAAGCCGCGGATGCCGTACTTGCTGGCGGCATAGGTCGCGGCGAAGGGCGTCGGGGACCAGCCACCCATCGAGACCATGTTGATCAGCACCCCGCGCCGCTGGCGCAGGAAATGCGGCAGCACCGCATAGGTGCCGTGCAGCGTGCCGAAGAGATTCGCCTCGACCACCTTCTTCTGCAGGGCGAGCGGCGCTTCCCAGTACGGCCCGACGACGCCGGTGCCGACATTGTTGAACCAGACATCGATCCGCCCATGGGCCTCGATCGCCGCGCTGGCCAGGGCCTGCACCGCGGCCTCGTCTGTCACGTCGGTCGGCACCGCCAGGGCCTCGGCGCCCTGCCGGCGGCAGGCCTCGGCCGTCACCTCCAGCGGCTCCGGGCGGCGGGCGGCCAGCACCAGCCGGGCGCCGGTGGGGGCGAAGGCGAGGGCCGTGGCCTTGCCGATGCCGGAGGAGGCACCGGTGATGACCACGACGGCATTCTGCAGGTTAGGCATCCGCGGGCTGCTCCCAGAACGGGTTCAGCCCGCAACAAGCCGCGGCCGGCGATCGGGTTCCGCGCCTGCCTCTGCCAAGCCGGGCGGGGCGTGGGGGGCGCCGGCGATCAGCCCTGCTCCGCCTCCACGAAGGGCGGCTTCAGCCAGAGCGGATCCTTGACCTTCTTCAGGAAGGCCGCATGCGCCTCCAGCTCGGCCTCGGTCGGGAGGATGGGCCGCGGCGTCCGCTCCTTCGTCAGACCACCCAGCGACACCACCGGCACCGCCACCTGCTGCGCCAGCGTCAGGCCCGGCTGCTTGCCGCCCATCAGCTCCAGATAGACCTGGGCCAGCAGCTTCACGTCCAGCAACGCGTTGTGGCTGGTGCGCATCGAATTATCGACGCCGAGGCGGCGGCAGAGCGCGTCCAGGCTGTTCGGCATGCCGGGGAAGCGCTTCTTGGCGACCGCCAGGCTGTCCACCATCCGCGCCCGGTCCAGCGGCTTGCGGCCGGCGCGCACCAACTCGGCATCCAGGAAGCCGAAATCGAAGGGCGCGTTGTGCGCGACGATCTGGTCCCCCGCGACGAAGGCCAGGAACTCCTCCACCACCTCGGCGAATTTCGGCTTGCCGCGGAGATGCTCGGCGGTGAAGCCGTGCACCTTGGTGCTCTCCTCCGGCACGTCGCGCTCGGGGTCGAGCAGCGTGTGATAGTGCCGCCCCGTCGGGACCAGGTTGACGATCTCGATCGCCGCGATCTCGATGACCCGGTCGCCCGTGGCAGGGTCGAGGCCGGTGGTCTCGGTATCCAGCACCAATTGCCTCATGGGCGGTTCTCCCGAACCAGTTTGCGGATCGCGCGCTGGGCCGCGTGGCGCGACAGGCCGGTGGGCACCACCACATCGGCGCGGCGGCGCTTCTCCCTATCCGGCGTCTGCCGGGCCAGGATGTAGCGCAGCCGCTCCTCCGTCATGCCGGGGCGGCGCAGCACGCGCCAGCGCTGCACGGCGGCGGGCGCCGTCACCACCACCACCAGGTCGCAGCGGCCCTGGCCCTTCGTCTCGAAGAGCAGGGGAATGTCGAGCACCACCAGCGGCTCCGCCCGGCGGCGGGCGGCGGCGAGGAAGCGCCGCTCCGCATCGCGGACCAGCGGATGGACGATGCGCTCCAGCCGCTTCAGCGCCGCCGCGTTGCCGAGCACGGCGCGGCGCAGCGCCTCCCGGTCCACCTTTCCACCCTCGACCGTGCCGGGGAAGGCGGCGGCGATGGGCGCCACGGCCCGGCCGCCCTTGCCCTGCAATTCATGCACCGCCGCATCCGCGTCGAAGACCGGGATGCGCAGCCGCCGGAAGGTGTTGGCGGCGGTGGACTTGCCCATGCCGATGCCGCCCGTCAGGCCGATGACCTTCATGCCCGGCGCTGCGGGGGCGGGCTTTGCTCCTCGCCCGCTCCGCGATCCGGAGCGTGCAGCGGGATGTCCCCGCCCACCACCGCGCGCAGCTCGTCATCCACCCGCGGCGTCACGCCGAACCAGGCCTCGAAGCCAGGGCGCGCCTGGTGCAGCAGCATCCCGAGGCCCTCCACCGCGGCCAGGCCGCGCGCCCGCGCCGCCGCCAGCAGCGGCGTCTCCCGCGGGACATAGACGATGTCGGCGACCACCGCCGCCGCGGGCAGCGGCGCCAGGTCGATCTCCAGCGGCGGCTGGCCCTGCATGCCGAGCGAGGTGGTGTTCACCAGCATCGCCGCGCCGGCGAGCGGCGGGCTCTCCGCGACCTCGATCGGCCCGCCGAGCGCCCGGGCCAGCGCCTCCGCCCGCGCCGGGCTGCGGTTGACCAGCACGACGCGCGGGCAGCTGGCATCCAGCAGCGCCGCGGCGATGGCCCGGGCCGAGCCACCGGCGCCGAGGATGACCACCGGCCCCGCATCCGGCGTCCAGCCCGGCGCTGCCTCGGCGCAGTTCTGCAGGAAGCCCCAGCCATCGGTGTTGGAGCCCTCGATCACCCCGTCCCGGAAGACCAGGGTGTTCACCGCGCCGGCGCGGTGCGCGGTCGCGTCCACCCGGTCGCAGACGGCGAAGGCGGCCTCCTTGTGCGGGATCGTGACATTGGCGCCGCGGAAGCCGAGATCGGCCAGCGACCGGACCGCCTGGGCGAATCGCTCCGGCCGCACCGGCAGGGGGATATAGGCGCCGTCCACGCCATGCCGGCGCAGCCACAGCCCGTGCAGGCGGGGGGAGCGGGAATGGCTGGCGGGCCAGCCGAGGATGCCGGCGATGCGGGCATGGCCGGAGAGCAGGGTCCCATCGGGCGCGGGCGGGGTCATGGGCCATGCAAACCGCCCCCGGGCGCCGGGGTCAATGGCCGGTGAGCGATCGGGGCTGGCATGGGGCGCGGAGGACCCATGGCGGCGCCGATCCCGGCGCAGGGCGCGCAGGTGGCAGGGCCAAGGCACGGCTCTGCGGCTCGGACAAACGGCCCGGGGCCGCATGGCGGCGCGGTCGGCGTGATAGCGCCCCAGCCCCGCAGGGGACCGGGACCATGCCCGCCACGCCCCCGGCCGGAGCCCTCAAACCTGCCCGGGAATGCCGGGCGGGACCGGATCGGGGCGGCCTGTGGCAGGCCTCGCAGCCGCCTCATGCAGGACTCGCAGGGGCCTCGTGCGACACGGCACCGTGGCGGGTACCAAGGTCCGGGCCGTCCGGCGCCGCCGCTGACCGATCGGGGACCGGCTGCGGAGCCTGCGGGGGGCGGAGCGCCCTCCACACAAAGGAATCCGGGGTGATGGCGATCTGCTGTTCACCGCCCGCAAGGATATTCGATGGTACCGCCCGGGGGATGATCCGTGCCGGCGTATGGCCTCCCTGCCCGATCCCGGTATGGTTCGACCAAACCTATGGCCTGCGCCGCCCCTCCGGGGGCGCCGCGCAGTCGAAACCAGGGAGACGTCCTCGATGCCAACCCGCCGCCAGGCCCTCGGCCTTGCCCTTGCCGCCGGCCTCGCGCCCTCGGTCGTCCGTGCGCAGGCCACCCAGACCTGGCGGCCCGATCGGCCCATCCGGTTGATCGTCCCCTTCGCCCCCGGCGGCTCGAACGACATCGTCGGGCGGATCGTCGCGGAAGCGGCCGGCCAGGTGCTCGGCCAGCCGATCGTCGTCGAGAACCGCGCCGGCGCCGGCAGCGTGATCGGCGCCGAGCATGTCGCGCGCGCGGCGCCGGATGGCACCACGGTGCTGATCAACAGCTCCCATTCGACGGTGCCGGCGATCGTCGCGCGCGTGCCCTACCGCACCGTCGAGGACTTCGTCGGCGTGGCGGTGGCCGGCTTCTCGCCGCATGTGCTCGTCGCCAGTGCGCGGCTGCCGGCGCAGACGGCGCAGGAGCTGGTGGCGCTGCTGAAGGCCAATCCGGGCCGCTACAACCTGGCCACGGCCGGCATCGGCAGCGGCGTGCATGTGGCCGCGGAGCTGTTCCGCTCCACCACGCGGGTGGAGATCGAGCCGGTGCATTACCGTGGTGGCGGCCCGAGCGTCGCCGCGCTGGTCGCGGGCGAGGCGCAGGTCGGCACGCCGACCATGGCCTCCTCCATCGGGCAGGTTCGCGGCGGGGGACTGCGGGCGCTGGCGGTGCTCGCGGAGCAGCGCAGCCCGGCGCTGCCGGATGTGCCAAGCGCGCCCGAGGCCGGCCTGCCCGCGCTGATCCATGAGGAGTTCTTCCCCATCCTCGCCCCCGCGGGCACGCCGGCGCCCGTGCTGGCCGCGCTGGGCGCCGCCTTCCGGGAAGCGATCGGGCAGAGTGCCCCGAAGCTCGTCGAGATGGCCGGGGTGTCGCCGCGAGCGGGCTTCGAGACCCCCGAACAGGTGATGGCCCTGGTGCGGGAGGGTGTCGATCGCTACACGGCGATCCTGCGTGCGGCGGGCGTGCAGCCGGAATAGCGGCCCCCGCGCCGCGTTGCGCCGCCGAGCCGGTGAGTTGCGGGGTCTACAGCGAATTGGCGTTCAGAATTGAACGCCAATCCGCTGCAGGCCATTGTCCGTAGAGCAGATTCACGCTGCGGGGCGTTCACGCCCCTCCGCGATCTGCTCTAGCCCTTGGAACGGGCGCCTTCTTCGGCCGCCATGCCACCAACCTCGTGCCCCTGGAGCAAAGGACGGCCGAGTGGACCCACTCAGGCGGCGTAATTGGATCGCCCAGACGGGTCCGCGCCGCAGCCGGCGGTGCTACTCCGCCGGCGCCGCCGCCACCTGCCGCGCCCAGAGCTCGGGCCTCAGCTCCTCCGGCCGGTTGGGGAAGAACAGCGCGCAGGCGAAGGTGACGGCGGCGAAGCCGGCCAGCACCAGCATGGGCGCGGCGAGGCTGCCCGTCGCCTCGTGCAGGAAGCCGACCAGCGGGGAGGCGATGGCGGCGCCGAGGAAGCCGATGGTGAAGCGCACCGAGTAGAGCTTGGTCCGCAGCGCCGGCGCCACGTAGCGCGCGGTCATCGTCTCGTTCACCGTCACCTGGCCGAAGACCGAGGCGGCGATCAGCGCGGCGAGCGGCAGCACCACCCAGCCTTCGGCCACCGAGAGCAGCAGCATGCAGGGCGCCAGCACCAGGGCGAGGGGCAGGAAGATGCTCTTCAGCGTGTGCCGGTCGATCAGGTGCCCCACCGTGAACTGGGTCAGCCCGCCGCAGAGCGTGGCGAGGAAGGCGAGCAGGCCGACGACCGGCAGCAGGTCCGGGGAGGAGGCGAGCCTTTCCTCCATCAGCTTCGGCAGCAGCAGGGTGAAGGCGTTGAAGACCAGTCCGGAGACGGCAGCGATGGTCAGCAGCACGGCGACGGCGCGGCGGACGATGGCCCGCGGGATGACCGGGAAGGGCTTCTGCGGCCCGGCGGCCTTCGCCGTGTCGAAGGCGGGCTCCCGCAGGTAGAGCAGGCCGAGCCCGATCGAGATCGCGCCCGGCACCAGGAAGGCGAAGTGCCAGCCCAGCCGCGCCGCCAGCAGCGCGGTGACGACCGGCGCGAGGGCGACGCCGAGATTGCCGAAGACGCCGTTGATGCCGACCGCGCGGCCGACGCGCTGGCCCGCCGCCTCCACCAGCATCGCCGTCCCGATCGGGTGGTAGATGGCCGAGAAGGCGCCGAGCAGGGCGAGGGCGAGGCCGAGCAGCAGCGGCGTGGTGGCGAACCCGGCCAGCACCATGGCGCCGCCGCCGCCGAGGAAGAAGGCGGCCATCAGCCCCTTCCGCCCGAAGCGCTCCGCCAGCCAGCCCATCGGCAGGGCACCCAGGCCATAGAGCACGAACATGCCGGTGCCGAGTGCGAGGATCGGCCCGAATTCGCGCCCGAAGGCCTCCGGCGCCTGCTGGACCATGCCGAGCACGGCGGTGGCCAGGATCAGCAGCCCGTAATGGGTCAGGGTATGGGCGGCGTTGATGAAGACGATCTGCCGGGTCGCTGGGTCCTGCATCCTGGCCTGTTCCTGGCTTTCCCTGGTCGTTCGGGGAATTCGTCCCCCGCGCCGCCCCGGCGGAGACCGGGCCGGCGGGCGGGCAGCCGGCCTGTTCCCAGGCCAAGCCTGGTCAGGCTAGCCTGGCCGGCAAACGACGTCCGGACAAGCCATGTCGCCATCCGGCCATTTCCCGCCCGCGCCCACCCGCCCCTTGCCGCAGGATGCGGTGGACCGGCCGCTGGCCGGCTTCACCCGCGACTATGCGGATGGCGAGGCCGTGCCGCGCCATGCCCATGCCCGGGCGCAACTTCTCTATGCCACGCGCGGGATCATGCGGATCGAGACGGACGCCGCGGCCTATGTGGTGCCGCCCGGCCGGGCGCTCTGGGTGCCGGCCGCGGTCCCGCATGTGACGGCGATGCAGGGGGCGGTCGCCATGCGCGCGCTCTTCCTGCGTGCCGATGCAGCGCGGGCCGGGCCGGGCGGCGTCACCGTCCTCCCGGTCTCGCCGCTGTTGCGGGAGCTGATCCTCGCCGCCTGTTCGGAGCCGCTGGAATGGGACGAGGCCGGGCGCGGCGGGCACCTGGCGGCGCTGATCCTGGATGAGATCGCCCGGGCGCCTGCCCTGCCGCTCGGCGTGCCGGCGCTGCGCGACCCGCGGCTCCGGCGGCTGGCCGCCGCGCTGCGGGCGGATCCGGCGCGGGATGCCGATATGGAGTCCCTGGCGGCGGAATGCGGCGCGAGCGCCCGGACCCTGACGCGGCTGTTCCGGCGCGAGACGGGGATGAGCTTCGGCCGCTGGCGGCAGATGCTGCGGCTGTCCGAGGCCGCGGCGCTGCTGGCGCAGGGCGTGCCGCCGGCCCGGGCGGCGGCGGCCGTCGGCTATGCCAGCGCCCCGGCCTTCGGCGCCGCCTTCCGCGCCGCCTTCGGCATCACGCCCGGCGCCGGGCAGGACTCGCAGCCCCGCTGACGCCGGGGCTTGCATCACGGGGATGTGTGGTATACGATTTGTATCAGGATGTTGCGCCGGAACGGCTTTCACGCCGGACGGGAGGGACGGGAATCATGCGATCGCAGGCCGTTCAGCACTGGGTCCTGGGCTTCGTCCTGCTCTCGACAATTCTCTGGCTCGACCTGCTGCCCGCCGAGTTCTTGCGGCGTGCCGCCCTGTTCACCCTGGCCTGGGCCGGTGCCTCCATCCTGCTGGTCGGCAGCGCCGGGGCGTGGGTGGCGCTGGCGCGGCAGCGCCGGGGCATCGACCGCGCCGGTGCCAGGGGGCGCTGATTCAGGGGGGCGCTGTCAGGGCGCGCGCCGCAGCGGCAGCAGGCAGGCCAGCGCCAGCAGGGCCAGCAGGCCCGCCAGGCCGAGCACCGCGATCGCCGGCAGCCCGGCCACCAGCGGCGCCGTCACCGTCGGCGCCGCCGCCTGGGCCAGCAGGATCGGCAGGGCGAGCCTGCCCATCAGCACGGGATAGCCGCGCGGCCCGAACAGCGCGAGCGGCAGGGCGCCGCGGCTGATGGTGAGGATCCCGTTGCTCGCGCCGTAGAGGATGACGAAGGGCACGGCCGCCACCGGCCCGGCCAGCACCAGCAGCAGCGCGCCGGCCGGCAGCAGCGCCCCGCCCAGCCGCGCCGCGGTCAGCGGATGCGCCGCCCGCCCGAGCGTGAATTCCAGCAGCCGCCCGCCGACCTGGGAGGGCCCCAGCAGCGAGGCCGCCGCGACCGCGGCCGCGACCGAGAGCCCGAGCCCACCCAGCACCGCGATCAGATGCACCGCGAGCGTGCCGCTGATGACGGCGCGCAGGGTGAAGAAGACGGCGACCAGCAGGAAGCTGCGCCGCACCCAGGCGCCGGGCAGGGGCGGATCGGCCGCCGCCGTGGCGCCGCCCGGCCCGGCCTCCGCCGCCGCCGCCGCCCGCGGCAGCAGCAGGTAGAGCGGCAGGACGACCAGCAGCAGCAGCGCCGCATAGGCGAGGCAGGTGCCGCGCCAGCCGAGCAGCGGCACCAGCGCCGCGCTCATCGGCCAGCCGACCGTGCTGGCGAAGCCCGCGACCAGCGTGACCAGGGTGATCGGCCGCCGCGCGGCGCGGCCATAGAGCATGCCGAGCGTGGCGAAGGCCGCCTCGTACAGCCCCATCGCCATGCCGAGGCCGAGCACCATCCAGCCCAGCGCCCAGCCCCAGAGGCCGGGCAGCAGGCCGAGCATCGCAAGCCCGGCGGCGAGAACCAGCGCGGAGAGCACCAGCACCGGCCGGCCGCCCCGCTGCTCGATCGCCCGCCCGACCCTCGGGGCGGCCAGGCCGGCGATCAGCAGCGCGACCGAGAAGGCGCCATAGACCAGCGCCGGATCGGCGCCGAGATCGGCGAGGACGACCGGCGCCACCACGGCCGGGAGGTAGTAGCTGACCGCCCAGGCCAGCGTCTGCGCCACGCCGAGGATGAGGGCGTTGCGACGGGCATCGGGCGGGACCGATCCCGCGGGCTGGCTCATGCGATGGGATGGCGGCGCGACATGCAACGAGTCTCGCCCGGGCCTGCGCCGCCGCCAAGCGGAGGACCGGCGGGGTCATCCGCCGGGCCGGGTCATGTCAGCCTTGCGTGGATTGCTGCAGTTCCTGCGCCAGGCGCAGATGCTCCTGCAGCGCCGGCAAGGTGCGCTCCGCCCATTGCTTCAGCCGGTCATTGTCGCCCGACCGGCTGTAGTTGCGGAACATGTCCACCGCCTGCTGGTGGGCCATGACCTGCTGGCGGATATAGAGCCGGTCGAATTCGGCGCCGTCGGTCCGCTGCAATTGCTGCAGCAGCGCCGCGTGCTGCTGGTCCAGCCCCTGGTGCTGCGATCCGCCCTGGGCATTCCGCCCCGGCGGCCGCGACGCCTCCGCCCCGGCGCCCGGGATCTGCTGCATCAACTGCTGCATCTCCTGCGTCGTCCGCTCATGGTCGCGGACCATCTGCCGGGCGAATTCCTTGACCTTCGCGTTCTGCGACTTCTCCTCGGCGAGGCGGCTGCTGGCGATCTCGAACCGGTCGCTCATCGCGGCGAGGCGGAGGAATTCCTGGGTCGTCACCACCTCGGCCCGGGCGGTGGTGGAGGCAGGAGCGGGCGTGGTCGTCTGGGCCGGGCCGCCGGCCTGGCCCTGGGCGGCCTGGGCGCGCTCCTGCTGAGTCTGGGCCAGGGCCGGGCTGGCCGCCAGCACGGCGGCACCGGCGAGAAGGGTCAACCTGCGATGCATGGAGCCTCTCCTGTCGCGGCCACCGGGGAGAGGTGGCCGGCGTGGAGAAGCAACGGTGAGCATGGCGGGGGGTTCGCGGCCATGGTCCCCGCGGCCGGGCCGGCCGCGCACCGCCTGCCGGGCCGCCGGGGCGGATCGCCGCGGCGCGGAACCGCCCGGAGGCGAGCATCGGCGGTTCTGAACGATGGCCCGGATCATCCTCGGGCCGGCCGTGCGGTCCGAGGATGGCCTAGGGCAGCAGCCGGCGCAGCCTCTCCCCCTGCTGCCGGCACCAGCCGATCATCCGGGCCTCCAGCGCCTCCACCCCCTCCACCTGGCGGGGCCAGCGGGCATGCAGCTTGGTCATGCCCTGCCGCGCCCAGTCATACTGGTCGCGCAGGACGAAGAGGCCGAGCGCCATGAAGAGGATGCCCTGCAGGATCGGCAGCACCGTGCCCAGCACGCCGAGCCCGATTAGCCCGAAGCCGGCGACCTTGCGGGCGAGGGAGGGGCGCCCCGGCATCAGGCGGCCCGCGGGGAGGGCAGCGTGATCCGCTGCTCCGTGGCGATGAAGAGGTATTCGAGGTTGGTCAACCGGCCGACCTGGCCGACCTTGATCCCCTGCGGATTGTGGATGCCGATCTTGGCGCCGACATAGCGGCCGTAGGGGATCTCCAGCACCTGCACATGGCCGCGCGCGCCCAGCATCCGCTCCAGTTCCGCCCGGTCCAGATAGCCTTCGTCATTGAAGGAGACGAGGACGGCCCGGCAGCGCAGGGCGCCGAGAGTCCGCTCCAGCGCCGGCCCGATCCGGCGCCGGCTGTTGAAGTCCGATAGACGGCTCTGGCAATCCACGCGCTTGCGCGCCACCCCGTAGACCTCCGGCTGATCCCAGCGCACCAGCGTCTCCCAGACATGGTAGTTCCGCAGGTAGGAGTGCTGGTTGTAGGGCGGGTCGAGATAGGCCAGGTCGCATTCGACCGGCGCGGCGACCGCCTCCGCCTCTCCGCAGAGGGCGGCGCAGGGGCCGGCCTCCGGGCGCGGCAGCAGGGCCGGCAGGCGGAGCGCGAGGGGCTGCAGGGCCCGCCGCGCCCAGTGCTTCATATAGGCCATCTGCAGCCCGGCGGTGGAATCGACCCGGTCCGCCGCCTCCAGTAGGGCGGTCAGCAGGATGGCCTCCAGCTCCGGCTCGGCGCCCAGCGCGGCGATCGCCTCCCGGATCGCCTCCACCTTCGCGCCGTTGTCGGGGTGGAGGTAGCGCGCCTGCTCGCAATAGGTGGCGGTGAACCAGCCGGCGCGGGGCGGCAGGCGCTGCAGGTCCTCGAGGATGCGCCGCGCCGTCTCGCCCCAGCGCTCCGCATCCGCCTGGACGTAGCAGGTGGCGAGGGTATGGGCGAAGGCGTTGTGGTCGTTGGAGATGACGCGATGGCCGGCGCGCTTCAGCGCATGGCCGACCCGCGCCGTGCCGGAGAAGAGGTCGAGCACCGTGGCGCCCGCGGGGACCGTGGCACCGACGGCCGAGAGGATATGGGTGAGGAGGGCGCGCTTGCTGCCGATGTACTTGATCATCGGTTCAGCGGGCCTTGCCCTCTCCCCCGCAAGGCGGGGGAGGGCTGGGACGGGGGCGCCGCGCGCATGGGATGGCCGGGCCCCCATCGCAGCGCGCGACGATGGGGGCCGGAGTGGCGGCTCTGCGCGCGGCGGCGCACTAGATGTGCAGCGCCCGCCCGTCCACGGCCAGCGCGGCCTCCTTCACCACCTCGTTCAGGGTCGGGTGGGCGTGGCAGGTGCGCGCCACATCCTCGGCCGAGGCGCCGAATTCGATGGCCAGCGAGATCTCGGCGATGAGGGTGCCGACATCCGGGCCGAGCATATGCGCGCCCAGCACGCGGTCGGTCTTGGCATCCGCCAGGATCTTCACGAAGCCGTCCAGATCGCCCATGGCGCGCGCCCGGCCATTCGCCGTGAAGGGGAATTTGCCGGCCTTGTAGGCGATGCCCGCGGCCTTCAGCTCCTCCTCCGTCGCGCCGACCGAGGCGACCTCCGGCCAAGTGTAGATCACGCCGGGGATGGCGGCGTAGTTCACATGGCCCTTCTGCCCGGCCAGGATTTCCGCCAGCGCCACGCCCTCGTCCTCGGCCTTGTGGGCCAGCATCGCGCCCGCGATGACGTCGCCGATGGCGTAAATGCCCGGGACGTTGGTGGCGAAATGCGCGTCGGTCTTCACCCGGCCGCGCTCGTCCAGCGCGACGCCGACCTCCTCGAGGCCGAGGCCCTCGGTATGCGGGCGGCGGCCGATGGCCAGCAGCACCACATCGGCCTTGATCTCCTCGACCGCGCCGCCGGCCGCGGGCTCGACCATCAGGGTCACGCCGCCCGCATCCTTCGTCGCGCCGGTGACCTTGGACTTCAACCTGAACTTCAGCCCCTGCTTCGTCAGGGTCCGCTCGAGCTGCTTCGCCACCTCGTTGTCCATGCCGGGGACCAGGCGGTCGAGGAACTCGACCACCGTCACCTCGGCCCCGAGGCGGCGCCAGACGGAGCCGAGCTCGAGCCCGATCACGCCGCCGCCGATGACCACCAGGTGGCCCGGCACCTTCTCCAGCTCCAGCGCGCCGGTGGAGGTGACGATCTGCTTCTCATCGACCTCGACATTGCGCAGCGGGGTGCTCTCGCTGCCCGTGGCGATGACGATGTTCTTCGCCTCATAGGTCTCCCCCGCGACCTCGACCTTGCCCGGAGAGACGATGCGGCCGGCGCCCTTCAGCCAGGTGACCTTGTTCTTGCGGAAGAGGAACTCGACGCCCTTGACATTGGCCGAGACCACCTCGCCCTTGCGGGCCTGCATCTTCGCAAGGTCGAGCTTCACGCCCTCCAGCACCACGCCGTGCTCGGCCAGCTTGTGCTTCGCCTCCTCGAAATGCTCGCTGCTCTGCAGCAGGGCCTTGGAGGGGATGCAGCCGACATTGAGGCAGGTGCCGCCGAGGGTCGCGCGCTTCTCGACGCAGGCGACCTTCATGCCGAGCTGGGCGGCGCGGATGGCGCAGACATAGCCGCCGGGGCCGGCGCCGATGACGATGACGTCGAAGCTCTCAGGCATGGGGCCTAGGGTATCCCTGGAAAAGCGGCCGGAAAGTGCCGCCAACGGGCCGGCGAGGCAACCCCGCCGAGGGCCGGGGAGGCAGCCATGCGGCCGGCGCGGGCAGGAAGCCGGCAGCCCCGCGCCGCCGCCGGGCCCGCCCCAGGGCCGCAGGCGGCCAGGATCGGTTCGCGGCCGGGCCAGGATGGGGCGTCATGTCACCGGGGGCGGGAGGCTGACAAAAGGCGGATTCCCCCATGGCCGACCGGCCGAGGCCCGAGGCGCCGGCGGAACGCGCCGCCTTCGTCCCCTTGCCCTGCGCACCGGGATGCGGCCGCCGCCGAAGGTCCGGGGGTGGCGACGCGACGGCGGCCGAGGGCCCGTGATGCGTTGAAGCGGCGGGCTCTTTTCCTCCGCCGCGGAGATTGCCAGATTGGTGGCAACCACTGGGAGGATAACCATGCCGTCCGCCGGACCCGGCCGCCGCACCCTGCTCGCCCTCGCGGGGGCGGGGCTCGCCACCCCTGCCCTGGCCCAGGGCAAATTCCCCGATCGCCCGATCCGCCTGATCGTCCCCTGGCCGCCCGGCGGCTCGGCCGATGCGCAGCTCCGCTCCATGGCGGAGATCGCCGGCCGGTCGCTCGGCCAGAACGTCGTGGTGGAGAACCGGTCCGGCGCCTCCGGCACCATGGGGGCCATGCATCTCGCCACCCAGGCGCGGCCGGATGGCTACACCATCAGCCAGATGCACCTGTCCATCATCCGCCGGCCCTTCATCGTGCGGACCCCGCCCTGGGACCCGGTGAACGACTTCACCCACATCATCGGCCTCTGCGGCTGGATGTTCGGCATCGCCGTCAAGGCGGACGGGCCGATCAAGAGCTGGGCGGACTACCTGGCCTATGCGCGGGCCAATCCGGGGCGGCTGACCTATGCCACCTCCGGCATCGCCACGACCAACCATCTGGCGATGGAGGAGATCGCGGCGCGGGAGAAGATCGACATCGTCCACGTCCCCTACCGCGCCTCGAACGAATCCGCGGTCGCCGTGGCTTCGGGCGAGGTGATGAGCGTCGCCGACAGCTCCGCCTGGGCGCCGCTGGTGGAGGGCGGGCAGCTCCGCCTGATCTGCGTCTGGACGCCCGAGCGCTCCAAGCGCTTCCCGGATGCGCCGACGCTGAAGGAGCTGGGCTACGACATGGTCGTCACCTCGCCCTACGGCCTCTCGGGCCCGAAGGGGATGGATCCGGGCGTGGTGCGGGTGCTGCACGACGCGCTGAAGGCGGCGCTGTTCGACCCCGCCAATGAGCGGGTGCGCGAGCAGTTCGACATGCCGCTGGAATACTACGACACCGCGGCCTATCGCGACTTCGTCGCCCGCCGGGCGCAGTATGAGAAGGCCATGGCCGAGCGGCTGAACCTGCGGATCGACTGAGACCAAGAGTACCGGGAGAGAGACTGGACATGACCTGCTTCACGCGCCGCGGCGCGCTCGGCCTCGCGGCCGGCGCCGCGGCGGCCGGCCTGGCCGCACCCGCCCTGGCCCAGGGCCGCTTCCCCAACCGGCCCATCCGCTTCCTGATCCCCTGGCCGCCCGGCGGCTCGCTCGATGCGCTGCACCGGCAGATGTTCGAGGTCATGAACAAGGATCTCGGCCAGCCCGTGGTGGTCGAGAACCGCCCCGGCGCGCGCGGCACCCAGGCGGCGATCTTCCTGATCAATCAGGCGCAGCCGGACGGCTACACGCTGGCTCATCATCACCTCTCGATCCTGCGCCACCCCTTCCTGACGAAGCTGAAGACCTGGGACCCGATCGCCGACTTCACCTACATCATGCAGGTGAGCGGCTTCACCTTCGGCACCGCGGTGCGCGCCGACAGCCCCTACAGGACTTTCAAGGACCTGATCGAGGCGGCGCGGAAGAACCCCGGGCGCCTGACCTATTCGACCAGCGGCATCGCCACCACCAACCACATCGCCATGGAGGACATCCTGGCGCGGGAGAAGGTGGAGATGACCCACATCCCCTATCGCGGCGCGCAGGAGGGCGTGACGGCGCTGCTCGGCAAGCAGATCGACGTGGTGGCGGATGCGCAGGCCTGGCGGCCGAATGTCGAGAGCGGGGACCTGCGGCTGCTCTCCATCTGGACCCGCGAGCGGGTGCCGAGCTTCCCGGACGCGCCGACGCTGCGGGAACTGGGCTACGACATGGTCGTCACCTCGCCCTATGGCATCACCGGGCCGAAGGGGATGGACCCGGAGATCGTCGAGTTCCTGCACCAGGCCTTCCGCAAGGCGTACCATGACGAGGCGAGCCAGGCGATCATCCGGCGCTGGGACATGCCGCAGGAATACCTGCCGCCGGCGGAGTACCTGGCCTTCGCGAAGCAGCGCGTGGAATACGAGAAGCAGATGGTGACGAAGCTCGGCCTCAGCATCGACTGAGCCGGCTGGAGCAGATCGCGGAGGGGCGTGAACGGCCGGGAGCGTGAATCTGCTCGAAAGACAGAAAGCGACAGCGGAGGGACGTTCAGACATGAACGCAATCCGCTGTAGGGGGCGTTGCGGCGGAAGGCGCAGACGCCAACCGGCATCACGCGCAGGCCGGCGCAGTGCGCCGAAGGCGTGGCGGCAGCGCGCCGGTCAGCAGGATCCTGCCGGCCCGCAGTCCTGCGGGCCGGCCTGCGGAACCGGAGGCCGCGCCCGGCCGGTCATGCGCATGGGGCAGGCTCACGCCGGTCCGTCATCCATGCTCCACACGGCGCTCCAGGCCGATGGCGGGGCGGAGCCGATCCGCGTCCGCCGCGCCATGAGCCGCGCCGCCGCGCCGAGGCCGGCGCCCCGCACGAAGAGCGCCGGCGCCTGCCGCAGCAGCCGGGCGCCTAGCCCGGCCCAGCGCATCGGCCCGGCGCTGCGGCGGCGCCAGGCGGCATGGAAGGCCTCCGCCTCCTCCCCCGCCAGGATCGCCGCCGCGGCAGTCAGGCCGGAATGCAGCGCGAGGGCGATCCCCTCCCCGGTGAAGCTCGGGATTACCGCCGCCTGGTCGCCGGCACGGTACAGCCCGGCCGGGCCTCCGGCAGGCTGGCGGAAGCCGTAGGGCACGGCCGCCACCGCGAGCGGCCGGTCCCAGACGGGCCGCGCCCCCTCCAGCAGCCGCGCGCCGAGCGCCGATCCCGCCGCGACGCGCGCGAGGAAGGCCACCGGGTCGCGCGCCGCCTCGCCCGGCGCGCCATGCCAGACGGCGCAGAGATTGGCCCCGCCGCCCGGCAGGGGCTGCAACCCGGCATAGCCGCCGGCGAAGGGCAGCAGCGTCACCGCATCCCCCGGCGCGATGCCCGCGAGATGCAGCTTGATCCCGAGCGCACCGGCCGGTGCGCCCGCACGCGGATGGCCGCGCAGCGCCTGCTTGCCGGTGGCGAGCACCACCTGCCGTGCCGTGACCGCGCCCTCGGCCAGGCGCAGCTGCCAGCCGCCCGGTCCGGGCACCGCCCCCCGCACCGCGGCGCCGGCCCGAAGCTCGGTGCCCGCCGCCACCGCCGCCTCCCGCAGCGCGCCGTCCAGCACCCGGCGGGGCAGGCCCCAGGCCGGGAAGGGCAGGGCGAAGGCCGCGTCCCGCCCGCGCCAGCCGACCCGCGCGCGGCGCAGCGGCACGCCGCCCAGCGTCGCGGGATCGAGCCCGAGGGCGGCCAGCGCCGCCGCCGCATCGGCGCCGAGGAATTCGCCGCAGACGCTCTCCCGCGGCTCCGCCTGCCGCTCCAGCAGCAGCACGCGCCGCCCGGCGCGGGCGAGCGCGATCGCCGCCGCGCAGCCGGCCGGGCCGGCGCCGATCACGGCGATGCCTCCATCCCCCGGCGTCATGCGCGGATGCGGCCGACCGTCCAGCGGAAGGGGAAGCGCCAGCGGATCTCGGCCTCGACGCCCGCCTCGGCCAGCAGCCTCTCCCAGTCCGCGCGCACGAAGCTGCGGGCGACGGAGATGGTGCTGTCATGGATCACCATCGGGTGGTAGCGCGCGGCCCGCGTCGCCACCCAGGCGAAGCCCCAGGCGATCCAGTGGCGGTGGATGTCGGAGATCAGCCAGCCGATCCGCGCGCGGTCCTCCATCCAGCGCAGGAAGCGCACCAGCTCCGGGTCGGGCAGGTGGTGGGCGAATTGCGCGCAGAGCACCACGTCGAAGCGCTGCGCGGGGTCGAGGTCGAAGAGGTCGGCGGTGATGAACGCGCCCGGCGTGCCGGCGGCCGCGGCATAGGGCGCCGCCCAGGGGCTGCGGTCGAGGCCGGTGAGCTGCACCGCGACGCCGCGCCGCGCCGCCCATCCCGCGATCGCCCGCAACATGTCGCCGCCGCCCGCGCCGACATCGAGGACCGAGAGGCCGGTCGCGCCGCTCCGCCTCCGCAGCGCCTCCAGCCACGCCAGGGTCGGCCGCAGCGCGAAGGTCAGGCGGTTGACCCGCGCGAGGTCGCGCAGCGCGCCGGCGAAATCCGGCCCGGTCGCGGCCGCGTCGTCCATCCACTCGGCCTCGGTGCTGCGCTGCCGCAGCACGTCATGCCACCCGGAAGCGCATGGTCTCGGCCGAGAGGCCGGGCCCGAAGGCGAGGGCGCAGCCGCGCTGGCCGGGCCGCGCCGCCGCTAGCATCCGCTCCAGCACGAACATCACGGTGGCCGAGGACATGTTGCCGTGGTCCCTGAGCACGGCGCGGCTGACATCCAGCGCTTCCTCCGGCAGGCCGAGCCCGTGCATCACCGCATCCAGCACGCTGCGCCCGCCCGGATGCACCGCCCAGAGGTCGATCTCGGCCGCGGGCGCGCCGGCCAGGATCGCCCCCGCCTGTCCCGGCAGGGCGCGGGCGAGCGTCAGCGGCACGAAGCCCGAGAGCGTCATGTCGAAGCCGTCATCGCCGATGCGCCAGGTGATCTGGTCGGCCGCCTCCGGCACCAGGGCGGCGTGGAAACCCTCCAGCGCCAGCCCCCGCGGCTCAGCCGTCACCAGCGCGGCGCTGCAGCCATCGGCGAACAGCAGGAAGCAGAGCAGCTGCTCGATCCCGGTCGAGGGCTGCAGGTGCAGGCTGCACAGCTCGAGGTTCAGCACCAGCACGCGGGCGCGGTGGTCGCTGCGCACCACATGATGCGCGAGCTTGAGGGCGTTGATCGCGGCCTGGCAGCCCATGAAGCCGACCACGCTCCGCTCCACCGCGCCGGGCAGGCCGAAGCGCCGGATCATCCAGTGGTCGAGGCCGGGGGCGGCGAAGCCGGTGCAGGTGGCGAGGATGAGGTGGGTGATGCCCGGCCCCTCCCGCTCCAGCCCGAGCGCAAGGCCGGCCGCCTCGGCCAGCGCCGGCGCCTCCGCCTCGTAGCGGGCCATGCGCGCCCCGGTGCCGGGGAAGCGGTCCAGGCGGTAGAAGCCGTCCACCGTGCCGGTCGCATCCGCCTCCGGCTCCAGCACCGAGAAGCGATGGTCGATCTGCGACCGCTCGGCGAGGCGCGCGAAGGCGCTGCGGGTGCGGGGATCGGTGATCTGCCGGCCGGCGAAGAGCCGGAAGGCGTCATGCACCTCATGCCGCGGCAGGGCGGTGGCGATGCGGTTGATATGGGCCTGGGTCACCCCTGGCAGATGGGGGGGCGGGCGGTGCCGTCACCCTGCGGGGCGGCGGCGACCGGATCACGCGGGCGCGGGGTGGACCGGCGGGCGGGAGGCACCGGCGGCGGCGCGGGAGGTCCGCGGCGGAAGCAGAGCGCGGACGGGCGCGAACGACCGGGGGCGGGACTCTGCACCGCCATCAACGACCTGCGGCGGGCCGGCCTTCGGTTCCGAACGCCATCCGCTGCGGTCACGCCCCGGCGCCGCCCCGCGGGGGCGTGGCCTCCCCCCGGCCCTCGGGGGCCGCCAGGGCATGGTCGAAGGTCACCGCCTTGATCACCGCCCAGAGCGGCATGCCGGGCCGCAGCCCGAGCCGCCCCGCGCTGTCGCGGGTGACGCGGGAGAGCAGCAGGCTCGGCCCCAGGGCGAGGCGCAGGAAGACCTCCTGCGGATGCGGCGCCGGCTCGATCCCGGCCAGCACCGCCGGCAGCACGTTCTGGGTGGAGAGGCCCCGCGGCGCTTCGGTCGCCACCGCCACATCCCGCGCGCGCAGCCGGACCCGCGCCGGCGTGCCGGGCGGTTCCTCCCGCAACGGGACCAGCAGCACGCCGCCGGCGAAGCCCACCCGCGTCAGCCCGCGCTCGGCGTCATGCGCCTCGATCCGGCAGGGTAGCAGCGCCCCGGCATCGCGCCGCGCCGCCAGCGGCAGGTCGGTGCGGGTGGAGAGCGCCTCGGCCGGTCCTTCCGCCAGCACCCGCCCGTGGTCCAGCAGCACCAGGTGGTCCGCCAGCGCATCCATCTCCTCGATCGCATGGGTGACGTAGAGGATCGGCACCTGCGCCGCCGTGCGCAGCCGGGCGAGGAAGGGCAGCACCTCCGCCCGCCGCGCATGGTCGAGCGCGGCCAGGGGCTCGTCCATCAGCAGCAGGCGCGGGCGGGAGAGCAAGGCGCGGCCGAGCGCGACCCGCTGGCGCTCCCCGCCCGAGAGGGTGCCGGGCCGGCGCGCCAGCAGGGGACCGATGCCGAGCAGCGCGACCACCTCCCCGAAGCCCGGCCCGCCGGCGCCGGCCGGGGCGCGGCGCAGCCCGTATCGCAGGTTGGTCTCGACGCTGAGATGCGGGAAGAGGCGGGCATCCTGGAACACCACGCCGCAGCGCCGCCGCTCCGGCGGCAGGGCGATGCCGCGCGCGGTGTCCAGCAGCGCCGTCCCGTCCAGCGCCACGCGGCCCTCCGCCGGCCGCAGCAGCCCGGCGACCGCGGCCAGGATGGTGCTCTTGCCGCAGCCGGAGGGGCCGAACAGGGCGGTGACGCCGCGCGCCGGGCCGGTGAAGCCGGCCTCCAGCGCGAAGCCGTCCTGCCGGGGGGCGCGCCAGGACCCGGCCCCGCCGAAGCGGTGGCGCAGCGCGACCTCCAGCATCAGGCGCGGCCGAGCAGGCGATGCATCCGCCGCGCGATCAGCTCCGCCAGTAGCAACCCGGCGATGGCGAGGGCGAAGGAGATGAGGGCGAGCCGGGCCGCCATCGCCTCCCCGCCCGGGGTCTGGGCCGCGCTGTAGATGGCCAGCGGCAGGGTCTGGGTCTCGCCCGGGATGTTGGAGGCGAAGGTGATGACCGCGCCGAACTCGCCGAGGCCGGCGGCGAAGGCAGTGACGGCGCCGGCCAGGATGCCCGGCGACATCAGCGGCAGGGTGACGGTGACGAAGCGGTCCACCGGCCCGGCGCCGAGGGTGCGCGCCGCCGCCTCCAGCCCCGGATCCACATGCTCGATGCCGAGCCGCACGGCGCGGACGATGAGGGGGAAGGACATCACGGCGGTGGCCAGCGCCGCGCCTTCGGTGGTGAAGACCAGGCGCAGGCCGAACCAGTCATGGAGCGGCCCGCCGATCGGCCCCTGCACGCCGAAGAGCATCAGCAGCGCCCAGCCGACCACGACCGGCGGCACCACCAGCGGCAGGTGCACCAGCGCGTCCAGCAGCATGCGCCCGGGAAAGCGCCCGCGTGCCAGCAGCCAGGCGACCAGCACGGCGGGCACCAGCGAGACGGCGACGGAGCGGAGGGAGACGGCCAGGCTGAGCTGCACCGCCTGCCATTCCTCCGGACCCAGCCAGACAGTCATCGCGCCCCGCTCTCCCGCCCCCGTGCCTTTATATCGGGGCACCGATGGCGGACAACCGGCGCACGTTCCCCCGGCACCGTGGCGGCGCCGGGTGTCGCGCTGCCACCAGCCCGGGTGGCGGGCGGATGGGAACGGGCCGGGCGGGCGTGCCGCACCGGCGAGCGCCAGGCGCGGCGATCGGCGCCGGCAGCGCGAGCCTGTCCGGGCCGGCCTGCCCGCCGGATGCCGGCATGAAAGCCTGTCGCGCGCGGCGCGGCTATGGCCGGCCGGCTGCCGCGCCCCTAACTGGAGGCGGCACCGGACCGGAGACGCCATGACCTGCCTTACCTGCGCGCCATGGATGGGCGCGGCGCCGTGACGGGCGCGCCCCTGCGCCTGACCGCGCCGGATCGGGCGCTGGCCGCGCTGCTCGCCCTGCTGCCGGGCCCGGTCGCGCCCGGCCTGGTGCCGGTGGCGGAAGCCCTGGGCCGGGTGCTGGCCAGGCCGCTGGCCGCGCCGGGGCCGGTGCCGGCGGTGCCGGTCGCGCGGCGTGACGGCTGGGCGGTGGCGGCGGCCGATACGCTCGGCGCCGGCCCCTATGCGCCGGCGCCGCTGCCGGTGGCGCCGGCGCGACTGGGCGCCGGGGATCCGCTGCCCCCGGGCAGCGATGCCGTGCTGCCCCCCTTCGGCCTCGTCCTGGACGGCCCCTTCGCCCAGCTGCTGGAACCGGTCGCGCCGGGCGAAGGCGTGCGGCTGCCGGGCGAGGAGATCGCCGCCGGCACGCTGTTGCGCGCGGCCGGGGAACGGCTCTCGCCGCGGGACCTGCCGGCGCTGGCGGCCTGCGGCATCGATGCGGTCGAATCGCGGGTGCCGCGCCTGGCCTGGATTGCCGTGGGGGACGAGATCGCGGCGGAGCCGGCGCGCGACACGCTCTGGGCGCTGTTTGCGACACTGGTCGCGGCCGAGGGGGGCGTGCCCTGCCGGCTGCCGCCGGTGCCGGACGAGCCCGGCGCCATCGCCGGGGCCCTGCGCGCCGCCGCCGGCCATGACCTGGTCCTGCTGGCCGGCGGCAGCGGGGAAGGCCCCGGTGATCGCAGCGCGGCGGGGCTGGCGGCCGCCGGGCGCCTCGTCCTGCACGGGCTGGGCGCCCGGCCCGGCATGAGCACGGGCTTCGGCCTCGTGGGGGAGATGCCCGTCCTGCTGCTGCCCGGCCGCGCCGAGGATGCGCTGGCCGCCTGGGTGCTGCTGGCCCGTCCCGCGCTGCGGCACCTGGCCGGCGCCGCGGCGCCCGCGCCCCGGCGCGCCCGGCTGGCGCGCAAGCTCGCCTCCGCCGTCGGCCTGCTGGAGATCGTGCCCGTCCGGCTTGCCGCGCCGGGCCTGGCGGAGCCGCTCGCCATCGGGGCCCTGCCGCTCGGGGCGCTCTCCGCCGCCGATGCCCTGCTGCTCGTCCCGCCGGGCGTGGAGGGCTATGAGGCGGGCAACGAGGTCGAACTCCACCCGCTATGACCGGCATGCCCGACGCCCCCGCGCTCCTCGATTGCATCCGCCGCGCCGCGCGGCAGGAGCAGTTTCTCAACATCCTCCCGGCCGGGGAGGCCGCGGCGCGCTTCCGCGCCGCGCTGGACCTGCGGCCGCTGCCGGCCGAGACCGTGCCGCTTGCCGCCGCGCCTGGCCGGGTGGTGGCGGAGGGCGTGGCGGCGAGGGCGGATGCGCCGCCCTTCGACCGGTCCTCGGTGGATGGCTTCGCGCTGCGCGCCGCCGACACCGCCGGCGCGAGCGAGGCGGCGCCGCGCCGCTTCCGGCTGAATGCCGAGCTGCTGGCCTGCGGCACCGCGCCCGCGATCGAGGTCGCCCCCGGCACCGCGACCGCCATCGCCACGGGCGGCGTCATCCCCCGCGGCGCGGATGCGGTGGTGATGATCGAGCACACCGCGCTGGAGGA
The DNA here is from genome assembly GCF_020523605.1 of Roseicella aerolata. Taxonomy (GTDB): domain Bacteria; phylum Pseudomonadota; class Alphaproteobacteria; order Acetobacterales; family Acetobacteraceae; genus Paracraurococcus; species Paracraurococcus aerolatus. Next base: position 90,813 of record NZ_JAJAQI010000011.1, on the reverse strand, counting down.
AGGGCCGGAGGGGCCGGAGATGCTGCTCTCCCGCCCCGCCGCGCCCGGCCAGTTCATCGCCCATGCCGGCAGCGACATCGCGCGCGGCGAGACGCTGCTGCGCGCCGGCACCCTCGTCTCCAGCCGCGAGATCGGCATGCTGGCCGCGGCGGGGCTGGCGGAGGTGCCGGTGGTGCGCCGCCCGCGCGTCGCGGTGCTCTCCACCGGCGACGAGCTGGTGCCGCCCGGCGCGCCGCTGCCGCCGGGCGGGATCTACGACAGCAACGCCGCCATCCTCTGCGCCGCCATCGCCGAGCATGGCGGCGAGCCGGTGCCGATGGGCATCTTCCGCGACGAGGAGGCGGCGCTGGAGGCGGCGGTGCGGGAGGCGCTGGGCCGGGCCGACCTGGTGGTGATGTCGGGCGGCACCAGCAAGGGTGCGGGTGACGTCTCGCACCGCATCCTCTCGCGCCTGGGCGCACCGGGGATCCTGGTGCATGGCGTGGCGCTGAAGCCGGGCAAGCCACTCTGCCTCGCCGTCATCGGCCGGACGCCCGTGGTGGTGCTGCCGGGCTTCCCGACCAGCGCGGTCTTCACCTTCGAGGAATTCGTCGTGCCCGTGATCCGGGCGCTGGCCGGCCTGCCGCCGCGCGAGGAGACGGATGTCGCGGCCCGCCTCGCGGTGCGGATGCCGAGCGAGCCGGGGCGGACGGAATATGTCATGGTCTCCCTCTCGGAAGCGGAGGACGGCCTGCGCGCCTTCCCGCTCGGCAAGGGCTCGGGCAGCGTCACCGCCTTCTCCCAGGCGGATGGCTTCTTCGCCATCCCAGCGCTGGACCAGGGGGCGGAGGCCGGCGCACCGGTCAGCGTCCGGCTGATCGGCGCGGCGCGGCCGCCGGACCTTGCCATCATCGGCAGCCACTGCCTCGGCCTGGATGCGGTGCTGGAGGCGCTGGCGGCCCAGGGCATCCGGGGGCGGAGCCTCGCCGTCGGCAGCCTGGGCGGCCTGGCCGCGGCGAAGCGGGGCGAGTGCGACCTGGCCGGCGCGCATCTGCTGGACCCGAAGACCGGAAGCTACAACACGCCCTTCCTCAGCCCCGGCCTGCGCTTGGTGCCGGGCTGGCGCCGGATGCAGGGCGTGGTGTTCCGCCGCGGCGATCCGCGCTTCGAGGGGGCGGAGGGGGCCGGGGCGGTGCGCCGCGCCGCCGCCGACCCGGCCTGCCTGCTGGTCAACCGCAATGCCGGCAGCGGCACGCGCATCCTGCTGGATGGGCTGCTGGGCGGGGCACGGCCGGCGGGCTACGCCAACCAGCCGAAATCGCACAACGCCGTCGCCGCGGCGGTGGCGCAGGGCCGCGCCGATTGGGGCGTTGCCATTGCAACCGTGGCGGAGGCCTATGGCCTCGGCTTCCTGCCGCTGGCCGAGGAGCACTACGATTTCTTCCTGCCGGAGACGCGGGCGGGGCGGCCGGCGGTGCAGGCCTTCCTCGCCGCGCTGCGCGCGCCGGAGGTGCAGGCGAGGCTGGTCGCGCTGGGCTTCACGCCGGCCGGGTGATGCCGGCAGCGGATGCAGCGGATCGCCGACGGGCACGACGCCCGGGAGCGGGAAACCACCCTAGTCCCCGATCCTGGGCGCCGATCGGCGCGGACCATTGGGTCTGGAGCGGTGTCTCGCGCCCGGGCGTTCAGGCCCCGTCGCGATCCGCCCAGGCCCGGTCTGCCCCGGCATTCGGGCAGGGGATCGGCATGCCCCTTTCGCGCGTGCCTGCCTTGCCGATGGAGTGCGGGAGGCGCGACGGCATCCGGGCAGGGCCGCCGCCGTGCGACCGGGCAGGACCCGCATGCCGATACGGCGGATGCCGAGGCCCCGTCCGTGCCGGGCCATCACTCACGGAAGTGGGTCACGCCTCCGGTTGCTTCCACTCTGCGGCAATCCGCTCTGGCGCCGCCTCCGGTTGTCACCGGGGCCCTTTCGCCCAGGCCGCTTCAGGTCACGCATGCGTCATCCTGGCAAGCGGCAGCTTGCCCCGCGGCGTCTTCGCGTTTCCTGACCTGCACGCCGCGCCGCGGTACCCGGGCCGAGGAGACCAGCATGTCCGCACCCCAGCCGAATTTCGCACCGCCGGACGGGGAGGGCGTGGATCCGCACTCCATCACCGCCAGCATCTCCCTGCAGGAGATGCGGCCGCGCGTGCTGAAGGGCGATGACACCTTCGCGGTGCTGAACCGCAACGGCGATGCCCTGCCCATGCCGGGCGGGCCGGAGGGGCTCTATCACCGCGACACGCGCCACCTCTCGCGGCTGGAACTCACGCTGGCCGGCATGCGGCCGCTGCTGCTCAGTTCCGCCGTCTCGGAGGACGGCGCGGTGCTGACCTGCGACCTGACCAACCCGGATCTGCCCGCCACGCCGGAGCGCGGCCCGCTCGAGCGGGACAGGGTGCATCTCCGCCGCTCGAAATTCCTCCGCAACGGCATCTGCTTCGAGCGGATCACGGTGCGCAGCCATGCGGAGGAGGCGCTGCGGCTCGACCTCGCGCTGCATGTCGCCTCCGATTTCGCCGATCTCTTCGAGGTGCGCGGCGAGCGGCGGGCGCGCCGCGGCACGCTGCACCCGCCGCTGGCGGGCCAGGACAGCATCACCCTCGCCTATACCGGCCTGGACGGCCTGCGGCGGGAGACGCGGCTGCGCTTCGATCCCGCCCCCGCCCGCATCAGTGCGGACCGCGCGGTCTTCGAACTGGTGCTGGAACCCGGCGAGCGGCGGACCCTGCTGGTGGAGGCGCGCTGCGATCCCAACCATGGCGGGCGCATGCCGGCGCGCGCCGCCTTCCTGCGCGGCCTTTGGGAGGACAGCCGCGCCCGCCGCGCGGTGCAGGCGCGCGTGGCCAATGTCGCCACCAACGAGACCGGCTTCAACGAGATGATCGGGCGCTCCTGCGCCGACCTCACCATGCTCAGCACTCAGACGCCGGAGGGGCCCTTCCCCTATGCCGGGGTGCCCTGGTTCAGCACCGCCTTCGGCCGTGATTCCCTGATCACCGCCTGGCTGACGCTCTGGCTCGATCCCGCCCTCACCCTCGGCGTGCTGCGCCACCTCGCCGCCATGCAGGCGCGTGATTTCGATCCGGCGGCGGATGCCGAGCCGGGCAAGATCCTGCACGAGACGCGCAACGGCGAGATGGCGATCCTCGGCGAGGTGCCCTTCCGCCGCTACTACGGCAGCATCGATTCCACGCCGCTCTTCGTTGCCCTCGCGGGCGCCTGGCTGGAGCGGACGGGGGATGCGGAGGCGCTCCGCCCGCTCTGGCCGAATATCGAGGCGGCGCTCGGCTGGATCGAGCGGCATGGCGACCGCGACGGCGATGGCTTCGTCGAATATGGCCGCATGACCGAGGCGGGCCTCGCCAACCAGGGCTGGAAGGACAGCTGGGATTCCGTCTCCCACGCCGATGGCCGGCTGGCCAAGGGCCCGATCGCGCTCTGCGAGGTGCAGGCCTATGCCTATGCCGCCTGGCAGGCCGGCGCCCGCATCGCCCGCGCGCTCGGCCGGCCGGAGCAGGAGGCGGCGGCGATGGAGACGAAGGCGGAGGCGCTGCGCGCCCGCTTCGAGGACGCCTTCTGGTGCGAGGAACTCGGCACCTATGCCCTTGCCCTCGATGGCGCCAAGCAGCCCTGCCGGGTGCGTGCCTCCAATGCCGGGCATGTGCTGCTCGGCGGCCTCGCCACGCCGGAGCGCGCCGCTTCCGTCGCCCGGCAATTGCTGGACGGCAGCTTCCATTCCGGTTGGGGCATCCGGACCCTGGCGACGACCGAGGCCCGCTACAACCCGATGTCCTACCACAACGGCTCTGTCTGGCCGCACGACACGGCGCTGATCGGCCTCGGCCTCGCGCGCTATGGCCACCGCGCCGCGGCGGCGCGGCTGCTGGAGGGGCTGGCGGCGGCCGCGGCCAGGCTCGACCTGCGGCGGCTGCCGGAACTGTTCTGCGGCTTCCCGCGCCGCGGCGGCCAGGGGCCCACGGCCTATCCGGTGGCCTGCGCGCCGCAGGCCTGGGCGGCGGCGGCGCCGATCGGCCTGCTCGGCGCCTGTCTCGGCCTTTCCTTCGATCCGGCGGCGCAGCTGGTGCGGCTGGAGCGGCCGGTGCTGCCGGCGGGGCTGGATTGCGTGCTGCTGCGCGGCCTGTCGCTCGGCGGCGCGCGCATCGACATCGACCTGCGGCGCGCGCCGGGGGATTCGGTGGCGATGAGCGTGCCCGGGCGGCACGGCGAGATCGGCGCGGTGCTGGTGGCCTGAGGGCAGGCCGCCGCAGGGCGGAAACGCCCCGGGGCGCGGCACGGCCCGGCAAGCGGCGGCCGGGCCGTTCCATGCTGCGCGGCCGGCGCGAAGGCGGCATGGCCGGGAAAGGGCGCCGCCCTTCCCGGGTCCGAGCCCACCCGGCCTGGGCCTGGACCGGGCCGGTTGCGGCCGGGCGCGCGCCCTACTCCGCGGCGATCGCCTGCATGCGGGGATGCGCCGCGCGGACCAGCCGCTCATAGAGCGCGACATGATCCTCCGCCATGCGCCGCGCCGTGAAACGCGCCTCGAAGCGGCGGCGCACCACCTCCCGCGACAGCAGCGGCAGCCGGTCCACCGCGGCGACGGCCGCCTCCATCCCATCCACGATGAAGCCGGTCACGCCGTCCTCCATCACCTCCGACACCGAGCCATGGTTGAAGGCGATGACGGGCACGCCGCAGGCCATGGCCTCGATCATCACCAGCCCGAAGGGCTCCGGCCAGTCGATCGGGAAGAGCAGGGCATGCGCGCCCGACAGGAACTCCGCCTTCTGGTGGTCGGCGATCTCGCCGATATACTCGACATGCGGCAGCTTCAGCAGCGGCTCGATCCGCTGCTCGAAGTAGTCCCGGTCGGCCCGGTCCACCTTGGCCGCGATCTTCAGCTTCATGCCGGCGCGGCCGGCGATCTCGATGGCGCGGTCCACCCGCTTCTCCGGCGAGATGCGGCCGAGGAAGGCAAGGTAGCCGGGCTTCGCGCCCGCCACCGGGCGGAACAGGTTCTCCGGCAGGCCGTGATGGATGGTCCGCGCCCAGTTTGCCCAGGCCATCGGCCGGCGCTGGCTGTCCGAAATGGAGATCAGCGGCACCTGCGAGTGGAGTTCGTAATGGTCCCAGATCTCGGGCAGGTCCAGCCGGCCGTGCAGCGTCGTCACATGCGGCGTGGGCTGCCGGGTGAACAGCGAGAACGGCATGTAGTCGAGGTGGAAATGCAGGATGTCGAATTCATGCGCGCGCCGCAGCACCCGTTCCAGCATCAGGAAAACCGGTGCGTTGCCGTCGCCGATGCTCTTGTCCAGGCGCAGCGCCTGCCGGCACATCGGCGCCAGCGTCGCGGCGGTGATGGAATCGCCGCTGGCGAACAGCGTGACGTCATGGCCGAGCGCGACCAGCTCCTCCGTCAGGTAGGAAACAACGCGTTCCGTTCCACCATAGAGTTTGGGCGGCACGGCCTCAGCCAAGGGCGCGATCTGCGCGATCTTCATCGCTAATTCTCTCCTGTCCCGTGAATTTCGCCGCGTGAGCCGGACATGCTCCGGCGTCTTTTCCCGCACAGTTCAAGGCCAGGAATCCGACGAGAACATGGCGCCGCAGTGGTGATACGGCGGGAGGTATTGGTTGCTCACGGGCATGTTGGGACAACGGCAGCCGCAGCGGCGACGGTGCCATCCGGCCCGCAGGCGGGATGGCCGCGCGTGCCGGCGGCACGACCATGACAGCGCGCGTGATCCCGCCGCCGGAGCGTCGCGCCGGACCTCAATTCGCGAAGACGTAGTCCAGGGTGGAGAGCGGCGCCGTCGTGTTGACCACCACCACGGTGATCACGGGCGAGACATAGGCCCCGTCCACCACCTTGTAGTACTGGTAGGTCGGGTTGCTGGCCGAGGTGCCGGCATAGTCCAGCCGTGCGGCGGCCGAGAAGCCTTCGAAGCGCAGCAGGTCGTGCTCGCCGCCATCGGACAGATCGGCCCGGAAGTCGAGGATCATCGCGCTCTTGCCGATCTGGCCGGCGGTGAAGACGAAGGTGTCGTTCCCGGCATTGCCGTTCACGCGGGACAGGCCCGGGCCGAAGTAGAAGATGTCGTCGCCCTGGCCCAGGCTGCCATTGACCTGCGCCGATCCGCCGATGACCACGTCACCCAGCATGGTGCCGGTGAAGGTATGGACCAGGCTGGTGGCGAAGGCCGTGCTGTCCATGCGCAGCGCGATCATCGACTTGCTGAAATTGTAGGTGGCGCCGGTGCCATCCGCCTTCAGGGTATAGGTGCCGCCGAAGCCGGCGACGTCATCCGGGCCGAGGACCCAGGAGCCGAGCGTGGCCCCGCTGCCGGTCTGCCAGACCCGGACATAGTCGATCAGCATCCGGCCGGTCGGCATGCCGGGATCGTACTGGCCCGGCCAGCTTCCGGCATCGCCCACCGCGAGGTTCAGCAGCATGTACATCGGCTGCCGCATGTCGGAGGGCGTCGTCGCCTCGGAGATCAGGGTGCCGTCGAAGTACCAGCGGATCTTGTCGGCCTGCCAGTCCAGCCCGTAGGTGTGGAAGCCGGCCGAGACATCGGTGAAGACCGCGGTGCCGAGCGTCGATTTCGGGACGACCGTGCTGTGGAGCGAGGTATGGATCGTGCCCGTGTCATGGCCCAGCACCTCGAAGATGTCGATCTCGGGCGGCCAGGCGCCGGTCGTGGGCAGCAGCCAGAAGGCGGGCCAGAAGCCCTGGCCGGCCGGCAGCTGGGCCCGCACCTCGAAATAGCCGTATTGCTGGCCGAAGGACTTCGCGGTGGTGATGGCGCCCGAGTTGTAGGGCAGGTTCAGCGGGTTGCTGCCCGGCGCGGCGGTGATGGTCAGGATGCCGTCCTGCAGGCTGAAGGGGTTCACCCCGACCGAGGAGTCGGAATAGTACTGCGCCTCCTTGTTGCTGCTGAGCGTCCGCAGCTGGTCGTTGATCTTGTAGGTGGTCTTCCAGACGGTGCCGGACCCGGTGGCGGAGGCGCTGAAGCCGTCGAATTCCTCGTTGAAGGTCAGCCGCATCCCGGGCATGGAAGGATCGATTGGCAGCATGACATCGCCGGCCGTCAGGGCCGAGGCGGCGAGGTTGCGCAGCACCAGAACCTCGCCGTCACCGAGATTGACGATGGTGTCGCTGCCCGCCTGGGTCATGGCCGCCTGGAACGCGGCGAAGCTGTGGATGCCATAGGCCTCCAGCCGAAGCCGGTCGGTGTCGGGCGTGAAATCGGTGATGACATCGCTGCCTTCGCCCTTGCGGATGACGAAGAGGTCGGCCCCGGCGCCGCCCGTCAGCACATCGTTGCCGAAGCCGCCGCTCAGCGTCTGCGCGCCGCTGCCGCCGATGATGATGTTGTCGAGCTCGTTCCCGCGGGCGGCCGCGTTGTTCGACCGGACCTCCATGTTCTCCAGATGCGCGAACCAGACCGGGCGCAGGCTGTAGCTGACCAGCGTGTCGATCCCGCCGCCAGCCTCCTCGATGATCAGGCTGGAATTGGTCCAGAGCGTGTAGGTATCGTCCCCGGCGCCGCCGATCAGCGTGGAATTCGCGCCCGAGGCGGAGAGCGAATCCGGCCCCGCCGTGCCCAGGAGGAGGGCATTCGCGGTCGTGGACGAGAACCAGCGGGTGGGGCTGGCCGAGAAGGCCAGCGGCACCGAGAGCGCATTCATCACGGTCATGATTGCTCCGCAGTCCGGCTTCGTTCTGGTAAACGGCCTCTGCGGAAGAGGGCCGCCCTGGGCGCAACCCGATGTTGTGCCTGACACAACCATCGCGTTGCGTGGGTCGCGAACTCAACAACCTTCACGCGATTTTTGGCGCTACTTTTCCACCTTGATGCCATTGTGAAGAAAGAAAGGGAGAGCGCCGGATGGCTGCGACGGCATGTCGCGAGCCGAAGCCGGTCCACATCCTGCACGGCGTCACGCGCCGCGACCCCTGCAGGGCCGGCATGGCCTGCCTGGGCAGGCCGCCTCGCGCATCGTCGCTCCCCGCATGGGCAGAATGATGTGCGGTTCCAAGCCAGGCTCCGCCGGGGGCCGGGTCGGCACGGGCCCGGCGCTTTCCCGCCACGGCGGATTGCGTCCGGGGCCGAACGCAGATCCGCTGCCGGTTATTCCTTGTCGGGCCGGGTTCCGCTTCCGCGTGAGGGGGCCCCGTTCATGCCCATCCGCGATCCGCTCCAGGTCGGGCAAAGGCGCCCGGGGATGGGCCGCCCGCCCTGACCTGATCCCAGGTCGCGCGGCTGCTCAGTCCGGCTTGATGCCGGCCGCGCGGATGATCGGCTCCCACTTTGCCGTCTCGGCCTGCAGCCACTGCCCCGCGCTTTCCGGCGTGCTGTCGGCGCGCACCTGCAGGGCCAGCTCCTCCAGCCGCTTCTGCACATCGGGCTTGGCGAGCACGCCGTTGATGGCGGCGTTGATCGCGCGGATGATCGGCTCCGGCGTGCCGCGCGGCACCATCACCATGTGCCAGGTATAGGCCTCGTAGCCCGGCAGCCCGGCCTCGGCGAAGGTCGGCACCTCCGGCAGTTGCGGGATCCGCTGCTGCGAGCTGACGGCGAGACCCTTCACATCGCCGCGCTGGACATAGGGCAGGGTGTTGTTCGCCACGTCCAGCATCATCGCGGTGGTGCCGTTCAGCAGGTCCGGCATGGCGGCGGCGGAGCCGCGATAAGGCACGTGCGTGACCTTCAGGCCGCCGGCCTCCCGCAGGAACAGCTCGGCCGCGAGATGCAGGGCGGAGCCGTTGCCGGCGCTGCCGTAGTCGTACTTGCCCGGATTGGCGCGGTAGAGCGCGATCAGCTCCTGCAGGTTCTTCACCGGCAGGTCCTTGTTGGCCATCAGCACCATGGGAATCACACCAACCAGCGCGACCGGCTCCAGATCGGCCAGCGGGTCGAAGGGCAGCCGGGCGAAGAGGGCGCGCAGCGCGGAATGCGCGACGGTGGTGTAGAGGACGGTGTGGCCGTCCTTGGCGGCCTTCGCCACCAGATCGGTGCCGACCACCACGCCGGCGCCGGTGCGGTTGTCCACCACCGGCCGCTGCGGCAGCACCTTCCCCAGCTCCTCCGCCAGCAGCCGCGCGGGGATGTCGGTGGGGCCGCCGGCGGCGAAAGGCACGACGATGCGGAACGGCTGGGTCGGCCAGGCCGCATTCCCCTGGGCGAAGGCGGGCGAGGCGAGGCTGGCGGCGGCAAGGCCGAGAAGGGCGCGGCGGCGCATGGCTCTGGTCTCCGGCGGAACTTGGTTCTGGCGCCGGGTTGCGGCCCGGCGCGCGGGGCTGGGGCTGTAGGCCCGCTTCCTTCCGGCGTCGAGGCACGGCGCGGGCGGCTGCCGGCCGCCAGCTCCGCGCCGGCCGCATGACCCCGGGCGGCGGCGGGCGGGCCGAGGGCATGACGCCGTGTCACGGCAATGGTTCCTGGGCGCCGCGATGGCCCGTGGTGTCGCCACGCCTGCGATGCATGGCAACAAGGCCGCCGGCTCCGCCTCCGCCCTCTCCGCGCCGGCATCTCCGCATGGGGGCGATGCGCGATCGCGTGCGGCGGGCCATCCGGCCTGCCCTCCTCCTATCCTGTTCCGCATGAATGCCAGCGCATTTGCGCGGCCTCAGGTGCCGCCTCCGACGGCTTGGCTGCGCGGCATGGGCCGCGGGACGTCTTCGCGGCCTCAGCCGCCGATTGCGGCTGCGGGTCAGGACCTATGCCGGGCAACATGATCCAGGCCAGCCGACCGCCCGGCCGCTTCATCCTTGCCCGGGACGGCTTGCGCGCGCGGCGGCCAGGGGCAAGACAGCCACCCCCGCCAACGGAATGCCCCGCATGCCCGAATCCCCGGAAGGCCTCCTCGCCCGGCTCGAGGCGCTTGGCCTCGAGACGCGCACCACCACCCATCCGCCGGTCTTCACCGTGGCGGAGAGCCGCGCGCTGCGCGGCAGCCTCCCCGGCGGGCACAGCAAGAACCTGTTCCTGCGGCCGGCGAAGCGCGGGCCGGGGCCGCATCTGCTGGCGGTGCTGGAGGAGGACCGGCAGGTCTCGGTCAATGCCCTCGCCCGCGCCGCCGGGGCCGGCCGGGTGGAGATGGCGCCGGCCGAGGACCTGCGCGCGCTGCTGGGGGTGGAGCCGGGCTCGGTCACGCCCTTCGGCATGGTCAACGCGCCGCCCGGTTCGGTGCGCATCGTGCTGGATGCCGGGCTGCTGCGGGACCACGGCTGGGTCCATTTCCACCCGCTGGTCAACAGCATGACCACGGCCATCCGGCCGGCCGGGCTGCTGCGTTTCCTGGAGAGCCTGGGCCATGCGCCGGAACTGCTGGAGGTCCCGCCGCCGGCCGGCTGACCGCGCGCCGCCCATGCCGCGGCGGCCGCACCGGGCCCCCGGGCGTTTCCGGCCCGCGGGCTCTGGCCTAGTCTCTGCCCGATCCGGCCAGGCGGTGCGGGCCGTGCCCGGCCGCCGGATGGCCGATGCCCCATTGTCCCCGCGCGATGTGGGGGCATGTAAGACCCAAGACCCGAGGAACTGCCGCCATGGACGTCATCTTCGACCCGAACCGCCAGGGGCCTGGCCCCGCCGCCGCGGCCGGCGGCCCCGATCCGATCAAGGACGGCGACCAGAAGACCTTCATGCAGGATGTGGTGAACGCCTCGCGCGAGGTGCCCGTCCTGGTCGATTTCTGGGCCACCTGGTGCGGTCCCTGCAAGACGCTGACGCCCACGCTGGAGAAGGTGGTGCGCGCCGCCGGCGGCCGGGTGCGCCTGGTCAAGATCGACATCGACAAGAACCGCGGCCTGGTGCAGCAGCTCACCCAGATGGGCCTGCCGCTGCAGAGCGTGCCGACGGTCGTCGCCTTCTGGCAGGGCCAGATCCTCGACCTTTTCCAGGGCGCCCTGCCCGAGGGCGAGGTGAAGAAATTCATCGAGGGCCTGCTGAAGGCGGCTGGCGGCCAGATGCCGACCGCCGACCTGCTGGCCGAGGCCAAGCAGGCGCTCGAGGAAGGCGACCACCAGGACGCGCTGCAGCTCTTCGGCGCCCTCGCCCAGCAGGAGCCGGAGAACCCGGAGGCCTTCGCCGGCGTCGCCCGCTGCCTCATGGCGCTGGGCCAGGAGGACCAGGCGCTGCAGGTGCTCTCCGCCGTGCCGGCGAAGCTCAAGGACCATGCCGAGATCGCCTCGGTCCGCTCCGCGCTGGAACTGGCGGCCGAGGGCCGCAAGGCCCGCGCCAAGCTGGCGGAGTTCGAGCAGCGCCTGGCCGCCGACCCGGATGACCATCAGGCGCGGATCGACCTGGCGGTCGCGCTGAACGCCGCCGGCGACCGGGAGGCGGCGGTGGATGCGCTGCTGGAGGCGATCCGTCGCGACCGCGCCTGGAACGACGAGGCGGCGCGCAAGCAGCTGCTGAAATTCTTCGAGGCCTGGGGCTTCGAGGACGCGGCGGCGAAGGCGGGGCGGCGCAAGCTGTCCTCGCTGCTGTTCCGGTAGGTCCCCGGCACGGTGGCCGCCTTCCACCCCACCCTGGATCAGCTGCCGCCGGAGATCGCGGTCTTCCCGCTCTCCGGCGCCCTGCTCCTCCCCGGCGGCCGCCTGCCGCTGAACATCTTCGAGCCGCGCTACCTCGCGATGACGCTCGACAGCCTGGGCGCCGGGCGGATGTTCGGCATGATCCAGCCCGAGCCGGGGGCGCCGCGCGGCGAGACCGGCCCGGGGCTCTACCGCATCGGCTGCCTCGGCCGCCTCTCCTCCTTCGCCGAGACGGAGGATGGGCGGCTGCTGATCACGCTCACCGGCGTGATCCGGTTCCGGGTGGCGGAGGAACTCCCGATGCGCCGCGGCTATCGGCGCGTGCGGGCCGATTATGCCGGCTTCGAGGCGGATCTCGATCCCTCCGGGACGCCGGCCGGGATCGACAGGCCGGCGCTGCTCGGCGCGCTCAGGCCCTTCTTCAAGGCGCGTGGGATCGAGGCGAATTGGGAGGCGATCGAGCAGACCTCCGACCAGCTGCTGGTCCTGACGCTGGCCATGGTCTGCCCCTTCGAGGTGCGGGAGAAGCAGGCGCTGCTGGAGGCGGCGACGCCCGAGGCGCGGGCGGCCATGCTGGTGGCGCTGCTGCAGATGGGCGCGCATCCCGAGCCGGGCGCGGGCGACCTGCCGCCCGACCGCCGGCCGAGCTAGGGCGGATCGCGGAAGGGATCCGGCGGGGCGGGCCTGCGGCGCCGGCCGTCGCGCCTGCTGTCGTCCCGAACCCGGCGAAGGCCTGTGCCCGCGCGGCAGACAGGCTACACTGGCGCATCATGAGCGACACCCAAGCCACTCCCCCGTCCGGCCCGGGGCCTGCCCCCGGCGGCGAGGTCGATCCCGCCCTCCTGGAAATCCTGGTCTGCCCGGTCACCAAGGGCCCGCTGCGCTACGACCGGGCGCGCGGCGAGCTGATCAGCGACTCCGCGCGGCTGGCCTATCCGATCCGGGACGGCATCCCGATCATGCTGCCGGACGAGGCGCGGCCGCTCGACGGCTGATACGTGCCGCGGAAAGTTCTGACTTTCCGCGGCACGTATCGCGCGCAGGGTTGGTGTGGCGGCTGCGCGCGAAACAAGAGAGTCATACCGGCCGCACGACCGCCGACCATGGGCCAAGCATTCGTGCGGCCGGTATGAGGCCGGCCCCCGACCCCGCCGCGCCGCCAGCACCGGGACGCCAGCGACCATGCCCACACCCACCGAAATCCGGCTGAAGCGCGCCGAGCGCGTGCTGGAGGTTGCCTTCGACGACGGCAGCCGCTTCGCCCTGCCGGCCGAATACCTGCGGGTCGAGAGTCCCTCGGCTGAGGTGCAGGGGCATGGGCCGGGCCAGAAGGTGATCCTCGCCGGGCGGCGGGAGGTCGGCATCCTGCGCGCCGAGCCGGTCGGGCACTACGCCATCCGCATCGTCTTCGACGACCTGCATGACAGCGGGATCTATTCCTGGACCTATCTGCATGCGCTGGGCCGGGAGCAGGCGGAGCGATGGGCGGAGTATGAGCGCGCGCTCGCGGCGAAGGGGCTGAGCCGGGACCCGCCGAAGCGGAAGGGCTGAGGCGCCGCGCCGTGCTGGAGGCGGCGCTCGGCGCGCTGGAGGCGCTTGGCCTCGCCTCCCGCCTGGCGCGCTCGGCGCCGCTCTATGCCGCGGCCTCGGCCGCGCATGTGCTCGGCCTTGCCCTGCTGCTCGGCCCCATCCTGTTGGTGGATCTGCACCTCATCGGCGCGCTGCGCCGGCTGGACGCGGCGGGGCTGCGCTTCCTGCGGCGGGCGGCGGCCTTTGGGCTCGCCCTGGCCATGGCGACGGGACTGCTGCTCTTCGCCGTGCGGCCCTTCGAGTATGTCGAGAATCCGGCGATGCGGCTGAAGCTGCTGGTGGTGGCGCTGGCCAGCCTGCATGCGCTGGTCTTCGAATGGCGCTGGCGGCGGAACCCGGCGGCGCTGCGGCCGGGCCGCGGGGCGACGCGCCTGGCGGGCCTCGCCTCCCTGCTGCTCTGGCTCGGTGCGCTCGCCCTCGGCCGCTGGATTGCCTTTGTGTGACCGGGCGGATCGCGGCGGGGCGCGATACCTGGCGCATGGCGTCCCGACCTGCGGCCCGCGGCCGATGCCGCGAAGCCGAGACCCGGAGGGCCGCTGCGCGACCCGCCCTGCCGCGGATTGCGTTCAAGGTTGAACGGCAATCCGTGTTGTCTTCCGTATTTCGGGCAGGGTCACGCGCCCGGTCCTTCGCCACCTCCGGCGATCTGACCTAATCGTTCCACTGCGGCAGCGCCTCGACCTGTGCCCTGGTCAGGCTGGTGACGAAGCGCTGGCCATCGAGCCGCAGCTGGTCGAGCGTGAGGATGACCTCCCGCGCGCCGATCCCGAGGAAGCCGCCGGCCTCGACCGTGACCGCAACCGGCTGCCCGGCGGCGTTCATCAGCACCTCGTCGATCTCGCCGATCTTCTCTCCCCCGCCGGCATGGACATCCATGTCGTCGATCTGGTCGACGGTGAGGTTGAAGGGCTGCACGACAAGCTTCTCGTCCTTGACCTCCCGGTAGTCCGGGGCGGCGCCGGGGGCAGCGGCCTGCTGCGCGGCCGCGATGCCCGCCATGCTGAGCGCGGCGGCGGCGCCGAGAAGGAATTGCCGGAGCATCATGCCTTGTTCCTTTCACCTCCTGAGACAGGGGGGATGAACATCCGGCGTCCCGCTGGCGTTCCCGAGGGCCGCGCCGCCGCGGGCGGCATGGTGCTCAGCGCAACTCGATCCGGCGGCCCTCCACCTCGATCCACTCGGCGCGGAAGAGCCGCGGGTTGCCGGTGCTCTCATAGGCATGCACGCGTACGACCCTGCCGGGCGCGATGTCCTCCGGCGCGAGGCCGCGCGCCTGCAGCCGGGAGGTGGGGGCGAGCTCGATGGTCAGCTCCACCCCGTCCCGTGCCAGCAGCAGCAGGCCATGCGGGTTGGCATAGGTGGAACGGATCACCGGCGCGGTCAGGTCCAGCACCTTCTCCCGGTCGAAGGAACTCCAGCCGTGATGGGCGAGGGCGGCGGGGGCGATGGCCAGGAACAAGATGCCGGCAAGGGCGAAGCGGCGGGTCATGGCGCGATCCTCCGATAGGGCTGGCGGGCAGATGGGAACCCAGCGCCGGTTTGCGGAGGGCGCCGGGACCAGGATGCGCGCCGGGCGCGGAGCCGGCCCCGCCGAACCCCGCGTGAGCGGATGCGGCGGCCCCGGGTTTCCGGAACCGCGGCCGATCCGCCCTGCGCCATGGCGGAGCGGGCGGGGCCCCGCTTCCGGGCCCTCATGCCCTTTCGCGTGCCGCTCCCGCCCGGCCGCCCTTGGCCTCAGCCGGCCCGCTGCAGCCTCTGCCCCGCCAGCAGTCCCGTCATCCCGGGCCCGAGGCCCATGGCCTGCCGGGCGAAGGCCCGCTTCAGCGGCGGGATGCGATCCACCGCCGCGATGCCGAGCCGCCGCGCCCAGCGCACCGGCGCGATGTCGTTGCCGAAGAGCCGCTCCAGCGCATGCATGCCGGAGAGCATCAGCAGCGTGTCCGGCCGCCGCCGCGCCTGGTAGCGCGCCAGCACCGGGGCGGCGCCCGGATCCTCCCCGGCATTCCAGGCGGCGACCACCTCCTCGGCCAGCGCCGCCACGTCGCGGAAGCCGAGATTGAGGCCCTGGCCCGCGATCGGATGGACGCCATGCGCCGCATCGCCGATGAGGGCGAGGCGGGTATCCGTCCAGCGCTCCACATGCAGGGCCGAGAGCGGATAGGACCAGCGCCGCCCGATCGGCCGGATCTTTCCGAGGTGGTCGCCCAGCCGCCGCGCCAGTTCGTGGCCGAAGGCCGCGTCGTCCAGCACCAGCATGCGTTTCGCGATCGCCGTCCGGTCCGCCCAGACGAAGGCCGAGGCATGCGGGAAGGCGGCGGTACCGAAGCCGCCCGGCCCGGAGAGCGGCAACTGGGCGAAGGGGCCGTTCGGCAAGAACTGCTCAAGCGCGATGTTGCGGTGCGGCTTCTCATGCGCGAAGGCGCCGACCATGCCGATCTGGCGGTAGTCCAGCACGGCGGTGCGGATGCCGGCCTGCCGGCGCAGCGGGCTGTTGCGCCCCTCGGCCGCCACCACCAGCCGTGCCGTCAGCACCTCTCCGGTCGAGAGGCGCACGGTCGCCCCTTCCGGCCGGCGCTCCACCGTGGCGGTGGCCGGGGCGAAGACGCGGAGGTTGGGCGTGACCGGCAGGCGGGCATTCAGCGCGACCCGCAGGCTGCGCGCCTCCACCATATAGCCGAAGGGCTCGTCCGAGACCTCCGCCGCATGGAATTGCAGGGAGAGGGGGGAGGCGGGCTCGCCCGGCCGGCCATCCGCGACGCGGATGGCCTCCATCGGGCAGGGCGGCTCCGGCAGCCTCTCCCACACCCCGGCCGCGTCGAGCAGCCGCTTGGAGGTGAGGGCGATGGCATAGGCCCGCCCGTCGAAATCCTGCAGCTCCATCGGCGGCAGGGGCGCGGCGTCCACCACGGCGGTCGGCAGGCCGGCGGCGGCGAGGGTGGCGGCCAGGGTCGCGCCCACCGGGCCGGCGCCCAGGATGCAGACCGCGACCTCGGATGCATGGGTCATGTCGGGTTCCTCACATCCCGCTTGGGGGCGGTCAAGCCGGGCGGTCGCGGCCTCCTGCTCGGCGTCTGCCTGGAAAATGGGCAAATGATGGCCGAAACGGCAGTCATATCCGGTTCCGCAATGAAGCGTCTTGCTCCCGGCATCCCCGGCCGGGGCATCGCCCCGCACCGGCAGCGAGCGGGCCATGGCGGCGATTCACCTCTGCTGCACGCCCGGTCAGGCGGGTCACCCGCCCCGTCGCCCCGCCGGGGCGGAGGGTGGCACGGGAATTGGAAGGTCCGATGCCGGATGTGCAGGAGGACTGCGGGCAGATGAAGCTGGTCATGGCATTCATCAAGCCCTTCAAGCTGGACGAGGTGCGCGATGCGCTCACCCCGCTCGGCGTGCAGGGGCTGACGGTGACCGAGGTGAAGGGCTTCGGTCGCCAGAAGGGGCAGACGGAGATCTACCGGGGCGCCGAGTACCAGGTGAGCTTCCTGCCGAAGATCAAGATCGAGGTCGTCGTGCCGGACGAACTGGTCGATGCGGTGCTCGAGGCGATGGCCAGGTCCGCCCGCACCGACAAGATCGGCGACGGCAAGATCTTCGTGCTGGACGTGGAGCGGGCGCTCCGCATCCGCACCGGCGAGACCGATGTGGCCGCGCTTTGACATGGCCGCGGACAGTTCCGGAAGGACAGGGGACAGCAAGATGAGGAAGCCCGCACGCGTGCTGGCCGTGGCGGCCGTGGCGCTGCTCGCCGCACTGCCCGCCATGGCGCAGGATGACGGCCCGAAGATCGATACCGGCGACACCGCCTGGATGCTCACCTCCACCGCCCTGGTGCTGATGATGACCATCCCGGGCCTCGCGCTCTTCTATGCCGGGATGGTCCGCAAGAAGAACGTGCTCTCCACCATGATGCAGAGCTTCACCATCACCGCGCTGGTGACGGTGTGCTGGATGCTGGTCGGCTACAGCCTCGCCTTCGGCGAGGGCAATGCCTGGATCGGCGACCTGTCGAAGCTGTTCATGAGCAACCTGGCGGAGAGCTGGGACAAGCCCTTCACCCTGGGCAGCGGCGATGCGGCGGTGGCGATGACCATCCCCGAGACCGTCTTCGCCATGTTCCAGATGACCTTCGCGATCATCACCCCGGCCCTCATCACCGGCGCCTTCGCCGACCGGATGAAGTTCAGCGCGCTGGTGGTGTTCAACATCCTCTGGACCATCCTGATCTACGCCCCCGTGGCGCATTGGGTCTGGCATCCGAATGGCTGGATCTTCGCCCTCGGCGCGCTCGACTTCGCGGGCGGCACGGTGGTGCACATCAATGCCGGCGTCGCCGGCCTGGTCGCCGCCATCGTCCTCGGCAAGCGCGTGGGCTACGGCAACGACAACATGTCGCCCTACAACCTGGCGCTGGCGGTGATCGGCGCGGCCCTGCTCTGGGTCGGCTGGTTCGGCTTCAACGCGGGCTCCGCGGTCGGCGCCGGCGCGCGCGCGGGCATGGCCATGCTGGTCACGCAGGTGGCGGCCGGCGGCGCGACCCTCGCCTGGCTGTTCGCGGAGTGGGCGACGAAAGGCAAGCCAAGCGTCCTCGGCGCCATCTCCGGCGCGGTGGCCGGCCTCGTCGCCATCACCCCGGCCGCCGGCTTCGTCCTGCCGGTGCCGGCGCTGATCATCGGCCTGGTCGCGGGCCTCGCCGGCTTCTGGGGCGCCACCGCGCTCAAGCATCTCTGCGGCTATGACGACAGCCTGGATGCCTTCGGCGTGCACGGCGTCTGCGGCATCGTCGGCTCCCTGCTGGTCGGCGTCTTCGCCTATGGCCCGCTCTCGGCCAGCGCGGGCACGCCCGAGGGCTATGGCGGCAGCTTCGACCAGTTCATGCTGCAGGTCTATGCGACCGCCGCGGTCTTCGCCTTCACCGCGATCGGTACCTTCATCCTCCTCAAGATCACCGATGTGATCGTCGGCCTGCGCGTGGCCGAGGACGAGGAGCGCGAGGGGCTCGACGTCACCCAGCATGGCGAGCGCCTGGCCTGAGCCAGGGGAGGGAGGGGCCGAGGCCCCTCCCTTTTTTTGGCCGGACCGAAGGTTGCCTCACAAGAACGTACAAGCGGCGGTTACAGATCTCGCAAGGGAACCACTCAGAGATGCCACATTCGTCCGGGCTGCTGGCGCGGCCCGCTGCCCTCCTCCGCGGCGCTCTCCTGGCAGCCGCCGCCTTCGTCCTGCCGGCCCTGCCGGCCGCGGCGCAGCAGCAGATCGAGTCGCTCGGCCTGACCGTCACCACCACGCCCGCGATCGCCAGCGACTACCTCTTCCGCGGCATCAGCCAGACCCGCAACAACTGGGCCTTCCAGGGCACGCTCGACGTCCAGCATGACAGCGGCGTCTATGTCGGCGCCTTCCTGACCAATGCGAAATTCCTGGCCAGCCCCTGGAACGACACCCGGCAGGAGTTGGACCTGCTGGCCGGCTACCGCTTCGAACTGGGCGGCATCAGCTTCGATCTGGGCTATATCGCCTATCTGTATCCGGGGCAGGACAAGGCGCCGGGCGGCCAGTTGAACGAGTATCATGAGTTCGCCATCAAGGCGACCTACACCATCGATCCGGTGAAGCTGCTGGCGGCCTACAACTACTCGCCGAATTTCTTCGGCCGCTCGGGCGATGGACATTATGTCGAGGGTGGCGTGGACGTCACCCTGCCGCTGGAACTGACCGCCTCCGGCCGCCTCGGCTACCAGTGGATCGAGAGGAACCCGGCCTTCGGCACGCCGGACTATCTTTGGTACTCGATCGGCCTGTCGCGCGAGATCATCGCCGGCATCACCGGCACGGTCGCCTGGTACGGCACCAATATCGACAAGAAGGACTGCGCCCCGGTGGCAGAGCGCGCCGAGGGCGGCCAGCGCATCTGCGAGGGCCGGGTGCTGTTCACCCTGAGCAAGATCTTCTGATCACCCGGATCAGGGGAGAGAGGGGGGGGCGCCGGCCACCGGGCCGGCGCCCTTTTTCAGGCGCCCCGCCAGCCTGCCGGCGGGGCGATGCGGCCCCGCCCGCCGGCCGGGGCGGCCGGCAGCCGACACAGGGGGGCATTCGATACGCTCCCGCGTCACAGGACTTCTTTCTTCGCCAGGGCGTTGCAGGTTATTCTTGCGGCTGAATTCCAGCCGGATCCCCGCCGCGCATGCCCGCGACCCGTGCCTCCGTCACCAGCGCCCCGCTCGCCGGGGTCCGCCGCTTCGCCTCGCCCGCCGTCAAGGCGGCCATTCGCCGCCGCCTGTTCGAGATGCTCGGCCTGCTCTGCGGGCTCTCCGGACTCGCCCTCCTCGTGGCGCTGGCCAGCTACGACCCGGCCGACCCCTCCCTCTCCACCGCCACCACCCGGGCGCCGGCCAATCTGGTCGGGCCGGCCGGCGCCATGGTGGCGGATGTGATGCTGCAGGGCTTCGGCTGGGCCGGCGCGCTGCCGGGCCTCGCCCTGCTCGCCTGGGCCTGGCGGCTGGCGACGCATCGCGGCCTCAGCCTGTTTCCCGCCCGGCTGGCGGCGCTGCTCGCCGCCCTGCCGATGGGCGGGGCCGCGCTGACGCTGGTGCCGCTGCCGGCCGGGCTGCCGGCCTCGGCCGGCGCGGGCGGCGCCATCGGCGCCGTCACCGCCCATGCGCTGCATGACACGGCCGGCGCCCTGCTCGGGCCCTTCGGGGATCTGGTCTCCGGCATCGTGCTCGCCGGCGTCGCCGTGCTGCTGACGATCGCGGCGCTCGGCCTCTCGCCGGCCGAATGGCTGCGACTCGGCCGGGCCGCCCGGGCCTCGGCCGGGGGTGTCGCGCGGGCCGGCGGCGCCGGGGCGCGCGGCGCGGCCGGGCTGCTCGGCCGCGCCGCCAGGCCGCTGCGCAGCCTGTTCCGCTTCCGCCGCCGGGTTTCCGCCGAGCCGGGGGCCGATCTGGCCGCCGTGCTGCGCGCGGCCGATGCCGCCGCCGAGGAGCGCCGCCGCCCGCGCACCGAGCCGCAGCTGGAGGCATCCTCCGCCGAGGCGCCGGACGAGCGCCCGGCCCCGAAGCCGGCCCGCATCGCGCCGCCGAGCCCCCCGGCGAAGCCCGCGAAGGCGGCGCGGCAGGAGGTGCTGCCGCTGCCCGGCGAGGATCCCTGGCGGCTGCCGCCGCTCGACCTGCTGCAGGAGCCGCCGGCGAAGCGCGTGGGACGGCCGAGCGAGGAGGCGCTGCAGGCCAATGCCCGCCTGCTGGAGCAGGTGCTGGAGGATTACGGCGTGCGCGGCCGCATCGCCGCCATCAACCCCGGCCCGGTGGTCACGCTCTATGAGCTCGAGCCCGCGCCCGGCACCAAGTCGGCCCGCGTCATCGGCCTCGCCGACGACATCGCGCGGAACATGCACGTCACCGCGGTGCGCATCGCCACCGTCCCCGGCCGCAACGTCATCGGCATCGAGCTGCCGAACGCCAAGCGGGAGACGGTCTATTTCTCCGAGATGATGTCCTCGGAGGACTGGGTGCGGCATCCCGGCCGGCTGCCGCTGGCGCTGGGCAAGGATATCGGTGGCAATGCGGTCATCGCCGACCTCGCCCGCATGCCGCACCTGCTGATCGCGGGCACCACCGGCTCGGGCAAGTCGGTCGCCATCAACACCATGATCCTCAGCCTTCTCTGGCGCTTCAGCCCGGAGGAGTGCCGCTTCATCATGATCGACCCGAAGATGCTGGAGCTCTCGGTCTATGACCGCATCCCGCATCTGCTGGCCCCGGTGGTGACCGAGCCGCCCAAGGCGATCGGCGCGCTGAAATGGACGGTGCGGGAGATGGAGCGGCGCTACCGCGCCATGTCCCAGCTCGGCGTCCGCAATATCGGTGGCTACAACGAGAAGGTGCAGGAAAGCCGCCGGCGCGGCGAGGTGCTGACCCGCAAGGTGCAGACCGGCTTCGACCCGGAAACCGGCAAGCCGGTCTTCGAGGAGCAGCCGCTCGCCCTCGCCCCGCTGCCGATGATCGTCGTCGTCATCGACGAGATGGCGGACCTGATGATCGTGGCGGGCAAGGAGATCGAGGCCGCGGTGCAGCGGCTCGCGCAGATGGCGCGCGCCGCCGGCATCCATGTGATCATGGCGACGCAGCGGCCCTCGGTGGACGTCATCACCGGCACCATCAAGGCCAATTTCCCGACCCGCATCTCCTTCCAGGTCACCTCCAAGATCGACAGCCGGACGATCCTGGGCGAGATGGGCGCCGAGCAACTGCTGGGCCAGGGCGACATGCTGCACATGGCCGGCGGCGGCCGCGTGGCGCGCGTCCATGGTCCCTTCGTCTCGGATTCCGAGGTGGAGCGGGTGGTGGAGTTCCTGCGCGAGCAGGGCGAGCCCGCCTATATCGAGGAGGTCACCGAGACCGAGGACGAGGAGGGCGGCGGCGAGGGCCTGTCCATGTCCGGCATCGCCGGGGCCTCCGATTCGGAGAAGTCGCTCTTCGACCAGGCGGTTGATCTCGTCAGCCGGGAGGGCAAGGCCTCCACCAGCTTCATCCAGCGCCACCTCAATATCGGCTACAACCGCGCCGCCAAGCTGATCGAGCAGATGGAGAAGGAAGGCGTGGTCGGCCCGGCCAACCATGTCGGCAAGCGCGAGGTGCTGGCGCGGCGGTCCTCGGAGGAGGATTGAACCGGGCGGCCCCGGGCAGGGCGCGGCGCGGTGGCCAGGGGCGCGGCCCCTGCGCCGCCCTGCTGCTCGGCCTCGCCACCCTGCCCGCCGCGGCGCAGGACCGCCCGGCCCTGATCCCCCTGCGCGATGTCGGCGTGACCTATCGCGTCACCGCCGGCCAGGCGGCGGGGCAGGAGCTGCGCATGGCCTGGCTGTCGGCCGAGCGGAAGCTGCGCGTGGACATGCCGGGCGGCGCCGGCTGGTCGGTGGTGGATCAGCGCAGCCAGCGCGTGCTGATGGTGCTGGACCAGCCGCGGCTGGTGCTGGAACTGCCGGCGCAGGGCGGGAGACCATCGCCGGCCAGCCCTGCACGCTCTGGCGTTATGAGGACGGGCCGAACCGGGGCGAGGCCTGCCTGACCACGGATGGCGTCATGCTGCGCAGCCGCGGCGGCCAGGAGGAGCGCGCCAATGCGGTGGAGGCGATCGCGGTCGCCTATGGCCCGCAGGACCCGGCGCGGTTCCAGCCGCCCGCCGGATACCGCAGCCTGCAGGCGCCCACCGGAGCGCCGCCCCCCGTGGCGAGGCCGCCCGCGCGCTGAACCGGCGCCCCGGCCGGGGCCGACAGCGGCGGGGCGGGCAGGGGTTGGGCGGTGCGGGGCCGGGTCCCGCCGAGCCGGGCGGCGGCCAGCAGCAGCCGGGCCGTGAGCATCTCCCGCGGCAGCGCCGCGGGTGGCAGCAGCGGCAGGGCGAGCGCCGGGCTGAGCGCCCCGACGGCCTCCCAGGCGGCGCCGAAGCGGGGGGCCGCCAGCGCCGTGCCGAGCGCGCCCGCCGGCACGCCGAGCCGCGCGGCCCAGCGGCGGAAGGCGGGCGTCTCGGCCGCGAGCGAGCCGATGCCATCGGCCCAGAACTGTCGCAGCGCGCGCCGCGCCAGCAGGCGCCGCCGGACGGCAAGGGCCGCCGGGACCGGCCCTGCGGGCCGCTCGGCCTCCACGCGCAGGCCGGGCAGGTGGCGGATGCGGGCATCCTGCCGGCGCAGCGCCGCCAGCAGGCCGGGCAGGCCGCCCGCCGGGCCGGCCGGCAGCCCGCCGAGCCTGGCCAGCAGCCCGGTGCGGATGGCGAAGCTCGCCGCGTCCTCCTGGCCATGGGCCGGGGCCGGCTCCTCCGGGTCCAGCCGCGCCGCCAGCGTCGCCAGCAGCCCGGCATAGCGCGCCGCGGCATCCGGCCCGCGCCCGGGCGCCACCACCTCGCCCAGCGCAAGGTCGGCCCCGCCGGCCAGCGCCGCGAAGCCATGCGCGACCCATTGCGCCTCGGGCACCGCCTCGGCCGTGGTCGCCAGCACCGGCCCGTCGCCGCCGAGCCAGTCGCCGGCGGCCGCCATGGCCGCCCGCAGCGCCCAATGCCCATCCGGCGCCGGCGGCAGCATGCGGACGGGGAAGGGCAGGGCCGGCTGCAGGCCCTGCAGGGCCTGGCGCAGCGGCCCGGCCGCACCGGTCGGCGCGACCACCACGCCGAAGGCGTCGGGCGCCAACCACAGCCCCTCGCGGCTGCGCTGCAGCGCCAGGGCGCAAAGGCAGCGGACCAGCTTCGCCGGTTCCGTATCGGCCAGGATGGCGACCACCGCCCGTGGGCGGACCTGGGTGGTGGCGGAGGCGATGGTCAGCGGCAGGGAGCGTGACATCGGCATGGCCCGGCGGGATAGGGCCGCAACGCGCGACCAAGCCATCCGTCTCACATTGCGGTTGTGGTGAAGGGTCACGCCACCGTGCCAGCGGTTCACGATTGGATAAGGTTTGTTGCAGGCGGGCGGTGCGGCGGGGCTTTCCCCGGCCGCGCCCCTGGGCCAGATGTGGTGGGATGCTCCGCCGTCCCTTGCTCGCGCTTCCCGCCCTGCTGCTCGCCGGCCCGGCCGCCGCCCAGCAGCGCCCGCTCTCGGACCGCGACCGCGCCGATGTCGCGCGTGCCGAGGCCTGGCTGAACCGGCTGACCAGCCTGAAGGCACGCTTCCTGCAGATCGCGCAGAACGGCGCCTCGGCCGAGGGCACCGGCTGGATCGTCCGGCCCGGCCGCATGCGCTTCGAATACGATCCGCCAGAGCCGCTGCTGCTGGTCGCCAGCCACGGCCAGTTCTTCTATTTCGACCGCCAGCTCAAGCAGGCGACGACCCTGCCGCTCGGCGCGACCCCGCTGGGGATGCTGCTGCGGGACAATCTCAGGCTCTCGGGCGATGTCACGGTCAGCCGGGTGGAGCGGGGCGGCGGGCTGCTGCGCATCACGCTGCACCGCACCGGCCAGCCGGCGGAGGGATGGCTGACCCTGGTCTTCAGCGAGGACCCGATCGAGCTGAAGCAATGGGCGGTGGTGGATGCGCAGGGGCAGGAGACGCGGGTCAGCCTGTTCCAGACCGAGTTCGGCGGGCGCTACCCGTCCATCCTGTTCGACTTCAACGACCCGCGCTTCCGCGAGGCGTTGGGGATTCAATAGGGCCGCCCCGCGGGCGGGGCAGCGCAGCCATGCGGCCACGCCCCCCTGCGAGGCCGGCGCCGCTGCCCCATTTGCGGCAGGCAAGGCGCGCGTCGGGCCGGATCAAGGAACCGGTCAGGGAATGGCGCGAAAACTGCATCAACTTCCGCGCCGCCACCTTGATCATGCCGCATTCGCGGATGAAGCTGGAACCGTGATGAAACCGCTCATCGGTATCTCCTGCTGCGTGAAGGCCTTCGGCATCTTCAACACGCCGAACCACGCCGCTTCCGACAGCTATGTCCGCGTGGTGCTCGGCCCGGTCGGCGGCATCCCGGTGCTGCTTCCGGCGGCCGGGGAGGCGCTGGCGCCGCAGATCCTGCCGCGGCTGGACGGGCTGATCCTGACCGGCAGCCGGTCCAATGTCTGCCCGGACCACTACCAGGGCCCGCCGCATGCCGAGGGCACGCCGGAGGACCATGACCGCGACGCCACCACCCTGCCGCTGATCCGCGCCGCCATCGCCGCCGGCCTGCCGCTGCTGGCGATCTGCCGCGGCTTCCAGGAGCTGAACGTCGCGCTCGGCGGCAGCCTCGACCAGCGGATCCAGGACCTGCCGGGGCGGCTCGACCACTCGACGCCTTCCGACCAGAAGCTGCCTGGCTTGCGGACCGGCAAGGCGCATGGCGTGCGGCTGCAGCCGGGCAGCCTGGTGGCGGCGCTGGCCGGCGCCACGGAGGTGCCGGTGAACTCCCTGCACAACCAGGGCATCGCCCGCCTGGCGCCGCGCCTGGTGGCGGAGGGATGGGCGCCGGACGGCACGATCGAGGCGGTGCGCGTGAAGGACGCGCCCGGCTTTGCCTATGGCGTGCAGTGGCACCCGGAATATGATTGGGAGCGGGATGCGGTCAGCCGCGCGCTGTTCGAGCGCTTCGGCGAGGCCTGCGCCGGCTGGGCGGCGCGGCGGCAGCTCCAGCAGGCGGCCGAATAGGCTTCGGCGTGCCAGCCACCGCCGCGGTTGCGGTTGCGCCGGGTCACACCTGCGCGACCCTGGCGGGATACCGCAGAGTCGCATGGCTGCCGCGCGCAAAGGCTTTTGCTTCCCAGGCTGTACCTGGCTAATATCCACAAGCCGGCCCGTCTATAATGGGCCGGTGGCGTAGGCCGGTTTCCCCTGCCGGCTCGCCCGACCTTTCCGATCGGAAAAAAACAACAACGGCGCCCGGACACCCCCCTGTCCGGGCGCTTTTTTTGTGCTTCGCGCCATTTCTCCGCAACTTAGCTGGTATACTTGAGGTGTAACATAAGGTGATTCCCGCGCCGCGGCAGCCTTCCGGGGGGGCTGGGCCGCTGCTATGGCTTCCATGCCACGTCCAAGGAGTTCCTCTCGGCATGTCCGACTACGTCATCGCCCCGCCGGTGATCGCCGCCGTGCCCGTCAAGGGCAGCAGCCAGATGTTCCCGGTCCGCCGCATCTTCTGCGTGGGCCGCAACTATGCCGAGCACGCGATCGAGATGGGCAGCGACCCGACCCGCGAACCGCCCTTCTACTTCGCCAAGCCCGCCGATGCGCTGGTGGTCAATGATGCCGACATGCCCTACCCGCCGATGACCAGGCAGCTCCACCACGAGATGGAGTTGGTGGTCGCGATCGGCTCGGCCGGCGCCAACATCCCGGTGGAACAGGCGATGGCGCATGTCTGGGGCTATTGCGCCGGCCTCGACATGACCCGCCGCGACCTGCAGAACGAGGCGAAGAAGACCGGCCGCCCCTGGGACATGGGTAAGGGCTTCGACCACTCCGCCCCGATGGGCGCGCTGGTGCCGGCCCGGGGCGTCGATGTCTCGAAGGGCCGGATCGAGCTGAAGGTCAACGGCAAGGTCGTGCAGTCCTCCGACCTCTCGAAGCTCATCTGGTCGGTGCCGGAGGTGATCTCGAACCTCTCCCACCTGGTGCGCCTCGCGCCCGGCGACCTGATCATGACCGGCACGCCGGAAGGCGTCGCGGCGGTGCAGAAGGGCGACCTGCTGGAGGGCTTCGTCGAGGGCGTGGGCGAGGTGCGGACGCGGATCGTCTGATTCCGTCCCGCATGAATGCTGACGCATTCATGCGGTCTCAGGCGCCGGTGGCGGCTGCAAGCCAGCACTTACGCCGGGCCGGCATGCCATCTCGGCCCCCCGGCTGCGCGCCCGGGGGGGCCGAGGCCAGGCCCGCCGCCTTGCCCAACGTGGCGCGAGACGCTAGCGCGAGCGGATGCCCACCCTCCGCATCGCCACCTGGAACATCAACTCCGTCCGCCTTCGCCGCCCGCTGCTGGCGGAACTGGTGAAGGCGCTGGAGCCCGACGTCCTGTGTCTCCAGGAGACGAAGTGCCCGGACGAGCTCTTCCCGCTCGATGACCTCCGCGCCTTCGGCTTCCCGCACATCGCCCATAAGGGGATGAAGGGCTACAACGGCGTCGCCGTGCTCTCCCGCCTCCCCTTCGCGGTGCGGGAGGAGGAGCCGGACTGGTGCGGCAAGGGCGATTGCCGGCATCTGGGCGTGGAACTGGACGCACCCGGCGGCCCGGTCGAGTTGCATGATTTCTACGTTCCCGCCGGCGGCGACACGCCGGACCGGGAGGCCAACCCGAAATTCGCCCACAAGCTGGATTTCGTGGCGGAGGCCACGGCCTGGTCCAGGGCGCGCGGCGCGAAGCCGCGCAGCGTGCTGGTCGGCGACCTCAACATCGCCCCGCTGGAGCAAGACGTCTGGAGCCACCGGCAGATGCTCGGCGTCGTCTCCCACACCCCGGTCGAGGTGGAGGCGCTGACCGGCTGGCAGCAGGCCGGGGACTGGCACGATGCCCTGCGGCATTTCGTGCCGGCCGAGCAGAAGCTCTACACATGGTGGTCCTACCGGGCGCGGGACTGGGAGGCCTCGGACCGCGGCCGAAGGCTGGACCATGTCTGGGTCAGCCCGGACCTCGCCGGCGCGCTCACCCGCCATGCCGTGCTGAAGCCGGCCCGCGGCTGGCCGCAGGCGAGCGACCATGTGCCGGTCATGGTCGAACTCGCGTTGTAGGCGTTCTGGGTCGCACAATGTCTACCATGGCTTCACGCGACCGTGATTGCTAGGATGGAGCACCCGGCGACAGGCCCGGGACAGGACGCCCGACCGGTGTGGATTCTCGCCCTCGACGCCTCGCTTGCCCGCTGCTCCGCCGCCCTGCTGGCGGATGGCGTGTTGCGCGCCCATCGCCACCTGGAGGGAGGGCGGGGGCATGCCGCGACCCTGCCGCCCATGGCGCAGGAGGTGCTGCGGGAGGCGGACGTGCGGCCCGGCGACCTCGATGCGGTCGCCGCCGTGGTGGGTCCCGGCGGCTTCACCGGCATCCGCGCGGCGCTGGCGCTGGCGCAGGGCCTCGCCCTCGGCGCCGGCCTGCCGGTGCTGGGCGTCACGACGGGGGAGGCGCTGGTCGCCGCCCTGCCGGCCAGCCAGGCCGCCGGCCGTGCCATCTGGTCCGCGGTGGACAACCGGCGCGGGCGGGTGGTGCTGGAGCGATTCGCCCCCGGCGCTGCGGCGCCCGAGGGACCGCCCGAGGTGTTCGAACTCGCGGCCCTGCCGCTGCCGGCCGGCCCGCTCACGCTGGTCGGTGATGCCGCGCCGGCGGCGGCCGAGGCCCTGGCCGCGCGCGGGGTGGATGCGCTGGCGGGCGACAGCCGCCTGCCGGCGGCGGATGCGGCGGCGCGCGTCGCGGCGCTGCGTCTCGCCGGCCGCATCCCGCCGCTCGCGGCCCGGCCGCTCTATGTCGAGCCGCCGGCGGTGCGGCCGCCGGCCAACGCCGCACCGGCGTGACCCTGCGGGCCGCGACGCCGGCCGAGGCGCCGGCGCTCGCCGGGCTGCATGTGGCGGCCTTTCCGCCGGCCGAGGCCTGGGGGCCGGACGCCATCGCCCTGATGCTGGAGATGCCGGGCGCCTACGGGCTGTGGCGGCCCGGTGCCGGCTTCGTGCTGGCGCGGGCGGCGGGCGGGGAGGCGGAGATCCTGACGCTGGCTGTGGCGCCGGCGGCCCGCCGGCAGGGGATCGGCGCCGCGCTGATGGCAGGCGCCCTGGCCGGCGCCGCGGCGCGCGGCGCCGAGGCGATGTTCCTGGAGGTGGCGGCGGGGAACGCCGCGGCGCTCGCGCTCTATCGCGGCCTCGGCTTCGCGGAGGTGGGCCGGCGCCGCCGGTACTATGCCGATGGCGCGGATGCCCTGGTCCTGCGCCGCGATCTGCTGCCTGGTTCCGCCTGTCCCGGGGCCTGATACCAAGTCCCGTTGATCCCAACCTATCGGCAGCGGACGGCCGCCCCGACGCAGCCCACCCCGGCCCCGGCGGGGCCGCTTTACTGCATGGGTTCTGATCAGCGGGATTTGGTATGAGACTGGCGGTCGCTGAATCGTGCCCGATCAACGCCCGCCTCGGTCGCCGGGCGGTCTGCTCCGCGAACCTTGGCTGCGCCGGCTGTGCGGCGCAGCCAGGGCCCGGAGGGCCGCCGGCGTCTGAGGCAGGAAATGCGCCAGCATTCCATGGGCCCGGCAGGACCAGGCGCGGCGGCGCTACGCAACTTCCGCTTTGCCTGTCCGATACTGCGCTGCACACAACAGCGGATTGCGTTCAGAACGGACGCGAGCCTCTGGAAATCCTTGTTCGGGCAGTTCCAGGCATCCGGTCGCCCAGGGCCTCCCGCGATCTGCTTCAACCTTTGCGCAGCAGAAGCTCGGTGGTGCCGTCCGGCAGATCGCGCTGCGCAAGAACGTCATGGCCCTGTTCTGCCGCCGTGCGTGGGATGTTCCGCTTCGGCTCGTCCCCGCGCAGGCGGACCAGCAGAACCTCGCCTTTTTTCATGCGGTCAAGTGCGAGGCGGGTGCGCACGAAGGTCATCGGGCAAGTCTCTGCCGTGATGTCGAGGACGCGATCGCTATTCAGTTCTTGCTTGCAAACAGAGTTCAATGGATGATGCCCTGCGAATCGCCGAAACGCATTGCGAAACGGCCCTGCGCCGCAGTATAGCTCGCCGACCGTCAACGGGAAGACACGTCACATGGCTGAAGAAGCCCCCTCCGCAGACCTGCTGGGACTGACCGCCGAAATCGTCGCGGCCCATGTTTCCAACAATCCGGTGTCGCTTGCAGACCTCCCCAATCTGATCCAGGAGGTCTACCGTACCCTCTCCACTGTCGGACAGCCCGCTGCCAAGCCGCAGCCCGAGCGCCCGCAACCTGTGGTGCCGATCAAGAAGTCAATCACGCCCGAGTACCTGATCTGCCTGGAAGACGGGAAGAAGTTGAAGATGCTGAAGCGGCATCTGCAGACGTCTTACAACATGACCCCCGAGCAGTACCGGGAGCGCTGGGGCCTGCCGGCGGACTATCCGATGGTGGCGCCGAACTATGCCAAGCACCGCTCCTCCCTGGCGAAGAAGATCGGGCTCGGCACCAAGCCGCGCGGCCGGCCGGCCCGCGGGGCCCGGCGCGAAGCCGCGGCCGCCGCCGCGACCCAGACCAAGCTCGGCTGACCTCCTCCGCCGGCCGGCGGGGCAGGCGGCCTGGCCGCCTCGCCCCGTGATCTTTCCGTGATGGGATCCGCGGCTCCGCCATGGTGGCGGAGCCCGCGGGACGCTATGGTCCCGGCCCTGATTGAAACAGAGGGGCCGGACGACCCGGTCGCCGACCAGCAAGGGCCGTACCCGAGCCGCTATGGACACGCCCGCTTCCGCCGACCGCGAGGGCATCTCCCGCATCGAGAGGCTGTGCATCGATCGCGGCCTGAAGATGACCGGGCAGCGGCGCCTCATCGCCCGCGTCCTGTCCGACAGCGCCGACCACCCGGATGTCGAGGAACTGTATCGGCGTGCCCATGCGCGGGACAGCCACATCTCCATTGCCACCGTCTACCGCACCGTCCGCCTGCTGGAGGAGAAGGGCATCCTCGAGCGGCGCGACTTCGGCGGCGGCCGCGCCCGCTACGAACCGACCGAACATGGCCACCACCACCATCTCATCGATGTGGACACCGGCAAGGTGATCGAATTCGCCGACGAGCGGCATGAGGCCCTGGCGAAGGAGATTGCCGCCCGCCTCGGCTTCGAGCTGGTGGACCACCGGCTGGAACTCTTCGGCCGCCGCTTCCCGGAAGCGAAGCCGGCGGCCCCCGCGCCGCGCCGCGGTGGCCGCGCCCGCAACGGACGCGACCAGGCATGACCATCAGCAGCCCCGCCCTCCTGACCCGCGAGGCGGGCTTCGGCGAGATCCGCGCCGGCAATCTCGGCGTCCGCATTGCCGAGACCGCGGCCGAGATCGATGCCGCCCTCGCGCTGCGCTTCCGCATCTTCTACGGCGAGATGGGGGCCCACCCGGATGCCGAGACGCGGGCGAGCGGCCGTGACCGGGACGAGTTCGACGCGGTCGCCGACCATCTGCTGGTGGTGGACCACGACCTGGGCGAGGGGCCGGAGGCGGTGGTCGGCACCTACCGCCTGATCCGCCGGCCCGCCGCCGCCGCCATCGGCCGCTTCTACTCCGCCGCCGAGTACGACATCTCCCCGCTGCTGGCCTGGCCGGGAGAGATCCTGGAACTCGGCCGGTCCTGCGTGGATGCCAATCATCGCACGCGCGGGACGCTGCAGCTGCTCTGGCGCGGCATCGCGGCCTATGTCTTCCATCACCGCATCGACGTGATGTTCGGCTGCGCCAGCCTGCACGGCACCGACCTCGACGCGCTGGCGCCGATGCTGACCTATCTGCACGCGAACCATCTGGCGCCGGAGGCGATCCGCCCGCGCGCCCTGCCGGAGCGCCACGTGCCGATGGACCGGCTGGACCCGGCGGGCCTCGACATGCGGGCGGTGCTGAACGACCTGCCGCCGCTGGTGAAGGGCTATCTCCGGCTCGGCGGCTTCGTCGGGGACGGCGCGGTGCTGGACCACCAGTTCAACACCACCGATGTCTGCGTGGTGGTGAAGACCGCCCTGGTCACCGACAAGTACTTCAAGCACTACGAGCGCAAGCGCACGCCCCTCGGCCCGGAATAGGCGCCGGGGAACCCGGCGGCGCGCCGCTGCGTCCGGGCCGCATGCCCGGCACGCGCCGCCTCGCCTTCCTGGCCGTCCTGCTGACCGCGCTCGCCCTGGTGCCGGCGGGCGCCCATCTGCTGGCCCTGCCGAACAAGCTGGCCATGGGGCGCGACGCCTATCTCGCCGCCCAGGGCGCCTATGCCGGCTGGGCCCTGGCGGGCGTCTTCCCGGTCTCGGCCATCCTGGCCTGCCTCGCCCTCGCGCTCCGGCAGCAGCACCCGCCTGCCTCCCCCTGGCCGGCCCTGCTCGCGGCGCTGCTGCTGGCCGCCGGCCTCGGCGTCTTCTTCGCCTGGACCTTCCCGGCCAATCTGGCGACGGCGAACTGGACCACCCTGCCCGAGGAGTGGGAGGCGCTGCGGGCGCAGTGGGAATGGTCGCACGCCGCGAATGCCGTGCTGACCCTGGCGGCCTTCTGCGCCGTGCTGCGGGCCGCGCTGGCGCCGCTGCCCGACCTTCGCCCGGGCTGGACGCCGGGCGGCCGACCGCCTTAGCCTTGCGCCCATGAGCGACGCCGAGCACACCCCAGCCATCCATGACATGGGCGGCCTCAGCCGCTTCCGCTGTTCCCCCGTGGAGCGTGACGAGGCGCCGCCCGATGCCTTCGGCAAGCGGGTGGACGCGCTGCGGCAGATCCTCGCCCAGAAGAAGCTGATGACGGTGGACGAGCTGCGGCGGGGGATCGAATCCATCCCCGAGGATGAGTATTTCGCGCTGACCTATTACGAGCGCTGGCTGACCTCCATCTGCACGCTCATGCTGGAGAAGGGCGTGATCTCGGCGGAGGAGCTGCAATGAGCGCGCCCGTCGCCGGCGATTCCGGCCAGCCCGAGCCGCGCGCCGAGCCCGTCGCGGCCCGCTTTGCCGCGGGCGACCGCATCCGCGTGAAGGATGACTGGCCGGAGCGCCGCGGCCCCTGCCACATCCGCACGCCGCACTACCTGCGCGGGCGGGAGGGCACCGTGCAGGCCGTGCTCGGCGCCTTCCCGAACCCCGAGGACCTGGCCTTCGCCCGGCCGGCGCCGCTCCGCGTGCTATACCATGTCCTCTTCGACCAGCCGCCGATCTGGCATGAGGGCACCGAGGGCGACACCGTCCTGGTCGAGATCTTTGAGCACTGGCTCGAACCCGCGGCGACGCCCGCAAAGGAGGCTGCGTGATGCTCACCGATTCACGCTTCCACGCCCTTCGACGCTCCGGCAGCCGGGGGGCGGCAGCATGAGCGCCCCCGCCCGCCCCGAATCGATCGCCCGGCTGGAGAAGCTGGTCGCCGCGCTGAAGGCGAAGGGCATCGTCACCGAGCAGGAGATCGCGGACCGCCAGGCGAGCACCGACCGGGCCAGCCCCGAGATCGGCGCCCGCATGGTCGCCCGCGCCTGGCTGGACCCGGAATGGCGCGCCCTGCTGCTGCGCGACGGCGCCGCGGCCGCCGAGCAGATGGGCGTCTCCATGGCCGGCGCCCCGCCGCTCGGCGTGCTGGAGGACAAGCCCGGCCTGCATCACCTGGTCGTCTGCACCCTCTGTTCCTGCTACCCGCGCGCCGTGCTGGGCTACCCGCCGAGCTGGTACAAGAGCTTCGAGTACCGCTCCCGCGCCGTGCGCGAGCCGCGCGCGGTGCTGGCGGAATGGGGCACGGTGCTGCCGCCGGACACAAAGATCCGCGTGGTGGACAGCACCGCCGACTACCGCTGGATGGTGCTGCCGATGCGCCCGGCGGGGACCGAGGGCTGGTCGGAGGACCGGCT
Source organism: Roseicella aerolata (assembly GCF_020523605.1). GTDB lineage: Bacteria > Pseudomonadota > Alphaproteobacteria > Acetobacterales > Acetobacteraceae > Paracraurococcus > Paracraurococcus aerolatus. The sequence continues at coordinate 57,727 of NZ_JAJAQI010000011.1, read as the reverse complement.
CGCCGCCCTCGTCACGCGCGACGCGCTGGTCGGGGTTGCGCTGCCGCAGGTCCCCCTCGCCGCCGCCGCCGAGTAGCCTGCCGCCGCCGGTTGCGGCGGACATACCGGCGCTGCGGAGCCTCGATGCCCGCAGCGCCCGCCATCCGAGGACCGGAGCGCCTGGCGCGGAGGTCCGAACGGGATGGCGAGCGTGAGACTGCGGGAGGACGGCATCCAGACCATCGGCGAGTTGCGCGCGCGGGGCGCCATCGCGGCCTTCGGGCGCGTCCGGCAGTCCTGCCTCCTGCCCGAGCCGTCCCGGGCACCGGTCGCCGGACCCGCGGGGCGCCGCCCGGGACCCGATAAGGGAGCCGCGCTCCGCGCCGCGCGGCGGCCTTGACCGACGCCCCGCCACGGGCCCTGGAGGCGCCGGAGCAGGACGGGCTGCCGATGCCGCGCCGCGTCCTCGCGGTCGTCGCGGTCTCCGCCTCCATCGCCATCACCGTGCTCGACAGCTCCATGATCAATGTGGCGCTGCCGGGCATCGCGCGCGATCTCGGCATCGCGCCGGCGACCGCGACCTGGCTGCTGATCGCCTATCAGCTCACGGTCGTGACCACGCTGCTGCCGCTCGCCTCCCTGGCCGAGGGCATCGGCTTCCGCCGCGTCTGGCTCGCGGGCTTCGCCGTCTTCGCCGCCGGCGCGCTCGGCGCCGCCCTCGCCCCCTCCTTCGAGGCGCTGCTCGCCTGGCGCATCCTGATGGGCCTCGGCGCCTCGGCGGTGATGAGCCTCACGGCCGGGCTGATCCGGCACATCTACCCCATGGGGATGCTCGGCCGCGCCATCGGCATCAATGCCATGGTGGTGGCGGTCTCCGGCGCTTCCGCGCCCTCGGTTGCCGCCGCCATCCTCTCGGTCGCGCCCTGGCAGGCGCTGTTCGCGGTGCATGTGCCGGTCAGCCTGATCGGCATCGCCATCGGCTATGCCGCCTTGCCCTCGCCGTCCCGCAGCGGCCGGCGCTTCGACTGGCCGAGCGCGCTGCTGAACATCGCGACCCTCGGCGCGGTCTTTCTCGGCCTCGACCTGGTGCTGGGGCAGCCGCCGGTCGGGCTGGCGCTGATCGTCGCCGGCGTCGCGGCCGGGGTGGTGCTGGTGCGCCGGCAGCTCCGCCAGCCGGCGCCGCTGCTGCCGGTGGATCTGCTGCGCATACGCCCCATCGCCTTCGCGGTCATGGCTTCGGTCTGCGCCTTCTCGGCCTGGTATGCCGCCTATGTCTCGCTGCCCTTCCTGCTGCAGGGGGCGGGGGCAAGCCAGGCGGCGACCGGGCTGATCATGACGCCCTGGCCGCTCGGCATGGCGCTGTCGGCGCCGCTCGCCGGGCGGCTGTCGGACCGGGTGCCGACGGCCTGGCTCTGCGCCCTGGGCATGGGGGCGATGGTGGTCGGGCTGAGCCTGGTGGCGGTGCTGCCGGTGGCGGGCCAGGGGGGAGTGAACGGGCTGCTGGTCGGGGCGATGTTGGCGCTCTGCGGCGCCGGCTTCGGCGCCTTCTCCACCCCCAACAACCGCACCATGATCGGCTCCGCCCCCAAGGCGCGGGCGGGCGGCGCGGGGGGCATGCAGGCGACGGCGCGGCTGCTGGGGACCACGCTCGGGACCACCGTGGTCGCGCTCTGCTTCCAGCTGGCCGGGCCGGCGGGGCCGCAGGTCGGGCTGTTGGCCGGCATCGGCTTCGCCCTGGCGGCCGGGGTGCTGAGTCTCTCCCGGCGGCGGATGGTATAGGGCCGCCCGGGCGTCCTGCGCTGGCGCCGCTTTTCCCTGATACGCGCAAGGCCTGGGGCCCACCGCCGCAAGCGGCGGCTGAGCGCCCGGACAGGCGCCGCGCCGAAAGGCGGAGCGGCCCAGGCCGCTGTGCTGCGGTGCCGGGCATCTGTCCATGCAGGCCGCCGGCCTAATGGCGGCACGGGGACCCGAACCCCGGGCCATGGGCAAAAAAAGGGGGCCGGTGGTTTCCCACCGGCCCCAAGTGGTGATGCTGTGCCCGACCCCAGGTCGCGGCACGGGATCACTGGGAGGAGACGTCCAAGGCATCGCCTGAACGCATACAATGTACTTCACTCACCTTTGAGTGAGAAGAGCTAATTCATGAAAAAGCGTTTAGCTGATGTGCTGGCGAAAGGGGCCGTGTGCGGCACCGACAGCGAGTCTGCGTTCAGAACAGAACGCTGATCCGCGGCAGGTCCTTGATGGCAGTCTGAATTCACGCGCCTGGCCGTCCATCCCCTCCATTCGCGATCTGCTCTGGAGCGACAGCCATCCGTGGCAGGAGCCGTGACGCCAGCGTCCGGATGCGTCACCGCATCCGGGCAGGGGCGGCGTGCTTACGGCGGGCCACAGGCCCGAACGCCAGCCGTGCTGCCGGGGGGTATGACCAGGGCCGTTGGCATGCAGCAAAAAAAGAAGGCCGGTGGTTTCCCACCGGCCCCGAGTGGTGATGCTGTGCCCGACCCCAGGTCGCGGCACGGAATCACTGGGAGGAGACGTCCAAGGCATCGCCTGAACGTGTACAGTATACGCATCTCACGTTGCCGTGAGTATGGATTTCATATTAACTGTACGTCATCTTTCCCGGCGGTCTCGCGCCCGATGCGCCTGCGCGACCGGCACGCTATTCCCTGACGGCATGTGCCGCGCCGGCCCCGCCCTGCTCCTCGCCCTCTCCCTGCTCGCCGCCTGTGCCGCCCCGCGGCCGCCGGAGCCGCCGCTGCCCTACCCGCCGGCCGCGCGTGACCGCATGCTGCGCATCGCGCTCAGCGAATGGGCGGAGTGGGGGCGGCTGGAAGTCACCGCCGGCCAACGCCCGCCCTCCAGCCGGGCCGAGAGCGACCCCGCCAATTTCCCCCGTGTCCTGGCCTATTGGCGCGCCCTGCCGGATGACGAGGGCGCCATCGCCAAGAACCGCCGCCGCTACGCCGCCGCCCTGGTGGGCCAGCCGGATGGCGAGACGCTCTGGCAGGAGCCCTTCTGGTCCGCCGCCTTCATCAGCTACGTGCTGCAGGCCGCCGGCATCGACCGCCGCGAATTCCCGCCCGCCCCGGCCCATGCCACCTATGTCGATGCGCTGATCCGCGACGCCGCGCTCTTCCCCGCGACCGCGCCCTTCCTGCCGCGCTCCCCCGCCGAGAGGCCGCCCCGTCCGGGCGACCTGCTCTGCGCCGACCGCAGCGCCACCCCCATCCGGGACTGGCGGGAGCGCCTGGCCGAGGCGGGCCGCTTCCGCCCCATGCATTGCGACATCGTGGTCGAGGCGGGGCCGGGCCATGTGGACGCCATCGGCGGCAACGTGCTGGATGCCGTCACCCGCACCCGTTTCCCAGCCGACGCATCGGGCTATCTTCTGCCCGAGCCGCCGGGCGCCCCCGTCTGGTTCGCCATCTTCGAGAACCGCCTCGGCCGCCTTCCCCCCTGGAGAGAGATCCCATGACCGACCTGTTCGAGCCGCTGGCGCTGCGCGGCGTCACCTTCAAGAACCGCATCGGCGTCTCGCCCATGTGCATGTATTGCTGCGCCGGCGACGGCAAGCCGACCGAGTGGCACCTGCAGCACCTGCTCTCCCGCGCCGTCGGCGGCGCCGGGATGGTGATGACCGAGGCCGCGGCGGTGACGGCCGAGGGCCGCATCTCCCCCGACGATCTCGGGATCTGGGAGGAGGCGCAGCTGCCCGGCCATGCACGGCTCGCGTCCGGCATCGCCGCCATGGGCGCGGTGCCGGCCATCCAGCTCGCCCATGCCGGCCGCAAGGCCAGCCGCAACGCACCGTGGGAGGGCGGGCCGGCCCCCGTCGCCCGTGGCTGGCAGCCGGTCGGGCCGAGCGCCGAGGCCTTCGACGACTACGTGACCCCGCGCGCCATGACCGAGGCCGAGATCCTGGCCACCATCGAGGCCTTCGCCCTGGCGGCGCGGCGCAGCGTCGAGGCCGGCTACCGCTTCATCGAACTGCATGCGGCGCATGGCTACCTGGCGCACCAATTCCTCTCGCCGCTCTCGAACCGCCGCAACGATGCCTGGGGCGGCGATTTCGACGGCCGCGCCCGCTTCGTGCTGGAGATGACCAGGGCGACCCGCGCCGCCATCCCGGACGAGATCCCGCTCTGTGTCCGCGTCTCCCACACCGACTGGGTGGAAGGCGGCTGGACGACGGAGGAGACGGTCGAGCTTTCCTGCCGGCTCAAGGCGCTGGGCGTGGACATGATCGACGTCTCCTCGGGTGGGCTGCACCCGGCGCAGAAGATCGCCCTCGGCCCCGGCTACCAGGTGCCGGGGGCGCAGGCGGTGAAGGCGGGCGCGGGCATCGCGGTGGCGGCGGTCGGCATGATCACCGAGCCGGAGCAGGCCCAGGCGATCCTGACGGAGGGGAAGGCGGACATGATCCTGCTGGCCCGCGCCGTGCTGCGCGACCCCTACTGGCCGCTGCACGCCGCGGCCAAGCTCGGCCGGACGGAGAAGCTGGGCGTGCCGCCGCAATACGAGCGGGGGTGGATGACGCTCGGGAAGATGCACAAGGACCCGGCGATCGCGGAGGCGATGGCGGCGCTGTAGCAGCGAGGGGCTCTGCCCCTCGCACACCCCCGCCAGGGGTCGTGCGACCCCTGGACCCGGCCACAGAAGGGGAGGACAGGATGCCCGCCTATCTCGTCGCCAATCTCCGGGTGAAGGACCCGGCGAAATTCGCGGAGTATCGCGAGAAGGTCACGCCCATGATCGCGCGTTTCGGCGGCCGCTATCTGGTGCGCGGCGGCGCGGTGACGCCGGTGGAGGGCAGTCCGAACCTCGAACGCGTCGTCATCATCGAATATCCGGACATGGCGTCGCTCAAGGCCTTCTATCACAGCGCCGAATACGCGCCGCTCATCGCCCTGCGCCAGGCGGCCTCGGAGGGCGATGTCGCCTTCGTCGAAGGCTACGTGCCCGGCTGAGGGCCAAAGGCGGCGCGCCCCGCGGCCGCCCGCGCCGGCCCATGCAAATGCCCGGATGCGTGACTGTATCCGGGCAAGGGCGCCGCACCTGCGGCAGGCGGCAGAAGCCGCCTCGGCGCGGGCTGCCACTCGCGCTGCAGGGGTCTCCGATAACGGCCGCTGGTATTACAGCATCTGCCCGCCATCGACGACGATGGTATGCCCCGTCACCCAGCGCGCGGCAGGGGAGGCGAGGAACAGCACCACATCCGCCACCTCCTCCGGCGTGCCGAGCCGGCCGAAGGGGATGCCCGCCAGGATGCCATTGTAGAGCTTCGGGTCGCTGGTCTTCCGCGCCTCCCAGGAGCCGCCGGGGAATTCGATCGAGCCGGGCGCCACGCCGTTCACCCGGATGCCCTTCGGCGCCAGCATCGCCGCCTGGCTCTGGGTGTAGTTGATCAGCAGCGCCTTCACCGCCGCATAGGCCGGCGTGCGGGTGGAGGCCATGTAGCCCGAGATGGAGGAGAGATTGACGATGCTGCCCTTGCTCTGCTCGAGGAAGGGCAGGGCCGCGCGGCTGGCGCGCACCGTCGCCATGACATCCACCGAGAGCCCGGCCTGCCAGCCTTCCTCGGTGTCCGGCCCGCCGAAGCCGGAGGCGTTGTTGACCAGAACGTCGATCCCGCCCAGCGCCTCGCCCGCCGCCGCGACATACGACAGCACCGCTTGCTGGTCGCCGAGGTCGCAACTCGCGGCATGCGCCGTCACGCCGAGCGCCGCGATCTCGCCCCGCGTCGCCTCCAGCGGGCCCGCGCCGCGGGCGCAGAGGGAAACCGCCGCGCCGGCGCGCGCGAAGCCGAGCGCGATGGACCGCCCGATGCCGCGGCTGCCGCCGCAGACCACCACCCGCTTGCCCTTGAAATCGAACACCTTTGCTCCTCCTCGGAAGAATGGCGAAGGCTGGCCGAGCCCGGACGCCGCGGCAAGGGGCTGTGCCTTGCGAGGCGACGAGACATGACGATACTCGTCGGTAGGGCAGGGGGCATGGCGTCGGCATCACCGCCACCCTGGATCCTGCCTGCAGCCAGGTCGGGGAGGGTGGGATGGAGCCAGCCTACACGCGCGCGACTATCCTCGAACTGAAGTGGGGCAGCAGCGCCGAGCATCGGAAGCTCGCGCGAATGGCCGGCATGAACGCGCTCGACATCGAGTATATCGCCGAGATCTGTCTGTCCCGTCATGTGATGATCATCATGCGGTCGCCGAAGCGTGCATCCCGCATCTTCGATGGCGGTCTGATCGATCCCAAGCCCCCGGGGGTCAAGGAGAAAACCGATCGCTATACCGGGACCGTCGAGCGTGCGGTACGAAGGGCAGTGGATCCGGTGACCGGAAAGGAAAGCGTGGTCACCAGAACCTACATCTCCGATTATGACCTGATGTCGGTCTGGAAGGGGCCGGGCCGGCCTTATGCCAAGCTGTTCTTCTCGGAGACCGCGCGGGGCGAACTGAGCGCCGAGGCGCTGTCCCTGTTGCGGGAACTGAATCAGGGGCTGATCCGCAAGATCCAGCATGGCGCGAACGACGACTGGCTGAAGGACGGAAAGCCACGCAACCCCCATATTGGGTTTGACTCCTTCATTGTCTGGCGTGTCAACGGCAGTGTCGAGTTCAAGCCGTCCAAGGGCATGCTGCAGCAATTCTACCGGGATAACGGGCTGCACTGGCCATACTGAGGGGACCACGCGCCTACAGGGCCTGCCGGTCGCGCCAAGCTGCCTGCATTTCCTCGCCCGTCAGCAGGTCGGCGTATTGCTGGCCCATGTCAAAGAGGGGCACCTTATGCGGGCCGGGGGCGGGGGGCCCGACGCAACCGGCGACGCGGATCGTCCGGAAATCGTGCTGGAGCGCGTCCGTCACCATCGCCCGACGCAGCCCGAGGTGGTGCGGCCCGCGACCGCCGCCGTGCCCACCCGCCGCATCGGGAGCCACCCGGCCAACTCCGCGCCGAGAAGGCCGAGGCGTTGCGCTTGCGGGGCACCAGCTCATCCGGCGCTGGCGCCGACTCCCCTACAATCTATGAGAGCGGGCTGGTCTCCGTCAGTTGGGTGCGCGGTGGAAGCTGCCGGGCCGGGCAGGCGGTGCCCCGCCCGCCCCCTGGCTTGATGCCGGCCGCGCGCGGCGCATCTGTGCAGGGCATGAAGCTCCCCGCCCTCTTCGACCGCCACCCCCGCATCGCGCTCGTCCGCCTGCAAGGTGCCATCACCCCGCGCCCCGGCTTCGGCGGCGGCATCAGCCTGGCCACCACCGGCCCGGTGCTGGACCGCGCCTTCGCCATCAGGCGGCTGGCCGCCGTCTTCCTCGCCATCAACTCGCCCGGCGGCTCCCCGGTGCAGTCCAGCCTGGTCGCGGCCCGCATCCGGCGCCTGGCGGAGGAGAAGAAGGTCCCGGTTATCGCCTGCGTCGAGGATGCCGCGGCCTCGGGCGGCTACTGGATCGCCTGCGCGGCGGATGAGATCGTGGCCGACCCGGCCTCCATCCTCGGCTCGATCGGCGTCATCGCCGCGGGCTTCGGCTTCCAGGGCGCGCTGGAACGGCTCGGGGTGGAGCGGCGGCTCCGCACCGCGGGCACCGAGAAGAGCTTCTGGGACCCTTTCCGCCCGGAGCAGCCGGAGGATGCCGCGCGGCTGGAGACCCTGCTGGAGGACCTGCATGGCGAGTTCCGCGCCTGGGTCACGGCAAGGCGCGGCGACCGGCTGAAGGCGCCGCCCGAACAGCTCTTCACCGGCCGCTTCTGGCCGGGGCGGAAGGCGGTGGAACTCGGCCTCGCCGATCGGCTGGGCGATGCGGCGGGGGAGGCGAAGCGGCGCTTCGGCGAGAAGGCGCGGCTGATCCCGGTGGGCGGCCCGCGCCCCTCCCTGCTGCGCCGGCTGCTGCCGGGCCTCTCGGCCGAGGCGGTGATCGCGGCGGCGGAGGAACGGGCGGCCTGGGCGCGGTTGGGCTTGTAGGCCGGCGGACCGCGCCACGGGACCTGCCCGGGGAGGCGTGGGGGCGGAACGCTGCCCGAGGGACGGGTGAGGCGCCGGCCGCCCGGCGCGTCACGGCTCCGATGGGGGAAGGGGGCCGGCCATGCCCGGCAAGCCTCCTCCCCCCGGGTGGATCAGATGAACCAGCGATCCGTCTCGGTGGCTTCGGTCGCGGTGGGGCGGCCGAAATTCTCGGTCACGAAGATGGCCGGCATGCCCTTGTAGTCGCCCTGGGTCAGGCCGATGCCGATCTCGGTGAAGTTCGCGTTCAGGATGTTGGCCCGGTGTCCCGGGCTGTTCATCAGGTTGGTGTGGAGCTGCTGGACATCGGACTCGTCGAGCACCGCCGCGCGGGAGCCGGCGATGTAGGCGATATTCTCGCCCGCACTGGTGTAGCCGTAGCCGGACGCCTTCATGCGGTCGAAGGGCGAGCTGCCGTTCACCCCGGTATGCGAGAAGACGTCCTGTGCCACCATCCAGTCGCTGTGCTTGCCGGCGGAGTGGAGCAACTCGCCATCGAAGGTGAGCGGCTTCACGCCGGCCGCGGCGCGCGAGGCATTCACCAGCTTCAGGAAGTAGGTCTCGAGTGTGCTCGGCATTTCGCTCGGCATAGGAACGGGTCCCTTGTTGTTGCTCGTGGCAAGCGAAATCCGCTGCAAAAATATAAACCATAAGTTGATAAAAACAGCGTGCTTACATCTCCGGCGGCTAAGGCCCGGAGTTTTTTTGGATCGATTTCGTTATTGTGCTGGCGTTGTTGATTGGGCGTGTCTTGCGGCGCCCGGCCGTTATTCCTTGCCCACGCAATGCCCTGCGCGTGGTTCCGGACCTCCGCGCCGGCCAGCGGCAGGCCCGATGCGGCCGCGTGGTGCCCGCCTTCGGGCCGCGTGGAACGCGGCGGCGGTCGGTCGGGACCGGTGCCAAGCCTCATGCGCCGGCCAGGCCAGTCCGGCCGGGCGGTCCGGCACCGGCCGCAGGACGGCAAGGTTACCGCACGGCGCCTTGGCCTATGATCGCATGGTGGGATGGGAAGGTGGCCCGGCCCTCCCCTCGTCGCGGCCGGTACCGGGCCGCCGGGGCGGCGCCATTCCGGCCGCCGTGGCAGGCCGCGGACCGCCCGGCCGCCTGGACCCGGGGCCGGACGCGCCTACCCTTGACCCTCAGCCGCCCACCTGCCGGATCCAGTCCGGCAGATTGTAATAGGTGGTCACCCGCTGAATGCGCCCCTCCGCCACCGCGAAGAAGGCGCCGGCTGGCAGGCTGTAGCGCTGGCCGCGGGCTTCCGGCAGGCCGGGCTCGGTCTGCAGGTACTCGCCCTCCACCACGAACTCCGCCGCGGCCCGGCTGCCGCTGCGGTCCACCATGATGACGATGTCCCGCAGCCTCTCCCGGTAGGCCTCGTCCATTTTGCCAAGGAAGGCCCGGAAGGCCGCCTTGCCGGTCTCCCGTGGGCCCTGGTTCACGTCATGCGCCACATCCTCGGCCAGCAGGGCCAGCATGCCCTCCCGGTCGCCGGCATTGAAGGCGTCGTAATAGGCCCGGATCAGGCCCTCGGTCTCGGTCATCAGCCTTGTTCCCGTCTTCCTTCGATTCTGGGGGCCGCCCCCCCCACTATGTTCCGCCGCGCCGGCATGGCAAAAGCCGCCGCATGCAGACCGCCAGCCATGCCATGCCGGGCCCTTCCCGCCCGGGCGAGGCCCCCGCCGGGGCGAAGCCCCCCAGCTTCCAGGAACTGATCCTCCGGCTGCATGCCTACTGGTCGGCGCAGGGCTGCGTCATCCTCCAGCCCTACGACATGGAGGTGGGGGCGGGCACCTTCCATCCCGCGACCACCCTGCGCGCCCTGGGGCCCAAACCCTGGAAGGCCGCCTATGTCCAGCCCAGCCGCCGCCCGGCGGATGGCCGCTATGGCGAGAACCCGAACCGGCTGCAGCACTACTACCAGTACCAGGTCATCCTGAAGCCGAGCCCGGCCGACCCGCAGAGCGCGCTGATCGGCAGCTACCGGGCCATCGGCCTCGACCCGCTGGTGCATGACATCCGCTTCGTCGAGGACGACTGGGAGAGCCCGACGCTCGGCGCCTGGGGCCTGGGTTGGGAGGTCTGGTGCGACGGGATGGAGGTGACGCAGTTCACCTATTTCCAGCAGGTCGGCGGCATCCCCTGCGAGGTGCCGAGCTGCGAGCTGACCTACGGGCTGGAACGCCTGGCCATGTACATCCAGGGCGTCGAGAACGTCTACGACCTGGACTTCAACGGCCAGGGGGTGAGCTATGGCGAGGTGTTCCACCGCGCCGAGGTCGAGTTCAGCGCCCACAACTTCGAGTATGCCGACACCGAGAAGCTCTTCCGCCACTTCCGCGACGCGGAGGAGGAGTGCAAGGCGCTGCTGAAGCAGGGCCTTGCCCTGCCGGCCTATGACCAGTGCATCAAGGCCAGCCACCGCTTCAACCTGCTCGACGCCCGCGGCGCCATCAGCGTGACCGAGCGTGCCGCCTATATCGGCCGTGTCCGGGCGCTGGCGAAGGGTTGCTGCGAGGCGTGGATCGCCGGAGGCAAGGCGTGATGGCCGAGGATGCGACCTTCGGCCTGGACGGCATGACGATCCAGGGTGATGCGCTGGCCGCGCCGAAGGAAATGGCGCGGGAGATTGCGGTGCGTGAGGCATGGGCCGAACACCGCCCCAAGGCGGAAAGCGAGGCCTGAACCATGCCCGAACTCCTGATCGAACTCTTTTCCGAGGAGATCCCGGCGCGGATGCAGGCGCGGGCCGCCGAGGATTTCTGCGGGCTGCTGCAGAAGGCCCTCGCCCCGTTGATGACCGCGGCGCCCCGCCCGCTCTATGGCCCGCGCCGCATCGCCGCGGTGGGCGAGATGGCGGCGCGCGCCGAGACGCCGGGCAAGGAGGAGCGGGGGCCGCGCATCGGCGCGCCCGAGGCCGCGATCGAGGGCTTCCTCCGCAAGCATGGCGCGGCGCGCGATGCCCTGACCCAGGAAGGCCAGTTCTGGGCGCTGCAGAAGCCCGGGCAGGTGATCGAGGCACCGGCGCTGATCGCCGAAAAGCTGCCCGCCCTGCTGCGTGGCTTCCCCTGGCCGAAGAGCATGCGCTGGGGCACCAGCGACTTCGCCTGGGTGCGGCCCTTGCAGCGCATCCTCTGCATCCTCGATGGCCAGCCGGTGATCTTCCCACTGGCGAATGGCGAGGATGCGGTGCACGGCCTCGCCTCCGCCGACCTGACCGAGGGCCACCGCGTGCTGGCCGGCACCGAGCCCTTCGCCGTGCGCGGCTTCGCGGAGTATGAGCGGCTGCTGCGCGACCGCTTCGTCATCGCCGATGCGGCGGAGCGCGAGCGGATCATCGAGGAGGGGATCAACCGCCTCGCCGCCGCCGAAGGGCTGCAGGTGGTGCCGGATCGCGGCCTGCTGGCCGAGGTGGCGGGGCTGGTCGAATGGCCGGTGCCGCTGCTGGGGCGCATCGACGACGCCTTCATGGACCTGCCGCCGGAAGTCATGCGCACCACCATGCGGGTGAACCAGCGCTATTTCGCGCTGCGCCACCCAGATGGGCGGGCGGCGGCGCGCTTCGCCGTCGTCTCCAACATCATCCCGCAGGATGGCGGCGCCGCCATCGTCGCGGGCAATGAGCGCGTGCTGCGCGCCCGCCTGTCCGATGCGCGGTTCTTCTGGGACCTCGACCGCCGGCAGCGGCTGGAGGAGTTCCTGCCGAAGCTCGATGCCGTGGTCTTCCATGCGAAGCTCGGCACCCAGGGCCAGCGCGTCAGCCGGCTGGAATCGCTCGCCGCCATCATCGCCCCGCTGGTCGGCGCCGACCGGGCGCTGGCGACGCGCGCCGCGCGGCTGGCCAAGGCCGACCTCGCCAGCGGCATGGTGGGCGAATTCCCTGAACTGCAGGGCGTGATGGGCCGCTACTACGCCCTGCATGCCGGCGAGGATGTGCGGGTGGCGGAGGCGATCGGCGCGCATTACCGCCCGCTCGGTCCGGGCGATGCGGTGCCGAGCGAGCCGGTCGCGGTGGCCGTGGCGCTGGCGGACAAGCTGGACCAGCTCGCCGGATTCTTCGCCGCCGATGAGCGGCCGACCGGCTCGGGCGACCCCTACGCGCTGCGCCGCGCCGCGCTCGGCGTCATCCGCATCCTGCGGGAGAACGGGCTCAGGCTCGGCCTGGCCGATCTCATCGCCGAGGCATTCTTCCTCTATCCGCAGGCGACCGGCACCACGGCCAGTCCGGAATTCGGCATGGCGGTGGCGACCGAGAAGCTGAAGACCGGCTGGAAGGCGCCGTCCGACAGCCGCCATCCGCCGATGGTCGCGGCCTTCGCTGCCGGGCTTCTCGACTTCCTCGCCGAACGCCTGCGCGTGCAGCTCCGCAGCGAGGGCGCGCGGCACGATGTCGTCGCCGCCGTCTTCGGCGCCGCGCCGGATGACGACCTGGTGCGGCTCCTCGCCCGCTCCGACGCGCTCGCACGCATGCTCGCCACGCCGGACGGCGCCAACCTGCTCTCCGCCTACAGGCGCGCCGCCAACATCCTGCGCATCGAGAACCGCAAGGACGGCCCGCATGACGGGGCGGTGGACCCGGCGCTGCTCGTCGCCGGGCCGGAGCGGAGCCTGGCCGAGGCCGTCGCCGCCACCCGCGCGGCGGTGACCGCCGCCCTGGCCGCGGAGGACTTCCTCGGCGCCATGGAGCGCCTCGCCGGCCTGCGCGCCCCGGTCGATGCCTTCTTCGACCAGGTCATGGTGAACGATCCGAACCCGGAACTCCGCCGCAACCGGTTGCGTTTGCTCAACTCACTCTGCGCCGCCATGGATGCGGTCGCGGATGCCTCCAAAATCGAAGGTTGAAAACTCGCCCGGCTGGTAACGGGCCGTTCACTGGTTTCTGCGCCGAACGGTCAGCCATCCGGATCGCAAGGGGAACATCGCCGATGAGCAAGTGGGTCTACAGCTTCGGCGCCGGCCACAATGAGGGCAAGGCGGAGATGCGCAACCTGCTGGGTGGCAAGGGCGCCAACCTGGCCGAGATGGCGAGCATCGGCCTGCCCGTCCCCCCCGGTTTCACCATCACCACCGAGGTCTGCACCTACTACTACGACCACGGCAAGCAGTACCCGTCGGAACTGCGCGACCAGGTCGGCGAGGCCCTGGCGCGGGTCGAGGCCGCGGTCGGCACGAAATTCGGCGACACCCACAAGCCCCTGCTGGTCTCCGTCCGCTCCGGCGCCCGCGTCTCCATGCCGGGCATGATGGACACCGTCCTCAATCTTGGCCTGAACGACCGGACGGTGGAGGGCCTCGCCGCCGCCTCCGGCGATGCGCGCTTCGCCTGGGACAGCTACCGCCGTTTCATCCAGATGTTCGGCGGCGTCGTGCTCGGCATCGACCACCACCGCTTCGAGGAGATCATCGAGCATGTGAAGCTCGATCGCGGGGTGATCGAGGATACCGAGCTGACCGCGCAGGACTGGCACCGCGTGGTGGATGGCTGCAAGGAGATGGTGGCCGAGGTGAAGGGCCAGCCCTTCCCGCAGCACCCGCAGGATCAGCTCTGGGCCGCGATCGGCGCGGTGTTCGGCTCCTGGATGAACCCGCGCGCCAACACCTATCGCCGCCTGCACGACATCCCGGCGAACTGGGGCACGGCGGTGAATGTCCAGGCCATGGTCTTCGGCAATATGGGCGAGGATTGCGCGACCGGTGTCTGCTTCACCCGCGACCCGTCCACCGGCGAGAACATCTTCTACGGCGAATACCTGATCAACGCGCAGGGCGAGGATGTGGTGGCGGGCATCCGCACGCCGCAGCCCATGTCCAAGGCCCGCGCCAAGCCCGGCGAGCGCAGCATGGAAGAGGCCATGCCGGGTGCCTACCAGGAGCTGGTGAAGGTCCGCGAGACGCTCGAGCGGCACTACACGGACATGCAGGATATCGAGTTCACGGTGCAGCAGAACAAGCTGTACATGCTGCAGACCCGCAACGGGAAGCGCACCGCCGCCGCCAGCCTTAAGATCGCGGTCGACATGGCGCGGGAAGGGCTGATCGACGAGAAGGAGGCGATCAAGCGCGTCAACCCGGCCGCGCTCGACCAGCTCCTGCACCCGACGCTCGACCCAAAGGCGCCGCGCAAGCTCCTCTCCAAGGGCCTGCCGGCCTCCCCGGGCGCGGCCTGCGGCACGGTGGTGTTCAGCGCGGATGAGGCGGAGGCGCGCGCCGCCAAGGGCGAGAACGTCATTCTCGTTCGCATCGAGACATCGCCCGAGGACATCCACGGCATGCATGCCGCCAAGGGGATCCTGACGACGCGCGGCGGCATGACCAGCCATGCGGCGGTGGTCGCCCGCGGCATGGGGCGGCCCTGCGTCGCCGGTGCCGGCGGCGTCACCGTGGACTATGGCGCCCAGGCGCTGGCGGCCGGCGGGCAGATCGTCCGCGCCGGCGAGACTATCACGCTCGATGGCGCGACCGGGGAGATCTTCATCGGTCCCGTCGCCATGGTGGAGCCGCAGCTCTCCGGCGACTTCGCCACGCTGATGGAATGGGCCGACAAGGTCCGGCGCCTGCGCGTGCGCACCAATGCGGAGACGCCGCTGGACGCCGACACGGCGCGGAAATTCGGCGCCGAGGGCATCGGCCTCTGCCGTACCGAGCACATGTTCTTCGACCCGGCGCGCATCGGCGCGGTGCGGCAGATGATCATGAGCGAGACCGAGTCCGGCCGGCGCGAGGCGCTGTCCCGCCTGCTGCCCTTCCAGCGGCAGGACTTCGCCGAGCTCTTCCGCATCATGGCGGGGCTGCCGGTGACGATCCGCCTGCTCGACCCGCCGCTGCACGAATTCCTGCCGCATTCGGAGGCCGAGATCGCCGAGGTGGCAAGCTCGCTCGGCACCGATGTCGTCACCATGCAGCGCCGGGCGCAGGAACTCTCCGAGGCCAACCCGATGCTCGGCCATCGCGGCTGCCGCCTCGGCATCTCCTACCCCGAGATCTACGAGATGCAGGCGCGCGCCATCTTCGAGGCGGCGGTGCAGATCGCCAAGGAGACGGGCAAGGCCCCGGTGCCGGAGATCATGATCCCGCTGGTCGCGACGCGCCGCGAACTGGAGATCACCAAGGCGCAGGTGGACAAGGTGGCGCAGGAGGTCTTCGCCGAGAGCGGGCACCACGTGGAATACTATGTCGGCACCATGATCGAGCTGCCGCGCGCCTGCCTGACCGCCGACAGGATCGCCGAGGTGGGCGATTTCTTCAGCTTCGGCACCAACGACCTGACGCAGACCACCTTCGGCCTGTCCCGCGACGATGCCGGCAAGTTCCTGCCGCTCTATGTCGAGAAGGGCATCATGCCGAAGGACCCCTTCGTCTCGATCGACCCGGATGGCGTCGGCGCGCTGGTGCGGATCGCCAAGGAGAAGGGCCGGGCGGTGAAGCCCGATCTCAAGCTCGGCATCTGCGGCGAGCATGGCGGCGACCCGGCCTCCATCCAGTTCTGCGAGGAAGCCGGGCTCGACTACGTCTCCTGCTCGCCCTACCGCGTGCCGGTCGCGCGGCTGGCGGCGGCGCAGGCGGCGCTCTCGGGCGGCGGCACCGACCGCACGGCCTGAGGCCGCCGCGCCCTGGCAGGGCAGATCCTCGCAGGGCGGGGACGCTCGGAGGCGTGGATCTGCTCTGTCAGGCGATCTCCTGGACCACCCGCAGGCTGCACGGTCAGCCTGCGGATGGCCCGGCCTCCCGGCATGGCCCGGACGCATCGCGTCCGGGCCTTTTTCATGCGGCCGGGCCGTCCCTCGCGGCTGCGTGCCCGCCCGTTCCGCCCGGCATGGGCAACTTGCCCGCCACGGCGCCCGTTCCCGGCGCGACCACACGGGAGATGCGCGCATGCCGAGCGACCAGAAGACCCCCCAGCCGCCGCAGAAGCAGGACAAGCAGCCGGGCCTCGAGACGGAGATGACGCCGCAGCCGCGGGACCGCATGGAGAACTGGAAGGCCAGCGGCAAGCTGCAGGGCAAGACCGCTCTCGTCACCGGCGGCGACAGCGGCATCGGCCGGGCGGTCGCGATCGGCTTCGCCAAGGAGGGCGCCGATGTGGTGATCCTCTACAAGGACGAGCACAGGGACGCCGAGGAGACCAGGCGCCATATCGAGGCGGCGGGGCGCAAGTGCATCGCGATCGCCGGCGATATCGGCGATGCCGGCTTCTGCCGCCAGGCGGCGCAGCAGGCGGCGCAGGCCCTCGGCGGCCGCATCGACATCCTGGTCAACAACGCGGCCGAACAGCATGTCTGCGAGAATTTCGAGGAGATCCCGGAGGCGCAGGTGGAGCGCACCTTCCGCACCAACATCCTCGGCATGTTCTGGCTGACCAAGGCGGTGCTGCCGCTGATGCCGGAGGGCGGCGCGATCATCAACAGCACCTCGATCACCGCCTTCAAGGGCAGCCCGCTGCTGATCGACTATGCCAGCACCAAGGGCGCGATCCTCGCCTTCACCCGCAGCCTGTCGCAGTCGGTCTACAAGCAGAAGAAGATCCGGGTGAATGCGGTGGCGCCGGGGCCGATCTGGACGCCGCTGATCCCGGCGAGCTTCGACGAGGAGAAGACAGCGAAGCATGGCGAGAGCGCCGAGATGGGGCGCGCCGGCCAGCCCGATGAATGCGCGCCGAGCTACATCTTCCTCGCGAGCGATGCCGACAGCAGCTACATCAACGGCCAGACGCTGCACCCGAATGGCGGCACGGTGGTGAATGCCTAGAGCGGATCGCGGCCGGGCGTGAACGCGCGGCCGCGCGAAGCTGCCCTGCAGTCCAAGGCATACGGCGGATGGCGTTCAGGTCTGAACGCCATCCGCCGCAGGGCAGGCGACACGGCCATCGCATTCCGAGGCCGGATCGCCGCGCCGGATGGCACGCAGCCAGGCCGCCGGAGGCGGCGCCGGCGACCGACGCCGCAAGCCAGGCGTCGGTGGTATATGCGGGTGAGTATCAGCCGGAGGCTGGCGCCAGCATCCCGAGCGCCGCCAGCAATTCCTCCGGGTTGAAGGGCTTGTGCAGCATCGGCGCGGCCGCATGCCCGCCCCGCGCGCAGGCTCCGTCATAGCCCGTGACGAACAGGAACGGCACCCCGAGCATGGCCAGCCTGTCGGCCACCGGCATCACCGCCTCACCGGCGAGGTTGATGTCGAGCACCGCGGCGCTCAGCCCGCCATCCCCTCGCGCGGCCTCGATCCGCTGCAGCGCCTCGCCGACCGAGATGGCGGGCCCGATGACCTCGGCCCCTGCCTCGAGCAACTCGTCCTCGATCAGCATGGCGACAATGGCCTCATCCTCGACGACGAGGACACGCCAGGCGCCGGGCATGGGCCGGCCGCGTGGGTTCCTCATGCCCAGGACCCCACCCAGTCCCGGGCCGCCGGTCCTGCGGCATGGCGGCCCGAACCGAAGGCCGGGATCACCTGGCCATTCCGCCTTCCGGCGTCAGGGGCCGGCGTGGAGGCCGCAAGCGCCGGCAACAGGCGGTCCAGGACCTCCAGCGTGCTCCGGACGAGATCCTGCGCCGTCCCGGGCTGCCCGGCGATGCGCTGGCGGTCCAGCGCGGCCACGGCCCGCAGCAGATCCAGATCGTGCCGCGCGCACCGGATCCAGGTCCCGCCCAGCGCCAGCAGGGCCGAGCGCGCCGCAACCTGTGCCCCGATCAGGGTCACATAGGGCAGGCCGCGCTCCAGTCCCAGGCGGGCAATCCTGATCCCCGCCGTGGCGCGGAGCCGGTGATCCCGCGGGGCGTCCGCAAAGGGGCGAATGGACATGCCGGTGTGCCTTCTTCAGGCTGTATGCCTAGCGAGGCGGCGGGCCGCCGCCTGTCCGCTTGCGCACCCTGTGCAATCGCGATCTGGAGAGACGCATCCCAATGCCATGCGGCCGCGGGAAGGCTGAACCTTCCCGCTTGCGCATGCGAGTCCGGCATGGCGCGCCGATGCCCATCGCAGGATGGCCGGACCGTCCCGCGGAGGCGATCAGCCCTCCGCTTCCGGGCCGAGCAGGCGGCGGAATTCCCGCCGGACCATGCCGTAGCATTCGCAGGCAGCCGCCTCGAGGCCGCGCCGGTCGGAGACCGTGATGCGGCCCCGGTCGTAGCGGATCAGGCCGGCCCGCTGCAGCGCGCCCGCCGCCACCGTCACGCCGGCGCGGCGGACGCCCAGCATCATCGCCAGGAATTCGTGGGTCATCGGGAAGTCGTCGCCCCCGGCCCGGTCGTGCGCGATCAGCATCCAGCGCGTCAGGCGCTGTTCCAGCAGGTGGCGGCCGTTGCAGGCCGCGGTCCAGGAGACCTGGGTGCTGAAGGCCCGGGCATAGCGCAGCAGCAGCGCCCGCAGGGCCGGGCTGTGCTCCAGCGCGTCCCGGAAGGCGGCGGCGTCCAGCCGCAGCGCGTTGCCGCCCATCTGCGCCATGGCCTCGAAGGGGCTCTGGTCGGTGCCGTAAAGGAGGGGCAGCCCGACCATGCCCTCCCGCCCGATCATCCCAACCCCGGCGGCATCGCCCCCCTCCAGCATGGCCAGCAAGGAGATCCAGCTGGTCTCAGGGAAGTGGACGGCGCCGATGGGCGCGTCCGGCGCGTGCAGGACATGGCGGAGGGGCAGGTCCACCAGTTCCAGCCGCCGCCGGAACCGGGCGAGATCCTCCGGCGGCAGGGCCGCGAGCAGGCCGTTCCGTGGAACGGACCTGGAATCGGACGGCGCCATCCGCAGCTCCTCCGATCTGGTGTCGGCGGGAGCACTGGCCTCTCTCTGCCGCCCGCGCCGGAGGATCTTGGCAGGTGGTAGGATGGATATGGTGCCGCGGGGTCGGAATGTCGGCGCGGAACCGCACACTGGGGCCGGAGAAAACCCCTGGCCTGCTTGCCGGCGACGCGGCCGGCGCCCGCGCGCCCTCGCCCGCGCTGTCCGGGCCGTCTCGGTCGCGGGGCAGGCGGCAGGGCGCTACACCCAGCGCCGCACCCGCTGCATATAGGCTTCATAGGCTGCGCCGAAGCGCCGGCGCAGATAGGCTTCCTCCCGCGCCACCACCATCCGGTCCAGCAGCAGGAAGCACCAGGCCACCGACAGCCAGGGCCAGAGATCGCCCCAGCGCAGCGCGAAGCCGGTGGCGACCAGCAGGAAGCCCAGATAGATCGGGTTGCGGCTGAAGCGGAAGGGCCCACGCTCCACCAGCGCCTGGTCCGGCTTGTCCGGCCGCGGGTCGGTCCCGGCGCGGAGCATGGTCACCACCGTCCAGATGGACAGCGCGAGGCCGAGCCCCATCACCGCGGCGGAGAGGCCCGGCAGCGGCGCGCTGATCTGAACCGGCAGGATCTGGCGCATCATCCAGCCACCCAGCACCACGCCGCCCACCAGCAGCGGCAGCGGCAGCCGGACGCCGGGGCCGTGGTCCCTGGCGCTCATGCCCTCTCCCGCGCCGGCAGCGCCATCCAGCCCGGGATGCGCGGCACCAGCACCGCCTCCCCGCAGCGCAGCGCCCGGCCATCCAGCGCTTCCAGCCGCAGCTGCGCCAGCCCCAGCCCGTCGCGGCCGGACCGCATCTCGCCCAGCTCCGCGCCCTCCGCCAGCACGGGCGTGCCGGGGGCGGGCAGGGGGCCCTCGACCGCCACGGGCACCAGCCGCCGCTTCAGCAGGCCGCGATACTTCGTCCGCGCCGTCAGCTCCTGGCCCATGTAGCAGCCCTTGGTCCAGGAGACGCCGTGCAGCTCATCGAAGCCGGCCTCCAGCAGCACCGTCTGCTCCGGCACCAGGTCGCGCGAGCCCTCCGGCAGGCCGAGCGCGAGGCGGTGGCGGTCCCAGTCCTCCGGCGAGGCATCCGCGCCCGGCAGCGGCGCGGGGGCGAGGGCGCGCCAGCCCGCCTCCGGCAGGCGCGGGTCGGGCGCGGCGATCACGCCTTCCGGCACCGGCGCCCCGCCCCAGCCGGCATGCACGGCGAACTCGGCCGAGGCATCCCGCACCGTGACCCTGGAGCGCAGCCGGAAGCGCGAGAGCCGCTGGGCGAGCGCCGGGGCCTGCGCCCGCTCGCAATCCAGCAGCAGGCGCTGGTCCCCGGCGAGGACGAGGAAATCCGCCCACCACTTGCCCTGCGGCGTCAGCAGCGCGGCGAAGACCGCGGTGCCCGGGCGGACGGCGGCGACATCGTTGGAGACGAGGCCCTGGAGGAAGGCGAGGCGGTCCTCGCCCGCCACCTCCACCACGCCCCGGTCGGGGAGGTATGCGATCGGCATGGCCGGAAGGTGGGCCGCGCGCCGTGCCGCTGCAACGGGTAGGGCGCGGCGGCGGGACGTGCTACAGGCGCCGCGCCGTGCGCATCCTCTTCATCTCCTCCACCCGGATCGGCGACGCCGTGCTCTCGACCGGGCTGCTGGACCACCTCATCCGGACCTATCCCCAAGCCAAGGTGGTGGTCGCCTGCGGGCCGGTGGCCGAGGGCGTCTTCGCCCGCATGCCGAACCGCGCCTGGACCATCGTGCTGGCCAAGCGCCGCTTCCGCGCGCACTGGATCGCGTTGTGGCGGCAGGTGGCGGGGCAGCGCTGGGACATCGTCGTGGACCTGCGCGGCTCGGCCTTCGCCTGGCTGGTGCGGGC
Organism: Roseicella aerolata; assembly: GCF_020523605.1. Classification (GTDB taxonomy): domain Bacteria; phylum Pseudomonadota; class Alphaproteobacteria; order Acetobacterales; family Acetobacteraceae; genus Paracraurococcus; species Paracraurococcus aerolatus. The sequence goes on along the minus strand of NZ_JAJAQI010000011.1, from coordinate 37,137 downwards.
GCGCAAGCGCTACGTCATGCGCGGCGGGCGGCAGCCCGGCCACCGGCTGGCGCATCTGGGCGCGCTGCTGGGGCTCGATCCGCCGCCCCTGCCGGTCGCCTGGTTCGGCCCGGCCGACCGGGCGCGGGCGGCGGCGCTGCTGCCGGGGGAGGGGGCCTGGATCGCCCTCGGCCCCACCGCGAACTGGGACCGCAAGGTCTGGCCGGCGGAGCGCTTCGTGGCGCTCCACCAGGCGCTCACCGCCCCGGGCGCGCCGCTCGCCGGGGCGCGGGCCGTGATCCTCGGCGGGCCCGGGGCGCAGGAGCGGCCGATGGCCGCGCCGGTGCTGGCGGCGCTCGGCGACCGGGCCGTGGACCTGGTCGGCGGCCTCGCCCTGCCGGAGGTCGCGGCGGTGCTGGCGCGCTGCGCGCTCTTCGTCGGCAATGACAGCGGGCTGATGCACCTCTCGGCTGCGACCGGCACGCCGACTCTCGGCCTCTTCGGCCCCTCCCGCGTCGAGGAATACGCCCCGGCCGGCCGCCGCACCGCGACGGCGGTGGCGCCCGGCAGCCCGGCGCTCGACAGCATGGCCGGCCTGACGCTGGAGACGGCCCTGGCGGCGGCGGAGCGGCTGCTGGCCGCGAAGGTGACGGCATGACCATGACCCTTGCCCCGACCGCGCCGGCCGCGGACCGGACGACCCGGGCCGGCCCGCGCATCTCCGCCCTGGTGGTCGCCCGCAACGAGGAAGCGCGGCTGCCCGCCTGCCTGGCCAGCCTCGCCGAGGCGGATGAGATCGTCGTCGTCCTCGACCGCAGCACCGATGACAGCGCCGGCATCGCCCGCGCCCGGGGCGCCCGGGTGCTGGAGGGCGGCTGGGAGCTGGAGGGCGACCGCCGCAATGCCGGCATCGCCGCCTGCGCCGGCGACTGGATCCTGGAGGTGGATGCCGATGAGCAGGTCCCGCCGGAACTCTGGGCCGAGATCCGCCGCGTCGTCGCCGGCTCCGCGCATGCCTTCCACCGCATCCGCATCGACAATTACGTCGGCGATCGCCTCATCCTGCATGGCTGGGGCGGCAGCTTCGGCACCACCCTGAAGCCCATCCTGTTCCGCCAGGGCGCCAAGCGCTGGCGCGGCCAGCGAGTGCATCCCGGCCTCGACTGGACGGGGACGGAGGGCGAGCGGATCACCGCCCATGGCATCAGGCATGCGCTGGACCGCGACATCTCCGACATGCTGCGGCGGCTGGACAGGTACTCCTCCGCCAGGGCGGCGGACCTGCTGGCGGAGGGCAGGATCGGCACCCTGCCGGGCAACCTCCGCCGCTGCGTCTCCCGCATCCTCCGATGCTATGTCGGCCGCAAGGGCTACAGGGAGGGCGGCTGGGGCCTGCTGATCGCGCTCTGCGCCGGGCTCTTCCCGCTGTTCGCGCATCTGAAGGCCAGGCTGGAGCCGGAGCGGCACCGCCCCGCGCCGCGGCCCTGATGCGGATCGTCATGGCGACGGAGGGCCCGCGCCTCGGCGCGGGCGTGCTGGGCGACCGGCCGCTGGGCGGGGTGGAGACGGCCTTCGCCCTGCTGGCCGCCGCCTTCGCCCGGCGCGGGCATGCGGTCGAGCTGCGCGCCGGGACCGCGCCGGCCGTGACGCAGGACGGGCTGTGCTGGGCGCCGCTGGTGCCGGGCGGCGCGCCGGCGGACCTCGTCCTCGCCAACCGCCTGCCACGGCTGTTCCGCGTCATGCCGCCCCCGGGGCGAGGGGGCCGCCGGGTGCTCTGGCTGCACAATCCGGGCGGCTACCTGCGCAAGCCGCGCCATGCCCTGCCGCTGCTGGCGGCCTGGCCGCGGGTGGTGACGCTCGGCCCCTCCCACTCCGCCAGCCTGCCGCCCTGGCTGCCGGTCCGGCCGGTGGAGATCCCGCTCTCCCTCGCGCCGCCCTTCGACAGGCCCGCCGCGCCGCGCCCGGTCCCCGCGCCGGTCGCCATCTTCGCCTCCAACCCGCTGCGCGGGCTCGACTGGCTGCTGGACCTCTGGACGGCGCGGATCCGGCCTGTGTTGTCGGCGGCGGAGTTGCACCTCTATGCCGGCGCGGCCACCTATGGCGGCGATGCGCGCCTGGCCGCCCGCGCGGCGCCGGTGCTGACCCGGGCCGCCGCCCTGGCCGGCCAGGGCGTGCGCCTCTTCGACCCCCTGCCGCGTCCCGCCCTGGCGGCGCGGCTCCGCGAGGCCCGGCTGATGCTCTATCGCGGCGATCCCGGCGAGACCTTCTGCCTGGCCCTGGCCGAGGCGCAGGCGCTCGGCCTGCCGGCCGTCGTCACCCCGCTCGGCGCGGTGGCGGAGAGGGTGGCGGATGGCGAGACCGGCGTGGTGGCCCGCGACGAGGCGGCGTTCGCCGCGGCCGCCCTCCGGCTGCTCTCCGACGATGCGGCCTGGGGAGGCATGCACCGGGCGGCGCTGGCCCGCGGCCCCGGCCCGTCCTGGGACGACGTCGCGGCGCGGTTCGAGGCGCTGGCGGCGTGAGCCCCGACGCCTCCGCCCCGGCGGTTCCGCCTGTCATGGCCGCCCCGCCGCTCCGCATCGCGCATGTGATGGCCGGGGCCGCCATGGGCGGCGCCGAGGCCTTCTATGAACGCCTCACCATCGCGCAGCATGCGGCGGGGGAGGAGGTGCTGGCGGTGATCCGGCAGGAAGCGGGACGCGCGGCAAGGCTCAGGGCCGGTGGCCTGCAGCCGGTGGAACTGCGCATGGGCGGATATTTCGACCTGCTGACCCGGCCGCGCCTCGCGCGCGTGCTGGCCGGGTTCCGGCCGCAGGTGGTGGTGGCCTGGGCCAACCGCGCCGGCCGCTTCGCCGGGGCGGTGAAACGCCGCGGCGGAGCCCCCTGGACATTGGTTGGGCGCCTCGGGGGGTATTACGACCTGAAATACTACCGCCATTGCGACCACCTCGTCGGCAATACCCGCGACCTGCGCGACTGGTTCATCCGCCAGGGCTGGCCGGCCGAGCGGGCGCATCACGTGCCGAATTTCGCGCATGACTTCGCCGGCCTCGCCCCGGCCGCGCTGCCGGCGCCGGCCGGGGCGAAGCGCTTGCTGGCGCTCGGCCGGCTGCATCCGAACAAGGGGTTCGATGTGCTGTTGCGCGCCCTGGCGCTGCTGCCCGGCGTGCATCTCTCGCTGGCCGGCGAGGGGCCGGAGCGGGCGGCGCTGGAGCGGCTGGCGCGGGAACTGGGCGTCGCGGAGCGCCTGGCTTTCCTCGGCTGGCGGCAGGATACCGGCGCGCTGCTGGCGGCCTGCGATGTCTTCGTCTGCCCCTCCCGCCATGAGCCGCTGGGGAATGTGGTGCTGGAGGCCTGGTCGGCGGCGCGGCCGGTGGTGGCCGCCGCGGCGCAGGGACCGGTCGAGCTGATCCGGGAGGGGGAGACGGGGCTGCTGGTGCCGAAGGAAGACCCGGCGGCGCTCGCCGCCGCCATCGCCGGGCTGCTGGAGGATCCTGCGCGCGCCGCGTCCCTGGCCGCCGCCGGCCGCGCCGAATTCGCGCAGAGCCATGCCGAGGCGCCGGTGCTGGCGCGCTGGCGCGAATTCCTGCGGGCGGTCGCACCCGCGGAGGCGCGCTGATGTGCGGCCTGGCCGGCCTCGCCCTGCGGCAGGGGCTCACCCCGGACGGCGCGACGCTGGCGGCGCTGACCCGCGCCCTGGCGCATCGCGGCCCCGACGGCGCCGGGCACCATGTGGCGGGCAATGTCGCGCTCGCCCATGCGCGGCTCGCCATCATCGACCTGGTCACCGGCGACCAGCCGCTCTTTGCCGGGCCGGCCGCCCTCGTCGCCAATGGCGAGGTGTACAACTACCGGGAGCTGCGCGAGGCCAACCAGCTCCGCTGCGCCACGCAGAGCGATTGCGAGCCGCCGCTGCATCTCTGGCGGCGCGACGGCATCGGCTTCGCCGACAGCCTGCGCGGCATGTATGCCATCGCGCTCGCCGACCGCGCGGCGCGGCAGGTGGTGCTGGCGCGCGACCCCTTCGGGATCAAGCCGCTCTACACCGCGGAGGTCGCGGGCGGGATCGCCTTTGCCTCCGAGCCGCAGGCGCTGATCGCCGCCGGCCTGGTGCGGCCGCGCGTGCGCGCCGCGGCGCGGGCGGAACTGCTGCAGCTGCAATTCACCACCGGCGCGGAGACGATCTTCGAGGGCATCTTCCGGGTCCTGCCGGGCGAGACCATGGTCATCGCCGATGGGGCGGTCACCGAGCGGCGGCGGCGCGCGGCGCTGCCGGAGGGCGGGCCGGAAGCCATCACGGCGGAGGCGGCGCTGGCCCGGCTGGATGCGGCGCTCGAGGAGAGCGTCCTGCTGCACCAGCGCAGCGACGTGCCCTATGGCATGTTCCTCTCGGGCGGCATCGACAGCGCGACGGTGCTGGCCATGATGGCGCGGCTGAACGCCCGGGAGGGAACATCCCCGGTGCTGGCCTTCACCGCCGGCTTCGACGTGCCCGGCGCGGCGGATGAGCGGGCGCAGGCGGCGAGGCTGGCGGCCTCGGTGGGGGCGCGGCACGCCACCGTCGCGGTGACGGAGGCCATGGTCTGGCGGCACCTGCCGGAGATCGTCGGCGCCATGGACGACCCGGCGGCCGACTACGCCATCATCCCCACCTGGTTCCTGGCGCGCCGTGCGCGGGAGGAGGTGAAGGTGGTGCTCTCGGGCGAGGGCGGCGACGAGCTGTTCGGCGGCTATGGCCGCTACCGCGCGGCGATGCGGCCCTGGTGGCTGGGCGGCAAGGCGCCGCGCGCCCATGGCAGCTTCGACCGCGTGGATGTGCTGCGGGAGGCGCCGACCGGCTGGCGCGACGGCATCGAGGCGGCCGAGGCGGCGACCGCCGTCGGCGGGCGCAGCCGCCTGCAGGCGGCGCAGGCGCTGGACGTGGCGGACTGGCTGCCGAACGACCTGCTGGTCAAGCTGGACCGCTGCCTGATGGCGCATGGGATCGAGGGGCGGACCCCGCTGCTCGATCCCGGCCTGGCGGCTGCCGCCTTCCGCCTGCCGGATGCGCTGAAGGTGCAGGGCCATACCGGCAAGTGGCTGCTGCGGCAGTGGCTGGCGCGGCACCTGCCGGCGGCCGAGCCCTTCCGGCCGAAGCAGGGCTTCACCGTGCCGATCGGCGCCTGGATCGAGCGGGTGGGTGACCGGCTGGGCCCGCTGGTGGCGGCGCAGCCGGGTGTCGCCGAGATCGCCCGGCCGGACCGGGTGGCGGCGCTGTTCCGCCATGCGGGCGGCGAGAAGCATCGCGGCTTCGCCGCCTGGCACCTGCTCTTCTACGCGCTCTGGCACCGCCGCCATGTCGAGGGGCGGCGGGCGGATGGCGACGTCTTCGAAGTGCTGGCGGCGCGGTAGGCGTCGCCCCGCCGGGCGCGCCGGGGATGCGGCCGCGCGCGGCGGCCGGCATCGTCGGGCAGGACGCCTTGCGGTATAGGAAGCGCCGCCCCGCAGCGCCAAGGAGGACCCAGGGCCCATGACCAGCTACGACCTCATCCTGCGCGGTGGCGCCTGCGTGCTGCCCTGGGGCATCGAGACCACGGATGTCGGCGTGCGGGAGGGGCGGATCGCCGCCCTCGGCGACCTTCGCACCGCGCATGCGGCGAACGAGGTGGACTGCCGCGGCCTGCATGTCCTCCCCGGGCTGATCGACGCGCATGTCCATCTGCGCGACCCGGGCGACCCGGCGGTCGAGGACCTGGCGCATGGCACCAAGGGCGCCCTGCTCGGCGGCCTGACCGCGGTCTTCGACATGCCGAACACCGCCCCCTCCATCACCGACCGGGAGCGGCTGGACTGGAAGCGCGGCTATCTGGAGGGGCGCGCCTGGGTCGATGTCGGGATCTATGTCGGCGCCAGCCAGAAGAATATCGACGAACTCGGCATGCTCGAGCTGCAGCCCAATGTCTGCGCGGTGAAGGTCTTCGCCGGCAGCAGCACCGGCGACCTGCTGGTCGGGGACGATGCCAGCCTGGAGCGGGTGATGCGCAACGGGCGGCGCCGCATCTGCTACCATTCTGAGGACGAGTACCGCCTGCAGGAGCGGAAGCCGCAGTTCAAGTCCGGCATGCCGCACCGCAACCACATGGTCTGGCGCGACGTGGAATGCGCCTTCCTCGGCACCCGGCGGCTGATGGCGCTGGCCCGCAAGACCGGCCGCCCCGCGCATATCCTGCATGTCTCGACCGCGGAGGAGCTGGACTACCTGAAGGACTTCCGCGATGTCTGCACGGTGGAGGTGCTGCTCAACCACCTGACCCAGACCGACGAGGCCTATGACCGGCTCGGCGGCTATGCGGTGATGAACCCGCCGATCCGGGACGAGCGGCACCTGAAGGCGGCCTGGGCGGCGGTCGCGGACGGCACGGTGGATGTGGTGGGCTCCGACCACGCGCCGCACAGCCGCGCCGCGAAGGAACGGCCCTGGCCCGATTGCGCGGCGGGCCTGACTGGCGTGCAGACCATCGTGCCGCTGATGCTCGACCATGTCAGCGCCGGGCGGCTCTCGCTCTCGCGCCTCGCCGACCTGATGTGCGCCGGCCCGGCGCGCGTGTACGGGGTGGTGGGCAAGGGGCGGCTGGCGGCCGGCTACGACGCCGACTTCACCATCGTGGACATGAAGAAGCGGCGCAGCATCGAGGAGAGCTGGATCGTCTCCCCCTGCGGCTGGACGCCCTTCGCCGGCCATGACTGCACGGGCTGGCCGGTCATGACGATCCTCCGCGGCGCGGTGGCGATGCGCGAGGACGAGGTGATCGGCGCGCCGCGCGGGACCGCGGTGCGCTTCGCGGAGGCGCGGGGCGCATAGCGTCTGGTTCGCGGAGCGGATCCACGCCTCCGGGCGGTTCCGCTCCTGGCTCCCCGGGCGGTGCGGGCGCCTCGCCGAGCAGGCCGGCCAGGGCGTCCAGCAGATCGGGGAAGGCGTCGGGCCCCGCTGCTTCGCGCAGCGCATCGCCATAGAGCGTGGCGGCGAGCGATTGCCGGAAGGGCAGGCTTTGGCCCCGTTCCGCGCAGGCCAGGCAGGTTTCCAGCGTGAACTCGTCCGGCGGGGCGATGATGCCGAAGCCCGCATGGAAGGGCCCGGCATCGAAGAGCCGCATGCCGAGGACGGCGCCCTCGGGCGCCGAGGCTTCCAGCGACTCATCCACCAGCCAGAGGCGGCGCCCGCCATCCAGCAGGTCCTCCAGCCAGAGCCCCGCCGCCTCATGCCGCCCGGCCATGCGGAACAGGGAGAACCAGGCCCCGCCCATCCGCTCCGCCAGCGAGCGGTCGGGCGGGTCGAGGCGCCCGGCCCGGCCGGCGAGGAAACGGTCATAGGCCCGGCGGCCGCGCTGGTTCGGCTCGAACAGCGCGACGTCCATGATCATCTCGGCCGCGTCCTCCTGGTCGGGCAGCCCCTCGGCCCAGGGGGCGACCTGGCGGAGGGCGCGCGTCAGGTCGGGCTTGCCGCAGGCCTGCGGCGCCTCCCGCAGCACGCGCTGGATGCCGGCGCGGATCAGGCGATAGGCGGCGAGGATCTCGGAGCGGGTCATCCCAGGTTCCTTCCGTGGGCCGCCGGGCCTTAACTCTCCTCCTGCCGCTCCCGCAGCCAGTCCTCCGTCGTCCTGGTCACCGGTCGTGGCGGGCCGGCATAGGGATCGACGCCGCCCATCGTCGCCTCGATGGCGCGGCAATCCTCGCACATCTCCAGCACCGCCAGCCGCCGTGGGTCGGCGAACATCCAGTGGCCGGAGGCGGTCAGCTTCGCCTTCACCCGCGCGATGCTGCTCTGCGTCCCGAAGGGCTTGGCGCAGCGGGTGCAGAGCGCCGGCGGCTCCTCCTTCACCACCTGCGGCTGTGCGGCGGCCTCGGCGAAATTGAGCCGCGGCTCCAGCGTGATCACCTTCTCCGGGCAGGTCGCGGCGCAGAGGCCGCATTGCACGCAGGCATCCTCGAGGAAGCGCAGCTGCGGCGTCTCCGGGTTGGCGCTGAAGGCGCCGGTCGGGCAGACCATGGTGCAGGCGAGGCAGAGGGTGCAGCCCTCCGTCGCCACCCGCGCCAGGCCGAAGGGCGCCCTCTCCGGCATCGGCACCATCGGCGGCGCGGTGCTGCCCGCGGCGGCATGCAGCCCCTTCAGCGCCAGCCGCAGCACCTCCCGCGGGGTGCCGAGCGGCAGGAACTGCGCCGGCGCCCAGGCGGCGCGCAGCGCCATGGCCGGCGCCAGCGCCTCGCCCAGGGTGAAGGGGTCGTCGGTTTCGATCGCCGCGGCGCGGGGGAGGGCAGCCGCCAGCCCCAGCCCGTCCAGCGCCGCCCCCACATAGTCCAGGTTGCGGAACAGCCCCTCCGCCCCATGCCCGCGCCGCGCCGGCAGTAGCGCCCGCACGCCCGCGGCGCCCCAGGCGAAGGCGGCGGCGAGGCTGGTCAGGTCGAGCTGCGAGACCTCGTTGACGCGCAGCGGCAGCACCCGCGCCGGCAGCCCCTCCCCATGCCGCGCCAGGGCGTCGATCAGCGGCTCCCCGTGCTTGGCGTCGTGCAGCAGCACCACCGCGTCGCGCCCGCCCGCCTCGGCGAAGCCCAGCAGCAGGGCACGCAGCCGGGCGAGGGTCGTCGCGGGCGGCGGCAGGGCGTAGGTGGCGGCGCCGGTCGGGCAGACCGCGGCGCAGGCGCCGCAGCCGGCGCAGATCTCGGCCGAGATCACCACATGGTCCAGGGCGCGGCCCGTCGCCGCGTCCTGCCCCGGCGTGATGGCGCCGGTCGGGCAGAGCTCGAGGCAGCGGGTGCAGCCCGTCCGCTTGTTGCGGCTATGGGCGCAGAGCCCGGCCTCGAACTGCACGAAGCGCGGCTTGTCGAACTCCCCGACCAGCCCGGCCGCCTCGGAAAGCGCGCGCTCGACCGCGGCGGGGTCCGAGGGGTCGGCGCGCAGATAGCCCTGCCGCACCTCATGCGCCGGGAAGAGCGGCGTCCCGCCGGTCAGGTCCAGGATGATGTCGCAGCGGCTCCGCGCCCCGTCCTTCGCCGGGCCCCAGCGATACTCGGCGCGGGAGGCAGGGGAGGGCGCGGCGAAGCCGTCCACCACCACCTCGAAATTCCCCAGCCAGCCGGTCGCCGCCCTGGCCCGGCCGCGCAGCACCGGGAAGGCGGCGGCGCGGGCCGGCTGCACCGGCGCCTGGCCCGTCAGCAGCACGGTCAGGTCCAGCCGGTCCGCCAGCCGCTCGGCCGCCGCGATGGCCGCGGCGTCCTGGCCGAGGACCAGCGTCACCCCCTCGCTCTTCAGCGGCACCAGGGGCGTCGCGGGCAGCGGCACCGCGGCGGCGGCCAGCAGCGCGGCCATCTTCGGCCCGGCCGAGGCGCCCTCCTTCGCCCAGCCCGCCTGCTCCCGCACATTGACGAAGGCGAGCGGCGCGGTGGCGCCCGCCGCCTCGGCCTCCTGCGCGAAGAGCGGCGCTTCCTGGGTGCAGGCGACGGTCACCGGCCGCCCCTCGCCCAGCGCGGCCATGAAGCGGTCGAGCTGGGCGCGGCAGAGCTGCTCGGCGGTGCGCAGCTCGGCCCCTCGGGCCGCGCAGCCGCGGGCGAGGGCCTTGCCGTCCAGGACCATCGTGTCCTCGCAACTGCAGACGAAGGCGATCCGCTGGTCCTGCTGGGTCATTCGGGTCCCGGTCCTGGGCGAACCCGCCCGGGGTTCGCGCGTCGAAAAGAGGGCCCGCGCCGACCCCTCGAAGGCCGAGACCCTCGGCCGGGGGCTGCGCGCGGTGCCAGGTGCTCCTGCCCCCCGCGCGGAACAGGCGCGGAGGCATCTTCCTGTTGCCGCCGCCTGGGCGCGGCGGGGTGGCGCGCATATATGCCCCCGGCCCGCCGCTTGCGAGGGAGATGCGCCCATCCCGCCCCAGGACATGCCAGACCTGCCCACCGTCTTCGCCCCCGTCCCGCTGCGGGAGGGTGGCGACGCCATGGCGCGCGCCATCGCCCTGGCGCCGGGGCGGGGCGCGGGCACGCTCGCCTGGGTCCGCTCCGCGGCCCGGGCCGAGGCGGCGGTGGTGCTGGAGCCGGAGATGCCGCTGGCCGCGGCGCGGCTGGCCTTCCTCGCCGCCGCCAACGCGCTGGCGGATGCCGTCGGCGCCTTCGGCCCGCCCGAGATTCCGGTGGAATTCGCCTGGCCCGGCCGGCTGCTGGTGAACGGCGCCGGCTGCGGGACGGTGCGCCTGGCCGCCCCGCCCGGCGCGGCGGAGGACGCCATGCCCGACTGGCTGGTGGTGGGGGTGGAGGTGCGGCTGACGCTCAGCCTGCCGCTGGAACCGGGCGAGGTGCCGGACCTGACCGGCCTGCTGGAGGAGGGGTGGGAGGCCCTGTCGGCCACCGAACTCACCGCCGCCTGGGCGCGGCACCTGATGGCCGGGCTGGATGAGTGGCAGGCACGCGGGCCGAAGCGCCTCTCGGAACGCTACCTGGCGCGGCTGTGGGACGAGCGGGACCTGCCCGGCCTGCGGCGCGGCATCGATCCCGCGACCGGCGACCTGGTGCTGGAGCGCGACGCCGCGCGCGAGCGCCGCACGCTTGCGGAGGCGCTGCGCGCATGACGAGGCTGCCCCGCACCCTCCGCCTCGACCCCTCCGACCAGGTGGTCTTCACCCGCGCCGCGGAGCCGGGCGAATGGGCCGTGCCCGGCGGCTTCGCCTTCTGGGACGAGGACCCGGCCGGGATGACCGGCAAGCGGAAGCAGGAATTCCGCGCCGGCTTCCTCGGCCTTGCCTCCTTCGGTTGGTCCACCCTGGTCGAGGTCGCCGAGGCGACGGCGGCCGAGCGGGAGGCAGCCGTCGCCGCGCTCGCCGCCCATATCCGCGCCGCCTATGGCGCGCCGGACGAGGCGGCGGCGCGCGCCGCGGCGGAGGAGGAGATCATCTTCGCCGCCTCGCTCTGCGACCATCCGCCCGGGACGGTGCTGGCGCTGACCCGCAGCCTGGAGGAAGGGCCGAGGGGCCAGGAGGTGCGCGAGCGCTTCCGCACCCTGCACCGCCGCGCCGCCCCGCACCGCGATTTCGGCTCCCTGCCGGTCTTCGCCGTGGTGGAGGTGGAGGGCGAGGAGCCGGTGGACCGCCCCGACCTCACCGCGCTCGGCCGGGAGGGGGGCTGATGCGGCACCGCCCGTCCGGGCCTCTTCTGCCGGCGCGGCCGGCCGCGGTCCCGGGCGGCACCGCGCGCAGGGCCTGCCGCCGCGCCGGCGCCCCTGCCTGGCGGCCCGGCGAAGGTCGCGGCGGGCTGCCGGCGAGGGTGCTTGGCAGGGGCCGCCGGAACCCGGCCGATGGTGCCGCGGGGCGGCCCGCCCTGATCGCCCGGCAAGGCCGGTGCGCGGCCCCGGCAATTCCTCAGCCCTTTCGTGGGATTCCATGACCACCGCCATTGCTCCCGGCGAGTTCTGGCTCGCCTCCGGCCACCTCTTCTGCGATCGCGACGCGGCGGGCCGGCTGGTGCCGACGCCCGATCTCTGGCGCGCCTTCCTCGCCCGGCCGGAACTGGTGCCGCCGGAGGAGGCCTGCGATGCCGAGCTCGCCCTGCATACCGGCCTGCTCGCCGACCCGCTGCGCCCCATCCCGCCCGGGCAGATCGCCGCGCTGGCGGATGCCGATGCGCGGGAGAACTGGCAGGTCTTCCTCGGCTTCCGGGACCGGGTGCAGGCGCAGCCGACGCTGGAGGCCGCCTGGCTCAGCCTGTTCCGCGGCAATGTGGCGGGCATCCCGCCGCTGTTCCTGCAGATGCTGACGCATCTGGTCGCCCGCGCCGCGCTGGAGGGGGAGGGGGATGCCTTCACCCTGCGCGCCGCCGAGCTGTTCTTCCGCCCGCAGCGCGCCGCCATCCACCAGGGCGCGACCCTGCTGGCGGATGAGGAATATCTCGACGCCCGGGCCGGCGACGGCGATCTCGGCACGATCGGTCGGTTGCTGACCGAGGCCGGGGCGAAGCCGCGGGAGGTGGAGCTGGAGGTGCTCTCCGAGGCGCTCGCCCCCGGCTACCACGCGCGGTCGGACGCGCATGACCTCGCCCTCGACATCGCCGAGGACCGGCCGGGCCAGCACGGCCTGGCCCGGGCGCTGGAACGCTTCATCCGCCATGTGATCGGGGAGCAGGTCCGCATCCGTCCCGTCCCGGTGATCGAGGACCGGAACTGGACCTGGCATGTCGGGCTGGACGCGGAGGCCACGGCCATCGCCAATGATCTCTGGCACGGCAAATCCGTGAAGCAGGCGCGGCTCGCGCGCATTCTCTGGCTGGGTGTCCTGGAGTTCGCCGACATGTCCCGGGTGCTGCCGCGGGCGGCGGGCAAGCCCGTCTATCTCGCCCTGGCGATGGATGCGGCGCAGCGCGTCCGCATGAAGCCGCAGAACCTGGTCGGGCTGCCGCTGAAGGCACCGGAGGCGGGCGCATGAGCAGCCGGCTGGAAGTCCCGGGCACCATCCGCATCCCCGTCGGGGTGCTGGCCGAGCGCCGGCCCGGCGTGACCCCCTGGGCCGAATGGTCCTGGCGCGCGGTGGAGGTGCTGGAGGCGGCGCCGCCCGTCCCGCCCTGGACCGTGCTGCGGGAGGAGGCGGGCCGCACCCTCTTCTTCGCCGGCACGGCGGAGGTGGCGCTGCACCCGACCGACACCTCCAACTACCGCGACAACCTGACCGCTGCCTCCCCGCGGGTCTGGGTGGTGCTGCGGCCGGTCGAGGCCGCGCCCGGCTACGCCCTCCACCTCGTCACCCTCGATCCGGGCGAGGCCGAGACCTATGCCGATTCCGGCGAGGACCTGCTGGAATCCCTGCCCCTGCCCGCCGGCCTGCGCGCCGTGACCGAGGCTTTCGTCGCCGAGCACCATGTCGAGCGCGGCTTCCACAAGCGCCGGCGCGACCGGGCCGATCCGGAGGCGCTGGCGCGCCGCGGCCGGCGGGCGGAGGAGGAGGGCGCCGGATGAGCGAAGGCGAAGGCTTCCTCGCCCGCTGGTCGCGCCGCAAGCGGGCGGCCGCGGCCGGCGTCCCGCCGGCCGCCACGCCCGCCGTGGCGGAGCCGCCCGGCGCTGCTTCGACCGAGGCGGCGGGACCACCCGGGGCTGCGCCGGCCATGCCGGCCGAGGCGGCGCCTCCGCCCCTTGAGAGCCCGGCGCCCGCCGAGGCCGCGGCGGAGTTCGACCCCGCCAGCCTGCCGCCGGTCGAGAGCCTGACCGCGGAGAGCGACATCTCGGCCTTCCTGCGGCCCCAGGTGCCGGCGGCGCTGCGCCATGCGGCGCTGCGGCGGGCCTGGACGCTCGACCCCGCCATCCGCGACTTCATCGGCCCGGCCGACTATGCCTGGGACTACAACGCCCCGGATGGCGTGCCGGGCTTCGGGCTGGAACTCGGCGGCGATGTGAAGCGGCTGCTGGCCCAGGCGATCGGCCTGGCGGAGGAGCCGGAGGAGAGCCCGGCGCCGGAGGATGCGCCGGCCGCCGAACCGGCCACCCTGGCGGAGGCTCCGGCGCTGCCGGAACTGGAGCCTGAAGCGGAAGCTGAGGCGGAACCGGAGGCGGAGCCCGAGGGGCCCGCCCTGTCTGCCGGGACACCGGGGGAGGAGCCGGCTGCCGCGGCCCCGCCGGCCTTGCCCCTGCCCCTCCGCCGGCATGGTGGCGCCATACCGGTCTGATAACGCCCGCATGGCAGGCGGGCCCGTGCCCTGCCCCAGGCGGCGGCGCCCGGCGCCGCGCCACCCGGCGCGGGATGTCCGGCCCTTCCCCCGCGTGCAGGCATGGGATCGGTCCGCCGGCGCCGGACCCGCCCTCGTGGAACCGGGCCGTGCAGGCGCGGGGTGGCGCAGGACTCCGGCGGTCCGGAGCGGCATGACGACGCGGCACCCCCGTGGCAACCGGCCGGCCGTCCGGGATGCGCACCGGCGCGGCATCCCCTGATGTTTGATATTCGCAACATTCTGTTGGGCGAGATGTCGTTGCGATGGGCGCGCTGGCATGCGACAGCGCGCGGGCCGGCCGGTCGGGGTTTCTCGCAGTTGCGAAACGGCCCCCTGGACAAGCCCGAGCGGCATTGTCAGTTATCGCCGCAGGGCAGCCTGTATCGTTTGGGGTTTGTGACGCGTAAGACGATGACGGCCGGGGACACGCAACGCGATCTGGTGGATGTGGAGCGCGCGCAGCTTTTCGCCCTGATCGGGCGGCTGCTGGGCGGCACGCCGGATTCGGACCTGTTGCGGCGACTGGCCGCGCTGGCGGGCAATGCCACCCCCATCGGCCAGGCGATCCGCGGCGTGGCGGAGGCCGCCGGGGCGGCCGAGCCCGCGGCGCTGGAGCGCGAGTATTTCGACCTCTTCATCGGCGTCGGGCGGGGCGAGCTGCTGCCCTATGCCTCCTACTACCTCACCGGCTTCCTGCATGAGCGGCCGCTGGCCGAGCTGCGCGGCGACCTCGCCCGGCTCGGCGTCGCGCGCAGCGAGGGTGTCTCGGAGCCGGAGGACCACATCGCCTTCCTCTGCGAGACGCTGGCCGGCCTGATCGCCGGACGCTTCGGCGACCCCGCGGAGGCCGGGCCCTTCTTCCAGCGCCACATGCGGCCCTGGGCGGCGCGCTTCTTCGCCGACCTGGAGGGGGCGCAGGCGGCGCGCTTCTACCGATCCGTCGGCACCCTTGGGCGCGTGGCGGTCGAGATCGAACAGGCGGCCGCCGAGCTGCCGAGATGACCGGGGACGAGTGATGAGCGGGACGAAGGACGGGCCGAAGGGCCAGGACATGCCGGCGCGGCGCGGGCTGCTGCGCGCGCTCGGGATCGGCACCGCCGCGGCGGCGGCGGGCGCCGGCACCGCCGCGGCCCAGCGCGCGGATGCCGTGCCGGCGCGGGACGCCCGCAAGGAGACCGCGGCCCAGCGCCTGGCCGCGCGCTACCGCGCGACCGACCACGTCAAGGCCTTCTACCGCACCAACGCCTACGAGCACTGAGCTCCAAGGACAACAGGAACAAGCCGGGATGCTGATCAAGCGCTCAGACGGGCAGGCGGCGCGGCAGCGCCTTGCCTCAACCTATCAGGGTCTTTCCTCGGGCGGGCTCGACCGCCGGTCCTTCCTGCGCCAGGCCGGCATCGGCGGCGCGGGCCTCGCCGCGCTCGGCACGCTGGGCGCCAGCCGTGCCGAGGCCTCGGGGGCCGCGACCGGCGTGCTGGACCACGCGCGGCCGGTCGCGCGCGTCAAGAATGTCTGCACCCATTGCTCGGTCGGCTGCAGCGTGATCGCCGAGGTGCAGGACGGCGTCTGGGTCGGCCAGGAGCCGGCCTGGGAGAGCCCGATCAACCGCGGCACGCATTGCGCCAAGGGCGCGAGCGTGCGGGAACTGGTGCATGGCGACCGCCGCCTGAAATACCCGATGAAGCTGGTGGGCGGGCAGTGGCGGCGGATCACCTGGGACACCGCGCTCGATGAGATCGCGGCGAAGCTGACCGAGATCCGCGGCCGCACCGGGCCCGACAGCGTCTTCTGGCTGGGCAGCGCCAAGTTCACCAACGAGGCCGCCTATCTCTACCGCAAGCTGGCCGCCTTCTGGGGCACCAACACGGTGGACCACCAGGCGCGCATCTGCCACAGCACCACGGTCGCGGGCGTGGCGAATACCTGGGGCTACGGCGCCCAGACCAACAGCTACAACGACATCCGCAACGCCCGGACCATGATCATCATGGGCGGCAACCCGGCGGAGGCGCATCCGGTCTCGCTCCAGCACGTGCTGTCGGGCAAGGAGATCAACCGGGCGAACCTGATCGTCATCGACCCGCGCTTCACCCGCACCGCGGCGCACGCCACCGAATATGTCCGGCTGCGTCCGGGAACCGACATTCCGCTGATCTGGGGCATGCTCTGGCACATCTTCCAGAACGGCTGGGAGGACAAGGAGTTCATTCGCCAGCGCGTCTACGGCATGGAGGAGATCCGCGCCGAGGTCGCGAAGTGGACGCCCGAGGAGGTCGAGCGTGTCACCGGCGTGCCGGGCGAGCAGCTGAAGCGCGTGGCGCAGATGTTCGCCACGCAGAAGCCCGCGACCCTGATCTGGTGCATGGGCGCGACGCAGAAGACCGTCGGCACCGCCAATGTCCGCGCCTACTCGATCCTGCTGCTGGCGACCGGCAATGTCGGCAGCACAGGGACGGGCGCCAATATTTTCCGCGGCCACTGCAACGTGCAGGGCGCGACCGATCTCGGCCTCGATGTCACCACCACGCCGGGCTATTACGGACTGGACGAGAATGCCTGGCGCCACTGGGCCCGCGTCTGGGGCGTGGAGTACGACTGGCTGCTCTCCCGCTTCGGCTCCAAGCAGCTGATGGAGACGCCCGGCATCCCGACCACGCGCTGGTTCGACGCCGTGCTGATGCCGGGCGAGCGCGAGAAGACCGACCGCGACGGCCAGGCCTATGTCGCGCAGCCGCACAGCCTGAAGGCCATGATGGTCTTCGGCCATGGCGGCAACACCGTCACCCGCATGCCGGAGATGGTGAAGGGTCTCGAGAAGCTCGAGCTGCTGGTCGTCGCCGACCCGCACCCGACCACCTTCAGCCAGATCTCGAACCGCCGGGACGGCACCTACCTGCTGCCGATCTGCACCAGCTTCGAGATGGATGGCAGCCGCACCGTCTCTAACCGCTCCCTCCAATGGGGCGCCAAGGTGGTGGAGCCGATCTTCGAGAGCCGCAACGACTATGACGTGCTGCATGCGCTGACGAAGCGCCTCGGCTTTGCGGACCGGATGTTCGCGGGCATCGAGGTGAAGGACGGGAAGGTCGTCGCCGAGAGCATCTTGCGGGAGATGAACCGCGGCCTCTGGTCGATCGGCTATACCGGCCAGTCGCCGGAGCGCCTCAAGCTGCACATGCAGCACCAGGACAAGTTCGACCTGGTGACGCTGCGCGCACGGGACGACGCCCCGGCCGAGATCCGCGGCGACTATTACGGCCTGCCCTGGCCCTGCTGGGGCACGCCGGAGCAGCGCCATCCCGGCACGCACATCCTCTACAACACCAACCTGCATGTGAAGGATGGCGGCGGCACCTTCCGCGCCCGATTCGGCGTGGAGCGCAACGGCCAGACCCTGCTGGCCGAGGGTTCCTACAGCAAGGGCTCGGAGATCCAGGACGGCTATCCGGAATTCACGGTGGCGGTGCTCAAGCGCCTCGGCTGGTTCGAGGAGCTGACCGCGGCCGAGAAGGCGAGCCTGGAGAAGCATTTCGGCGCCAATATCGACCGGGCGAGCTGGGCCACCGACCTCTCGGGCGGGATCATCCGCGTGGCCATGGAGCATGGCTGCGTGCCCTACGGCAATGCCAAGGCCCGCGCCGTCGCCTGGAACCTGCCCGACCCGGTGCCGGTGCACCGTGAGCCGATCTACACCGCGCGGCCGGACCTGATCGCCAAATACCCGACGCTGCCGGACCGCCGCGGCTTCCGCATGCCGCATCTCGGGCAGAGCGTGCAGGTGCGCAGCAACACGGTGGCGAAGGACTTCCCGATCATCCTCACCAGCGGGCGGCTCGTGGAATACGAGGGCGGCGGCGAGGAGACGCGGTCCAACAAGTGGCTGGCCGAGCTGCAGCAGGACATGTTCGTCGAGATCAACCCGGCCGATGCGGCGGAGCGAAAGATCCGCGACGGCGCCTGGGTCTGGGTGACGGGGCCGGAGAGCGGCGCGAAGACCCGCGTGAAGGCGCTGGTGACGGAGCGCGTGGCGAAGGGTGTCGCCTTCATGCCCTTCCATTTCGGCGGCTGGTTCCAGGGCGAGGACCGGCGGAAACACTACCCCGCCGGCACCGATCCCATCGTGCTGGGCGAGAGCGTGAACACCGTGACCACCTATGGCTATGACCCCGTGACCTTCATGCAAGAGACGAAGGTCACCCTCTGCCAGATCCGGAGCGCTTGATCATGGCGCGGATGAAGTTCCTGTGTGACAGCGACCGCTGCATCGAGTGCAACGCCTGCGTCACCGCCTGCAAGAACGAGCACGAGGTGCCCTGGGGCATCAACCGCCGGCGCGTCGTCACCATCAATGACGGCAAGCCGGGGGAGCGCTCGATCTCCATGGCCTGCATGCATTGCACGGACGCGCCCTGCGCGGCCGTCTGCCCCGTCTCCTGCTTCTACACGACCGCGGATGCGATCGTGCTGCACGACAAGGACCTCTGCATCGGCTGCGGCTACTGCTTCTACGCCTGCCCCTTCGGCGCGCCGCAATACCCGAAGGTCGGGAATTTCGGCGGCCGCGGGAAGATGGACAAGTGCACCTACTGCGCCGGCGGCCCGCAGCAGGACAATTCGGCGGTCGAGTACGTCCAGTACGGCGCCAACCGCATCGCGGAAGGCAAGCTGCCGCTCTGCGCCGAGATGTGCTCGACCAAGGCGCTGCTCGCCGGTGACGGCGACATCATCGCCGGCATCTACAAGGAACGCGTGCAGCGCCGCGGCTACGGCTCCGGCGCCTGGGGCTGGCGCACCGCCTATAAGCAGGACCTGACGGTATGATCCGCCATCTTCCCGCGGCGCTGCTGGCGCTGACGCTCTCGGCCGGCGCCGTCCAGGCGCAGGCCCCCACCCCGTCCCCCGGCCGCGGCACCGTCTCGGCCGAGGAGATGGAGATGCAGCGCATGCTGCAGGGCGGCCGGATCGAGGGCCGCGTCTCCATCCCCGATGCCCGTGCGGCCAGCCTGATCCAGCCGCAGGGGCGGGAGTGGCGGGAATTCCACAACCGCACCCTCGCCTGGGTCGGCGGCGTCGCCGTGCTCGGCATCCTCGGCCTGCTGCTGGCCTTCTTCGGGGTGAAGGGCCGCATTCCCATCCCGGGCGGCGCCTCCGGCCGGACCATGACCCGCTTCTCCCTGCTGGAGCGGGCGAATCACTGGATGGTGGCCACCTGCTTCATCATCCTGGGCCTGACCGGCCTCAACCTGACCTTCGGCCGGCACCTGCTGCTGCCGCTGCTGGGGCCGGAAGCCTTCACCGCGGCGAGCCTCTGGGGCAAGGTCGCGCACAACTACCTCGCCTTCCCCTTCACCCTCGGCATCACCGTCATGCTGCTGCTCTGGGCAAAGGACAACCTGCCGGAGCGGCGCGACATCGACTGGCTGAAGCTCGGCGGCGGCTTCTTCGGCAAGGGCCATCCGGTCGCCGGGCGGTTCAATGCCGGGCAGAAGATGGTCTTCTGGATCACGGTGCTGGGCGGCGGCCTGGTCGCGGCCTCCGGCTATGTGCTGATCTTCCCCTTCACCGTCACCGATATCGCCGGCATGCAGCTGGCCCATATGGTGCACGGGATCATCGCCGTGCTGATGATCGCGGCCATGCTGGCGCATATCTATATCGGCTCGGTCGGGATGGAGGGGGCCTTCGATGCCATGGGCTCCGGCCAGGTGGACTACAACTGGGCCAAGGAGCATCACGGTCTCTGGGTCGAGGAAGAGGTCGAGAAGGCCCGCCAGACCGTCCTGCCGCCCGGCGCCCGCGCCGCGGGCGGCGACTGATCCAGGCCCTCCCCCGCCCCGGCGGGGGAGGAATGCGGCAGGGGGCTGTCACCGGGCCCCCGCCTTGCCCCCGGCAGGCGTCTCCGCTGCCAGCCGGGGAGAGAAGGCCGGGCCACCCCGCCGCCTTTCCTTCGCGCCGCGGCGCTCTTCCCTATAATGGGTCACCATGAAGCTCATCGGCCTCGCCGGCTGGAGCGGGGCCGGCAAGACCACGCTCCTCATCCGGCTGATCCCCTGCCTCGCCCGCCGGGGCATCGGCGTCTCCACCCTCAAGCACGCGCATCATCGCTTCGATGTCGATACGCCCGGCAAGGATTCCTGGGAGCACCGGCAGGCAGGCGCGCAACAGGTGCTGGTCAGCTCCGCCCATCGCTGGGCGCTGATGACGGAACTGCGCGGCGGGCCGGAGCCCGACCTGCGCTTCCTTCTCTCGCGCCTCTCGCCCGTGGATCTCGTGATCGTCGAGGGCTTCAAGCGCGACACCCATCCGAAGATCGAGGTCCACCGGGCGGAAAACGGCAAGCCCTGGCTGCACCCGGAGGACCCGCATATCGCCGGCATTGCCGCCGATATACGGCCGCCCGCCACCGATCTGCCCTGGGCCCCCCTGGACGATGCGGAGGGCATCGCCGATCTGGTGGAGCGGTTCGCCGTGGATGCCGCGGCCTGGATGGGATGAGGCGGTTTGGCGCAGCTCTCGGATGACTGCTTCGCCTTCGGCGGTCCGCTGCTCTCGGTCGAAGCCGCCGAGGCGCTGATCGCCGAGCGCGTCCCGCCCGTGGCGGGCGAGGAACAGGTGGCGCTGGCCGCCGCGCTCGGCCGGGTGCTGGCGCGCGACCTGCGGGCGCCGCTGCCGCTGCCACCCTTCTTCAACAGCGCGGTGGATGGCTATGCCTTCCGCCACGCCGACCTGGCCGCCGAGGGCCCGACGCGGCTGCGGCTGGAAGGGCGGGTCGCGGCCGGCCAGGCGGCGCCCTCTCTGCCGTCGGGCGCCGCCGCCCGCATCTTCACCGGCGCCCCGATGCCGCCCGGCGCCGACACGGTGCTGATGCAGGAGGATGCGGGGCAGGAGCCGGGCGCGGTGCTGGTCCCGCCCGGCCTCAGGCCCGGCGCCAATGCCCGCCCGGCGGGGGAGGATGTGGCGCAGGGCGCCATCGCGCTGCCCGCCGGGCGGCGGCTGCGGGCGCCGGAGATCGGCCTTGCCGCCGCGCTCGGCTGCGCCGCGCTGCCGGTCGTGCCGCGCATCCGGGTCGGCGTCTTCTCGACCGGGGATGAGCTGGCCTCGCCCGGCAGCGCCCTCGGCTCGGCGCAGACCTATGACAGCAACCGCTTCACCCTGCTCGCCCTGCTGGCCCGGCTGCCGGTGGAGGCGATCGATCTCGGCATCCTGCCGGACCGGGCGGAGGCGAGCGCCGCGGCGCTGCGCGCGGCTGCCGGCAGCCACGACCTGCTGCTGACCTCGGGCGGCGTCAGCACCGGGGAGGAGGACCATGTCCGCGCCGCCATCGAGCAGGGCGGCAGGCTGGTCTTCTGGCGGCTGGCGGTGAAGCCCGGCCGCCCGGCGGCGATGGGAGTGGTGGGCGGCACGCCGGTGCTGGGCCTGCCCGGCAACCCGGTGGCGGCGGTGGTGACCTTCCTGCACCTGGCCCGGCCCCTGGTGCTGCGCCTGGCGGGGGCATTGCCGGAGCCGCTGCCGCGCTTCCCGGCACGGGCGGAGTTCCGCTACCGCAAGAAGGCCGGGCGGCGCGAATATGTGCGGGTGCGGCTGCAGCCGGGCGGGGAGATGCCGGTCGCCGAGAAATTCGAGCGGGAGGGGGCCGGGCTGCTGACCTCCCTCACCGAGAGCGACGCCTTCGCCGAACTGCCCGAGGATGTCACGGCCGTGGCGCCGGGGGATGCGGTGCGGGTGCTGCCCTTCGCGGCGCTGTTCTGAATGGAAACCGGCGCCGCCAGGAAGGCCGCGCCTGGCTTTCAGGCCCGGCGAGACGGTCCTGCCGGTGGCAGACCGGCGTCACGCCTGAGGTTGCGATGAAAGCGCCCGCAGATTCCTGCGGCGGAAATGGGCTTACCGACCGGCAGACGTCTCGATGTCTGCCGGTCGGTATCGCGCGCAGGGTTGGGTTGGCGGCTGCGCGCTGGGCAACGAGCCATGCCTGCCGGCATTCATGCTGGCCGGTATGGGCTACCGCGCCGCGAACCGCGCGAAATCCCGCGCCAGCACCTCATAGATCTCCCGCTTGAAGGCCACCGCCAGCTCCGGCAGCTCCGCCAGTCTCGCCCAGCGCCAGGCATCGAATTCCGGGTGCGGGTCCAGGTCCAGCCGGATGTCGCTGTCCTCGCCCAGGAAGCGCAGCGCGAACCAGCGCTGCTTCTGGCCCCGGTACTTCCCGCCCAGCGCCTTGCCGATCAGCCCGGGCGGCAGGTCGTAGGTCAGCCAGTCCGGATGCTCGGCGATGATCTCCGCCCTGGCGGTGCCGATCTCCTCCTCCAGCTCGCGGAAGATGGCGATGCGCGGATCCTCGCCGGCATCGATGCCGCCCTGCGGCAGTTGCCAGCCGCCGGCCGCGCCTTCGGCATTCGGCAGGTCGGCGCGGCGGGCGACGAGCACCAGCCCGTCCTTGTTGAACAGCAGGGCGCCGACGCAGAGGCGGTAGGGCAGGTCCATGGGTCAACTCCGAAGCGGCGCAGCCATACCGCGGCGCGCGCCCGCGGTCAGCGGCCCCGCGCCGGCTCCACCTCCGGCCGGCGGAGCATCGCCGTGACCGGCGCCAGCACCAGCCCGCGCGCCTCCACGCTGCCGGCCCAGGCCGCCACCCGGTCCACCAGCACCGGCGAGGCCTCCCCCGCATAGCCCAGCGCCGTGCCGTGCTCCCGCGCCAGGGCCTCCAGCGCCGCCAGCTTGCGCTCGATCTCGCTGCGGGTCGCCGGCTCATCCACCACCAGATCGACGCCGCGGCCCCAGGCCCGTTCCGGCCCGCGCACCGCGCCCGGGCGCGGATCGACATAGAGCAGGCCCCGGGCATAGAGCGTCGTCTGCAGCGCGCCCATGGCCTCGCCCAGCTGGGCGTAACGCTCCCCCCGCATGGGCCCGAGCGCGCCGATCGCCCCGGCATAGCCCGTGAAACGCGAGAGCGCCCAGAGCAGCCGGTCGTGATTCTCCGCAGGATTGAGGCCGGTCAGCAGCGCCCGGTCGCCCGGATTGTTCAGCGGGTAGCCGGTCGGCTCCAGCGGCAGCGCCAGCAGCACCTCCATCCCCTTGGCGCGGGCCTGGTCCAGCAACCGCTCGACCCGTGGGGCATAGGGGCTGAAGGCCAGGGTGACGGTGCCGGGCAGGCGGCGGATCGCCTCCTCCGTCACCGCGGCATTCATGCCCAGCCCCCCGATGACGAGGCCGATGCGCGGCCGCGGGTCCTGCCGGTCGAAGGGCCGGCCATAGGTGCGGATGGCGGTGCGGCCATCGGGCCCGATGCGCGGCAGGCGGCCATGCGGGCCATTCTCGATCAGCGCGGGATCGACGGCCGGGGTGGGCCGGCCGGGCTGGGCGCTGCGATAGGCGGCCTCCAGGATGGGGGAGGGCTCCGGCGCTGCAACCTGGGCGGGGCCGGCCTCCGCGCCCGCAGCAGATGGGGGGACGGCGCCCGTGGCCGGCGGGGCCGTGGCGGCCGGGGCCGCCGCCCCGGCCGGTGCGGGGGAGGCCGCGGGCGGCGCCTGCGCCGCCAGGGGGACAGGGGCCGGCAGGCCCGGCGGCGGACCAAGCCAGGCGAGCAGGCCGGCGCCACCGGCGAACAGGGCCATCACCAGGACCCAGAAGGCCCCGAGGCCGCGCCAGCCGGTGAGGTCGAGCCGTGGGAGCACGGTCGGTCTTCCTTCGCAGAGGGGGCGCGCCGCTCCTGCGGCACGGCACCACTCTACCCGCTTATCGCCTAAGCGGAATCAAACCCGTGAGTGTTTCCACCCACGGATGATGCGCCTGTGGCTGCGCCGGCCCCTTCAGCGTGCCGCGCGGCGTCCCGGGGCCTGGGCCTGCACCGAGGCCAGGTTGCGCAGCAACTGCACCGCCTGCTGCAACTGGTGGTCGGTTTCCGGCTTGGTCGGGTCGAAGGCCGGGGCGCCTTCCGCCGGCAGCCGGACGATGCGCTCGGCGATGCCGCCCGGCAATTCCAGCTTCGGGATGGCGGCGCCGGCGGGCTGCTGCACCCCGCCCTCGTTGCGGAGGGCGCGGCGGAGGTCGGCCTCGCGCTCGCGCGGGATGCCGGCGGTCGCCTGCTCGCGCTGCGCCAGCACCTCGATATCCGGCTCGATGCCCGTCGCCTGGATGGAGCGGCCGGAGGGCGTGTAGTAGCGCGCCGTGGTCAGGCGGATGGCGCCGTTGCCGGGGATCGGCATCACGGTCTGCACGCTGCCCTTGCCGAAGGACTTCACGCCGAGGACGATGGCCCGGCGGTGGTCCTGAAGGGCGCCGGCCACGATCTCGGAGGCCGAGGCCGAGCCGCCATTGATCAGCACCACCAACGGCAGGCCCTGAGCGATGTCGCCCGCCTTGGCATTCCAGCGCTGGGCATCCTCCGACCGGCGGGCGCGGGTCGAGACGATCTCGCCCTGGTCGAGGAAATCGTCGGTGACCTGCACCGCCTGGTCCAGCAACCCGCCCGGGTTGTTCCGCAGGTCGAGCACCAGGCCCTTCATCCCGCCCGGCCCGGCCTGCTGCCGCAGGGTCTGCAGCGCCCGCCGCAGCCCGGCATCCGTCTGCTCGTTGAAGGAGGTCAGGCGGATATAGCCGACGTCGTTGCCTTCCATGCGGAAGCGCACGACCTGCGGCCGGATCACCTCCCGCGTCAGGGAGAGCTCGAGCGGCCGGTCCGCGCCCTCTCGCCGGATGGTGATCCTGATGGAGGTGCCGCGCTCCCCGCGCATCTGCTCCACCGCCTCCTGGAGGGAGAGGCCCTGGACGGAATTGCCGTTCAGATGGGTGATCAGGTCGCCGGCCTTCACGCCGGCGCGGAAGGCGGGCGTCTCGTCGATCGGGGAGATGACCTTGATGTAGCCGCCTTCCTGCGTGACCTCGATGCCGAGGCCGCCGAACTCGCCCCGCGTCTGCACCTGCATGTCGCGGTAGGAGCGCTGGTTCAGGTAGGAGCTGTGCGGGTCGAGGCCCGTCAGCATGCCGTTGATGGCGTTCTCGATCGCGTCGCGGTCATTGATCGGCTCGACATATTCGGCGCGGACCCGTTCGAAGACATCGCCGAACAGGTTGAGCAGCCGATAGGTATCGGCCCGGCCGCCATCCTGCGCCCAGGCTGCCACCATGGGACCGACCACGATCCCGGCCGCGAAGGCCCCTGCCACCGCCGCCACACTCCGAACCCTGCGCTTCATGCGGCCAACCTGCTTCCCTGCGTTGCGGCCCTCCGGGACCGCGTTCCAAATCACCTGGCGACGAATCTGGCCGCCTCATCCCCTGGCGGCAAACCAATTCCTGGGGTCCACCGGCCGTCCGCGGTGACGCAACTCCAGATACA
Source organism: Roseicella aerolata (assembly GCF_020523605.1). Classification (GTDB taxonomy): domain Bacteria; phylum Pseudomonadota; class Alphaproteobacteria; order Acetobacterales; family Acetobacteraceae; genus Paracraurococcus; species Paracraurococcus aerolatus. The sequence goes on along the minus strand of NZ_JAJAQI010000011.1, from coordinate 12,121 downwards.
GCGAGGCCCGGCCCCCCGCGGCGAGCGTCCCCACCGGCTCCCCGGCCAGCACGCGCTGCCCCGGGGCGGTATCCAGCCGGTCCAGGCCGGCCAGCACGAAATGGTAGCCGCCGCCGCAATCCACAATCAACAACAGCCCGTAGCTGCGAAAGGGCGAGCCGAAGACGACCCGTCCGGCGCAGGGGCTGACCACGCGGGCGCCGGGCAGCGCCGAGAGGGTCATCCCGCGGGCCGGCCCGCCTTCCCCCGAGGCGCCGAATTCGCGCGTCACCTGGCCGGCGACCGGCATGGGACGGCCCCCGCCACGGGGGGAGGGCTCGTCCGGCTCGGCGGCGGGCGGCCGGGCGACCGCCTCCTGCCTCCGGGGCCGGGCGGCCTCGCGCGCGCGGGCGGCGGCCTCGGCCGCCTCGGCGGCTCGCGCCTCCGCCGCCTCGCGCCGCTGCCGCTCCGCCTCCCGCCGCGCCTCCTCCCGCCGCAGCCGGGCGAGGGCGCCTTCCAGGCTGCTCGCGCGGGCGGCGGCCTCCTCGGCCCGGCGCGCCGCCTCCGCCTCGGCATCGCGGGCGCCGGCGCGGCGGCGGCGGGCCTCGGCCAGATCCTCCTCCAGCGCCTCGGCCGCGGCGCGGGACTGGGCCTGGGCCGTGCGCAGCTCGGCGGCCTCGGCCTCGGCGGCAACTGCGCGGCGGGCGGCCTCGGCCCCGGTCGCCCGCAGCGTGGCGGCCTCGGCCGCCATCTCCCGCGAGAGGCCCTGCAGCACCAGCAGGCCGCGCAGCGCATCCTCGGGCGGGCCGGGGGTGGCCAGCAGGGATTCCGCCGGCCAGAGGGCAAGGCGGAGCATCACCGGGAGGGCATGGCTGAGGGCAGCCGCGCGCTCCTGCAACTGGGCTTCGGCCGTGGCGGTGGCGGTTTCCGCGGCGCGGAGGCGCTCCTCGGCCTCGGTCAGGCGCCGCTCGGCGGCCTGGGCGCGGCGGGCGGACTCGACCCGGCGCTCGGCCAGTATTCGCTCCTCGGCCGCGGCGGCCTGGGCGGCCTGGGCGGCGGCCTCGGCGGCCTCGCGCTGGGCGGCGGCGGCGCGCTGGGCGTCCTGGACGGCCTGGGGGGTGGGCGACTGGGCAAGGGCGGAGAAGGCCAGGAGAGCCGCCAGCAAGGGGGGCGCTGCCCCTGGAAGGCGCCAGCGCCTTCGCTGGGGCGCCGCACCCTCCCGCCCGCGGGGCAGGCGTCCCCCTGGTCCCGGCCCGAAACCCGCAGTTGACCCTGCCGGCTCAGACCGGTCCAGGCCGGGTTCCGGCCTGGCGGGGGGAGTTCGAGAGGGGCAGCGCCCTCCTCGGGCTCTATTCCACAAGCGGCCTGCCTGTCATGGCCGCCGGCTGCGGCAGCCCCATCAGTCGGAGCAGCGTCGGCGCCACATCGGCCAGCCTGCCGTCATGCAGCCTCGCGCCCTGCGGCCCGCCCGTCAGCAGGACCGGCACCGGGTTGGTGGTGTGCGCCGTGTGCGGCCCGCCCGTCTCGGGGTCCCGCATCATCTCGCAATTGCCGTGATCGGCCGTGACCAGCAGGGCGCCGCCCTGGGCCTGCATCGCCGCGGCGATGCGGCCGAGCCCGGCATCCACCGTCTCCACCGCCCTGATCGCGGCCGCCAGGCTGCCGGTATGACCGACCATGTCGGGATTGGCGAAATTTAGCACGATCAGATCATACTTGCCGGTGTTGATCGCCTCCACCGCCTTCTCGGTCAGTTCCGGCGCCGACATCTCCGGCTGCAGGTCATAGGTTGCGACCTTGGGGGAGGGGACCATGATGCGGTCCTCGCCCGCATAGGGCCGCTCCTCGCCGCCATTCAGGAAGTAGGTGACATGCGGGTATTTCTCGGTCTCCGCCATGCGGAGCTGGGTGCGGCCGGCGCGCGCCACCACCTCCCCCAGGATGTCCGCCATGGACTGCGGCAGGAAAAGCGTGCCGAGGAAGGGATTCAGCGCCGTCGAGTATTCCGTCATGCCGGCGGCCGCGGCGAAGCGGATGGTCCGCTTGCGCGCGAAGCCGGTGAAGGCAGGATCGAGCAGGGCGCCCAGGATCTCCCGCACCCGATCGGCGCGGAAGTTGAAGCAGAGCATGCCGTCGCCGTCCTGCATGCCCCTGTAATCGCCGATGGCAGTGGCGGGGACGAACTCGTCCGTCACATCCTTCGCATGCGCCGCCTCCACCGCCGCGACCGGGTCGGCGGCGCGGGCGCCCTTGGCCGAGACCATGACGTCATAGGCCTGGCTCACCCGCTCCCAGCGGTTGTCGCGGTCCATGGCGTAGTAGCGGCCGGTGACCGTCGCGACCCGGACGCCCGGCAGGCCCGCGATATCGGCCAGCAGCGTGCGCAGATAGTCCGGCGCGGCGCGCGGCGGGGTGTCGCGGCCATCGGTGAAGGCATGGATCGCGACCGGCACGCCGGCGGCCGAGAGCACCTTGGCCAGCGCCGCCGCATGCTTCTGGTGGCTGTGCACCCCGCCCGGGGAGAGCAGGCCCATCAGGTGGCAGGTCCCGCCCGAGGCCTTGAGCCGGGTGATCAGCTCCGTCAGCGCCGGCAGCGAGGCGATCGAGCCGTCCGCCACGGCGGCGTCGATCCGCGGCAGGTCCTGCATGACGACGCGGCCGGCGCCGAGATTGAGGTGACCGACCTCGGAATTGCCCATCTGCCCGCCCGGCAGACCGACATCCTGGCCGGCGGTGTGCAGGAAGGCGCGCGGCCCGGCCTCCCACAAGGCGTCGAAATTCGGGGTGCGGGCCTGGCGCACGGCATTGTCCGCCGGGTCCTCGCGCCAGCCCCAGCCGTCCAGGATGACGAGCATGACGGGGCGCGGCTGCGGCATGGGGATATCTCCTCGGCTGGCCCGGCCTTACCGCCGGTCCCCGCGCGGGGCAAGCACTGGCCGGAACCGCCCCGCCGCCCGGCCGTTGCCCCCGCGATGCCTTTTCCTGGAAAGGCCCAAGGACAGGAGAGCGAGAGGATGGTGGAGACCCGCAGCGACGCCGAGGCCAAGCGCAAGGTCTGGGAGATGATCAAGGATATCGGCACCACCATGATGGTGACGATGGACGAGCAGGGGCGCTTCCGCGGCCGGCCCATGCGCGCCTCCCAGAAGGAGTTCGATGGCGTGCTGTGGTTCTTCACCGAAGGCCACAGCCCGAAGACCGGCGAGGTCTCGCAGGACGAGCGCTGCCTGCTGGCCTATTCGGACCCGAGCAGCCAGAACTACGTCTCCATCTACGGCACGGCGGAGCTGGTGCGCGACGTGGCGCAGCAGAAGAAGCTGTGGTCCGAGCCGCTGCGCACCTGGTTCCCGGGCGGGGCGGAAGACCCGAAGGTCGCGCTGCTGAAAGTGACCTGCGAGGGCGCGGAGTACTGGGACAGCCCGTCCAGCACCCTGGTGCATGCCTATGGCTACCTGAAGGCGGTGACGACCGGCGAGCCGCCGCATCCGGGCGCGAACGACAAGGTGGATTTCTCCAAGCAGGCGGGCTGAGCCGCCATCCGGGGCGCCCGGTCGCCGGGCGCCCCGCGCCGCCTCAGCGCGTCGGCGTCGGCGGGTTGGTCGAGTAGTCGTAGAAGCCCTTGCCCGACTTCCGGCCGAGCCAGCCGGCCTCGACATATTTCGCCAGCAGCGGGCAGGGCCGGTATTTCGGGTCGCCCAGCCCCTCATGCAGCACCTTCAGCACGGAATGGAGGGTGTCGAGCCCGACGAAGTCGGAGAGCTCGAGCGGCCCCATCGGGTGGTTGGCGCCGAGCTTCATGCCCGCATCGATGGCGCGGACATCGCCCACGCCCTCCATCAGGGCGAAGATCGCCTCGTTCAGCATCGGGCAGAGGATGCGGTTGACGACGAAGGCCGGGTAGTCGGCCGCCGCCACCACCGTCTTGCCCATCGTCTCGGCCAGCGCCGTGACGGTCGCGACCGTCTCCTCCTCGGTCGCCAGGCCGCGGATCACCTCGACCAGCTTCATCATCGGCACGGGGTTGAAGAAATGCATGCCGACGAACTTGCCCGGCCGGTCGGTGGCGGCGCCGAGGCGGGTGATGGGGATGGAGGATGTATTGCTGGCGATCAGCGCCTCGGGCCCCAACTGCGGGCAGAGACTCGCAAAGATCTTCTTCTTGATTTCCTCGTTCTCGGTCGCCGCCTCGATCACCAGGTCGCAATCGGCGAAGAGCTTGTAATTGGTGCCGGCGGTGATCCGCTCCAGCGCCTGCTCCTTCGCCCCGGCCGGGATCGTGCCCTTGCTGGCCTGCCGGTCCAGGTTCTTCGCGATGGTGGACAGCGCCTTGTCGAGCGCCGGCTGGTGGATGTCCACCAGCACCACCGGCACGCCCGAGAGCGCCGCCACATGCGCGATGCCGTTGCCCATCAGGCCGGCGCCGATGACGCCGAGTTTCTGAACCTTGGCCATGATGTCTTCCCCACCTTGCCTGTCTTGCATCGCCGGCGCCGCTTCCGGAGGGGCCGGCCGTTCCGCTTCGGGGCCGCGGACAAGAAAAAGGCCGCCGGACGCTGGCTGGCGTCGGCGGCCTCCTCTCCCCGGGCGAGCCCTACTTCTTGGCCAGCTCGGCCTCGAATTCCGGCATCACCTTGAACAGGTCGCCGACCAGGCCGTAATCGGCCACCTGGAAGATCGGCGCTTCCTCATCCTTGTTGATGGCGACGATGACCTTGCTGTCCTTCATGCCGGCCAGGTGCTGGATGGCGCCCGAGATGCCGACCGCGATGTAGAGGTCCGGCGCCACGATCTTGCCGGTCTGGCCGACCTGGTGGTCGTTCGGCGCGTAGCCGGCATCGACCGCGGCGCGGGAGGCGCCGACCGCGGCGCCCAGCTTGTCCGCCACGCTCTCGATGATGTGGAAATTCTCGGCCGAGCCCATGGCGCGGCCGCCCGAGACGACGATGCGGGCCGCGGTCAGCTCCGGCCGCTCGGACTTCACGATCTCGGCACCCAGGAAGGTCGCGAGGCCCGGATCCTCCGCCGCCGGCGCGGCCTCGACGGCGGCGCTGCCGCCTTCGGCGGGCACAGGGTCGAAGCTCGCGGCGCGGACGGTGATGACCTTCTTCGCATCGGCCGACTTCACGGTGGCCAGCGCGTTGCCGGCATAGATCGGCCGGACGAAGGTATCGGCATCCACCACGCCGGCGATGTCCGAGATCACCTGCACGTCGAGCAGCGCGGCGGCGCGCGGCATCACGTTCTTGCCGGCGGCCGAGGCCGGGGCCAGCAGGTGGGAGTAGCCGGGCGCGAGGGCGACCAGCAGCGCCGCGATCGGCTCCGCCAGCCCGTTCGCGTACTGCGCCGCGTCGGAATGCAGCACCTTGGCAACGCCCGGCAGCTTCGCCGCCGACTGCGCCGCCTCGGCCGCGCCGAGGACCAGCGCATGCACCTCACCCAGCGTCTGCGCCGCCGCCACCGTGCTGCGCGTGGGCTGCGTCACGGCCGACCCGTCGTGGTCGACCAGAACCAGGACCGCCATGATCAGATCACCTTCGCTTCGTTGCGCAGCTTCTCGACCAGCTCCTGCACCGAGCCGACCTTCTTGCCGGCCTGGCGCTTCGGCGGCTCCTCCACCTTCACCACCGTCAGGCGCGGGGAGACATCGACGCCGAGATCGGCCGGCTTCAGCGTCTCGATCGGCTTCTTGCGCGCCTTCATGATGTTGGGCAGGGAGGCGTAGCGCGGCTCGTTCAGCCGCAGGTCGGTGGTCACGATCGCCGGCAGCTTGAGCTGCAGCATCTCGAGCCCGCCATCCACCTCGCGGGTGATCTTGAGCCCGCCATCGGCCGGCTCGACCTTCGAAATATAGGTGCCCTGCGGCCAGCCGAGCAGCGCCGCCAGCATCTGGCCGGTGGCGTTCATGTCGTCGTCGATCGCCTGCTTGCCGAGGATGACGAGATCCGGGCTCTCCTTGGCGATCACGGCCTTGAGCAGCTTGGCCACCGCCAGCGGCTCCAGCACGCCGTCATGCTCGATCAGGATGCCGCGGTCCGCGCCCATGGCGAGGGCGGTACGGATCTGCTCCTGGCAGGCCGAGGGGCCGGCCGAGATCGCGATGATCTCGGTCGCCACGCCCTTCTCCTTCAGGCGCACGGCTTCCTCGACCGCGATCTCGTCGAAGGGATTCATCGACATCTTGACGTTCGCGGTCTCGACGCCCGTGCCGTCCGCCTTCACGCGGACCTTCACGTTGTAGTCCACCACCCGCTTGACGGGGACGAGGAGCTTCATCGCCTCTGCCGTTTCCTAGCTTTGTTGCTGTGCCCCGCGGCCCGCCGGGCGGCCGTGGGTTGGTCTCCGGCGCTCGGGCGGCAGCCGCACCCGGAGGGCGGTGGCCCGCCCCGCGCAAACCCGGCGGCAAAATAAGGCGGGGCGGCGCAGCCTGTCAAAACGGCGGCCCTCAGTGCCGGGTGAGCAGGAGGAGGAGCATGAAGAGCACCAGTGTCACCCCCTGCAGGATCACCCGCCAGCGCATCAGCGTGTTGGAGCGCCCCGCGTTCCCCTCGGACCGCGTCAGGCCCAGCATGCCGGCCAGCATGACCCCGAGGGTGGCCAGCATCGCGACGCCGACGAGGATGGTGAGAAATGTCGTCATGGGGTCCATCTAGAAGGCTCGGGGAAAACCGCAATGCGGGGCGGCGGCGCCTACAGCGGATTGCGTTCATATCTGAACGCAATCCGCTGTAGGTCTTTGTTTTTCGAGCAGATTCACGCTCCCGGGCGTTCACGTCCGTCCGCGATCCGCTCTAGTCCCGCATGGCGCGGAGCACCAGGAAGGCCAGCGCCGCCGCCGCGACGCAGAGACCGAACGCCGCGGCATAGCCGCCGGTCGCCTGGATGGTCAGCGACATGGCGCTCGGCGCCACCAGCAGCGTCAGCCCCATGGCGAAGCCCATGGCGGAGGTGGCGCCACCCACCCGGCCGCGCGGCGCCACCCGGGCGATCTCGGCCAGCAGCAGCCCGGTCCAGCCCACCGCCGTCGCCCCCATGGCAAGGCCGAGCCCGATCACCGCCACCGCCGGCCAGCCCGGCCCGCCCAGTGCGAGGCCGAGGGCCGCGAGGCCGGCGCCGGCCGAGAGCAGGCACAGCACCGGCCGCGCCCCGAAGCGGTCCGCCGCCAGCGCCCAGAGGATGCGCCCGGCGATGCCCGCCACCTGGCCGAGGGCGAGGCGCGCCCCGGCCTCCACCAGCGGCGTCCGGAGCGTCTCGACCTGCCAGACCACGAAGAAGGTGAAGAAGGCGAATTGCCCGATGCCGAGGCAGCAGGCGGTGATGGTCAGCGCCCGCAGGCGGCGCTCGGTCCGCAGCAGGGCGAGGCTCGCCAGCGCCTCCCGCCAGGGGCTCTCGGCCGTGGCGCCGGGGTCGCGGTCGGCATCCAGCGTGGCGCGCAGCGGCTGCAGGGCGAGCGCCAGCAGCAGGGCGAAGCCGGCGATGGTCAGCACCCCCGCCCGCCAGCCGAAGGCGCTGCCGACCAGCGGGGCGACGGCCGCCACCAGCATGGCCCCGGCCGGCACGCCGGTCTGCTTCAGGCTGAAGATCAGGCTGCGGATGCGGTCCGGGGTGCGCGCCGCCAGCACATGGCTGCCGGCCGGGGTCAGCGGCCCGTGCCCGATGCCGGCCACCACGGCCGAGGCGATGAGCGCCAGCGGGTGCCCCAGCACCGCCAGCGCGATGCCGATCCCGATCACCACCAGGCAGCCCTGGGAGACCCGGATGCCGCCATGGCGTCGCAGCAGCCCCTGGGCGAAGGGGCCGGAGAGCAGCGCCCCGCCATAGGCGAGGGAGGTGTTGAAGCCGGCGAGGCTCGCCGGGATGCCGAGCTCCGCCGCGATCGGCGGCGCCAGCACGGGCAGGGTCAGGAAGGCGCCCATCCCGGCCAGGTGCGTCCCCAGCAGGGCGAGCATCACCAGCCAGATCGAGGGGCCACGGGTCTCGGGCATGCCGGGGTATGCTGGCGCCATCCCGGCATGGCGTCCACCCGGGCTGCTCGCGGCAAGGTGAGATCTTGCGGAAGCGTGACGGACCATGGCGGCGAGAGTCCGTGCTTGACCCGGCGGGGGTCATGGGCTTGCTCCCCGCCACATGAGACTTCTTCGAATTCTGCTCCTGGGCCTGGCCCTGCTGCCGGGGCTGGCGGGTGGCGGCGCGCTCGCGCAGCCGGCCGGACTGACCCCGGCGGATCTCGACCGCGCGGCGGCGCTGCTGCGGGACGAGGCGCGGCGGGCCGAGCTGCTCCGTACGCTGGAGGCGCTGGCGGCCGCCGGCCGGGCGGCCGCCCCGGGCGCTGCCCCGGCGGCGGCGGCTCCCGCCCCGTCCCGGGCCCCCGGGCCGGCCGCCCCCACCCCGACCAACGCCCCGGCCGCCGAGGGGGCCGAGGCGACGCCGCCGCCGGCGCCCGCCCCGGCCGCGTCCGCACCCGCCCCGGCGCCCGCCCCGGCGCCGGCCGAGCCGGCCCCGGCGGCCGAGCCGCTGATCGCCCCCAATACCGTCGGGGCGCAGCTCCTCGCCGGCCTCTCGGGCCGCATCGGCAGCCTGTCCGACTCGGTGCTGACCGCCATCCGCTCCATGGCCGACCTGCCGGCGCTCTGGGCGGCCGCGACCGGGATGCTGCGGGATCCCGTCTCCCAGACCCGGCTGATGGATGCCGCCTGGAAGCTGCTGGTGCTGCTCGGCCTCGGCCTCCTGGTGGAGTGGCTGGTGGTGCGCGCCGTCACCCCGGCCCGGCGCTGGCTGGATGCGGCGGCGCCGCCGGTGAACGGCACGCCCTGGACCTGGCTGAAGCGCGTGCCGCTGGTGGTCGGCCGGCTGCTGCTGGACCTGCTGCCGATCGCGGGCTTCGGCCTGGCGGTCTACGGGCTGTTCGGGCTGATGCAGCCGCTGCCGACCACCCGGCTGGTCGGGCTGATGATGGCGCATACCTACATGGGCGCGCGGGCGGCCTTCGCCGCGGCGCGCATGCTGCTCTCTCCCGCCTCCAACCACCTCCGGCTCATCCCCTGCTCGAGCGAGGCGGCGGCGGCCGGCATCCGCTGGCTGCGGCTGCTGCTGATGGTCGGCGTCAGCGGCTATGCCCTTGCGGAGGCGGGGCTGCTGCTCGGCCTGCCCTGGGCGGCCTATGACGCCATCCTGAACCTGACGCTGCTCCTCATCTCCCTGCTGCTGGCACGCGTCGTGCTGCAGCAGCGGGAGGCGGTGGCCGCCGTGCTGCGGGCCGACCCGTTGCCGGAGGGCGAGGAGGCGACGGGGACGCGGCTGCTGCTCCGGGGCGCGCGCGACCAGCTGGCCGATATCTGGCACGTCGTGGTCATCCTCTGGCTCGTCGCCTCCTGGGTGGTCTGGGCCCTGGCGCTGGAGAACGGCTTCCAGCGGCTGGCGACCGGCACGGTGCTGACCGTGCTGGTCGTCGGCCTGGCCAAGGCGCTGGATGAGGGGATCCTCTGGTCGCTCGACCGCCTGCTGAACCCGGGGCCGGAGATGGCGAGGCGCTTCCCCGGCCTCTCCGCCCGCGCGGCGCAATACGTGCCGGTGCTGAAGACCCTGGTCTCCATCCTGCTGGGCTTCGCCGCGCTGGTGCTGCTGCTGGAGATCTGGGGCTTCAACAGCCTGGACTGGTTCGACCAGGGCATGCTCGGGCGGCGGCTGGTCGATACGCTCGCCTCCATCGCCATGACGCTGGTGCTGGCGCTGGTGGTGTGGGAGGCGGCGAACACCGCCATCCAGAACCGGCTGACGCGCCTTTCGCGCGACAGCCAGGCGGCCCGCAGCGCGCGGGTGCGCACCCTGCTGCCGATGCTGCGGACCGTGCTGGGCGCCGTGATCCTGGTCTTCGTGGTGCTGAACTCGCTCTCCCAGCTCGGCCTCAATGTCGCGCCGCTGCTGGCCGGCGCGGGCGTCGTCGGCCTCGCCATCGGCTTCGGCTCCCAGAGCCTAGTGCGGGACGTGATCACCGGCATCTTCCTGCTGCTGGAGGATGCGGTCGCGGTCGGCGACGTGGTGCAGCTCGGCGGCCTCACGGGCGTGGTGGAGCATCTGTCCATCCGCTCCATCAAGCTGCGGGCGACCGATGGCAGCGTGCACATCGTGCCCTTCAGCGCGGTGACCACCGTGACCAACATGACCCGCGATTTCGCCTTCGCGGTGCTGGACGTGACGGTGGCCTATTCCGAGGACACCGACCGGGTGGTGCAGGCGCTGAAGGATATCGGCGCGGAGATCCGGGCCGAGGCCAAGTGGAAGCCGCTGATCCGCGACGACATCGATGTCTGGGGCATCGACAAGCTGGCGGATTCCGGCGTGATGATCCGGGCGCGGGTGAAGACCGAGCCGGCGGCCCGCTGGCCGGTGGCGCGGGAGTTCAACCGGCGGATCAAGCTCCACTTCGATGAGCTGGGCATCCGGATCCCGCGCCCGCAGCCCATGGTGATGGTGGAGCGCCCGCCGGAGCCGCGGCCACCCGATCCCGACCTGGCCCGGGCGGCGCAGTAGCCGCCGGGGCAGGCGAGGCCGGGAGGAGGCCGGCACGGGCGGCGGCGCTCTCGCCCGTCCTGGGCGGGCCGCATCCCGCCGCCCGTGCGGCGCGGGTGTTCAGGCCAGCAGCCAGGATCGGGCCCCCCCTCCCGCGCCGCGGACTGGCGTCACGCCTGGGCCTGCGGCGAAAGCGCCCGCAGAGTCCCGGGGCGGTCGGGTTCAACAGGCGGGCACGGCCGCCGCCGTGACCCGCCCGAGCGCACCATGCAGCAGGTCCAGCATCGCCGGGGAGGCGGTGCGCGGCGCCGCCTGCAGCGCCGCGAAGCGGATATCCGTCCGACGGCCGGCATAGGCCATCGACCAGCCGGCGAAGTCGCGCGCCGGGACCGGCCCGGCCTCCAGCACCACCGCCTCGGCATGCCGCGGATCGCACTGGATGCGCTCGAAGATCTGCTCCACCCCCTCCTGTGGGCCCTCCAGCGCCTGCACGAAGGCATCCGCGCTGAACAGCAGCGCGCCGGTCACCCCGCGGGCGGCGTTGTTCCGCCGGGAGACCTCCAGGATCCGCGGGATCTCCCCGGCCAGCGCGGCTTCCTCCAGCAGGCAGCGGCTCGCATAGACCAGCCGGAACAGGCCTCTCCCGCTCATGCCGCCTCGCCCAGGCCGTGATCCGCGCCGGCGCCGCCGAGCCGGCGGATGATCTCCGGCACCTCCCCGGCCGGCACCGGCCGGCCGAGCAGGTAGCCCTGCGCCTCGGTGCAGCCATCGGCGCGGACGCGCTCCAGCTGGGCCGGCGTCTCCACCCCCTCCGCCGTCGTCCGTATGCCGAGGCTGGTGCCGAGCGCCGCGACGGCCCGCACCACCGCGGCGTCATCGGCGAAGCTGCGGTCGATCTTCACCCGGTCGAACGGGAAGCTGCGGAGCTGCGAGAGGGAGGAATAGCCCGTGCCGAAATCATCGAGCGAGATGCGCAGGCCGAGCATCTTCAGCGCCTGGAGCTGCGCCATCGTGCCCCAGCCGCCATCCTCGAGCAGCGCGCTCTCAGTCACCTCCAACTCCAGCCGATCGCCGGGCAGGCCGGAGGCCGCAAGCGCCGCCTGCACGCTACCGACCAGCCGGCCATTCTGGAATTGCGGCGGCGACACATTGACCGCCACCCGGAGCGGCGCCGGCCAGCGCGCGGCTTCCGAGGTCGCCTCCCGCAGCACCCATTCGCCGATGGTGCCGATCAACCCGATCTCCTCGGCCAGCGGGATGAACTCGGCAGGTGGCACCAGCCCGAGGCCGGGCCGCTGCCAGCGCAGCAGCGCCTCGAACCCCGCCAGGGTCCGGGTGCCGAGATCGAGCTGCGGCTGGTAGTGGAGCGTGAACTCGCCGCGCGGCAGGGCGGCCCGCAGGCCGAGTTCGAGCGCGCGCCGCGCCTCCGCCCGGTCCTGCAATTCGGGGACGAAGAAATTGAACCGGCCCCGCCCCTCGCCCTTGGACTGGTAGAGGGCCAGATCGGCGCGCGTCATTAGACCTTTATTGCCCTGACTGTGCATAGCCGCAGTGTTGGAAGTAGGCGGCGCACTCGCTCGGACTGAAGCGGTCGAGGAGACTGCCGATGGTATCCCAGAGGGTGCCGACGGTCCTG
>NZ_JAJAQI010000010.1 GCF_020523605.1 Roseicella aerolata | reverse complement strand
TCGAGGAAGTCGTCGCCGGCGCCGCCGCGGACCGTATCGGCGCCGCGCCCCATCGCCATGTGGTCGTTGCGGCCGGTGCCGGTCACCGCCTCCGCCGCCGCGCTGCCGGTGTACTGCCAGCGCAGCCCGGCCATCGGGCCGGCATAGGCGGTGGCCATCACCTGGGTCGTCGTGCCCCCCTGCACCACGGTGAAGCTGGGCACGGGCTCCACATCGCCAGGCACGGAGCCGAAGGTGATGTCGCCGGGCTGCAAGGCCGACACGCCGTTCAGGAAGACCTGCGAGTCGTCGGAACCGTACTGGACGTAGAGGCCCGTCAGTTCCAGATCGCCAATGAAGAAGCTGCCCTGGAAGCTGGTGACGTCACCGCTGGTGAGGCCGCCCGCGAAGAGCAGCTTGTCGGCACCGGGCGTGAAGTCGTTGACGAAGTCAGGACCATCCCCGGGGCTGAAGACGAAGACATCCTTGCCGCTGCCACCCACCAGATAGTCGGCGCCCTTGAAGCCGACCAGCGTGTCGCCGCCACCACCGGCGGCGAGCGTATCGGCGCCGTTCGAGCCGCCCTGGATCGTGCTCGGCCCGACCGGCGGCGGCGTGTAGATGATGTCGCCGGGCTGCAGGGCCGAGACGCCCGCGAGGAAGAGCCCGTCCTGATTGAGGTCATAGATCACGCCGAGGCCGTCGACATCCTCGAGCGTCATGGGCGTGACCACCACACCCGCCGCGGCGATGCCGAGGTTGAACTTGATCCGGTCCACCCCCGGCGTGAAGCCCGCGACCCAGTCGAAGCCGTCACCGAGGGAGAAGACGAAGGTGTCGGCGCCGGCGCCGCCGAAGAGGAAATCATTCCCCTTGCCGCCGATCAGCGTGTCGCCGTTCGTGCCGGCCTGCAGGTAATCGACACCCTCGGTTCCCGCCTGCGTCACGCCCGGCTGCAAGGGCGCGGCATCGATGACCAGCCCCGCTGCCGGGGTCCGCATGGGAAGCCCCTGGTCATCATAGATGGCGTTGCCCTGGACGGAGCCATTATCCGCACGAAGCTGCGCGTTGCCATGGCCGTAGTGGAGCGTGCCGCCCGTGGGCAGGTCGGCGCCGAAGGTGACCACCAGGGAGTTGCCGGCGCCGAGCGCCACGCCGGTTGCCTTGATGACGGTCGAGCCCGAGATGACCGACCAGCCGATGCCGGTCGCGGCATCGGCATCAAGCGCCGCAAGCTTGGTCGCGCCGTCGAATTGCAGCGTCACCGCCACCTGCCGGGGCCCGGTCTGCTGCGCCTGGATGGCGATCGGGCCGGTATCGGCGATATTGCCGTTCGCCAGCTTCACCACGGAGCCATCCTTGGCATAGGCGGCGAAAGCCTCGGCGATGCTGCGCGCGGCCCGGCCAGCGACCAGTTCGGCATCCGACTGGGCCATATGGCCGCCGGCGCCGAACCATTCGGCATTCATGATCAGGTCGTCATTCGCGGCGGTCAGGCGCGCATTGAAGCTGTTGTCGGCGACCAGGTTCTCCATGCCGAGGCGGATCGCCTGCGTGCCGGCATTCGTGCCCGAGACATAGGGAATGGGCTCGACGAAGATGTAGGGGATATCGTTGCTGCCGAATGCGGCGCGCACCAGCCCCGCATCGTAGCGCACCGCGCTCTCCCAGATGGCGGCGGTCAGGTCGGGATGGCGGCCGTCACTGTCGTATTCGCTGTGCAGCCACAGCACGACGGTCGGGTCGTCGCGCTGGCCGGATGAGAGGGCGCCGATATAGTCCAGCAGCCCCTTCTCCAGCGTGTTGACCTGCCAGGAGGGCTGGCCGTCCACCGTGGTCCGGGTCAGCCAGTCGCCGATCAGCGCCGTCCCGCCGACCGCGGTGTTCCTGCCGCCGGGATCGCTCCATTCGAACAGCAGCGTGACCGTATCGGTGACGCCATCGAAGCCGAGCAATCGCTGCACCTCGGCGGCGATGGCCTTGGTGTTGTTCGCGTCTGTGAGCCAGCCGAGGATGACGGCATTGGACTGCCCACGCAGCAGGACATTCAGGTTCACGTTCTGGGTCTCCCCGGGCGGCGCCGCACGGTGCAGAGCGGGCCGACAAGCCCAGGGAGAAAACAGTGAAGAGCGGGAGCGGTCTTTCCACGATTTGGTAAAGACCCAACACGAATCCGTTAAGAAAACAGGACAGTTGGGGTCACGCAAGATCCAGGGAGGCGTGCATTCAAGAATCGGCCCGGAAAAAGCAACCCTCTGTTGAAATAATTTCCTTATCTATCAACCATAAGTTCTATGACAGGAGATTTCCGGGCCTGGACCCGTTGCGGAGGCTCTTTGCCCATGCTGTCCGCTGATCCGGCCAGCATCTGACGCGACGGCCAGTCGTGTCGCGGCGGGTCTGGCCGTCGCGCCAGCCCCGCCGCAGAAACGCCAGGCGCGCCGCCGCCCCGCCATCCTCGGCGGGCCGGCGGCACCCCCATGCTACATGCCGCCGATATAGTTCGGCCCGCCGCCGCCCTCCGGCGTCGTCCAGTCGATGTTCTGGGTCGGATCCTTGATGTCGCAGGTCTTGCAGTGCACGCAGTTCTGCGCGTTGATCACCAGCCGCGCGCCGCCATTCCCCGCCTCGACCGAGGCGCCCTGCCCGGTCGCCTCCGGATCCGGCGTACCCTTCAGCTCCCGCTCCGCCTCTGGCCCCACCGCCTCATAGACCGCGGCCGGGCAGTAGCGGCTTTCGGGGCTGCGGAACTGGTCCCAGTTCACGCCCTTCCACTTGTCCGGGTCGCGCAGCTTCAGGTGCGCCGGCTGGTCCTCCTCATGGTTGGTGTTCGAGAGGAACACCGAGGAGAGCCGGTCGAAGGTCAGCACGCCATCCGGCTTCGGATACTCGATCCGCTTCGCCTCGGAGGCCTTCTTCAGCGTCTCGTGGTCCTGGTGGTGCGCCCAGGTCCAGGGCGCCTTGCCGCGGAACACATAGGTGTCGAGCGCGGCATTCACGAGCCCGCCCCACAGCCCGTACTTCGCGAAGCCAGGGCGGATGTTGCGCACGCCCTGCAGCTCGCTCCAGACCCAGCTCTCGCGCAGCGCCGCCGGGTAGCTCTCCAGCACCGCCGGCCGCTCCTCGCCGGCCAGCGCCTGCGCCACCGCCTCGGCCGCCACCATGCCGGACTTCATGGAGGTATGCGTGCCCTTGATCTTCGGCACGTTGAGGAAGCCCGCCGTGTCGCCGATCAGCATGCCGCCCGGGAAGACCAGCTTCGGGATGGCCTGGAAGCCGCCCTCATTCAGGGCGCGCGCGCCATAGGCGACGCGCTTGCCGCCCTCCAGCATCTTCCGCACCTCCGGGTGCGTCTTGAAGCGCTGGAACTCGTCGAAGGGCGAGAGCCAGGGATTCGGGTAGTCGAGGCCCACCACGAAGCCGATCGAGACCAGGTTCTCGCCGAGCATGTAGAGCCAGGAGCCGCCATAGGTATCCTGCGTGAGCGGCCAGCCGGTGGAGTGCCACACCAGGCCCGGGGTGTGCTTCTCCTTCGGGATCTCCCACAGCTCCTTCATCCCGAGCGCATAGGTCTGCGGCGCGACGCCCTCGCGCAGGTTGTAGCGCTCCATCAGCTTCTTGGTCAGCGAGCCGCGGCAGCCCTCGGCGAACAGGGTGTAGGTCGCGCGCAGCTCCATCCCCGGCTGGTAGTTCGGGCCCTTGGTGCCGTCCTTCTGGATGCCCATGACGCCGGCGACGACGCCCTTGACCTGGCCATCCTCGATGATGGTCTCCGAGGCGGCGAAGCCCGGATAGATCTCGACGCCGAGCGCCTCCGCCTTCGCGCCGAGCCAGCGGCAGACATTGCCGAGGCTGACGATGTAGTTCCCGTGATTGTTCATCTGCGGCGGGGTCGGCAGCTTGATGGCGCGCGTCGCCGTCAGCAGCATGAAGCGGTCGTCCTGGGCCGGCGTCGCCAGGGAGGGCGGGTCGTCGCGCCAGTCGGGCAGCAGCTCGTCCAGGGCGCGCGGCTCGATGACGGCGCCGGAGAGGATGTGGGCGCCGATCTCGCTGCCCTTCTCCACCAGGCAGACGGAGGCCTCGGGCGCGACCTGCTTGAGCCGGATCGCGGCGGCCAGGCCGGCCGGCCCGCCCCCAACGATCAGCACGTCGAACTCCATCGCTTCCCGCTCTTCCGCGCCGGACATGCCTTGCTCCTCCTGATCCCTGCCGCATGTAGCCCCGGTTCGGGTTGCACGAAACCCCGCCCCCGGCCGATACCGGGGATGGGATGACGCAGGCGGGACAATGCAGGGCATGACGCAGGAGGCGCTGCTGGCGGCGCTCCGGCTGCAGATCGAATGGGGAGCGGAAGAGGCGCTGGAGGAGGCGCCGATCGACCGCACCGTGCCGCGCGCCGCCCCGCCGGCGGCCGCGCCGGGCCCGGCCCAGCGCCCGGCCCCGGCGCTGGTCATGCCGGGCCGTGCCGGCATCGGCCTGCCCCGCACCGCCCCGCCCGCCGCCTCCCGGGCCGCGGCGCTCGCCGCGCAGGCGGACAGCCTGCCGGCGCTGCGCGCCGCCATGGCGGAGTTCGACGGCAGCCCGCTACGCGAGACCGCGACCAACCTGGTCTTCGCCGATGGCCTGCCCGAGAGCGGGCTGATGCTGATCGGCGAGGCGCCGGGCGGCGACGAGGACCGGCTGGGCCGCCCCTTCGTCGGCGTCTCCGGCCAGTTGCTCGACCGGATGCTCGGCTCGATCGGGCTGAGCCGGGAGACGAGTTTCTACATCACCAACATCCTGCCCTTCCGCCCGCCCGGCAACCGCACGCCGACGGATGCCGAGATCGCGCTCTTCCTGCCCTTCGTGCTGCGGCACATCGCCCTCGCCAGGCCGCGGCACCTCGTGCTGCTGGGCGGCGTCTCGGCCAAGGCGCTGCTGCGCTCGAAGGAGGGGATCACCCGGCTGCGCGGACGTTGGCATGAAGTAACGACAAGCGATGGACAGTCACTTCCTGCCCTGGCGACACTCCATCCCGCCTACCTGCTGCGAAACCCTGCCGCGAAGCGAGATGCCTGGGCCGATCTCCTGTTGCTTCAGCGCAGCCTGGCAAGCCAATAGCGGGAAGGTGTCTGGTTCCTCTATCCGTCAACAAATCGTAAGCCACTGAGATTGGGGCTTGAGGCACTTTTTCTCGGCGCGCGTCGCAATTTCGGGGTTGCCTTGACGCCACCGGGACCGCTAACGGGAACGGGCCATGCGAGCGATCGGCCCCATGGCCCGCGGCGCCCTTCGCCCCCTGCTTGCCGGGGTCCTGTGGGGCGCGGCGCTGATGAGCGGGGGTCTCAACCCCGCTGCGGCGCAAAGGGCCACTGACCAGACCGCCATGAGCGTCCCCCGGCCCGCCACCCCTGGCGGTGTTCCCGGCCTGCCCCAGGTGTTGGCTCCGTCCGACGCCGCCCGGCTGCGACGCATCTTCGACCTCCAGTCGCGCGGCGACCTGGCCGCCGCGACGCGCGAGTCGGAACGGCTGGGCGACCGCCGGCTGATGGGGCATGTGCTGGCCGATCGCTTCCTGCGGCCGGACGCCGCGCCCGCGGCAGCGGAGGTCCAGGCCTGGCTGGCCGATTTTGCCGACCACCCGGACGCGCTGCGCCTACATGAATTGCTGGGGCGGCTGCTGCCGCGCGGCGCCGCCCTGCCCGCCCCGCCGGCAGCCCCCGAGCCGCTCTCGGCCGAGACCTCCCTCGCGCCCGAGGAGCGCTCGCCGGCCACGGGCGCGGTGAGCCGCAACCCGGGCCTCGACCGCGCGGTGCGCGAGCGGGCGCGGGAGGGCAATGCCGCCGCCGCCCTCACCCTCATCAACCGCGGCAGGGGCATGACCCCGGCCTATGCCGGGCTGCTCAAGGCCGACCTCGCCATCGGCCTGTTCCGCACCGGGCGGGACGAGGAGGCGCTGCGGATCGCTACCGAGGCCGCCCGGGCCGGCGAGCCGAGCGGCCTCGCCGCCTTCGCGGCCGGCCTCTCGGCCTGGGGGCTCGGGCGCTACGAGACCGCCCTGCCCTTCTTCGAGCAGGCCGCCCGCACCGAGCAGGCCGCCCCCGCCCTCCGTGCCGCCGCCGCCTTCTGGACCGCGCGCGCCGCGGTGCGGGCGCGCCGGCCGCAGCTCTATGTCTCCTGGATGATGCAGGCGGCGCAGGAGCCGCGGACCTTCTACGGCCTCGTCGCCCGGCGCTCCCTCGGCCTCGGCGCCGGCTTCGCCTGGGAAGGCGAACTGGCCGGGGAGGCCGAGGCGGCCGCCATCGCCGAGACCGCCGGGGGCTGGCGCGCCCTCGCCCTGCTGCAGATCGGCCAGACCGGCCGGGCGGAGGCGGAGCTGCGGCAGCTCTGGACCCGGGC
This sequence comes from Roseicella aerolata, assembly GCF_020523605.1. GTDB lineage: Bacteria > Pseudomonadota > Alphaproteobacteria > Acetobacterales > Acetobacteraceae > Paracraurococcus > Paracraurococcus aerolatus. The sequence continues at coordinate 146,053 of NZ_JAJAQI010000010.1, read as the reverse complement.
GCAGCGCAATCCGGGCCTGGTCCGCGCCATGCTGGTCGTCGCCGCCCAGGCCAATCTCACCGGGCTGGGCTCGCAACTCGCCGCCGCCTCCCAGGCGGAGGACGGGCGGCCGCGGGACTTCGCCCGCTTCCCCCTGCCGCGCCTGCTGCCGCAGGGCGGCTTCCGGGTGGACCCGGCCCTGCTCTACGCGCTCGCGCTGCAGGAGAGCCGCTTCAATGCCGGCGCCGTCTCCCCGGCCGGGGCGCGGGGGCTCATGCAGATCATGCCGGCGACCGCGAGCTACCTGACCCGCGACCCCTCCCTGCTGGGCGAGGGGGCGCACCGGCTGCACGACCCGGCCTTCTCGCTGGAGCTCGGCCAGCGCTATGTGCACTACCTCGCCCGGCATGAGGGGGTGGAGGGCAATCTCATCCGGGTGCTCGCCGCCTACAATGCCGGGCCGGGCAACCTGCTGAAATGGCTGCCTGCGCATGGGCACCGGGACGACCCCTTCCTCTTCATCGAGGCGATCCCCTTCGACGAGACCCGCGGCTTCGTGCAGCAGGTCCTCACCTTCTCCTGGATCTATGCCTCCCGCCTCGGCCTGCCGGCGCCGAGCCTGGACCAGCTCGCGGCCGGCAGCTTCCCGCGCTTCAGCCAGCCGGAGGAGGTGACGGCCATGCTGCGCCAGCGGGGCCGCGTACTACATTAGGGGCAAGCCCGCGATCGCCCCCGGCCGGCTTCAGCCGGGGGCGTGAAGCGCCGGCGCCTCAGGCCGAGGCCGCCCGGCCGCCTGCCGGAGCCGCCTGCCGCGGATTGCGTTCCTGCCTGGACGCCGACCCGCTGCAGGTCATTGTGTGTCGAGCAGATTCAGGCCCCCGGGCCTTCACGCCCGCCCGTGATCTGCTCCAGCGGAGCGCCCCATGCCGATTGATGAGAACCTGCCCTTCCTCCCCGTCAACATCGCGGTCCTGACCGTCTCGGACACCCGCGACCTGGCGAGCGACCGTTCCGGCCAGACGCTGCAGGAGCGGATCGAGGCCGCCGGGCACCGCTGCGTGGCGCGGGAGATCGTGAAGGACGAGGCGGATGTGATCGAGGCGGCGCTGCGCCGCTGGATCGAGGACCCGACCATCGATTGCGGCATCACCACGGGCGGGACCGGCATCACCGGCCGGGACGTGACACCGGAAGCCTTCAAGCGGGTGCTCGAGAAGGAGATCGAGGGCTTCGGCGAGTTGTTCCGGATGCTGAGCTACCGGAAGATCGGCACCAGCACGATGCAGAGCCGGGCGCTCGGCGGTGTCGCGGGCGGCACCTACCTGTTTGCCCTGCCCGGCTCGACCGGCGCCTGCAAGGATGCCTGGGACGACATCCTGGTCTTCCAACTCGATGCCCGGCACCGCCCCTGCAACCTGGTGGAGCTGATGCCGCGGCTGAAGGAGCATCTGCGGGCGGCCTGACCGCCGCCCGCGGCCGGGGTCAGGCCCAGACCATGTAGGGCAGCAGGGCCTCGTAGCTCACCTGCCCCTCGTTGAGGATGGCGATCGCATAGGTCGGGTCGCCCTCCAGGCCGGTCAGGTTGATCGACAGCAGGGTATCGCCCTTGTGCCGGGTGACCGTGACGTAATCGGCCAGCCGCTCCGGATCCCCGTCCCAGCCGGTCGAGCGCAGGGCATCGCGCAGGTCGAGCAGGTGGCCGCCCCGGATGATGCTGCCATGGATCTCGTCCGTGCCGTCGCCCGGCGCGTTGAGGATGATCCGGTGTTCGGTGCCGCTCAGATGGATGGTGTCATTGCCCGCGCCGCCATCGACGGTGTTGCCGCTGCCCTGGACACGCAGCAGATCATCGCCGTCGCCGGCCATGGCATAGCTGCCACCGGTGAGGAGAATGGTGTCCCGGCCGCCGCCGGCATTCACGATGTTTCCCGTGCCGCTGATGGCGATCCGGTCATCGCCCTCATCGGTCATGACGAAATTGCCGGTGCCGGTGATGCTGATCACGTCATTGCCGCCCCCGGTGAAGACGGCGCCGAGATCGCCGGTGAGCGTGACGGCATTGTTGCCGGCGCCCAGGAAGGCGGAATTCCCCTCACCGGTCAGGGTGACCTGATTGCTGCCACTGCCGAGCCAGACCCAGTTCCCCTGGCCGTCGAGCCGCACGACATTGTTGCCGTTGCCGAGGAGCACGGCGCTGGAGGAGGCACTGCCGCGCACCTGGTCATCGCCATGGCCACCCTGGATCCAGGCCTGGTCGGCCGAGACCATCACATAGGTGCGGTCGTCGCCGAAATGGACGCTCGAGCCGGCCAGCAGGACATCGATATGCACCGGTTTCCCGCCGGGCCGGGCGGCACCGGAGGCGAGGCCGGCATTCGTCATATCCGCTGTGGCGGTCGCGCCGCCGGTGATGGTCGGGGCGCCGGGATCGGCGCTGGTCTCGGGTAGCGGGTCGGACGGGCTGAAGGCTGTTTTCTGGGACGTGGTCAGCTTGGTGGTCGACATGTGCATCTCCGTCGTTTTGCCGGCAGGCCATGACGGAGTTCGTCTATCAACCATGACGCGATTCAATCACCACACACTATCGGCAGCGATTTGAACTTTATGGGATAGTTTCTCAAGCAATCTTATCGCCAGGCGCGCTGCGCCGGCAGGGCAGGTTCAGCGCCGCGCGACATCGGCACGGGTGGCGCCGTGCTCCTCGATTCCAACCGGGCCGGAGGCGGCGCGGCCGATGCGCCTGGCCATGGCCTCTCTTTCCCCGCTGGCCACCGGCGCCCGCGGTGGCGTGCCGCCGTGCGGCGGCCGCGGGCCCTGGCCGGCAGCCCACGCGTCAGGCCTCCGGCGGCGGCACCGTGCCGGGGCGCGGATCGATCGGCAGCAGCCGGTCAAGGCCGGTGATCCGCTCGAACGCCGCGGCGGCGGCCAGCGCCACCTCGTCGCGCCGCGGCGGGGCGGCGACCTGCAGCCCGATCGGGCGGCCATACCGGTCGAAGCCGCAGGGCACTGCGACGGCCGGGCAGCCGCCGAGGGTGAAGGCGGCGTTCCACATCGACCCCGCCATGTAGTTCTCCAGCTTCCTGCCGCCGATGCTCTCGGGGTGGCGCAGCATGACGTCGAAGGCGGGCGTGCCGGCGCCGGGCGTGACGATGATGTCGAAGCGGTCGAACACCGCGGCCAGCCTGCGGTACCAGGCGGCCCGCTCGCGCTCGGCCCAGGCGAGCTGGCTCGGCGTCGCCTTGAGCCCGCGCTCGGTGTTCCAGACGATATCGGGCTTGATCAGCTCGCGGTGGGTCTCAAGCTGCTTTTCCCGGTCCACCACGAATTGCTGGCTTCGCAGCACCAGGAAGGCTTCCTGCAGCGCAGCGAGATCGAGCGGGATCTCCTCCACCACGCAGCCCGCCACCTCGAAGCGGCGGACAGCCTCGGCGCAGATGTCGCGCGTCTCCCGGTCGATCGCCAGGCTCCCGCCGAAGGTCGTGTAGGCGATGCGCCGCGGCGGGCGGGCCTCGGCGGCCGCGCGGGCATAGGGCGTCGCGGGCGCGTCATAGGTCAGCGGGTCGCGCGGGTCCCAGCCGGCCATGGTGTCGAGGAAGAGCGCGAGGTCCGGGATGTTGCGCGCCATCGGCCCCTGCACCGAGAGCGGCGAGAAGAGGTTGTTCGACGTGCCGCGCGTGACCCGCCCCGGCGAGGGCCGCAGCCCGACCACGCCGCAATAGGTGGCGGGGCGCCGGAGGCTGCCGCCATGGTCCGAGCCATGCGCCAGCCAGCATTCCCCGGTGGCGACGCTGACCGCGCCGCCGCCCGTGGAGCCGGCGCAGGTGAGCGAGGTGTTCCAGGGATTGCGGGTGCGGCCGAAGACCTCGTTGAAGGTGGAGCCACCGGCGCCGAATTCCGGCGTGTTGGACTTGCCGATGACGATGCCGCCCAGCCGCTCGATCCGCTCGATCCGCTCGACCAGGGGGTGGGATTTCTCCGGGACATGGTCACGGAAAATCGGCGAGCCATAGGTGGTGCGGACACCCGCGACATCCGTCAGATCCTTGATGCTGACGGGCAGGCCGGCGAGCCAGCCGGGATGGTCGGCCTGCTCCGCCCCCTCCCGCGCCAGGATGCGCCGCGCATGCGCGCGGGCACGGTCGAGGCAGAGGGTGGGCAGGGCGTTCACCGCCGGCTCGACCTCGGCAATCCGCCGCGCGACGGCGTCGATGAGCTCGAGCGGCGAGACCTCCCGCCGCCGGAGGCGGGCCACGGCCTCGGTGGCGGTCAGGCGGATCAGGTCATCGGACATGCGGCGGCTCCCCCGGGCTCGGCGCCGCGATTGCAGCCCGCCCTGTCCCGCGGCGCAATCGGGCATTCCCGCGCCCGCGAAGCACGCCCCGGGTGGTCGGGCCCCGGGCGACCGCAGGCTAGGCCCACACCTTCTCCAGCCCCGCCCAGTCGAAGCCGATGCCATGGCCCGGCCGGTCCGGCGCCACCGCCATCCCCTCCTCGATCCGCAGCGGCTCGGCGATGTAGCGGTCGAGGCCGAAGCCATGCGCCTCGAGATAGGAGCGGTTCGGGCAGGCGGCGAGCAGCTGCACCGTCACGTCATGCGCGCCATGGCTCGTCACCGGCAGGTGGAAGGCCTCGGCCAGGTGGGCGATCTTCATGAAGGCGGTGACGCCGCCGCAATTGGTCACGTCCGGCTCGGGGAAGCTGACGCCGCCGGCGGCGATCAGCGCCTGGAAGTCCCAGAGCGAGCGGAGATTCTCGCCCGAGGCCACCGGCACCCCGCCCTCCCGCAGCACGCGCGCATGGCCCGCGACATCCTCGGGCGGGGTCGGCTCCTCCAGCCAGTACGGGTCATGGGGCGCGAAGGCACGGGCGGCGCGGATGGCGGCGTCCGCCGTCCAGCGCATGTTCGCGTCCACCATCAGCGGGAAGCCCTCCCCGAGATGCGCGCGCATCGCGGCGAGCTTCGCCACATCCTCCGACAGGCGCGGCCGGCCGACCTTCATCTTGATGGCGCGGAAGCCGCGGGCGAGGTTGCCATCCGTCTGCCGGAGCAATTCCTCGGCCGAGAGATCGAGGTCGATGCCGCCGGCATAGCAGGGCACGCGCGGGTCATGCCCGCCGAGCAGCCGCCAGAGCGCCACCCCGGCGCGCCTCGCCTTGAGGTCCCAGAGCGCGATGTCGAAGGCGGATTGCGCCAGCACCGCAGGGCCGCCGCGGCCGCCATAATGCAGCCCCCACCAAATTTGCTGCCAGAGCGCCTCGATGCGCTCGGCATCCTGCCCGGCGGCGAGTTCGGCGATCTCCCTCGCCAGGATGTGGTGCACCGCGCCGCCATTGCGGCCGACGGTGTAGGTGTAGCCGACGCCTTCGGCGCCATCGGCGTCGCGGACCCGGCAGGTGACCAGCTCGAAATCCGCCATGGCGCCATGGGTGCTGTCGGTCAGCACCTCCGGCAGCGGGATGCGGTAGTGGCCGGCCTCGATGCGGTCGAGACGTGGCATGGCGTTCCCCTCCCCTTGCTTGTTGGGGAGAGGCTACAGCGGATCGAGAAGGGGCGCGAAGGCCCCGGCGCGAGACCCTGACCACCAGCGGCGATCCGCAGCGGCGGGGCGGGCCGACAGGACGCAACCCGCAGCAAGGCCGGAGCCGGCGCTGCTGGAGGCCGCGATGCCCGCGCGCAGGGGCGCCGGGCGTGATCCGGCGCCCCTCCCCTGCCGGCCCTCAGAGCCGGCGCAGCAGCACCAGCCGCGCCGGCCGGCCCGCCTGCACGGCCAGGATGGCGTTCTGCCGGAAGCGCCGCGCGAGCACCGCAATGCGGCGCGGATCAGCGGCGAGCAGCAGGTGCCGCTCCCGCCACCCGGGCGTGCCGCCCCAGCCCTCGGCGGCGGGCAGCCGGCGCGCCGCCCCCCGCAGCCGGGCCTGCATGCGGTCGTTCCAGCCGCGCGGCATCCGCCGGCTGAAGGGGTTCCAGGCCGTCACGAAGCTGCCCTGCCGCGCGCCCAGCCGACGCAGCAGCGCATCCACCGCCGTGCTGCGCCGGCCCACCCGCGCGACGGCGCCCGCTGCCTCATAGGCGCTGGCGGCATAGGCCGCCGCGAGGGAGCCGCTCATGCCAGCTGGAACAGCAGGGCTTTGAGATAAGCGCTTTCGGGCAATTGCGGATGCACCGGGTGGTCGGGGCCGGCGCCGCCCTGGAAGAGCAGCTTCGCCTCTCGCCGTGCCCGGCCGATGCCCCAGATCACCGCATCGGCGAAATCGCCCGGCGCGACATGGTGGGAGCAGGAGGCGATGAACAGGAACCCGCCCGGCGCGACCAGCGGCGCCGCCAGCCGCGCCAGCTTGCCGTAGCCGCGCAGCGCCTGGGGCTGGTCCTTGCGGGATTTGGCGAAGGCCGGCGGGTCGGCGACCACCAGGTCGAAGCGCGTGCCGGCCGCGCCCATCCGCTCCAGCGCCTCCAGCGCCTCGCTCCGCTGGGCCTCGACGCGCTCCGCCAGGCCATTGGCGCGAGCGGTCTCCATGGCGAGGTCCAGCGCATGCGCGCTGCGGTCCAGCAGCGTGACGCGCGCCGCGCCGGCCGCCGCGCAGCGGAGGCCGAAGCCGCCGGTATGGCAGAAGGCATCCAGCACCGTGGCGCCGGGGGCGAGGCGCGCGACCCGGTCGCGGTTCTCCCGCTGGTCGTAGAACCAGCCGGTCTTCTGGCCGCCCAGCAGGTCGACGGAGAAGCCGAGGCCGCCCTCCTCCACCCGCGCGGTCGCATCCTCGCCCAGCAGCGGCGCGACGCGTTCCTCCAGCCCTTCCAGCTTCCGCACGGCGGCATCGTTGCGGGCGACGATCAGGCGGGGCGAGACCAGTTCGCGCAGCGCCTCGACCAGCACGGGCGTCAGCACCTCCATCCCGGCCGTGTTGGCCTGCAGGGCCAGGGCATCGCCATAGCGGTCGATGACGAGCCCGGGCAGGCCATCCGCCTCGGCATGGACCAGGCGGTAATAGGGGGTGTCGTAGAGCTTCTGCCGCAACGCGAGGGCGGCGCCGAGGCGGCGCTTCGCCCAATCGAGGTCCAGCGCCGCAGCCGGGTCGCGGTCCAGCAGCCGGGCGGCGATCAGGCTGTGCGGGTTAAAGCTCCAGGTGCCGTGGCGCCAGCCATCGTCGCCCTCCAGCCGGACGGCGCCGCCGGGCGGCAGGGCCCGGGCGGCCGGCGTCATGGCGATCTCGTTCGAGAAGGCCCAGGGGTGGCCGGCCTTCACCCTGCGGTCATGGCCGGGCAACAGGCGGATCAGCGGGCGGGCGGCTTGGGTGTCGCTCATGGGGGGCGGGGTATGCGCCGCAACCGGCTTGCGGCGCAATCGGGACCGGTGCAGATGCGTGGGCATGAGGATCGTCCGAGACCTGCCCACCCTCCGCGCCGAGACCGGAAAGCTCGGCCCCATCGCCCTCGTCCCCACCATGGGGGCGCTGCATGAGGGCCATATCTCGCTCGTCAGGGCAGCCCGGCGGGAAGCCGCGGCAATGGGCGGGGCGGTCGCCGCCTCGATTTTTGTCAACCCGCTGCAATTCGGGCCGAACGAGGACCTGTCGCGCTATCCGCGGGACGAGGAGGGCGACCTGCGGGCGCTGGAGGCGGCAGGCTGCGACCTGGCCTGGCTGCCGAGCGTCGGGGTGATGTACCCGCCCGGCCGGGCCACGGTGATCGATGTCGCCGGCCCCTCCGAGGGCTGGGAAGGCACGGCGCGGCCGGGCCATTTCCGCGGCGTCGCCACGGTCTGCGCCAAGCTCTTCCTGCAGACCGGCGCGCGCGTGGCGCTGTTCGGGGAGAAGGACTGGCAGCAATTGCAGGTGGTGCGGCGGATGGCGAGCGACCTCGACATGCCGCTGCGCATCCTCGGCTGCCCGACGGTGCGGGAGGCGGATGGGCTGGCGATGTCCTCGCGCAACCGCTTTCTCGCGCCGGAGGAGCGGGCGAAGGCGCCGCTGGTCTTCGAGGCGCTGACGCAGGTTGCCGCGACGCTGCGGGACGGGCGGATGGCGGAGCCGGTGCTGGCGGAGGCCCGCGCGCGGCTGGCGGCGGCGGGCTTCGCGGTGGACTACCTGGCCCTGGTGGAGGCGGAGACGCTGCGCCCCATCATGCGCGGTCCCGGGCGGCTCGTCATCGCGGCCCGGCTCGGCAGCGTGCGGCTGCTGGACAACATTGCGGCGGCGTAGAGCCTGGGCATGTGTCGCTGCCCGCCAGGCGCGCCCGACCGGGTTAAGGGCATGCAGACCTGACTGCCGATGCGGCATGGGCGGAGCGTCACCGGGGGGTTGGCCGGGTGGTGTGGCGGCACCGGCCTCCGGGGCGGGCCGGGCGCAGGCCTCGTCCTGGTCTTCGGCGTGGAGCCGAAAGGCAGGGCGCCGGAGGCGGTGGCGGGCCACCCTCAACGGGCGGCAGCGGCATCGCCGGGGTTTGTCCCGGCGCGTCGCAACGGATCGCGCGCCGCCGGCTTAGCCCGTTGCGGGGCGCCACGGCCGTCCGCGTCCCGCCGGAGTTTTGCGCCATGGCATGGATCACGGGCACGCAGGCCGCGGATACCCTGCTCGGCACGGCCGGGCAGGATGTGCTGATCGGCCGCGGCGCCGCCGACTTTCTCTCCGGAGGGGAGGAGGATGACATCATCCTGGGCGGCGCCGGAGATGACACCATCGGGGGCGACAACCTGCCCCTGCCGGGCAGTGTCTCGCCCTGGGGGCCGACCCCGCCCGGCGAGACCCCGGAATTCCCGTCCGGACGGGGCGCCTTCCTTGGCAAGGTCGGCAACAACCTGATCCTCGCCGGCGGGGGCGATGACAGCGTGGTGGCGGGCTTCGGGGCCGACACCGTCCTGGGTGGCTCTGGCAACGACACGATCGAGGGCTACGGCGCGGTCTACCTCTACTCCCGCGTGCCGAATGCCTGGATCAATACCGACGGCCCCGACCTCCTGCATGGCGGCCCGGGCGACGACCTGCTGCGGGGCGGCGGCGGGGACGACCGGCTGCATGGCGGCCGGGGCAACGACACCCTGGTGGGCGGCGTCGGCGTGGATACCCTGGTGGGCGGCCCCGGGGGGGATGTCTTCGCCTTCGGGCGGCCCTACGCCGGGCAGTTCGTGGCCGAGACCGGTGTCGGTCCCGGCCAGCGCGACGTCATCCTCGACTTCGAGCAACACCAGGACCGGATCGACCTGACCGGCTTTGCCAGCCTTGCGGCCGGCCAGGCGGCACCGCTCTTCCTCGGCACGCAGCCCTTCGTGGCAAGCTGGGCCTTGCAGGTGCGCTACGCGATCGAGGGCGACCGCACCCTCGTGCAATTCGTGGCGGCGCCCATCGGCGGCGCGCCGGAGGATGGCACGCCGCCCCCGGTGCCGGATGGCCCGACCGGGGAGATCGAACTGTCCGGCATCCACCACCTCCGGGCCGCGGACTTCATCCTGGCCTGAGCGGCCGGCCAGCGCCGCGCCATGGGCCGCCTTCCCTCTGGCAATGCCCGGCGAAGGCGGTCCATGCCATGGCTCGCACGGCGCATCCAAGCCTCCCGCCGTTCAGGCCCGCCCACGATCTGCGCCACGGCGGATTGCCTGCAGATCTGGGCGCAATCCGCCGCAGGTCTTTGTCCTTCGGGCAGGGTCCCGCCCGCGGCCGTTCTCGGCCTCCCGCGATCCGCCCTACCAGCCCGCGAGCGCGCGGACCTCTGCCGGGCTGCGTCCCGCCTCCCGCAGCGCCCGGAGGGTCGGCGCGTTATCCCGCTTGGCCAGCCGCCTGCCATCCGGGCCCAGCAGCAGCGGGTGGTGCGCATAGGCCGGCTCCGGCCAGCCCAGCAGCGCCTGCAGCAGCCGGTGGAGATGGGTGGCGGGCTTCAGGTCGGCGCCGCGAGTCACCAGCGTCACCCCCTGCAGCGCGTCGTCATGGGTGACGCAGAGATGGTAGCTGGCCGGTACGTCCTTCCGCGCCAGCACCACATCGCCGAATTGCGCGGGATCGCAGCGCAGCCGCCCCTCGCCCAGCTCGTGGAAGGAGAGGCCGGGCGGCGCCGCCGCCATCGCCGCCGCCATGTCGAGGCGAAGCGCATAGGGCTCGCCGGCCGCCAGGCGGTCCACACGCGCCGCGGCGGAGAGGCGCCGGCAGGTGCCGGGATAGAGCGGCCCGTCCGGCCCGTGCGGGGCGTGGCCGGCGGCCGCCACCTCCCGCTGGATGTCGGCGCGGGTGCAGAAGCAGGGATAGAGCAGGCCGCGCGCCGCCAGCCGGTCCAGCGCCTGGCGGTAGTCCGGCATGTGCCGGGACTGGACCCGCGCCGGGCCCTCCCAGGCGAGGCCGAGCCAGGCGAGGTCCTCCCCGATCGCCGCGGCATAGTCCGGCCGGCAGCGGGTGCTATCGATATCCTCCAGCCGCAGCAGGAACCGCCCGCCCGCCGCCCCGGCCAGCGCCGCGGCGAACAGCGCGGAATGGGCGTGGCCGAGATGCAGGTAGCCGGTCGGGCTCGGCGCGAAGCGCGTAACGGCGCCGCGCGGCAGGTGCGGCAGCAGGTGACGCAGGCGTGCAATTGCTGGCATCGGTCCCGGCGCGTAGCGGCAGACGGACAGCAGGAGCAAGACGCATGGCACGACTCGACGGACCGCGCTTCGGCCCCAGGACGGGCGGCCCCGCCCGGCAACTGGTCGTGCTGCTGCACGGCCTGGGCGCCGACGGGTCGGACCTGATCGCGCTGGCGCCGCACTGGGCCGAGGCCCTGCCGCATGCCGCCTTCGTGGCGCCCGATGCGTCGGAGGCCTGCGACATGGGTCCCTATGGCCGGCAGTGGTTCAGCCTGCAGGACCGGCGCCCGGCCTTGATGGCGGCCGGCGCGCGGGCGGCGCGGGAGGGGCTGGAGGCCTTCCTGGAGGCAGAGCTGGCGCGGCTGGGCCTGCCCGGCTCGGCCCTGGCGCTGGCCGGGTTCAGCCAGGGCTGCATGATGGCGCTCTTCACCGGGCTGCGCCGGGCCACCCCGCCGGCGGCCATCCTCGGCTATTCCGGCGCGCTGCTGGCGCCGGAGGCGCTGGCGGCCGAGATCACCGGCCGCCCGCCGGTGCTGCTGGTGCATGGCGAGGCGGATGACATCGTGCCGGTGCAGGCGACGCGCATGGCCGAATCGGCGCTGCGCGAGGCCGGGGTGCCGGTGGAGGCGATCTACCGCCCGGGCCTCGCCCATGGGATCGACGAGGCGGGGCTGGCGGCCGGGCTCCGCACGCTGCAGGCGGGTTTCGGTGCGGCGCCGGACGCATGACGAAGCCATGAAAACCGCCCCCCTCCGGGCGGCATGCCTTGCACGGTGCGGCCAGCAGGGGCAGGATGCGGGAGAACACGGCGGTGCCACAGGATATGGGGCCCAAACCTTGTTACGGGCCCCATGGGTAGCTGGCACCGCCCCGGATAGGAGCGGCGCTTGCCTGACGGCGGTAGCTTCATCGGTGGCCAGACCTTCCCGGCCCTCGTGCTGAACGCGGATTTCCGCCCGCTCTCCTATTTCCCGTTGTCGATCTGGTCCTGGCAGGATGCGGTGAAGGCCGTGTTCCTCGACCGCGTTTCCGTGCTGAACGAGTACGAGGCGGTGGTGCATTCGCCCACCCTGTCCATGCGGCTGCCGAGCGTGATCGCGCTGAAGGAATACATCCCGGCGGCGCGGCGGCCGGCCTTCACCCGGTTCAACGTGTTCCTGCGTGACCGCTTCGAATGCCAGTATTGCGGCGAGGGGCGGCCGACCCACGACCTGACCTTCGACCACGTGATCCCGCGCAGCCGCGGCGGCCGGACCACCTGGGAGAATGTCTGCACCGCCTGCGGCCCCTGCAACCTGCGCAAGGGGAACAAGCTGCCGCGGGAATGCCACATGCATCCCCGCCAGAGCCCGCGCCAGCCGACGAGCTGGGAGCTGCAGGAGAATGGCCGGGCCTTCCCGCCGAACTACCTGCATGAGAGCTGGCGGGACTACCTGTACTGGGATTCCGAGCTGGAGAGCTGAGGGCGGGCATGGAGGCGACGCGGATGCCCTTGCTCCGTAGATGGCAACCCATCGCGGTCGGCGCTCCGTTCTGACCACATTCCGCCGTGGCCGCGCTCCGTTGCCTCGCCATCATGGCTGGGCAGCGGCCTGCTTGAGGACTCGGCCCCGCCGGCTCCCCTGGCCAGGCCGGGTAAAGGCGCGGGCCGGCTCCGCGGCCGGCTGCCCCCGGGTGGCGTGCAGATCAGACCGGAATGCCAGCCCGCCACAAGCCGGGCCGGGGCGGCAGGGGTGCGCGCGGCTCTTCGCCTCCTCGGTGGTCTGTGATCGAGCGGGTCACCGGTGCACCGTCGGCCATACCGGCGGCCTTCCCGCGAAGACCTCCCGCAGCCAGCCGGCCGCCTCCGCCATCGCGGCGGTCGCGCGGTCCACCTTGCCGCACCAGAAATAGAAGCCGTGGTTCAGCCCCAGCCAGCGCGTGCAGGACACCGGCACGCCGGCCGCGCGGAGCCTCTCGGCATAGGCTTCGCCCTCGTCGCGCAGCGGGTCGTATTCGGCGGTGGTGACGAGCGCGGGCGGCAGGCCGGCATGGCTCGCGGCATGGATCGGCGCGGCATGCGGATGGGAGACGGTGCCGCCCGGATCGGGCATGTAATGGCCCCAGAACCACTCCATGGTGGCGCGGGTCAGGCCATAGCCCTCGGCATTCTCGGCATAGGAGGGGTGCCCGGGCGTGTGCCAGTCGGTCACGGGATAGAGCAGCATCTGGCCGAGGACCTTCGGCCCGCCCTCGTCCCGCAGGCGCAGCGCGGTTACCGCGGCCAGGTTGCCGCCGGCGCTGCCCCCGCCGATGACGACCCGCGCCGGATCGGCGCCGAGTTCGGCAGCGTGGTCCGCGCACCAGCGGGTGGCCAGCAGGCAGTCCTCCGGCGCCGCCGGGAAGGGATGCTCCGGCGCCAGCCGGTAATCCACCGAGGCGACGACGCAGCCCGCGCCGGCGCAGAGGTTGCGGCAGATGCCGTCATGCGTCTCGAGGCTGCAGAGCACGAAGCCGCTGCCATGGAAGAAGACCAGCAGCGGAAAGGGCCCCCGCCCTTCCGGCGTGTAGAGGCGGAGCCGGAGGGGTGCGCCGGTCGGGCCGGGGATGTCGCGCTCCTCGACGCGCGCCACCTTCGCGGGTGGCGCCATGGCGGCGATGCGGGCCTCGTACTGCGCCCGGGCCTCGGGCACGGAGAGCGTCTCGGTGCGCGGCAGGTGGCGGCCGGCCTCGAGCAGCGCCTGGATCTGCGGGTCCACGGGCATCGGCGTCCCTCCTCCCCTCTCTTGGGCGGCGAGGGTGGCGCGGCCCGCGGCGGCGGGCAACCCGGCGCCGGGGCGGTGGAGGGCGCCGGCCGCCACCGCGCCGGGCCCGCCCGACGCGCCGGGTGACGCGCGCCCGGCGGTCCGGCGCTGTTCGGGCCGCCCGATGACGCCGCCCGGCCGGGTCGGCCCGGCTGCGCCTTGCCCTACCGCGCCTTCACCGGCCGCCGGCCGTGGCTGTCCTGCGGCACGCCCTTGCCGAGCGACATGTGGCTGTGCACGCCGACCCAGCGCCCGTCCGGCTGCCTTGCCAGGACGATGGTCGCCCGGCCCGGCCGCGGGAAGGGCGTGCCGTCCGGATGGAAGCCGGTGCTGGTCCAGGGGGTGATGGCCACCGCCATGGCGTCATCCGGTGAGGCCAGCACCAGGGTGTTGTCGAGATCGAAGGTGAAGTCGGCGGTGCGTGGCCAGACATTGTCCCACTGGCTGTCGGTCCAGGCCTGGCGGCTCTTCACCAACTCCTGGTAGGTGCCGAAGATGACGATGTCGTCGTGCCAGAAGGGATAGGCGCCGGCATAGTCCACCGCCCGCACCCTTGCCGCGAAATCGGCCAGCCAGGCCTTGATGGCGGCGCTGGTGGCGGCATCGGCTTCCGGAAGGGGGAGATTCGGCATGGCGCGGGGTCCTGCTGGGCCATGCCATGCCGGCGGAAAGCGGCAGCCGGGTCAAGCCCGCGCCGCGCGCCGCTACACCCGTTCGCTCACCTTGATCGCCACCTTGCAGCCGGCCTTGATCGCGGCGCTCAGCAGCCGGTAGGCGGGGGCCTGCTCGGCCTCGTGCTCCAGGCCGATGTCGCGGTGCTCCAGCTCCTCGGCGCGGAACTGCTCGACATGGCCGCGCAGCGTGGCCTCGTCCTCGCCCAGCGCCCGTTCCTGCGCCGCATAATGCTCGTCGATCGCCTCCTCCACCGCGACGGTGCAGGCCATGGCGGCGCGGTGGCCGAGCAGCGCCGTCGCGGCGCCCAGCGCGAAGCCCGCCACATGCCAGACCGGCAGCAGCGCCGTCGGCCGCACCCGCCGCTCGGCGATCAGCCTCGAGAATGTGTCGAGATGCACCTGCTCCTGCGCCTGCATGTGGCGGATCAGCCCTTCCCATTTCGTGCCGCGCAGCACGGCGAGCTGGCCCTGGTAGATGCGCTTGGCACCGTACTCGCCGGCGTGGTCCACGCGGATAACGCGCTCCACAATCTGGCGCGGGGTGGGGTCGCCGGGCAGGCGTCCCTCGCCCGTCATTCTCTGGCCGGTCCTGCGGGTCATGCCTTTGCTCCTCTGCGCATCCAGATGAGGCCGAGCGCCGAAAGGCCAAGCGCATAGAGGGTGTTCATCGCCGCCATGGAGACCGGCAGGCCGGGGATCAGATAGGCCGGCGCGTCGCAGGGCTTGGAGGGCGCGGCCTGCAGGGAGCGCAGCATGTCCTCGACGCTGCCGCCCATGGATTGCGGCACCTGGCAGCCCGCAAGCGGAGAGGGCCACCAGCCCTGCTCCACCCCGAAATGGAAGACGCCGATGGCACCGGAGGCGAGCACGGCGAGGACGGCGAGTGGCCCCAGCCAGCCCCGCCCGCGCGGCCAGAGCGCCGCCCCGAGGGCCAGCCCCGCCGCCACCCAATAGGGCCAGCGCTGCCACAGGCAGAGCTCGCAGGGGGCGAGGCCGAAGAGGTCCTCGCTGGCGCGGGCGAAGAGCGGCGCGGCGGCCGAGAGGGCTGCCAGGATCAGCATCGGAGCCATGCGCCTTTCTGCGCCGGGGGGCCCATCCCGCGCAACCCGCCGCCCCGGTTGGGGCAGGCCCGTGGGCGGTGCTACAGCGGATTGCGTTCAGAACTGAACGCAATCCGCTGTAGCTCCTTGTTTTCCGAGCAGATTCACGCCTTCGGTCGTTCACGGCCGCCGGCGATCTGCTCTAGGCTGCCCCCGATACGGAAGGGGATGCGCCATGCTGAAGATCTGGGGCCGCGCCAGTTCGAGCAATGTGATGAAGGTGCTCTGGCTCTGCGAGGAGCTGTCGATCCCCCATGAGCGGATCGATGCCGGCGGCGAGTACGGGAAGACGAAGGAGCCCTTCTACCTCGCGATGAACCCGAACAGCCGGGTCCCGACCATCGAGGAGCCGGACGGCTATTCCCTGTGGGAGAGCAACTCCATCCTCCGCTACCTGGTGGCGGCCCGGAAGCCGGGCGATCCCATCCACCCGACCGCGCCCAGGGCCCGCGCCGATGTCGAGCGCTGGATGGACTGGCAGCTCGCCAGCCTCAACGGGCCGATGACGACGATCTTCTTCACCTATGTCCGCATCCCGGAGGCACAGCGCGACCTGGCCGCGGCGGCGAAGGCGCGCGACGAGGCGGAGGCACTCTGGACGATCGTCGACCGGCAGCTGGCGGGGCGGGATTATGTCGCGGGCGGCTTCTCGCTGGCCGATATCGCGCTCGGCCCCTGGCTGCACCGCTGGTTCGCCCTGCCCATCCAGCGCGCCGCGCTGCCGAACCTGGAAGCCTGGTACGAGCGGCTGAAGGCGCAGCACCCGGGCTATGCGGCGCATGTCGCCGTGCCGATGGTCTGACCCATGCCGAAGCTGCTGACCGTCTGGGGACGGGCCAACTCCGTCAATGTCATGAAGGTGCTGTGGCTGCTGGACGAGCTGGCCCTGCCCTTCGACCGGATCGATGCCGGCGGCGCCTTCGGCCGCACGCGGGATGCCGACTACGCCGCGATGAACCCGAATGCGACCGTGCCGACCCTGGTCATGCCGCATGGCTACACCCTGTGGGAGAGCCACGCGATCCTCCGCTATCTCTGCCGCACCCAGCCGGGCGGCAACACCTTCTACCCGGAGGCGCCCGAGGCCCGCGCCGATGTCGAGCGCTGGATGGACTGGACGCTCGCCTCGCTCAACGAGCCGATGCGGGTGATCTTCTGGACGCTGGTCAGGACGCCGGAGGCCGAGCGCGACATGGCCGCCTGCGCGAAGGCGCGCGATGCCGCCGAGCGGCTGTGGCGCATCATCGAGGCGCAACTGGCGGAACGCGACCATGTCGCAGGGCCGTTCAGCATCGCCGACATGGCCCTCGGTGGCTTCCTGCACCGCTGGTTCGCGCTGCCGATCGAGCGGCCGGACCTGCCGCGGCTGCGGGGCTGGTATGAGCGGCTGCTGGCGCGGCCGGCCTATGCGAAGCATGTGGCGGTGCCGCTGAGCTGAGGCACCGCCTCTCCCCGCTGCGCCTGCGGCATTGGGGAGCCTGCACCCATTCTTCGAAGCTGGCCCGCGTCTCCATCTCCGGTGCCAGCCGAACTCCGACCGGTCCAGGCCAGGTTCTGGCCTGGTGGGGGGCTTGGGGGGCAAGGCCCCCCAACCATCACGCGTCGTTCGCCCCCTCCAGCCGGCTGAGGAATTCCCGGCACCAGGCCCGCGCGCCATCCCGGCGCACGGAGACGATGCACTCCTCCCAGCGCGCCTTCCGCTCCGCCGGCTTCATGGTCAGCGCCTGGTCCAGCGCCTCGGCGATCTCGTCCGGATCGAGCGGGTTCACCAGCAGCGCGCCGGGCAATTGCGCGACGGCGCCGGCGAAGCGCGACAGCACGAGCACGCCGGGATCCTCCGGATCCTGCGCCGCGACATATTCCTTCGCCACCAGGTTCATGCCGTCGCGCAGCGGGGTCACCAGCCCGACGCGCGCCATGCGCATGAAGCCGGCCAGCACCGGCCGCGCCACCGCCCGCGTCATGTAGCGCAGCGGCGCCCAGTCCGGCTCGGCATGCTGGCCGTTGATGCGGCCGACCCACTCGTCGAGTTCCCGCCGCAGGGCACGGTACTGCGCCACGTCGCCGCGGGAGACGGGGGCGACCTGCAGGTAGGTGACCTTCGACCGGTGCGTCTTGAAGCGCGCCAGCAACTGGCCATAGCCGCAGAAGCGCTGCGGCAGGCCCTTGGTGTAGTCCAGGCGGTCGACGCCGATGATCAGCGCGCGGTCCACCAGGGACTGGCGGAAGCGCTCCGTCTCCCGCTTGCCGATGGCCTTCTCCGCCAGGGTGGTGAAGGCCTCCGCCTCGATGCCGATCGGGAAGGCATGGACGCGTGCCGCGGCTTCCTCCTGCCCCACCCCGGCCAGGGCCGCGCGGAGGTTGACGGCGTCGTCCTCGGTCTGCACGCCGATCACGTCATAGGCCGCAAGATCGGTCAGCAATTCCGCCGCCCGCGGCAGGGCGCAGAACAGCCCGGCCGGCGGGAAGGGCACATGCAGGAAAAAGCCGATCCGCTGCCGGCAGCCCAGCGCGCGCAGCGCCGCCCCCACCGGGAAGAGGTGGAAGTCATGCGCCCAGATCGTGTCGTCCGGCCGCAGCATGGGCGCCAGCGCCGCGGCGAAGGCAGCGTTCACCGCGCGGTAGCCGGCATGGTCCTCCCGCGCGAAGACCGCGAGCCCGAGCCGGTAATGCAGGGTCGGCCAGAGCGAGCCATTGGAGAAGCCGAGGTAGTAGCGCCGGTGATCCTCCCGCCCCAGGTCGAGGGTGGCGTAGGTGATCCGGCCGATCCGCGTCTCCACCGGATCGGCCGCGGTCGCCTCGGCGATCTGGCCGGACCAGCCGAACCACAGGGCCTCGCGCTTGGCCAGGGCGTCCTTCAGCGCGACGGCGAGGCCGCCCGCTGTGGCGCCGCGCTCCCCGGGGTTGGGGACGCGGTTGGCGACGATGACCAGGCGGTTCACGGGGTGGTGCCGGCGGGTCCGGGCGGGGCGGCGGCCTGGGCCAGCCAGTCCCGCAACACGGCGGGGCTGCCGAAGGCATCCTGCAGCCTGAGGCCGTGGCCGCCGAGGCGGCGGGCCACCTCCATCCCTTCCTCATCGGTCACGTCATCGCCGATGAAGACCGGCACCCGCCCCTCGAAGGGTGGGCGGGCCATCAGGGCGCTGACCGCGGTGCCCTTGGAGGCGCCGCGCGGCCGCACCTCCCAGGCCATGCGCGCCTCCAGCAGGGTGAAGGCCTCGGGGTTCTCGGCGATCAGGGAGGCGAGCAGCGCCTGCGCCTCCGGCCCCGCATCGGGCGCCTGGCGGTAGTGGAAGACGAAGCCGTGCTCCTTGTCCTCGATCAGCGCGCCGGGGTGGCGCCCGGCCAGCTCGGCGGCACGCGCGCGCCAGGCGGCGGGCGCGTGCGGGAGGCGGGGATCGAGGGCGGGCGCCAGCGGGTCGGGGCGGAGCGAGGCGCCGTGGTCGCCCGCCATGGCGATCGGCACCGGCAGGAAGTGGTCGAGGTCGCGCAGCGGCCGGCCGCTGACGACGGCCAGCGCGCCGGAGAGCTCATCGGCCAGCCGGTGCAGAAGGCCCGGCAGCTCGGGAGGCACGCGCACGGCATCCGGCCGTGCGGCGATCTCCACCAGGGTGCCATCGAAGTCGAGGAGCAGCGCCGCACGCCCGATGGGGCCCAGACCGGGCACGCCAGGGGGCGGCGGCAGGAGAAAGGATCCGGCCATGCCCCCTAGACAAGCCCATGAAGCCGCCGGCGTTGCGTCGCGAGGGCGCGAGGTCTGCTACTGTGGCCGCCGGGCCCTGGCCGGCTCGGGGTGGCGCAGGCCCCAAAGGGCGAAGGCGGGCGGCAGGACGCCGACGATCAGCCAGTGCACCAGCGCCGCCTGGCGGCCGAAGAACCCGGAGTCCCACAGGACAACGCAGGCGATCTGCACCAGCAGCATCCAGATCACGGCGGCGGCCAGGGCGCGCTGCTCGGCGCGCGCCTGCTGCCGGGAGGCTTCCCGCATGCGCGGCTTCCCTTCAGAGTGGGGTCGGGCGAAGCGGCCGCCCGGCAGGGCGGCTCGCGGCAGACAATACACGCATCCGTGAAGAACGCACACGAAAAAGGGAGGCCGACCATGCCCGACGATTCCCCACTGCCGGCTGCCGGCACCCGCACCACGGTCCGCCATGCCGAGGGGGCAAGCTTCGATGCCGGCCTCCGGGCCTTCTTCGCCTATCGCGACCTCGGCATCGCGGAGGCCACGGGCGGCAGCTACGGGGCCAATGTCATCCGCGCCGTGCCCGGGACCCATGCCCAGCCGCACTGGCACTGGCATGAACTGACCTTCCAGATGGTCTTCATCCTGAAGGGCTGGGTGCGGTTCGAATACGAGGATATCGGCGAGGTGCTGCTGAAACCGGGCGACTGCGTCTACCAGGCGCCGCGGGTGAAGCACCGGGAGATCGAGCACTCGGACGATCTGGAACTGGTCGAGATCACCGCCCCGGCCGAGTTCGAGACCCATTCGGCGGAGTGACGGGGTGCTGGACCCCCGGCAGGCCACGGGCTAGATCAGGCGCCGTGGCCCCTGTGGCGGAACGGTAGACGCAGGCGACTCAAAATCGCTCGCCCGAGAGGGTGTGGGAGTTCGAATCTCCCCGGGGGCACCACCGCCGCATCTGCCGGATGGAAACCTCGATCAGCGCTCCGGCGGCAGGCGCGAGGAATGATGGTCGGCGATTCGCCAGGCGCCATCCGCCCCGCGCAGCATGGCCATGCTGAACCGCGACGGCTCCTGCGCCTCGGTCCCGTCCGCCCGCTGCCGGCGGAAGCTATAGTGGCCGGAGGCAAGGGCGACGCCCTGCGCTACCTCCCGCACCGCATGCTCGCCGAAGCTGACGGAGATGGCGGTCGCCCCCGGCCGGACGCGGCCGAAATAGGCGGCGATCGCGGCGCGACCGACGGTCTGCTCCCGGCTGGTGCTGCCCCAGAGCCGGGCATCCTCCGTATAGAGCGCCGCGCAGCGCGGACCGTCGTTGCTGGCATAGGCCTCCGCCCAGGCCCGCAGCAGCCCGGCGGGATCGGCCGGCTGCCCGGCGGCGGGCAGCGCGAACGGGACCAGCGCTGCCAGGAACAGTCTGCGGCGTGGCATGGGATGCCTCCCTCGACCATGCCTTGGTGCCAGATCCGGGTGCAGGGGAGCGGACACAAGGACGGGCGGCGCGGGCCGCAGCCGGGCCCCGCCGCACCCGGGCCAGGGGCGGCCGGGACCGGCCCCGATGCGTCTCCCGCCCCGGTCGTACCGGCGCTGGACAAGCGCCCCGGTTCGGGCGAAAGACCCGCCTCTCACCGTTCACCCCGGAGATTCGCCATGGCATCGGCGTTCGACCGCATCGCCGACATCATCGCGGAGACGTCCGACGTCCCCCGCGAGAACATCACGCCGGACAGCCATGTGATCAATGATCTGGGCATCGACAGCCTGGACTTCCTCGACATCGTCTTCGCCATCGACAAGGCCTTCGGCATTAAGGTCCCGGTCGAGGCCTGGACGCAGGAGGTCAACAATGGCGAGGCCCCGGCCGAGCAGTATTTCGTCATGAAGAACCTGGCGATGCGGATCGAGGAGCTGGTGGCGGCGAAGGCATCCCCCGGGGCCGCCGGCGGCTGATACCGGGCCGTGCGCCTCGAATACTTCCAGATGATCGACCGGGTGCTCTCGGTCGATCCCGAGGCGATCGCCGCCGAGGCGATCGTCCCCGCCGCCGGGGAAAGCCCGGTCTTCGCGGGACATTTCCCCGGCCACCCGCTGGTGCCGGGCGTCCTGCTGGTCGAGACCATGGCCCAGGCCTCCGGCTACCTGCTGCTGCACCGCTTCGGCTTCGCCCGCATGCCCTTCCTCTCCTCCGTGAAGGAGGCGAAGTTCCGCAGCTTCGTCACCCCGGAGACGCGGCTGGAGGTCTCGGCGCGGCTGGAGCATGACGGTTCCGGCTATGCCGTCACCAAGGCCGGCATCACGGCGGACGGCAAGCGCATCTGCGATGCCGAGCTGACCTTCCGCACCCTCCCCTTCCCCGCCCCGGAGCTGGAGGCGGAGATGCGCGCCCAAGCCGGGCGGATCGGCCTTCCCGGACACTGAAGACATGACGGACCAGGTCTGGATCACCGGCATCGGCCTCGTCTCCTCGCTGGGCGAGGGACCGGAGGCGCACCGCGCGGCGCTGGCCGGCGGCCAGCCCGTGGTGGATGAAGCGGGCTTCGCGCCCTTCCCCATCCACCCACTGCCCGCGCTGGACCTCGACCGGCAGATCCCGAAGAAGGGCGACCAGCGGCAGATGGAGCCCTGGCAGCGCCTCGGCACCTATGCCGCCGGCCTCGCCATCGACCATGCGGGCGCGCGCGGCCTGGTCTCCGACATGCACCTGATCGTCGCGGCCGGCGGCGGCGAGCGCGACACGGCGCTGGACGAGGCGATCTGCGCCGAGATCGCAGCGCTGCCGCCCGAAGAGGGGGCCAGGCTGCTGAACGAGCGGCTGGCGGGCGGCCTGCGCCCGACCCTGTTCCTCGCCCAGCTCTCCAACCTGCTGGCCGGCAACATCTCCATCGTGCATGGCGTCACCGGCTCCTCCCGCACCTTCATGGGGGAGGAGAGCGCGGCGGCGGATGCGGTGCGGATCGCGGCGGCGCGGCTGACCGAGGGGCGAGCCAAGGGGGGCGCGCACATCGCCCTGGTCGGCGGCGCCTATGTCGCCGGGCGCTGGGACATGCTGCTGCTCTATGCCGCCTCCGGCCAGCTCTGGCGCGGCCCCTGGGCGCCGGTCGCGGCGCGGCAGGCCGCGGGCGGCGGGCTCGTTACCGGCAGCGCCGCGGCCTTCCTGGTGCTGGAGACCGAGAGCCATGCCAGGGCGCGTGGCGCGACGGGGATCGCCCGGCTCGGCCCGGTGCGGACCGCGGCTGCCCGCCGGCGCGGCGCGGACAGTGCCGAGGCCGCCGCGGCGGCGCTGGCGCAGGGCCTGCCGCTCAGGCCAGGCTATGCCGTGATCTCCGGCGCGACCGGCGCCGCGGTGCCGACCGGGGCGGAGGCCGGCTTCCTCGCCGGCCTGCGGGAGGCCGGGCCGGCGCAGGGCCCGGTGCGGCAGACGGCGGACCTGATCGGCCATGCGGTGGAAGCCGCCTTCCCGGCCAATCTGGCGCTTGGCGCTCTGGCGGTGCAGGCCGGCGAGGCGCCGCAGGCCCTGGTCACCGGCTTCGGCGCCTGGCGCGGCGAGGCCCTGGCCCTGATGGAGGCCATCTGACATGACCCAGAGCAATTCGCGCGCCTCCGGCGCGACGCGCGACCATCTCGGGCGGCCCATCGTCGCCGTCACCGGCATCGGCCTGGTCACTCCGCTCGGCATCGGCGTCGAGGAGAGTTGGGCGGGGCTGCTTGCCGGCCGCTCCGGCATCCGCCGCATCACCCGCTTCCCGACCGAGCACCTGAAGACCACCATCGCCGGCCAGGTGGACCTGCCGGAGGAGGCGGGGCACGGGCCCCTCACCTCGCCCGGGCGGGTGGAGCGCATGGCGGCGCTGGCGGCCGAGGAGGCGATCGCCGGCGCCGGCATCGGCAGGAAGGGCGCCTTCCCGGGCCCGCTCTTCCTCGGCATGCCGCCGGTCGAGGTGGAGTGGCCGCAGCGGCTGGACCTGGCGCGCGGCGGCGTGGGCGCGGAGGGCAGCAAATACCCGGCTTTGATCGCCGCGGCGACCGGCCGGACCGAGTTGTTCGAGGGCGCGCTCTTCGGCGGCGTCGGCGAACGGCTCGCCGACCGCTTCGGCACGCGCGGCGCGCCGATCGAGATCACCACCGCCTGCGCGACCGGCGCCTCGGCCATCCAGCTAGGCCTCGAGGCGATCCAGCGCGGCGAGGCGGATGCCGCGCTCTGCCTCGGCGCCGAGGGCAGCGTGCAGCCGGAGGCGCTGATCCGCTTCTCGCTCCTCTCCGCCCTCTCCACGCGCAACGAGGACCCGGCAAGGGCCTCCCGCCCCTTCGAGAAGACCCGCGAGGGCTTCGTAATGAGCGAGGGCGCGGCGGCGCTGGTGCTGGAAAGCCTCGAGAGCGCCCGTGCCCGCGGCGCGACCGTGCTCGGCCTGGTGCTGGGCGCGGGCGAGCGGGCGGACAGCTTCCACCGCACGCGCTCCAACCCGGATGGCGGCGCCATCATCGGCGCCATGCGCGCGGCGATCGCCGATGCGGGCCTCGAGCCGGGGCAGATCGACTATGTCAACGCGCATGGCACCGGCACGCCGGAGAACGACAAGATGGAGACGCTCGGCATGCGCGCCGTCTTCGGCGAAGGCTGCCCGCCCATTTCCTCCAACAAGTCCATGATCGGCCATACCCTCTCGGCCGCCGGTGCGATCGAGGCGGTGTTCAGCCTGCTGACCATCCGCGACCAGCGCCTGCCGCCCACCATCAACCACGAGACGCCCGACCCGGCGATCCCGCTGGACGTGGTGCCGAATGTCGCGCGCGACGCCCGGGTGCAGCGCGTGCTGTCCAACAGCTTCGGCTTCGGCGGGCAGAATGTGTGCCTCGTGCTGGGGGCGGCCGCCTGATGCGCGCGCTTCGGCTGTTCGGGGACCGCGACACGCGCCTGGTCGAGATGGAGCCGCCGCCGCCGCCCGGCCCGGGCGAGGTGCAGCTCCGCATGCGCGCGGTCGCCCTCAATCACATCGATGTCTGGGGCTGGCGCGGCATGGCCTTCGCGAAGCGGCAGATGCCGCTGACCGTGGGCGCCGAGGCGGTGGGCGAGGTCGCGGCGATCGGGCCCGGCGTCGCCGGTTGGCGCCTCGGCCAGCTCGCCGTGCCCTATGGCGCCCTCACCTGCGGCCAGTGCCGCGCCTGCCGGGAGGGGCGCGACAATCTCTGCGAGAAGGTCGCGGGGGTGAAGGGCTTCCATGTCGACGGCTTCGCGCAGGAACTGATGAACCAGGAGGCCCGCCTGCTAGTGCCGGTGCCCGAGGGTATCTCCGTCACCGATGCCGCCTGCGCCGCCATCACCTTCTCGACCGTCGAGCACATGCTGTTCGACAATGCGAGGCTGGAGCCGGGCGAGACCATCCTGATCCAGGCCGCGGGCTCGGGCATCGGCACCGTCGCGGTGAAGATGGCCAAGGCGATAGGCTGCACGGTGATCGCGACCGCCGGCTCGGACGAGAAATGCGCGCAGGCGCGCGCGCTCGGCGCCGACCATGTGGTGAACTACAGCACCGACCGCTTCGAGAGCGTCGCTCGCCGCGTGACGGGGAAGCGTGGCGTCGATGTGGTGTTCGAGCATGTGGGCGCCGCGACCTGGGCGGGCTCCCTGCTCTCGCTGAAGATGGGCGGGCGGCTGGTGACCTGCGGCTCGACCAGCGGCGTCTCGGCCGAGACCAACCTGATGATGGTCTTCCAGCGCCAGCTCCGCATCTTCGGCAGCTTCGGCGCCTCCATGCGCAACATCGCGGACGGGCTGGCGAAGATGGCGGGCGGGCTGACCCCGGTGCTGGACACGGTGACGCCGCTCGATGGCTTCGCCGGGGCGCTGGAGCGGCTGGAGAGCCGGCGCGTCTTCGGCAAGATCGTGGTGACGCTGTAGCCCCGATGGACCTGTCGCGCGCCCCTGCCTCCCCCCTCCCGCGCGGCGCGCAGGGCTGGCGGCCTGTCGCCAAGGCCGCTGCGCCGTGGCGCCGGGCCGGGGTGGACGCGCTTCCGGCGCGCCGCCCCTGACCATGAAGGCCAGGCTGCGCCGCGCGGCGGATGCCTCGGTCGCCGCCCTGGTGCGCGGGCTCTTCACGCTCGTTCGCCTGCTGGGCCCCGACCGCGCGGCGGCGCTCGGCGCCCGGGTCGCGCGCGGCATCGGACCGCGGCTGCGGGTGCACCGCACCGCGCTCGACAACATCCGCCAGGCCTTCCCTGACATGCCGGCTGCCGAGCATGAGCGGATCGCGCGGGAGGCCTGGGACAATCTCGGCCGCACCGCGGCGGAGTATCCGCATCTCGACCGGCTCTGGGATTTCGACGAGGCAGCGACCACGCAGGGGCGCATCCGCATCGCGCCCGAGGTGACGGAACGCTTCCTCGCGCTGCGGGATGACGGCAGGCCGGCGCTGATCTTCGCCGCCCATCTGGCGAATTGGGAATTGCCGGCCATCGCCGCGGCGCGGCATGGCCTGCCGACGGCGGTGCTCTACCGCAGGCCGAACAACCCGCATGTGGCGCGCGACATCGTCACGTTGCGCAGCGGGAGCATGGGGCGGCTGATCCCGGCCGGGATCGAGGCGCCGATCCGGATGATGGAGGCGCTGGACGAGGGCCTGCATGTCGGCATGCTGATCGACCAGCGCTTCGGCCGCGGCCCGCGCGTGCCCTTCCTGGGCCGCCCGGCCTATTCCAACCCCCTGGTCGCGCATCTGGCGCGGCGCTTCGATTGCCCGGTGCATGGCGCGCGGGCGATCCGCGAGCCCGATGGCGGCTTCCGGCTGGAACTGACCGAGGCGATCGAGTTGCCGCGCGACGCCAGGGGCCGGGTGGATGTCGAGGCCGCGACGGCGCTGATGAACCGCATCGTCGAGGGCTGGGTGCGGGAGCATCCGGGGCAGTGGCTGTGGATGCACCGGCGGTGGCGGTGAGGCTGCCCTCGGCCGATCGGGCAGACCCGGGCCGGGTCCAGGGGTCGCCTGCCCCCTGGCGGGGGAGGCTCGGAGGGGGCGGAGCCCCCTCCGATCAGTCGTGCCGGAGAGCTGCTATCGGATCCAGCCCCGCCGCCCGCCTTGCCGGCCAGTAGCCGAAGAACAACCCCGTCGCCGCGCTGACGCCGACCGCCAGCGCCACCGCATCCCATTGCACCAGCACCGGCCAGCCCGCCGCCGCAGCCAGGCCGTGGCTCAGCCCGATCCCCGCCAGCACGCCGACCGCGCCGCCGAGCAGCGCCAGCACCACCGCCTCGATCAGGAATTGCGCGAGGATGTCGCGCCGCCGCGCGCCGATGGCGAGCCGGAGGCCGATCTCCCGCGTCCGCTCCGTCACGCTGACCAGCATGATGTTCATCACCCCGATCCCGCCCACCAGCAGGGACACCGCGGCGACCGAGGCCAGCAGGATGGACAGTGTCCGCGCCGAGGCATCCCTGGTTGCCGCCACCTCCGCCATGTTGCGCAGGATGAAGTCGTCCGGCTCGTTCGGCGCCAGGCGGTGGCGCTGGCGGAGCAATTGCCGCACCTCCTCCTCGGCCGCCGCCATCTCCTCGCCTTCCTCGACCTTCAGGCTGATCCAGGAGACGGCATGCGCCCAGATGCGCCAGGCGCCCATGACGCTGCGCCGCGCCGTCCAGAAGGGGATGACCACCACATCGTCCTGGTCCTGCCCCTGCGGCCCCTGGCCCTTGCGCGCCAGGACTCCGATGACCTCGAAGGGCGTCGCGCGGATGCGGATGGGCTGGCCGACGGGGTCCTCATCGCCGAACAGCGCCTCGGCGACGGTCGCGCCCAGCACCGCCACCTTGCGGGCGCCGCGCGCCTCCTCCGCATTGAAGACCCGGCCGCTCTCGGGCACCCATTCCTGCACGGCGAAGATGTCCGGATCCGCGCCCAGGATGCCGGTGGACCAGTTCATGTTGCCGGCCACCACCTGGTGCTGCTGGCGGATGACGCCGGAGACGC
This sequence comes from Roseicella aerolata, assembly GCF_020523605.1. Classification (GTDB taxonomy): domain Bacteria; phylum Pseudomonadota; class Alphaproteobacteria; order Acetobacterales; family Acetobacteraceae; genus Paracraurococcus; species Paracraurococcus aerolatus. The sequence goes on along the minus strand of NZ_JAJAQI010000010.1, from coordinate 119,333 downwards.
CGGCGAGCAGCGCGACGCCCTCCCGGATCGCCTGGGCGTCCTCCCAGGTCAGGTTCGGCCGCTGCCCGGCGCCGAGGCGCACCGCGCCCTGGTTCACGCTGCCAGGGCTCACCATCAGCAGATTGGCGCCGAGCGCCCGGATCTGCGCCAGCACCTGTTCCCGCGCCCCCGCCCCGACCGCGACGGTGGCGATGACGGCGGCGACGCCGATGAAGATGCCGAGCGCGGTCAGCACCGCCCGCAGCCGGTTGGCGGCGAGGGCGAGCAGGGCGCCGCGCAGCGCCTCGACCAGGTCCATGCCGCCGGTGCCGGGCGGCAGCGGCGGCAGGATGGGCGCGGGCTGCAGCGCCGCCGGGCAGAAGGGCGCGTTCATGCCGCCCGTCCCGCCGCCGGCAGCGCCGCCAGCTCGGCCGCCGCATCGGCGGGCGCCTGCCGCTCGTTCGCGACGAGCCGACCGTCGCGGAAGCGCAGCACCCGCATGGCGTAGCGCGCCACCTCCGCATCATGCGTCACCATCAGGATGGCGACGCCCGAGCGGTTCAGCGCCTGGAACAGCGCCATGATCTCGAGGCCGGTGCGGGTGTCGAGCGCGCCCGTCGGCTCATCCGCCAGCAGCAGGTCCGGCCCGTTGACCAGGGCGCGGGCGATGGCGACGCGCTGCTGCTGCCCACCCGAAAGCTGGGTCGGCCGGTGGTGCAGCCGCGCGCCGAGCCCGACCGCGTCCAGCGCCGCCGCCGCCCTCTCCCGCCGCTGCCGGCGGGGCAGGCCGCGATAGACCATCGGCAGCTCCACATTCGCCATGGCGTCCAGCCGCGGCAGCAGGTGGAAGCTCTGGAAGACGAAGCCGAGCCGGCGGCTGCGCAGCCCGGCCAGCGCATCGGGAGAGAGGCGCGCCACATCCTCCCCCATCAGCCGGTAGATGCCGGAGGTCGGGCGGTCCAGGCAGCCGATCAGGTTCAGGAAGGTGGACTTGCCGGAGCCGGAGGGTCCCATGGCCGCCACCAGCTCGCCCGGCGGGATGCCGAGCGTGACGTCGCTGAGCGCCACCACACTCCCCTCCCCGGCGGCGTAGTGCCGGCTGAGCCCCTCGGTCTCGATCAGCATCAGAAGGGCCGTGCCGCGGCCTGGGCGGGGGCGTTCTGCCGCTCCTGCCCCACCGCCACCGCCTGGCCGGGCGCAAGCGCGCCGGCGAGGATTTCCGTGACATTCCCGTCCGTCGCGCCGGTGCGGACCGGCACCGGGCGCGGCGGCCCCTCCCCGTCCACCACCCAGACCGTGCCCGCGCCGCCGCGGGCGCCGCGCGCCTCGGACAGGCGCAGGCGCTGCTCCGGCGTCAGGATGGCGTTGAGGCGGGCCAGCAGGCGCTGGCGGATCGCCGCCACCTGCTGCTGCCGGCCCTCGGCATGGCGGGGGACCGCCTCGGTCCGCTCGCGCGCCTCGGCCTGGGCGGCGGCGATCTCCGCCTGCTGCGCCGCGGTCAGGTCCGGCATCTCGCGCAGCGCCTGCTCGATCGGGCTGCCGGAGGCGGCGCCCGCCCCCTCCCCGCGCGGCCGCCAGCGCAGCGCGGCATTCGGCACCCGCAGCACATCGGGCCGGTGGTCGGTGACGATGCGCAGCGTCGCGGTCATGCCCGGCAGCAGCCGCCCGCCCGGATTGGGGACGGAGACGACGACGGTATAGGTGACGACATTGCTGATGGTGACGGCGGCCAGCCGGATCTCCTTCACCCGGCCCGGCAGCGTCTCCCCCGGGAAGGCGGCGACGGTGAAGGGCACCTCCTGCCCCGGGCGGATGCGGCCGATATCGGCCTTGTCCACCGTCGCCCAGACCTCCACCTCGTCCAGGCTGGCGGCGATGGTGAAGAGCACCGGCGCCTGGAAGCTGGCCGCCACCGTCTGCCCCAGATCGACGTTGCGGGAGATGACCACGCCGTCGATGGGGGAGCGGATGGTGGCGAAGGAAAGGTCCACCTCCACCTGCCGCAGCTGCGCGATCCGCTGCGCCAGCGCCGCCTCGGCCGCCCGGACCTGGGCGCGGGCGGTGCGCGCCGCCGCCTCGGCCGAGAGGCGCCCGGCTTCCTTCTCCGCCATCTGGGCCCGGGCATTGGCGAGGTCGGCGCGCGCCTTCTCCTGCATGAAGCCGGCCCGGACCGCGTCCCGCACCGCGCCGGTGCCGCCGCGGCGCAGCTCCTCGGTCCGGCGCGCCTCGTAATCGGCATCGCGCAGCGCGGCCTCGTCGCGCGCCGCCCCGGCCTCGGCGGCGCGGAGCTGGGCGACGGCGGAGGCGGCATCGGCCTCCGCCTTCTCGGCCGCGGCGCGCGCCACCAGCACGCCGATCTCGGCCGCCTCCACATCCGCGGCGGCGGCGGCGCGCTTCGCCTCGAGCTGCTGGGTGTCCAGCCGCGCCACGGGCTGGCCGGCCCGGACGCGGGTGTTGAAATCCGCCAGCAGCTCCCGGATCTGGCCGGAAAGCTGGCTGCCGACCGAGACGGTGACCAGCGGGTTGACCGTGCCGGTCGCCGCGACCGCGGCGGTGATGCTGCCCCGGTCCACCACGGCCGTGCGCAGCCGCGGCCCGTCCGGCGCCACCGCCTGGCCGGGCCAGGGCAGGTTCAGCGCCGTGGCGGCCGGCCTGCCGAGCGAGGCCAGCCCGGCTCCGAGGAGAAGGACCGGCAGCAGGAGGAGCAGGACGCGGCGCATGGGGTGCTGCATATAGCAGGGGAGCCGGCGAAAGCGCCGCGAATTGCGAGGGAGGACGGGAACCGATGCGCATCCTGGTTTTGGGCGCCGGCGCGCTGGGTGGCTATTTCGGGGGCCGGCTGCAGCAGGCGGGGGCCGAGCTCGGCTTCCTGGTCCGGCCGCGGCGGCGGGAGCAACTGGCCCGCGACGGGCTGGTGATCGAGAGCCCCTTCGGCGGGGCGCGCCTTTCCGTGGCGACCCTGTCGGCGGAGGAGGTCCGGCCGGGCTGGGACCTGATCCTGCTGACCTGCAAGGCCTATGACCTGGCCGAGGCCATCGCCGCCATCCGCCCGGCGGTGGATGGCCGCACCGCGATCCTGCCGGTCCTGAACGGCCTGTCCCATCTCGAGACCCTGCGGCGGGAATTCGGCGCCGGCGCGGTGCTGGGGGGCCTGGCCAAGATCCAGGCGACCATGACCGCCGAGGGCGTGGTGCGGCAGCTCAATGACTGGCGCTGGCTGACTTTCGGCGAGCTGGACGGGCGCATGAGCCCCCGCGTCGAGGCCCTGGCCGCCCTCGCCGCGAAGGCCGATGGCATGGTGGCGACGGCGGTGCCCGACATCCTCCAGCGCATGTGGGAGAAGCTGACCCATCTCGGCACCAGCGCCATCGGCACGGTGCTGCTGCGCGCCAATACCGGCGAGATCGCCCGCAGCCCTGGCGGCGTGGGTTTCATGCACCGGGTGCTGGAGCGCAACGCAGCCATCGCCGCCGCCAACGGCCACCCGATGCCCGACAGCTTCATGGCGGAGTTCCGCGCGCTCTTCGCCGACCCGAAGGGCGCCTATGCCACCTCCATGCTGCGCGACCTGGAGGCGGGCGGGCGGATCGAATCCGACCACATCCTCGGCTTCCTGCTGGAGGCGGCGCGGCAGGCCGGCGTGCCGGAGGAGGTGCATGAGGCGGCCTTCCTGCACGCCAAGGCCTTCGAGCAGCGGCGCGACGCGGGGCGGCTGCCGCGGGGATAGGGCGGATCGCGGGAGGCCGTGCATGACCGGCCCGGTGGCTCCGCCCGGAAAGCAGAGCGCGGCAGCGGATCGCGGAGGGGGCGCGAACCTCCCGCGGCGCTACGCCGCCCCTGGCGCAATGACCCGCCGCGCCTGGGCGCCGGGCGCCCGCCGGGGGAGGACTCGCGCGCCGCATCCCGTCCCTCCCCGGCCCCGGGCCGGGCCGGCGCGCCCGGATCCGGCCGGGACGGTCAGGGTCGCCCGGTCATACCGGCCGGCGTCAGTCCTGACGGGCAGCCGCCATCGGCGGCCGAGGCCGCATCAATGCGCCAGCATTCATGCGGAGCGGCATCAGTTCGCCAGCCGTGCCAGCGGCAGCCGCAGCTCGACCCGCAGCCCGTCTTCCGTCCAGTCGAAGGCCGCGCTGCCGCCGAGTTGCGCCGCGCTCTGCGTCACCAGCCGGTGGCCGAAGCCGGATGCCCCGGGCGCCGCGGCCGGCGGGCCGCCGGCCTCCATCCAGCGCAGGCGCAGCGACCCGTCCTGCGTCTCCCAGTCGATCGCCACCCTGCCGCCGGCACGGGACAAGGCGCCGTACTTGGCCGCATTGGTCGCCAGTTCGTGCAGCGCCAGCGCGATGGGCGGCGCCGCATTGGGGCCGAGCGGCAGGGCCGGCCCGTGCAGGCGGAGCCGCTCGGGCAGGGCGTGCCCGCCCTGGAAAGGGGCCAGCAGCACCTGCAGCAGGCCGGGCAGCGTCGTGCCGGACTGCCGGCCGGCATCGCCGGCGATCGCCGGCCGCACCAGGTCATGCGCCCGCGCCAGGGCGCCGACCCGGCCGAGCAGCGCATCCCGCATCGCCTGGGATGATGCCGCGCCCCGCGCGCTGTACGCCACCAGGCCATTGACGATGGCGAAGAGGTTCTTCACCCGGTGGTCCAGTTCGCGCAGCAGCAGCTCGCGGGTCCGCTCGGCCTGCTTCCGCTCCGTCACCTCCTCGCAGACCACGCCGAGGCCGACAACCTCCTGCGTCTCCGGATCGCGCACGGGGTAGAATTGCTCGATCCAGTCGCGCTTCACGCCCGGCGCCTTCGGGGTCTCGCCGGAGAATTCGATGCCGGTGATGGTCTCCCTCTGCTCCAGCACCCGGCGCATCAGCGGCTCCGCCGCCTCCCGCAGGTCCGGCACCAGCGCCCAGGCCAGGTGGCCGAGATGCGCCTCCACCGGCAGGCCATTGATCTCGGCCATTGCCTCGTTCACGCGCACGAAGCGGAACTCGCGGTCGAACTGCGCCAGGCCGAGCGGCGCGGAGCGATAGAGCGTCTCCAACTCGGCCAGGCGCCGCCGCGCCTCCCGCTCGCTGGCGGCGCGGGCCAGTTCCGAGGCCCGCTGGGCCGAGAGTTCGAAATGCGTGCCGACGATCACCAGCGCATGGCCCTCGGCATCGCGCTCGATCGCCTCGCCCCGCGACAGCACGGGGATCCAGCGGCCATCGGCATGGCGCAGGCGGATCTCCACCTCGTAGCGCCCCTGCTCGGAGGCGATATGCGCCGCCACGATGGCCTCCAGCCGCGGGAGGTCGTCCGGATGGACCAGTTGCCGCCAGGTGGCGACCGGGATTATGCCCAGGCCGGGCGGCAGGCCCAGCATGGTGCACCAGCGCGGCGAGACCTGCAGGACCTCCTCGCGGAGGTCCCTCTGCCAGGCGCCCAGCTCCGCGCCGGCCAGCGCGATCTCCAGCTGCCGGTGCGCCATGGCGAGCCGGGCCTCGACATTCTGGCGACGGGTAATGTCCACCAGCCCGGCCGAGAGCAGGCTGCGCCCCTCCACCTCGAGGCGGCGGGCACGGACCAGCACGGTCAAGGGCGCCCCGCCCGGCGGCGCGAGGCAGGCATCGAAGACCTCGGGCGTCTCCCGCGCGGTGACGGCGCCGAGCCGGCTTCGCAGCGCTGCCCCGGCCGCGGCGGCGAGCGTCCCTTCCCAGACCTGCGGCAGCCGGTCGCGGGCGCTGCCCAGCAGCCTCGCCGCCTCGTCGTTTCCGGCGATGGCCCGGAGCCCCGGCCAGTCCAGCAACAGGGTTGCCACCGGGACGAGGTCGAGCGCGGCGCCAAGAGAGCCGAGGCTCGGCCGCTCGATATCGGGGAGCGGCGTCAAGGATGGCGCCGCCCTGCGGCGATCGTCCCGCCCCGGGCGCCGACGGCCGGAGGCACCGGCCTGGACGGAAGCATCAACGCGGCGCCCTTTCATGAACCGTCATAGGTTCCGACATTGCCCGAGACTCAACCACAGCACGGATTCACGATAGCACGAGCGCCGACCAGCCGCACCGGAACCGGAAGGGGGCGGCCGCTACCCGCCCCGCAGCATCCGGATGATGCCGGAGAAATCATTCTCTCCCCCACCCGCCTCGACGAAGCGCCGATACAGGGCGAGCGCCTGGGCGCCGAGCGGCGTCTCCGCCCCGGCGGTCGCCGCGGCTTCCTGGCTGAGGCCGAGATCCTTCAGCATCAGCGCGGCGGCGAAGCCCGGCCTGTAGTCCCGGTTGGCCGGGCTGTTCGGCACCGGGCCGGGCACCGGGCAATAGGAAGTCAGCGCCCAGGACTGGCCGGAGGACTTGCTCGAGACATCGAATAGCGCCTGGTGGGAGAGGCCGAGCTTCTCCGCCAGCACGAAGGCCTCCGCCGTGATGATCATGTTCGCGGCCAGCATCATGTTGTTGCAGACCTTGGCCGCCTGTCCGGCGCCGGCGCCGCCGCAATGCACAATGGTCTTCCCCATTGCCTGCAGGATCGGCAGGGCCCTGGCAAAGGCCTCCTCCGGCCCGCCGACCATGAAGGTGAGCGTCGCCGCCTCCGCCCCCATGGTCCCGCCCGAGACCGGCGCATCCAGCATGGGCCGGCCGGCGCCGGCGGCCACCTCGCGCGCGGTCGCGACATCGATGGTCGAGCAGTCGATCAGCACGGCGCCCGGCGCGCTCGCCGCCGCCATGCCGCCGGCCCCGAGCCAGGCATCGCGCACATGCCGTCCGGCCGGCAGCATGGTGATGACGACATCGGCGCCCTGCGCGGCCCCGGCGGCGCTGCCGGCGCGGGTGCCGCCGGCCGCGGCGAAGGCCTCCAGCGCCGCGGGCACGAGATCGAAGCCGGCGATCTGGTGGCCGGCCTTCAGCAGGTTGCGCGCCATCGGCCCGCCCATGTTGCCGAGCCCGACGAAGCCGATCCGTGCCATGGCGATGTCCTCCAACTGGTCGGCCGGCAGGGTAGGCAAGGCCCGGCGCGGCGTCACCCCGGGGGCATCGGCCGGGGCTGCAGCGCGACGGGCTTCATGACAAGGCGGCCGGGCCGGGGCATCGTCCCGAGCGGAACGGGCCGGAGGCGCCGATGGCAGCGAGACAGGCAGACCCCATGGCGCACCTGCCGCGGGCAGGCGATTTCCTGCTCTACCCGCCGACCATCCAGCCCTGGGGCTACCGCATCGTCGACCGGCTCTTCGCGCATCGCGTGGTGCGGCGGGGCAGGCCGAAGCCCTGGGCGCGCGGGGCGGAGATCGCGCCGGCCTATCTGGCCGATGGGCGCGCGCAGGATGTCGAGGCCTTCATGGAGCGGAACTTCCTGGCCGGGCTGCTGGTGGTGCAGGACGGGCGGATCCGGCTGGAGCGCTACGGGCTCGGCCTGGCGGAGGGCGACCGCTGGACCACCATGTCCACCATCAAGTCCTGGACGGCGATCCTGCTCGGCGCCGCCATCCGGGACGGCGCCATCGAATCGGTTGAGGCGCCGGTCACGCGCTTCCTGCCGGAACTGGCGGGCACCGCCTATGCGGGCGTCACGCTCCGCGACCTGCTCACCATGTCCTCCGGCACGCGCTGGACGGAGGTCTATTCCGACCCGGATTGCGACGTGAACCGCTACAGCCGCGCGCTGGCAGCGAAGGAGCCGGGCGGCGTGCTGCGCATCATGGCGGGGCTGCCGCGCGCGACCCTGCCGGGCAGCGCCTTCCTCTACAATTCCGGCGATACCTTCCTGCTCGGCGCCGCCCTGACGCGGGCGGTGGGGCGGCCGCTGGCGGACTACCTGTCGGAGCGGATCTGGCAGCCGGCCGGCATGGAATTCGACGCCTTCTACACGCTGGAATCGGAGGGCGGGCAGGAGATCGCCGGCAGCCGCGCCGGCATGGCGCTGCGCGACATGGGGAAGCTGGCGCAATTCGTGCTGGATGACGGCGTGATCGACGGGCGGCGCGTGCTGCCGGAGGGCTGGATCGAGGCGGTGGCGGCGCCGCGCTTCGCGGTGGCTGAGCCGAAGCCGCCGGGGATCACGCATTACGGCTATTCCTGGTGGCTCGGCGATGGGTTGATGTCGGCCATCGGCTTCGCCGGCCAGCGCATCGACATCCTGCGGGCGGAGCGGCTGGCCGTCATCACCCTCGGCGCCTTCCCGCAGCCGCCGCATGTGCCGCCCGAGCGGGACCCTGCGCACCGGCGGGAGGTGGTATCCTTCGTCCAGGCCGTCCGCCACCTGCTGGGCGGCCCGGCCCCGGCCGGGCTATGATCCCGCCCGAGGGAGGATGCGCATGCGGGCCATCATCATCGGCGGCGGGATCGGCGGGCTGACCACGGCGCTGGCGCTGCACGCGGCGGGCATCGGGGCCGAGGTCTTCGAGAGCGCGGCGGAGGTGAGGCCGCTCGGCGTCGGGATCAACCTGCAGCCGCATGCGGTGCGGGAGCTGACGGAGCTTGGCCTCGGTGAGCGCCTGGCCGAGACCGGCATCGCGACGCGGGAACTGGTCTATGCCAACCGCTTCGGCCAGGTGATCTGGCGGGAGGATCGCGGCCTCGCCGCCGGCTACAGATGGCCGCAATACTCCATCCATCGCGGCCGGCTGCAGACGCTGCTGTGGCGCGCGGCACAGGAAAGGCTGGGCGCCGGGCGCGTGCAGGCCGGCAAGCGGCTGGTCGCCTTCGCGCAGGACGCGGCCGGCGTCACCGCGCGCTTCGCCGATGGCAGCACGGCGCAGGGCGACCTGCTGATCGCCGCCGATGGCATCCATTCCGTGGTGCGCCGGCATTTCGCCCCGGATGAGGGGCCGCCGAAATGGAACGGCGCCATCCTCTGGCGCGCCACCAGCGAGGCGCCGCCCTATCTCACCGGCGCCTCCATGGTGCAGGCCGGCAGCCATGACCAGAAATTCGTCTGCTACCCGATCGCCGCGTTGCCGGACGGCCGGCGCCTGACCAATTGGATCGCCGAGATCCGCTTCGAGCCGGACCATGTCTGGAACCGGGAGGACTGGAACCGGCCCGGCCGGCTGGAGGATGTGCTACCGGCCTTCGAGAGGTGGAATTTCGGCTGGTTCGACGTGCCCGACCTGATGCGCCGGGCGGAGGCGCTGTACGAATTCCCGATGGTGGACCGCGATCCCCTGCCGCGCTGGACGGAGGGGCGGGTGACGCTGCTGGGCGATGCGGCGCATCCGATGTATCCGATCGGCTCGAACGGCGCGTCGCAGGCCATCCTTGATGCGCGTCGCCTGGCCTGGCACCTGGCCATGCAGCCACGCCGGGAAGACGGGCTGGCCGCCTATGAGGCGGAGCGGCGCCCGGCGACGGCGGCGATCGTCGCGGCCAATCGCGGCCTCGGTCCCGATCTGGTGCTGGAACTCGTCCACCAGCGCGCGCCGGATGGCTTCACGGATCTTCACAGCGTCATCAGCCGGCAGGAGCTGGAGGAGACGGCAAGCAACTACAAGAAGCTGGCGGGATTCGACCCGGAGCTGCTGAACCGGCGCGAGAGCTGGTCGGTGCCGCGCGCGGCCTGATGCCGCGCGTTTGAACGGCAGCCGTTGCAATTCGTCACCCCTCGGGCGCTTCGCGGCAAGCCGGGCGGGTGGATTTCGGCCGGCGGTGCGCTCATCTGAGCGCCTCGGCAGGAGGGACCCGATGGAACAGGCGCAGAGCACCGGCAGCCAGACCCCCATGGCGCAGCCCATGCGCTATCTCGACAAGGCCATGGGCGCCCTGCGTGACCTCGGCCTGCCGCTGCCCCCACCGGCGGTCGACCCGACGCCGATCACCGGCCTGCTCTCGCAGCTCGGCGATCTCGACCCCGATCGCGTCACCCTCATCGCGCGCGTGCTGAACCAGGCGACCGTCTTCAACGAGGTGGTGCGGGAGCAGATCCGCGCCATGGAGATCGCCCAGCGCTACGAGACCATCACCAACGCCTTCAACTCCATCCGCGACGACGCGAAGGAGATGGTGAACCAGCTGGACGACGGCCGGATCTCCACCCGCGAGAAGCTGCGCAACATGTGGATGAACGCGACGCGGGGCGACATCGCCTCCCGCTTCGGCAGGATCCGCGAGACCTATCTGGAGGTCTCGCGCGACACCAAGGGCAATATCGACCGGGAGCGGGCGATCCTCGAGGCCTATCGCGACTTCCGCGGCGCGCTGAAGCAGGCGGAGGTGCTGGCGCTGGAGCTGCTGCAGAGCGCCGTGGTCAAGCTTTCCGACGCCAAGAGCGCGGTGGAGCAGGCCGGCGCCGCGGTGGATGCCGCGGCCGATGCGGAGCCGGCCGAGCGCGCCAGGCTGGAGCTGGCGCGCGACGAGGCGCTGCGCGGCTTGCAGAACGAGGAAGGCCGCTACCAGATCTGCAAGGACCTGGCCGACAACCTGGTCGTCTCCTACAACACCTCCGAGGTCATCATGGCCCGGCTGGTGCAGACGACATCGGCGAAGGAGCGGGTCTACCAGCAATCCGTTGCCTTCTTCTCGACCAACGAGGCGGTGCTGACCGCCCTCTCCGCCTCCTTCGCCGGGCTGCACGGGCTGCATGAGAGCACCCAGACGCTGGATTCCATGAAGAAGGGCGTGAACCAGAGCCTGGAGGTGCTGGCCGATATCGGCGGCAAGGTACAGGAGGCGGCGCTGCGCGCCGGCTACGGCCCGACCGTCTCGGCCGCCGCCGTGCAGAAGCTGGTGGACAGCGTGGTGAACTATCAGGAGCATGCGCGCGAGATCATCGCCGAGATGCGCGAGGCGGCGACGCGCAACAGCGAGGAGATCCGCCGCTCGGTCGAGGATGCCAAGCAGCGCATGACGCGGCTGGCGCAGCAGGGTACCGCGCTGAACCTGACGCCGCATGGCTGACACCGCCACCCGGGCACCGGCGCGGCCCGGCCCGGCGGCGCCCGCACCGGCGCTGGACGAGACCATGCTGGCGATGGATGTGGTGGACACGCTCCGCCATGCCGAGCGGCTGGTCGAGCGCGAGTTGCAGGGCGATGCCCGCCGCGTCGCGCTGAAGCAGCGGCTGCAGGAGATCTATGCCGGCCAGGGGATCGAGGTGCCGGACCGCATCCTCGACCAGGGCGTCGCGGCGCTCGAGCAGCACCGCTTCACCTACACGCCGACGCCGCCTTCCTTCCGGCGCAGCCTCGCCACGCTCTGGGTCACGCGGGCGCGCTGGGGCCGCGCGGCCGGCATTGCGCTGGTCGCGCTGCTGCTGGCGGGCGGTGGCTGGTGGTTCGGCGTGCACCTCCCGGCCGAGCGCACCCGCATCGCCGAGCAGCAGGAGCTGCGGGAGGGCCTGCCGCGCGCCTTGCAGGCGGAGCATGACCGCGTGCTGGCCGCGACCACGCTGCCGGAGCCGCGCGACCGGGCGGCGCGGCTGCTGGCGGAGGGCCGCGCCGCCGCAGGCGCCGGCGCGCTCACGGATGCGCGGGCGCGCCTTGCCTCCTTGCAGGAATTGCAGCGCGACCTCGCGCGGGAATACCAGGTGCGCATCGTCTCCCGCCCCGGCGAGCAATCCGGCGTCTGGCGCGTGCCGAACGCCAATCCGCGGGCGCGCAATTTCTACCTGATCGTCGAGGCGATCGGCCGCGACGGCCGCCCCGTCGAGGTGCCCGTCACCTCGGAGGAGGACGGCACCACCGCCCGCGTCACGAAATGGGGCCTGCACGTGCCGGAGGCGGAGTTCGAGCGCGTGCGGCAGGAGAAGCTGCGCACCGGACTGATCGGCGACCCGGTGGTGGGCCAGAAGCGCGCCGGGGAGCTGGAGACGCGCTGGTCCATCCCCGTCACCGGCGGCGCCATCCTGAAATGGTGACACGGTCATGCTGAGCGGTTTCCAACTCCTCGACAGCGTCGATGACGGCCTGCGCCGCGCCGAGCAGGAGGCACAGGCGGCCGAGGCCGAGGCGGCGGAGCTGCAGCAGCGGCGGGAGGCGGTGCGCGCCGCCCAGGCCGAGGCGCTACGCAACCTCGCCCGGCTGCGCGCGAAGTCGCTGCGCGACGGCGGTGCCGCCCTCGGCCAGCTCGACGCGGCGGAGGAGCAGGTGCGCGCCCTGCTGCAGGCACGGCGCGAGGCGGCGGGCGCCGCCGAGGCCGTGCTGGCCGAGCGGCGGCAGGCGCTGGCCGCCGCCCAGGCCGAGCGCGACCGCCGCGCCACCGCGCTGCGCGAACAGGAGGAGGCGCAGGAGCAGGCGCTCGCCGAGGCCCGGGCACGGGCCGAGGCGGATCCCGACTGGCGGCGCCTGCACGAGGCGGCCGAGGAGGCGGCGCGCATCGCCCAGCATGCGGAGGAGAAGGCGGATTTCGCCCGCCAGGACCTGGCGACCAAGGGCCGGCCCTATCTCGACGACCCGCTCTTCGCCTATCTCTGGCGCCGCGGCTATGGCACGGCGGCCTATCGCGCCGGGCCGCTGACCCGGATGCTGGATGGCTGGGTGGCGCGCATCGCCAATTACGAGCCGGCCCGCCGCAACTACGCCCTGCTGGAGGAACTGCCGGAGCGCCTGGCCTCCCATGCCGAGGCGATGCGCGAACAGGCGGCGGCGCGCGAGGCGGCGCTGGCCGAGCGCATGCGCCGCCTGGCCGGCCTGCCCGAGGGCGACAGTCTGGCCCCGGCGCGGGAGGCGCTCGACATGGCCGAGGGCGCGCTGGAGGCTGCCGCACGCCGGGCCGAGGACGCGCGCGCGGCGCTCGCCGGCCAGGAGGACACGGCGCTGCGCGAGGCGACCGCCCGGCTGGAGGCGGCGCTCTCGGCCGAGAGCCTGCAATCGCTGCGCGCCGCCGCGCTGCGCACCCCGATGCGGGAGGATGACGAGATCGTCGCCCGGCTGGAGGCCGCCGCCGCCGAGGGCGCCTGGCTGGACCAGGCCCTGGCACGCGCCCGGGAACTGGCGGCGGAGGCCAGGCGCCGGGCGCGGGAGGTGCTGGCGGTCCGCGAGGAGATGCGCGGCCGCGGCTATCGCCGCGACCACTGGGACTTCCGGGACGGCGCGCTGATCGGCGTGCTGATCGGCGAGTTGCTGCGCGGCACCCTCTCCCGCGACGGATTCTGGGACCGGCTGGAGCGGCACCGGGTGCCGCATCCGGAGCCCTGGGGCAGCGGCTCGGGCGGCGGCGGGCCCTGGAGCAGTGGGCCCTGGGGCGGCGGGCATCGCGGCGGGCCCTGGCGCCAGGGCGGTGGGCGCCTTCCCTTGCCCGGGGGCTTCGGCAGGGGCGGCGGCTTCGGCGGCGGCGGGTTCCGCACCGGCGGAACGATGGGGGGCGGCTCGGGCGGCGGCTTCCGGACGGGCGGCGGGTTCTGACGCGGCGAGGATCACACCGGCACCTCCCCCGGCGGCTTCAGCGCGTTCAACACGAAGGAACTCCGCGTCTCCTTCACCCCCGGCATGCGCAGCAGCGCCTTCAGGGCGAACTCCGCATAGGCCTCGAAATCCGCGGCCAGCACATGTAGCAGGTAGTCCATCTCGCCGCTCATGGCATAGGCCGCCAGCACCTCCGGCCGCTCCGCCAGCGCCCTGTGGAAGCGCTCCACCACCTCCTCCGCATGGCTCTCCAGCGCCACCATGACGAAGGCCTGCAGCGGCAGGCCGAGCCGGCGCGGCTCCAGCACCGCGGCGTAGCGGGTGATGACCCCGGCCTCCTCCAGCCGCTTCACCCGGCGCTGGCAGGGCGTGGGCGAGAGCCCGACCTGCTCCGCCAGCGCGACCACCGGCAGGCGGCCGTCGCGCTGCAGCGCGCGCAGGATGCGGCGGTCTATAGCATCCAGGTGAATGGGGATTTTCTCCATGCTGGCCTCTTGAAGTAGCGGATTTCCCCAAGCCTACCGCATCGGAACAGTCATTACGCCGAAAACCGCTCCCCGTCCTCGGGCATTCTTGACGGCAAAGAGGGAGTGGCCGTCATGGAAGGGAGCCTGCAGAACCTGCCCGCCGGGCTGCGCGGCGATTACGCCTCCGCCCGCGCCGATTTCACCCTGCCGCAGCGCTGGGCGGACTACACGCCGGCCGAGCATGCGACCTGGCGCACGCTGCATGCCCGCCAGGCGGCGCTGCTGCCGCAGCATGCCGCGGCGGCCTACCGGGAGGGCCTCCGGCAGCTCGATTTCGCCGAGGGCATCCCGGATTTCGCCCTCACCTCCTCGCGCCTGCGCGCCGCGACCGGCTGGACCCTGGTGGCGGTGCCGGGGCTGATCCCGGACGGCGCCTTCTTCGGCCATCTGGCCGAGCGCCACTTCCCGGTCACGCGCTGGATCCGCAGGCCGGAGGAGCTGGATTATGTCGTGGAGCCCGATGTCTTCCACGACGCCTTCGGCCATGTGCCGCTGCTGACCCAGCCCGACTTCGCCGATTTCCTGGAAGCCTATGGCCGGCTCGGCGAACGGGCGGCACGCATCGGCGCGCTCAAGCCGCTGGCGCGGCTCTACTGGCACATGGTGGAATTCGGCCTGATCCGGGAAAGCGGCCTGATCCGCGCCTATGGCGCCGGCATCCTGAGCTCCTCCGCCGAGACGGTCCATGCGACGACGAGCCGCAAGCCCCGCCGCCTGCGCTTCGACGCGCGCCGCGTGCTGCGCAGCGACTACTTCATCGACGACCTGCAGCCGACCTATTTCGTCATCGAGAGCTATGCCGAGCTGTTCGGCGCCATGCGCGAGCTGCCCTCGCTGCTGGAGGCGGCGCGCGATGCCGAGCCGATCCCGCCCGGCGCCGCGGCGCCCGGCGACCAGCCCATTACCTGACAGCGCCGGAAGGCGCGGAGCGCTGATCCCGTCCGCCCGAGACCGAAGGAGACCGCCATGGACATCCCGCCCGATCGCACGCCCTTCGCCGGCATCATCTCCGAGGCCAATCCGATGGGCACGGATGGCTTCGAATTCGTCGAGTTCACCGGCCCCGACCTGCCGGCGCTGGAGGCGCTGTTCACCAGGCTCGGCTTCGCCCGCGTCGCCCTCCATCGCAGCAAGCAGGTCGCGCTCTGGCGCCAGGGCGACGTGAACTTCATCCTGAATGCCGAGCCGGAGAGCTTCGCCCAGGCCTTCCAGCGCGTGCACGGCCCCTCCGCCTGCGCCATGGCCTTCCGCGTCGCGGATGCCGCGGCCGCCTACAGGCGCGCCGTCGCGCTCGGCGCCAGGCCGGTCGAGGGCAAGGTCGGCCCGATGGAGCTGAACATCCCGGCGATCGAGGGCATCGGCGGCAGCCTGCTCTATTTCGTGGACCGCTACGGCCCGCGCGGCAGCATCTACGACATCGACTTCCGCTGGCTGGACGGCGTGGATCCGCACCCCCGTGGGCATGGCCTGACGGTGATCGACCACCTCACCCACAACGTCCATCGCGGCCGCATGGATGTCTGGTGGCAGTTCTACGAGAAGCTCTTCAATTTCCGCGAGATCCGCTACTTCGACATCGAGGGCAAGCTGACCGGGCTGAAGTCGCGCGCCCTCACCTCCCCCTGCGGCCAGATCCGCATCCCGATCAACGAGAGCAGCGACGACAAGTCGCAGATCGAGGAATACCTCCGCGCCTACGGGGGCGAGGGCATCCAGCACATCGCCCTCGGCACGCAGGACATCTTTGCGAGCGTCGAGGGCATGCGGGCCAGCGGCATCGCCTTCATGGACACGCCCGACACCTATTACGAGCTGCTGCCGAAGCGCATGCCGGATCTGGGCGCGGAGGAGATCGAGCGCCTCCGGCGCAACCGGATCCTGACCGATGGCGCGCCGACGCCGGAGGGCGGGCGGCTGCTGCAGATCTTCACCGGCACGGTCATCGGCCCGATCTTCTTCGAGCTGATCCAGCGCAAGGGCGACCAGGGCTTCGGCGAGGGCAATTTCCGCGCGCTGTTCGAGAGCATCGAGCTCGATCAGATCCGGCGCGGCGTGCTGACGGCGCAGTAGCGCCGCCCCGCGTCGCACTGGCGCCGGAGCCGATCGGGCTTATCGATCGGGCAGGCGGGGGCGCTGGGCCGCCTCGTCAAGCAGCGCCTGCTCACCCCGCAGCGCTTGCCGCCGCGCCTCCGCCGCCCGCTGCTCCCGCAGCATCCCGACCGCGCGCTCGGCAGCGCGGCAGGCGGCGAGGCCCGCCTGCGCCTCCCGCAGCCGCGCCAGCGCCTGACCATGCGCGAGTGCGGCACGGTCGTGCTCCGCCAGGCCACGCGGCAGCCAGAGCCGCCAGGCGGCGTTGTCCGGCGCATGCTCCGCATGCAGCGCCGCCGCGGCCGCGGCCAGGCGTCCGGCCGCCGCCGCCTCCTGCGCCAGCGGCACGGCGAGCCGCCGGCGGGCCTCCACGGTCTCCAGCCGGCGGAGCCGGGCCAGCGCCTCCAGCGCATCACGCGCCATCGGGCGATGCCTCCAGCGCCGCGGCGAGTGCGGCGAAGGCGCTCTCCACGGTCCCGCCCTCCCCCTTCCCCTGGGCCAGCATGGCCTCGATCCGCGGGGCCAGGCGGATCGCCTCGTCCACCGCCGGGTCGGTGCCGGCGCGGTAGGCGCCGAGGCGGAGCAGGTCGGCCATCTCGGCATGCAGCGAGAGCACGCGCCGGGCGCGCAGCAGCAGTTCGCGCTCCGCCGGCAGGAGGCAGCCCGGCACGGTGCGCGAGAGGCTGCGCAGCACGTCGATGGCGGGGTAGCGCCCCGCCTCCCCGATCCGCCGGTCCAGCACCACATGCCCGTCCAGGATGCCGCGCACCGCATCCGCCACCGGCTCGTCATGGTCGTCGCCCTCGACCAGCACGGTGAAGAGGCCGGTGATGGCGCCGGGATTGCCCTCCTCCCGCGGCCCGGCGCGCTCCAGCAGGCGGGGCAGTTCGGCGAAGACGCCGGGAGTGTAGCCGCGGGTCGCCGGCGGCTCCCCGGCCGCGAGGCCGATCTCGCGCAGCGCCATGGCGAAGCGCGTGACGCTGTCCATGAGCAGCAGCACATGCCGCCCCTGCCCGGCGAAATGCTCGGCGATGGTCATGGCGGCATAGGCCGCCTCCCGCCGCAGCAGGGCCGGGCTGTCCGAGGTGGCGCAGACCACCACCGCGCGCGCCAGGCCCTCGGGACCGAGATCGTCCTCCAGGAACTCCCGCAGCTCGCGCCCCCGCTCCCCGACCAGGCCCAGCACGACGACATCGCAGCCGGCGCCGGCGGCGAGCATGGCCAGCAGGGTGGACTTGCCGACGCCGGAGGCGGCGAAGAGGCCGAGCCGCTGGCCGCGCCGGCAGGTGGTGAAGGCATCGAGCGCCCGCACGCCGAGATCGAGCCGCGGGCCGAGCCGCGCCCGCCGCCCCGCCGGCGGCGGGGCGGCGCGCAGCGGCCGGGTCAGCGGCCCGGGGCGGAGCGGTCCTAGGCCGTCGAGCGGCCGGCCGAGCGGATCCAGCACCCGCCCGAGCCAGCTCTCATCGACCGGCAGGGTGGCGGGCGGGGCGAGGCGGGCACGGCTGCCGACCCCGATCCCTTCCAGCGGGGCGAAGGCGAGCGCGGTGGCCATGCTGTCCCGCAGGGCAACCACCTCGCCCACCACGGTCTCTCCTTCCTTCCCTTCCAGTTCCAGCCGCGCGCCGAGCCGGATCCAGGCAGCGAGACCATCGACGGAAAAAGCGACACCACCAGCCGATGCAACCCTGCCGTGCATCGCCGCGCGCGGCAGCCGCGCCAGCGCCCCTGCCGCGGTCCGCAATCTGCAAACGGCCTGGATTTCCTGCATGTTCTGTATCCGCCCGGAAATTTTAAGCAAATCTAAGGTATTTGTCTCGCAAAATGATACGCCAAACCGGTGAATTTCTTCTTCACTCTACACGCCTCGGTGTTATTTTATGCACGTAGGACGTGTGAAGGTTCCAAGATGCGAGCGCTTCTGGTTGAGGACGACCTGACCGCATCCCGTGGCATCGTCGCCATGCTCAAGGCGGCCGCCATGATCGTGGACGCCGTGGATACGGGTGAGGAGGCGCTGGAACTCGCCCGCCTCTACGACTACGACGTGGTCGTCCTCGACCTCGTCCTGCCGGACATGGAGGGGTATGAGGTCGTGCGCCGCCTGCGTGCCGCGCGGGTGGAGACGCCGGTGCTGATCCTCTCCGGCCTCGCCCGGCCGCAGGCCAAGGTGAAGGGCTTCGGCCTCGGCGCCGACGACTTCATCACGAAGCCCTTCGATCGGGAGGAACTGGTCGCCCGCATCCAGGCGGTGGTCCGCAGGGCCAAGGGCTTCTCCCAGCCGCGCCTGACGGTCGGGCCGCTGACGCTCAACCTTGGCTCGCGCGAGGTGACGGTGGACGGCAAGCCGGTTCATCTGACCGGCAAGGAATACGCCATCCTGGAACTGCTGACCCTGCGCAAGGGCGTGGTCATGACCAAGGAGGCCTTCCTGAACCACCTGTATGGGGGCATGGACGAGCCGGAGGTGAAGATCATCGACGTCTTCATCTGCAAGCTGCGCAAGAAGCTGGCCCAGGCCGGGGCCGGGAACCTGATCGCCACCGTCTGGGGCCGCGGCTATGTGCTGCGGGAACCGAACGAGGCCACCACCCGCCTGCCCGGCGCGGCACCGGTACCCGCCATGGCCGCGCAGGCGGCGTGAGGCCCCGGGCGGCCCGCCGGCCCCGCGGCGCCCATCGGCGAAGCGGGCTGGCGGGCCTGACCTCCCCGGTCTTCAGCCCCGGCCGGCGCCCCCGCCGCGATGGCGGTTTGGGCTTGCGGCCGCAGGCCCGCGATCAGCGCCAGGCATCGCCGGCGCAGCCGCCGCTGCGCCGGACCATGCGCAGGATCAGCCGGCCATCGCCGCGGCCGATGCCTTCTCATAGACACCCCGTTCGCCCGCAACCGGGACCAGCCGCGCGGTGAGGCCGAGCACCGTCTCCGCCCCGCCCAGATAGAGCACGCCATCCGGCGCAAGCTGCGCCGCCAGCGCCTCCAGCACCCGGGTCTTGGTCGGTGCGTCGAAATAGATCAGGACGTTGCGGCAGAAGATCACGTCGAACCGGCCGAGCGGACGAAGGTCCGAGAGCAGGTTCCAACGCTCGAACCGGGTCAGGGCGCGCAGTTCCGGCGCGACCCGCCAGCGCCCTTCCTCCTGCCGGAAATGCTGCACCAGCAGCCGCGCCGGCAGGCCGCGCTGCACCTCGAACTGAGTGAAGCTGCCCTCCCGCGCCCGGGCCAGCACCTCCTGCGCGATGTCGGTGCCGAGGATCTCGGCGCGGCGGCCGCCCATGGCCGGGGCCAGTTCCGAGAGGATCATGGCGATGGAATAGGCTTCCTGCCCGGTGGAGCAGGCCGCCGACCAGATCCGCAGCGGCAGCCCCGGCGCCCGCGCCGAGGCAAGCGCCGGCAAGGCGCGGCGCAGATGCTCGAACGGCCTGCCATCCCGGAAGAAGGAGCTCTCATTGGTGGTGAGCGCCTCGGTCACTGCCTCCGCCAGGGTGGCGGCGCGGGGATCCTTCAGCCGGGCGGCCAGGGCGTCGAGGCTCGGCAGCCCCTCCCGCTTCAACAGCGGGCCGAGCCGCGTCTCCAGCATGTAGCCCTGCTCGGCGGTGAGGACGAGGCCGGAGCGGCTCTTCACCAGCCCGGCGATGAAAGCGAAGCTTTCCCGGTTCATGCGACCGCCCCCGCCCGTCCGGTGGCCAGCGCCAGCACCTGTTCGGCCAGCGCCGCCGGCGGCAGCAGTGCCCGGGCGAGGCCGGCCTTGGCCACCGCGCCGGGCATGCCCCAGACGACGGAACTCGCCTCATCCTGCGCCAGCACCGTGCCACCGCCCTCTGCCACCGCGCGGCAACCTGCGAGCCCGTCCTGTCCCATGCCGGTCAGGATCACCGCCAGCACCGCCCCGCCGCAGGCTGTCACCAGGCTGCGCAGCAGGGGATCGACCGCGGGGCGGCAGAAATTCTCCGACGGCCCGTCCGAGAGCCGCGCCACCAGCCCGGCACCGGCCGCCTCCGCCAGCAGGTGGTGGTTGCCCGGGGCCAGGTAGAGCCGGCCCGGCCGCAACACCTCGCCATCCCGCGCCTCGGCGCAAGGCAGCCGGCCGAGCCGGTTCAGGTGATCCGCCAGCATGGTGGTGAAGCCGGCCGGCATGTGCTGCACCGCCAGCACCGGGACGGGCAGCGGACGCGCCAGGGCCTGCACGAAGGCGGCGAGCGCCTGCGGCCCGCCGGTCGAGCAGCCGAGGCCGATCGCCCGCAGACCGGACAGCGGCACCAATGGCAGGGGCCGCGGCGGCGCGGCCGCGCGCGGCGCCGGCGGACCGGCCCCCATGCGTGCCCAGCCCTTCACCTTGGCCAGCAGCTCGGCCCGGAAGCCGGGGTCGTTCAGCCCGCCGCCGGCCGCGCCGGGCTTCGGGATGTAATCGGCGGCACCGGCCCTCAGCGCCGCCATGGCCGCCGCCGCGCCACGCTGGGTCAGGGCGCTGGCGACGATCACCGCCGGCCGCGGCGCCTGCCGCAGCAGCAGCGGTAGCGCCGTCATGCCATCCATCACCGGCATCTCGAGGTCGAGCAGCACCACCTGCGGCCGCAGCGCGGCCGGCAGGCCGGCGAGCGCCGTCACGGCCTCCTGCCCGTTCGCCACGCGGGCGACGATCCGGATGCCCGGATCGGCTTCCAGCAGGCGGGCGAGCGCGGCGCGCACGGTCGCGCTGTCATCGCACAGCATGACCCGCACCGGCGCCTCCGCCGCACGCATCTCCGGGCGCGGCAAGGGCGAGCCCCGCCCGGCCGGGGCCGGTGCGCCATGCGCCATGTCGGCGCCACGGCTGGAGGTGGCGGCTCCGCCACGCAGTTCGCGCGGGTCCTCGCGCCCGTCGGCGCGCTCATCGCGCGGGCCGGGGCCCGGCTGCCACCGGCTCGGGCCGCTGGCATCCCTCCGGCGTGGCGCGGCAGGCGGTGCGGCGGTGCCGCCATCATGCCGCACGCTCACGTCGTGGTCCCTGGCAGCAGCCCGGCCTGGGCGAATTTGTCCTGCAGGATCGCCTCGTCGAAGGGCTTCATGATGTATTCCTGCGCGCCGGCCTCCAGCGCCTCGATGATGCGGTCGAGCGCCGCCTCGGTTGTGCAGAGCACCACCACCGGCCGGTCCGGCCCGAATTCCGCGCGCGCGGCACGGAGGAAGGTGATGCCGTCCATCACCGGCATGTTCCAGTCCAGCAGCACGGCATCCGGCAGGGCCTCGCGGCAGGCCGCGAGCGCCTGCGCGCCGTCCTCCGCCTCCCGCACCGTGAAGCCGAACCGCTCGACGATCCGCCGCGCCGCCTTGCGCACCACGCGGCTGTCATCCACGACCAGGCAGGTCGCGGGCGCTGCCCCCGCCAGGCTCATGCGCCGATCGCCAGCACCTGCTCCACATCGAGCAGGATGAGGAGCCGGTCGCCGAGGCGGTGCACGCCGCGCGAGACCTCGCGCCAGAGCGGATCGAGTGTCGGCGGGTTGTGCGCGCGGTCCCGCGAGGGCAGGGGCAACACCTCGCCGACCTCATCGGCCAGCAGGGAGTAGAGCTCCCCCTCGCGCTCCACCACCACGCTCATTGCGCCGGCGGCCTCGCGCGGCGGCAGGCCGAGCCGGCGGCGAAGGTCGATCGCGGTCACGATCCGGCCCCGCAGGTTGAGGCTGCCCGCGACCTCGTTCGGTGCCAGCGGGATGCGCGTGATGGCCTGCACCCCCAACACGTCGCGCACCGTGAGCACCGGCACGCCGCAGAGCTGGCCGGCCACAGTGAGCGTCAGGAAGACCTCCTCGGCCGCCTCGGCAGGGCCGCGGGCAGGGGGAACGATGGGGGCGCGGGCCGTGGCGGCTATGCTCTGCTGCATTGCTCTCTCTCTCCCCTCGCTCAGGCTTCGACCGGCGCCGTGATGCACTGGCCCAGACTCTCCAGCAGCGCCGCCCGGTCGAATTTCGCCACGTAGTCGGTGAAGCCGGCCTCCCGCCCACGCTCGATATCCTCGGGCCCGGCACGGCCGGTGAGCGCGATCAGCGGCAGGCCGCACCAGGGCCCGCCGTCCCGCAGCGCCCGCGCCAGCGCATAGCCATCCATGCCCGGCATGGTGATATCGGAGACGATTGCGTCGAAGCCGGCGCCGGCATCGCGCAGCCGCAGCGCCTCCTCGGCATCCGCGACGGCGGTCACGACATAGCCGGCCGCGCCCAGGGCCGGGACGACGAGGCTGCGGAAGAAGGCGCTGTCCTCGACCAGCAGGACGCGCCGCCCCGCGCCTTCCGCCCGCGCCGCCGCGCCGAACCAGTCCTCCCCCCCCTGGCGCAGCCACCAGGCGGTGTCCAGCAGCTCGGTCACCCGGCCGGCGACCACCACGCTGCCGAGATAGCCCGGCCGCTCGCCGGCCGCATCCACCGTCAGCCGCGCCTCGACCACGTCGAGGATCTCATCGACCATCAGTCCCATGGCGCGATCGCCATCGCTGAAGACAAGCACCGGCTGGCGCGCCGGCGCCATCCCGGCATCCCAGTGGCCGGAGAGCGGGACCAGCGGCATCAGCCGGCCGCGATACTGCACCAGCGGCATTCCGCCCGCGCTCTCGATGCGCTCCCGCTCCACCACCTCCAGCCGCGCGACCAGGCCGAGCGGCACCGCCTTCGGCGCCGCGTCGCCGGCGCGGAAGAGCAGCAGCGCCGTGCTCGCATCCGACTGCAGGAGATGCGCCGGGCGTCCCGGCTCCCGCTCCGGCTCCACCTCTCCGGTCTCGGCGCCGAGACCGGTCGCGCGCGCGATCCCGTTGGGATCGAGGATCATGATGACGCTGCCATCGCCCAGGATGGTGTTGCCGCCGAACATGGTCACGTGGCGCAGGATCGGCGCCACCGGCTTCACCACGATCTCCTCCGTGTCGAAGACCCGGTCGACGATGATGCCGAAGACATGCCCACCCACCTGGGTCACCACGACGAAGCCGCTCGCCTCCTCGCCCTTCGGCTCGAGCCGCAGCAGCGCGGCGAGGTTGACCAGCGGCAACAGCCGGTCCCGCAGCCGCAGCACCGGCGCGTCCTTGATGCGCTCGAGCTGCGCCGTGCCCTCCCCGCCGACGCGCACCAGCTCCACCACGCCGATCTGCGGGATGGCGAAGCGCTCGCCGCCGGCCTCCACGATCAGGGCGGAGACGATGGCGAGCGTGAGGGGGATCTTGATGACGAAGGCGGTGCCAAGGCCTTCGCGCGAGCGGATGTCGATGGTGCCGCCGATCCGCTCCATGTTCGTCTTCACCACATCCATCCCGACCCCGCGGCCGGAAACGGCGGTGACGGCGGCGGCGGTGGAGAAGCCGGGCCGGAAGATGAAGCGGTGGATCTCCCGCTCCGGCATCCCGGCCAGCTCGGCCTCGGTCGCCAGGCCCTGGGCAAGGACCTTCTGGCGGATCCGCTCGGCATTGAGGCCACGGCCGTCATCGCCGATCTCGATGATGATGTGCCCGCCCTCATGCCGCGCCTTCAGCATGATGCGGCCGGTCTCGGGCTTGCCCGCCGCCAGCCGCTCCTCCGGCCGCTCCAGCCCGTGATCCGCGCTGTTGCGGACCATATGGGTCAGCGGGTCCTTGATCAGCTCCAGCACCTGGCGGTCCAGCTCGGTCTCGGCACCGCGCATCTCGAGCGCGATCTTCTTGCCGAGTTCGACGCCGAGGTCGCGCACCAGGCGCGGCAGCTTCGCCCAGGCATTGCCGATCGGCTGCATGCGCGTCTTCATCACCCCCTCCTGCAGGTCGGTGGTGATGTGCGAGAGGCGCTGCAGCGGCACGGCGAAGGCGCTGTCGCCCTGGCTGCGGGCGAGCTGGAGAAGCTGGTTGCGGGTGAGCACCAGCTCGGAGACCAGCATCATCAGGTCTTCCAGCACATCGACCGAGACGCGGATGGTCTGCGGCGGCGTGGCGCCGCCGGCCGGCGCCATCTCCGGCTCCGCCCCGGCCGGGGCCGGGGGGGCCGCGCGCACGGGCTCCGGCAGGGGCCCGGCCTCCGGCTCATCGGTCTCGATCGCCGCCGGCCCGGGCGGGGCCGTGGCATGCCCGTCCGCCTCGGCCCCCTCTGCCTCGGCCCCCTCTGCCTCGGCATTGAGCTGCGCGATCAGCGGCGCGTCCTCGCCCGCCGGCTCGGCGCCCGTCGCCTCGAGCCCCACCACAATGGCGCGGATGCGGTCGAGCGCGCCGAGAATCAGCGAGACGCCCTGCTGCGTCACCGCCCGCGTGCCGTCCCGGTAGCGGCCGAGGAGGTTCTCGGCGGCATGCGCCACCGCCTCCAGCCGCGACAGGCCGAGGAAGCCGCAGGTGCCCTTGATGGTGTGGACGATCCGGAAGACCTCGGAGAGGGTCGCGGCATCCTCGGGCGCGCGCTCCAGCCGCACCAGCGCCGCGTCCAGTGCGACCAGCCCCTCATGCGTTTCGGTCAGGAAGTCAGCGAGCAGGTCGTCCATCCTTGTCCCTCGCTCCGATGCCCGGCCCGGGCATGCCGCGTTGCAGGGCCCTGGCGGGCGCCGGGCCTGGGCCGCGGCCACCTTCGGGGCGTGGGCGGCACAGTGGCGCGGCGGGGACGAAGATTCGGTAAAGCGGACGAGGCTCAGGCCGGGCCGAGCAGCAGGGGCGGCACGCCCCCGGCTGCGCCATGGGCGAGCGAGACCGTCCAGCCCGCCTCCGTCGCCAGGGCGAGCAGCAGCGGCGCGACCACGCGGCGCGGCCCTGCCTGCAGCGCCTCCGCCAGGCCGCCGCCGAGCAGGGCCAGCAGCCCGGCCGGCCAGCTGGCGCCATGCCCCTCCGGGCAGACCACCAGCCCGTCCTCGGCCGAGCCAGCCAGCGTGACCGTGCCGCCGCGCGGCAGGGCTTCCGCGCCGAGCAGCGCCGCGTTCAGCGCCAGCGGCACCAGGATGGCGGGCAGCAGCCCGCCCGCGGCCAGGTGGTCGAGCCGGAAGCGCACGCGCGGCGAGGCAGGCGCGCTCCGCAGCAGCCGGGCGAGGCTCTCGCCATCGGCATCCTCCGCGGCCCCGCCCCAGGCGGCGGCATAGAGCCGCAGCCGCTCCCGCAGCCCGGCCGCGGTATCCCGCGCGAGGCCGAGCATCTCCGCATCGCCCTCACCCGCCAGGTCGAGCGTCCCGGACAGCGTGCCGACCGCGCCGCCGAGATCATGGCACAGCCGGGCGGAGAGGAGGCGGGCAAGCTGGGCATCCAGGCGCATCGGCCGGTCCTGTCAGGCGCGGGGCCGGCTGCGGCAGAGGGCGTTCGGCCGCGAACGCCGCCGGCAGCAGCGGCGGGTGGGTGACACTCTCCGGCGCCGGATGCTGGCGCATTCGGTCCGGCCGGCGATCCGGTCTAGAATAAAGGCCATTAACGAACCGCTTACGCAACACACGGAACAGGGAAGACCCGTGCCAAGCCTCATCGAACCCGGCATGCGCGTGCGCCATCCGGAGCGGCCGGATTGGGGCGAAGGCCAGGTCCAGTCCGTCATCGGCGACCGGATCACCGTGAATTTCGAGCATGCCGGCAAGCTGCTGATCAATGCCGCCGTGGTGGAGCTGGAGGTGATCGAGCCGGAACATTGACCGCGGGTCCCGCCCTGGCAGGGGGGCTGCCCCGCGCCCCGGGCCGGCCCGGGGGACTTGCGGCGCCAGGGGGTTGGGGACCAAATGGGCCGGAAGCGTCCACTTCCTGTCGGGGAATGCCGTCCATGATCGATCCGTTCGGCCGGCGGATCTCCTACCTCCGCGTCTCGGTGACCGATCGCTGCGACCTCCGCTGCGTCTACTGCATGGCGGAGGACATGACCTTCCTGCCGAAGCGGGAGGTGCTGACGCTCGAGGAGCTGGACCGGCTCTGCGGTGCCTTCATCGGGCTTGGCGTCGAGAAGATCCGCCTCACGGGCGGCGAGCCGCTGGTGCGGAAGAACGTGATCTCCCTCTTCCGCAGCCTCGGCGGCCGCATAGGAGCTGGCGGGCTCAGAGAGCTGACGGTCACCACCAACGGCACCCAGCTCGCCCATATGGCGGGGGATCTGTATGCGGCGGGCGTCCGGCGCATCAATGTCTCGCTCGACACGCTGGACCCGGCCACCTTCAAGGCGCTGACCCGCTGGGGCGAGATCGAGAAGACGCTGGACGGCATCTTCGCCGCCAAGGCGGCGGGACTCGCCATCAAGATCAACGCCGTCGCGCTCAAGGGCGTGAATGAGGGTGAGTATGACCGCCTGCTGGCCTGGTGCGGCGAGCATGGCTTCGACCTCTGCCTGATCGAGACCATGCCGATGGGCGAGATCAACGAGGACCGCACGGACCAGTACCTGCCGCTCTCCCTCGTCCGCTCGCGGCTGCGCGAGCACTGGACGCTGGAGGACACGGATTACCGCACCGGCGGGCCCGCCCGGTACTACACGGTGAGGGAGACGGGGCGGCGCATCGGCTTCATCACGCCGATGACCCATAATTTCTGCGAAAGCTGCAACCGCGTCAGGCTCACCTGCACCGGCACGCTCTACATGTGCCTGGGCCAGGAGGATGCGGCGGATTTCCGCCCGCTGCTGCGCGACCCCTCGGTGGACGACGCGGCGCTCAGGGCCGCGATCGAGGCGGCGATCGCCCGGAAGCCGAAAGGCCATGACTTCATCATCGACCGTCGCCATAACCGCCCCGCGGTCGGCCGGCACATGAGCGTGACCGGCGGCTGACGCCGCCGGGGCAGCCGTCCCGGCCGGATGCCCTATCATTGCAGCGCCCCGCCCTCTCCCGCGGGGTGACAGCCGAGGTGATTGCCCCATGGGCCTGTTGCAGGAGCTCGCATCGCGGCTCGCCATCCCTGGCCTGCCGGAGTGGACGGGGTTGCTCGCCCTGCTTCTCCTCCTGCTCGCCGGCCTTGCCTATCTGCTGATGCCCTTCAGCGTCTTCGGGCTGAAGGGCCGGCTCGATTCGATCGAGGCGCAGCTCGACGAGATCCAGGCCGAGATCCGCAGCCTGTCGCTGCAGCTCTCCGGCGCGCCGCGCCGGGCCGCGGCCGATGACTGGGTGGACCTGCCCGGCCGCAGCCGGGCGGTGGAGGAGGCGCCGCGCGTCTCGCCCCCCGTCCCGCCGCCGCCCGCCTGGCCGGAGAGCCCGCGCGGCGGCCGCGCCGAGCCGCGGCTGGACTGGCCGGGCGACCGCCGGCGCTGAGGCCCCCCGGCGGGCCGCGGCCATGCCTGCCTTGCCCCGGCCGCGCCGGCAGGGTTGAGTGCCCGGTATTGGGAGGATCGGCTCGCATGCGCGTCAGCGTCATCCAGATGAACCAGGGCTCGGACAAGGCGGCGAATCTCGACCAGGCGCGCCGCCTGATCGAGGCGGCGGTCGAGGCCGACCGGCC
Organism: Roseicella aerolata; assembly: GCF_020523605.1. Lineage (GTDB taxonomy): Bacteria > Pseudomonadota > Alphaproteobacteria > Acetobacterales > Acetobacteraceae > Paracraurococcus > Paracraurococcus aerolatus. The sequence goes on along the minus strand of NZ_JAJAQI010000010.1, from coordinate 92,080 downwards.
GAACCTCGTCACCCTGCCCGAGACCTGGACCAATCTGGGCGGCGGGCGGGACAGCCGGCGCGCGGCGGCGGAGATTTTGCCGCCCGAGGGCTCCGGCGAGCCGGGCGGGCCGGCCTATGAGCTGTTGCGCGGCCTCGCCCGGACCCATGGCATCCATGTCCATGGCGGCTCGATCATCGAGGATGGCGGGGAGAAGCTGTTCAACACAACCCTTGTCTTCGACCCCGAGGGTCGGGAGATCGCCCGCTACCGCAAGATCCACCTTTTCGACATCACCGGCCCGGACGGCACCGGCTATCGCGAGAGCGCGCTCTACGGCGCGGGCGACCGGCTTGTGACCTTCGATGCGGGCGGCATCACCTTCGGCTGCACCATCTGCTACGACATCCGCTTCGCCGAGCAGTACCTGGCGCTGCGCAGACTGGGGGCAGAGGCGATCTTCGTGCCCTCCAACTTCACGCTCCAGACCGGCAAGGACCATTGGGAGGTCCTGATGCGGGCGCGGGCGATCGAGAGCCAGTGCTGGATCCTCGCCGCCGCCTCCTCCGGCCAGTATGAGGAGCGGGGGGCGGCGCGCTCGGTCTATGGCCATTCGCTGGTGGCCGACCCTTGGGGGCATGTGGTGGCCAAGGTCTCGGACGGCATCGGCTGGGCGACGGCGCGGATCGACCGGGCGGTGACGGCGCGGGTGCGGCGGGACATGCCGGTGCTGGAGCATCGCGCCGCGAGGCGCGTGGATCTCGATGGCGCCGCGAGGCGCGTGGATCCCGATGCTGCCGCCAGGCGTGTGGATCCCGATGGCGCCGCCCGGCGCGTGGATCCCGATGCTGCCGCCCGGCGCGTGGATCCCGATCGCGCTGGCAGGCCGGTCGCGCCGTGAGCGCCGCGTGAACGACATCACCCCCCTGCCCTTTCCGCAGCCCGCGCCGCTGCGGCCCGAGGATGTCCGCGGCCGCATCGCCTTCCACGCGGCGGCGACGCAGGTGGCGCGCGCCGCCAAGGCAAGGCTGGTGGCGCGCTACGGGGAGGTGCCGACGGAGCAGGCGGCGGCCATCGTCTCGCTCGGCGGCGATGGCTGCATGCTGGAGACGCAGCACCGCTGGCTCGGCCACAACATCCCGGTCTATGGGATGAATTGCGGCAGCGTCGGCTTCCTGATGAACGAGTTCCGGGAGGACGGGCTGGAGGAGCGGCTGGCCGCGGCGCAGGCCGCCGTGCTGCACCCCTTGCGCATGCGCGCCAGCACCGAGATCGGCGGCGTCGCCGAGGCGCTGGCGATCAACGAGGTCTCCCTGCTGCGGGAGACGCGCCAGGCCGCCAAGGTGCGCATCCTGGTGGATGGCAAGGTACGGCTGCCGGAGTTGATCTGCGATGGCGTGCTGGTCTCCACCCCGGCGGGGAGCACCGCCTACAACCTCTCGGCGCATGGGCCGATCGTGCCGCTGGGCGCCAACCTGCTGCCGCTGACCCCGATCTCCGCCTTCCGCCCGCGGCGCTGGCGCGGCGCGCTGCTGCCGGGGGAGGCTGAGGTGGTGTTCGAGATCCTGGAGGCAGAGAAGCGGCCGGTCGCGGCCGTGGCCGACTATACCGAGGTGCGCGATGTCCGCCGGGTGGAGGTGCGGGAGGACCGGGGGGTGAGCCTGACCCTGCTCTTCGACCCGGACCATGGGCTGTCCGAGCGAATCATCGCGGAACAGTTTACCGTCTGATCACTGGCTATGACGTCCCGACCTGCGGCCCGCGGACCGGGCCGAGCGCGCGAAGGCATGCCACGGCAAGGGCCGCGAAACCAAGGCCCGGAGGGCCGCCGGCGTTTGAGGCATGACAACATGCGCCAGCATGTCATGAGCGAGGCATGAGGCCTGGCCATACGGGCTCGCCCCATGCCCCTTCCAGACCGGCAGGCCCCTTTATGCGGACCGCCATCCCTTGAGCTGGTCCGCCGATACCCGCCTCCTCCTCTGCATCGCCATCGGGCAGACCATCGGCTGGGGCACCCTCTTCTCCGTCTTCCCGCTCTTCGGCGCGCCGATGGAGGCGGAACTCGGCTGGTCGCGGGCGGAGATCAATGCCGGGCTGACCCTCGCCCTGCTCGTCTCCGGCCTCGCCGCCGTTCCCGTCGGGCAGCATGTGGACCGGCATGGCGGGCGGCGGATGCTGGCCTGGGGTGCCTGGCTCGGCGCGGCGCTGCTGGCGCTGTGGTCGGCCACGGAGAGCCTCCTGCTGTACTGGGCGCTCTGGGCCGGCATGGGGCTGGCGCAGGCCGCGGCGCTCTGGGGGCCGGCCATGGCGGTGGTGGTGACCGCGGCGCGTGATCCGAACCGAACCATCACCGGCATCACCTTCATCACCGGCTTCACCGGCACCGTCTTCGTCCCGCTCGGCGCCGCACTGATCGCGGGCCTGGGCTGGCGCGGGGCGCTGCTGGCGCTGGCCGCCCTGCAGGTGATCCCCGGCCTGCTCGCCCTCTGGCTGCTGCCGGCGGCACCGCCGCGCGCGGCCACCGCCACGCAGGGCGGCTTCAGCCTGCGCGCGGCGGTGCGGCGGCCGGCCTTCCTCGGCCTCGCCGCCTGCTTCGCGGCGCATGCCTTCATCGGCATCGGCCTGGGCGCCCATGCCATCCCGCTGCTGCGGGAGCGCGGGCTGCCCGAGGCCTCGGTCCTGCTGGTCGTCGCGCTGCACGGCCCCTTCCAGGTGGCGGCGCGGCTGGTGCTGTTCTCCCTTGGCGGGCGGGTGACCATGCGCGGCGTCGGGCGGCTGGCGACCCTGCTGACGCCCTTCGGCATGCTGGTCCTGGCGCTGGCGCCGCCGGATCTCGGCTGGCTGGTGCTCTACGCCCTGTGCTGGGCGATCGCGGATGGGCTGATGACCATCGTGCGCGCCGCAGGCGTCGCCGAGATCCTGGGGCGCGAGGGCTATGGCACCATCACCGGCGCGCTGAGCGTGGCGACCGTGCTGCCGCGGACCGCCGCGCCGGTGCTGATCGCGCTGATCTGGGAAGGCGCGGGCGGCTACGGGCCGGTGCCCTGGCTGCTGGCCGGGCTTGCGCTGCTCGGCGCGGCGGCCTTCCTGGCGGCGGCGCGGGCGCGCTGAGCCCTGCCGGTCAGCACCGATCGCGCGGCAAGGCGTCCGGAACCCTGAAGAGGACCGCGGATGGGCGGGCGCCGGTCCTGGACCGGGCCCATCCGGATGCCTGTGGCCGGCTGTGTTCAGGCCGACCGGCGGAAGTCCTGACCTGGAGCCGCCTTTGGCGGCTGAGGCCGCGGCGGGTTCCCCTTGAGGTTGCTGCGCAACGTCGATGGGGTCCCTGAATGCGGCCCGCGGCCCAGGCCGCGGTGCAGAGCCGCCGTCACCGCGTGCGGGCATCCTCACGGATGCTGCCGCCCAGCGAACCGCCGAGATAGGGTCCGCTCGTCCCGCCGCCGGCACAGGCGGCGAGCGCGAGCAGCAGCAGCACGGCCCCCGCCCGCCTCATGCCGCGTCGTTCAGGTGGCAGGCGCTGCGATGGCCGGGCGCGATCTCCCTCAGCGCCGGCCTCTCGGCCTTGCAGCGCTCCATCGCGAAGGGGCAGCGCGGATGGAAATGGCAGCCGGAGGGCGGGTTCAGCGGCGAGGGGATCTCGCCCTTCACCCCGGCGAAGGCGCGCTTGCGCGCCTCGATCCGCGGGACTTCCGCCAGCAGCGCCCGGGTATAGGGGTGGTTCGGCCGGGCGAAGACCTCCTCGGCCGGCGCCTCCTCCACCACCCGGCCGAGATACATGATCACCACGCGGTCGGAGAGATGCTCCACCACACCGAGATCATGCGAGATGAAGAGGTAGGTGAGGTCGAGCTCCCGCCGCAGCTTCATGAAGAGGTTCAGGATCTGCGCCTGGATGGAGACGTCGAGCGCCGCCACCGCCTCGTCGCAGACCAGGAAGTCCGGCTGTACCGCGAGCGCCCGGGCGATGCCGATGCGCTGGCGCTGGCCGCCCGAGAACTGGTGGGGATAGCGGCGCTTCAGCGCGGGATCGAGCCCGGCGCGGCGCAGCTGTTCATCCACATAGGTCTCCAGCCCGCCGCGCGGCACCAGGCCGTGGACCTGCGGCGCCTCGCCGACGATCTCCTGCACCTGCAGCCGCGGGTTCAGCGAGGCATAGGGGTCCTGGAAGATCATCTGCGTGCGCAGCTTCGCCTGCCGCGCCTCGGCCGCCGAGAGGGACTTCAGGTCGCGCCCGTGCCAGAGCACCGTGCCCGCGCTCGGCGGCATGATGCCGGCCACCATGCGGCCGAGGGTCGATTTGCCGCAGCCGCTCTCGCCGACCAGCCCGACCACCTCGCCCTTGCGGACCTGAAGGTCCACGCCGTCCACGGCATGGACCACATCCTCCCGCACCTTCGCGCCGAGCTTCTTGGCCAGCTTGCCGGCGAAATCGAGCGAGGTGGCGAAGCGCTTGGAGATGCCGCGCAGCTCGATGATCGGCGTGCCGGCCTGCGCCGCGGCGCGCGGCGGATCGAGGACCTCGCTCATGCCGCGACCGCCTCCTCATAGGGGTGGATGCAGCGGGCATGGCGCCCGGGGCGGTACTCGGCCATCGGCGGCGGCTCGGCGCAGCGGGCCTCGGCACGCGGGCAGCGGGCGCGGAAGGCGCAGCCGGCGGGCAGGTTGAGCAGGCTGGGCGTCATGCCGGGAATCTGCCGCAGCGGCTCGCCCCGCTTGTTGCGGCTGGGCACGCTGCCGATGAGGCCGACCGTATAGGGGTGCAACGGCTGGTCCAGCACCTGCGTGACCGGCCCCTGCTCCACCACCTTGCCGGCATACATCACCGCGATGTCGTCGGCGAGGCCGGCGACGACCGAGAGGTCATGGGTGATCCAGATCAGCGCCGTGCCGAAATCGGCGCAGAGCTTCTGCGCCTCGGCCAGGATCTGCCCCTGGATGGTGACGTCGAGCGCCGTGGTCGGCTCATCCGCCACGATCAGGTCCGGCTTGTGCAGCAGGGCGATGGCGATGGCCACGCGCTGGCGCATGCCGCCGGAGAACTGGTGCGGGTAGGCGCGCAGCCGCTCCTCCGGGCTCGGGATGCCGACCTGGCCGAGCGCGTCGCGCGCGCGCTGCCGCGCCTCCTCCCGGCTCACCTTCTCATGCGCCAGCACCGTCTCGATCATCTGGGTGTCGATGCGCAGAACGGGGTTCAGCGTCATCATCGGGTCCTGGAAGATCATGGCGATGCGGTTGCCGCGGAGCTGGCGCATCGCCTCCTCCGACAGGCCCGCCAGGTCCTGGCCCTTGAACAGGATCTGCCCGCCGGCGATGCGGCCGGGCGGATCGACCAGGCCGAGGATCGAGAAGCCGGTGACCGACTTGCCCGAGCCGCTCTCCCCCACCAGCCCCAGCACCTTGCCGCGGTCCACGGTGAAGGAGACATCGTCCACCGCCTTCACCACGCCGGCGCGGGTGAAGAAGTGGGTGCGCAGGTTCCTCACCTGCAGGGTGGGGGGGGTCACTTCTTCAGCCTCGGGTTCAGCACGTCCCGCAACTGGTCGCCGACCAGGTTGATGGAGACGATGGTGACGAGCAGGGCGATGCCGGGATAGAAGCTGATCCAGTACTTCCCGCTCAGCATGTACTCATACCCGTTGGCGATCAGCAGGCCGAGCGAGGGCTCGGTGATCGGCACACCGAGGCCGAGGAAGGAGAGCGTCGCTTCCAGCGCGATGGCGCGGGCGATCTGCATGGTGCCGACGACGATCAGCGGCGGCAGGCAGTTCGGCAGCAGGTGGCGGAAGATGATGCGGTGCGTCGGCAAGGCCAGGCACTGCGCCGCCTCGATATATTCCCGCCGGCGCTCGACCAGCGCGGTCCCGCGCACGGTGCGGGCGTAATAGGCCCATTCGACCACCACGAGCGCGATGACGACATTGAGGATGCCCTTGCCGAGGAAGGCGAGGATCATCAGCGCGGCCAGGATCGCCGGGAAGGAGAGCTGGAGATCGACCAGCCGCATGATGAGGCTGTCGGTCCGCCCGCCGGCATAGGCCGCCAGCATCCCCAGCGAGGCGCCGACGAGGCAGGCGAGGATCGCCGAGCCGGCGCCGACGGTGAGCGAGATGCGCAACCCGTAGATGATGCCGGAGAGCATGTCCCGCCCCTGGTCATCCGTGCCGAGCCAGTGGGTGATGCCCGAGCCGCCGACGCTCCCCGGCTCCAGCCGCCCGTCCATGATGTCGAGCTGGGCGAGGTCGTAGGGGTTCTGCGGCGCGATCCAGGGCGCGAGGATGGCCACCAGCGCGATGATCGCGAAGACCACCAGCCCGAGGAGGGCGAGGCGGGATTCGGCGAATTCCGAGACGAAGCGCCGGAAGGGCGTCTCCACCCGCGCCGCCGCCGCGGCGGGCGGGGCGCCGGCCGTGGTGCTGCTCATGCCTTGCCCTCCAGCCGGACGCGGGGATCGAGCAGGGAATAGGTGATGTCCACGATCAGGTTGATGGTGATGAACATCAGCACGATGATCATGAGATAGGCGACCATCACCGGCCGATCGAGCACGTTGATGCTGTCGATGATCAGCTTGCCCATGCCCGGCCAGGCGAAGACGCTCTCGGTGACGACCGAGAAGGCGATGGTTCCGCCGAATTCCAGCCCGACCACGGTCACCACCGGGATCAGGATGTTCTTGAAGACATGCACCATGGTGATGCGCGTGGGGCTCAGCCCCTTGGCGCGGGCGAATTTCACGTAGTCCATCAGCATCGTCTCCCGCACGCCGGCGCGCGTGAGGCGGATGACGAGGCTGATCTTGAAGAGGCTGAGATTGATCGCCGGCATCACCATATGCGCCAGGCCGTTGGCGGTCAGGAAGCTCCAGCGCATGCCGAGCACCTCCACCGTCTCCCCCCGGCCGGTGCTGGGCAGCCAGCCGAGCTGGACCGCGAAGACCATGATGAGCATCAGCCCGACCCAGAAGGTCGGCAGCGAGAAGCCGAGGATGCTGCCGGCCATGATGCCCTTCGAGAGGGTCGAGTTCGGCCGCAGCCCGGCATAGAGGCCGAGCGGCAGGCCGATGATCAGCGCCGCGACGGTCGCGCCGACGGCCAGTTCCAGCGTCGCCGGCATGCGCTGCAGGATCAGCTGCAGCGCGGGTTCATTGAAGACGAAGCTGCGGCCGAGATCGCCCCGCAGCGCATTGCCGAGGAAGACCAGGTATTGCTGCCAGAGCGGCAGGTCGAGGCCGAGGGCCTGGATGGCCCGCTCGCGCTCGATCTGGTCGGCTTCCGGGCTGATCAGGATCTCGACCGGGTCGCCGATCGCGTAGACGCCCAGGAAGACCAACAGCGACATGGCCAGCACCACGGCCGCCGCCTGGATCAGGCGGCGGAGGAGGAAGACGGTCATCGCGTCGCGCCGCCGCCGGCCGGGCGGACATCCTGCGCCCGGGTCAGCTCGTCGGCGCGGGCGTCATGCGCGAAGCCGCGGCGCATCGCCCAGGTGTTCTTCTGGATGTGCAGCGGGAGGATGCCGACATCCTCGAAGACGATGCGGGTCGCCTGCTGCAGCAGCGCCTCCCGCTTCGCGTCGTCCAGTTCCCGCATCGCGGCATCCAGCACGCGGTCCACCTCCGGGTTGGAGTAGCGGCCGCGGTTGGAGGCGCCATAGCCCTTGTCCCGGTCGAAGCTGGCGGTGAGGTTGCGCAGCGGGTTGGAAGCCTCGCCCGAGGAGGTGCCCCAGCCGATCAGGAAGGAGGAGAGTTCCTGCCGCCCGGCCCGCGCCACGAAGGTGGTCCAGGGCTGCGCCTCCACCTGCGTGCGCACGCCGATGCGCGTCCACATCTGGCCGACCGCCTGGATGATGCGGGAATCGTTGGGATAGCGGTCGTTCGGGCCGTGCAGCGTGATGCGGAAGCCCTGGGGGAAGCCGGCTTCCGCCAGCAGCTTCCGCGCGCCCTCCGCATCCGCGCGCGGCGCGGCGAGGCCCGGCACGGAGCCGAAGGCGCCTTCCGGCAGGAATTGCCCGGCCGGAATGGCCGCGCCTTCCATGATGCGCTCCACGATCGCCCCGCGGTCGATGGCGAGCGACAGGGCGCGCCGCACCCGCGCATCCTTCAGCGGGTTCTGCGGGATCGGCCTGCCGTCATTGTCGGTGACGAAGGGCGAGGCCTCGGTCCGCGAATGGTCGAAGGACAGGTAGATCAGCCGGAGGCCGGTGATCTCGGACAGCGCCAGGCGCTGGTCGGCCCGCAGCTTGGCCAGGTCGCTCGTCGGCACCTGGTCGATGAAGTCCACATCCCCCGCCAGCAGCGCCGCGGTGCGCGCCGCGTCATTGGTGATCATGCGGTAGTTCACGCGCTGCCAGTGCGGCTTCTGGCCCCAATAGGCGTCGTTCCGCTCAAACTCGATCCGGTCGCCGTTGCGGTGGCTGACCATGCGGAAGGGCCCGGTGCCGACCGCCATCGGGCCGGCATTGAAGCCCTCGGTCGTCGCATTCGCATGCGTCTCCCGGTCGAGGATCATGACATTGGCCAGATCCGTCGGCATCAGCGGGTAGGGCGTGGCGGTCTTCAGCCGCAGGGTGTGGCTGTCCACGATCTCCACCTGCCGGATCGGGCGGGTGTAGATGCCATAGGAGGAAGGCGAGTTCGGGACATTGGGGACGCGCTGGAAGGTGAAGGCGACGTCCTCGGCGGTGAACTCGCTGCCATTGTGGAAGCGCACGCCGCGCCGCAGCCTGAACTCCCAGGTCGTCTCGTCGATCGCCTGCCAGCTCTCGGCCAGATCCGGGATCACGCGGGCATTGCCGTCGGTGCTCGTCAGCCCGTCGAAGATCATGTGGCCGACGGCGATATTGGGCGAGAGCTGATGGTAGTGCGGGTCGATCGAGGTAACCGGCGCGCCGACACCCATCGTCAGGGTCTGGGCGCGGCCTTCCGCGCCCGCGGTCAGCGAACATGCCAACACCGCGGCGCATTGCACCGCACGAATACCCCAGCCCATTGCTGTCTCCAGAAGCCCCGGTTTCCCCCCGTTTAGCAGCCAGCCCATGGGGCGACCAGCCGCCCGGCTGCCTTCGGAACGGGACGGCATCATCCCGCCGCCCCCCTCCTCACGAAGCCTGCGCCAGCCCCCGGCCGAATGGCAGCCAAGGCTGCGCGAGCGGGGCATTTGGCGCGCCGCCATGCCGCGGCTAGCTTGAGTCGCGTGAAGGAGACCACTGATGCCGATGCGACGAACCGTCCTGCCCTGCACCATTCTCGCCGCCCTTGCCCTGGCCGGCCCCGCCGCCGCCCAGCGCGGGACGGAGGTGCTGAACATCGGCATCGGCGGCTCGGTCACCTCGGTCGACCCGCATTTCTACAACGCCTCGCCCAACAACAGCCTTTCGATGCACATCTTCGACCGGCTGGTGGAGCGGGACGCCTTGGCGCAGCCCTATCCGGGCCTGGCCGAGAGCTGGCGCGTGGTCTCCGACACCGTCTGGGAGTTCAGGCTGCGCCCCGGCATCACATGGCATGACGGCCGGGACTTCACCGCCGAGGACGTCGCCTTCACCATCCGGCGCGCGCCCAATGTCCCCGGCAGCCCGGGCGGCTTCGGCGGCTTCCTCCGCGCCATCGAGCGCGTGGAGGTGGTGGATCCGCTGACGGTGCGCTTCCACACCGCCAAGCCGCACCCCCTGCTGCCGACCGAGCTCGCCTCGGTCGCCATCATCGCCCGGCACGCCGCCGAGGGCGCCGCGACCGAGGACTACAACAGCGGCAAGGCCGCGATCGGCACCGGCCCCTACCGTTTCGTCGGCTACCGCCCCGGCGACCGGACGGAGCTGGCGCGCAACGAGGGTTATTTCCGCGGCGCCGAGCCCTGGGCGCGGGTGAACTACCGCTTCATCGGCAATGACGGCGCCCGCACCGCCGCGCTGCTGGCCGGCGATGTCGATGTGATCGACCAGGTGCCCTCGACCGACCTCGCCCGGCTGAAGCGGGACAACAAGGTCACGGTCTCCGAGGTGCAGGGCCTCAGGCTGATCTATCTGGTGATGGACCATTCGCGGCGGGGCGAGGTGCCCTTCGTCAGCGACAATGACGGCAAGCCGATGGCGACGAATCCCTTCCTCGACCTGCGCGTGCGCCGCGCCCTTTCCATGGCCATCAACCGCCAGGCCCTGGCGGAGCGGGTGATGGAGGGCACCGCCCAGCCGACCGGACAATGGCTGCCGGAGGGCACCTTCGGCTACAACCCCGATGTCAGGCCGCCCGCCCATGACCCGGAGGGCGCGAGGAAGCTGCTGGCCGAGGCCGGCTTCCCGCAGGGCTTCCGGATGACCCTGCACAGCCCGAACGACCGCTACCCGAACGACAGCAAGGCAGCGCAGGCGGTAGCGCAGATGTTCAGCCGCATCGGCATCCGGACGGAGGTGGAGGCGGTGCCCTGGGCGAGCTTCTCGCAGCGCTCCAACCGCCAGGACTACGCCATCCGCCTCTCCGGCTGGGGCAGCGTGACGGGCGAGGCGAGCTATGCGCTGGTCAATATCCTCGGCACCTTCGACCGCGAGAAGCGGACGGGCGCGAGCAACAGCGGCCGCTATTCCAACCCCGACCTCGATGCGCTGACCGAGCGGGCGGCGGCGACGATCGACGACGCCACGCGCGAGAGGCTGCTGCGGGAGGCGGTGAAGCTCGCCATGGATGAGGTCGCCATCATCCCGCTCTTCCAACTCGTCAACAGCTGGGGCCTGAAGCGCGGCCTGCGCTACGAGGCGCGGATGGACGAGCGCACGACGGCGATGGCGACGCGGCCGGCGAACTGACCGGCGCGGGAGGCGGCCGCCGGGCCGCCTCTCCCCGTCCCGGCTGCAGCGGATTGCGTTCGCAATTGAAGGCCATTCCGTTGCGGCGCCTGGTTTATCCGGGCGGATTCGGCCGCCCGGCCAACCGCGGGCTGCCGCGATCCGCCCTACTCCTCCGGATCGGCCGGCGCCACGGGCAGGATCGAGGTCTCCTTCACCGTGGTGATCGCCAACAGCGTCTCGATCCGCTGCACGCCGGGCAGGGTGCGCAATTCCTCGTTCAGGAAGGTGTCGAGCGCGCCGAGATCGGCGAGGCGGAGCTTCAGCAGATAGGTCCAGGCGCCGGTCACTGCGTGGCATTCCAGCACCGCCTCGTGCCGCCGCATGGCCTTGCGGAAGCCGAGATCCTCCCGCCCGGGCGCGACCGCGGCCAGCACATGCGCCAGCAGCGGGCAGCCCGCCTGCGCCGGGTCGAGATCCGCGCGCCAGCCGCGGATCACCCCCCGCTCCTCCAGGCGCTTCACCCGCTCGGCGGTGGCGGAGACGGAGAGGCCCGCGACCTTGGCCAGTTCGGCAAGCCCCGCGCTGCCGTCGAGCTGCAGGGCGACGGTCAGGTTCCGGTCAATCTCATCCATGGCGGGAGCTTATGCGCCCGCGCCACGCTTGTGAACGGAAGGATTTTTGTGCGGCGCGGCGATCCCCGTGGCGCCGGTCGTCATTCCCGCCGGCATGGATCCTGGCCTGCAGCCGCCACCGGCGGCTGGGGCCGCGACGGGTTCCCATCGGCCTTGCTGCGCAACGTCGATGGGGTCCCGGAATGCGGCCCGCGGCCACTGCCGCGCAGCCAGGTCGTCGCCAGTGTCTGAGGCCGCATGAATGTGGCGGCATTCATGCGGGACAGGATCAGACGTAATGCTCGGCCAGAGGGCGGAAGCCGTTGAAGGACTGGCTCGCATAGCTCGTCACATAGGCGCCGGTCGCAAGCAGCTCGACCCGGTCGCCGCAGTCCAGCGCCAGCGGCAGGCGGTAGTTGGACTTCTCATAGAGCGTGTCCGTGCTGTCGCAGGTCGGGCCGGCGATGGTCACCGGGCCATCCGCCGTGCCGTCATGCGGCGTGCGGAAGGCATATTTGATGGCCTCGCCCTCGGTTTCCGCCAGGCCGCCGAAGCGCCCGATGTCCAGGTACACCCAGCGCACCGGATCGTCCTTCGCCTTGCGGGAGACGAGCACGACCTCCGAGCTGACCACGCCGGCATCGCCGACGATGAAGCGGCCCGGCTCGATGACGATCTCCGGCAGGGCATTGCCGAAATGCTCCGCCATGGCGCCCATGATGGCGGCGCCGAAATCGTCGATCTCCGGCACCTCCTGCCGGTAGCGCACGGGATAGCCGCCGCCGAGATTGACCATGCGCAGGTTCACCCCGGCCTCCTTGAGGTCGGTGAACAGCATGGCGACGCGGCCGATCGCGGCCTCATAGGCCGCGGTCTTGGTCTGCTGGCTGCCGACATGGAAGGAGATGCCGTAGGGGTCGAGGCCGAGCTCGCCCGCCTGCACCATCAGCTCCTTCGCCATCTCGATCTCGCAGCCGAACTTGCGCGACAGCGGCCATTCCGCGCCGTCATTGCCGACCAGGATGCGGCAATAGACGCGCGCGCCCGGGGCGCTGCGGGCCAGCTTCCTCAGCTCCGCCTCGGAATCGAAGGCATACATGCGCACGCCGGCCGCATAGGCCGTGCGGATGGCGCTCTCCTTCTTCACCGTGTTGCCGAAGGAGATGGCCTCCGGCCGCGCGCCGGCGGCGAGGCAGGCCTCGACCTCCTCGAGGCTCGCGGCATCGAAGGAGGAGCCGAGGCCGGTCAGGCGCTCCAGGATCGGGGCGGCAGGGTTCGCCTTCACGGCGTAGTAGATGCGCGCCAGCGGCATCGCCGCGATCAGGCGGCGGTAATTCTCCTCCACGCGATCGACATCGAGGACGAGGCACGGGGTAGCCGGCGCGACATCGCGCAGATAGCGGGCGACCTTCGGGGTCATGCCATACCCTCTCCAAATATCGAGGACCGCCCCCACTGCCAGGGAACGGCGGCCCCAAGTTGACGAAACGGTCGAACGAACCAGCGACCAAGTGAGCCGCCCGGATCGCCTCCCTTGCGGGGCGGGCCAGGCGGGGTTGCCAGAACGCTTGACGTCGTTGCGTAAACCTTGCGCCGCGGTGATCCCTATGCTGGCGCCGTTGTGGAGGGGCGCCGGAATTCCGTGGGCCTGGGGCCAGAGGCACGTGCGTACTGCGTCTGGGCGCGCGTATAGGCCCCGCCCCTGCCCCTGCAAAGCGGAAAATCGACCCTGGCCGGATTTTTTTCCAGCAAGCCGGGCCGGCGGCCGGAAACTCCCTGGGAACCCTTGCCGGACTCAGGGTGAATACCGCGCCGGGGCCCGAATCGGCCGGGAATCCAACGGCCAGCCCTCGTTCCTCCGGATGTGGAGGAGCGGCCGCCCTTGAAGAAGGCCGCTCCGCGCGCGCCCCTGGCCGCGGGGCGGCGCGGGCTGCCGGGCCTTCAGGCCCACCCCGGCGGCCGGCACACGGCCGCCCGGTCGCTACGGATCGGCCCTCAGCCGACCGTCACCCGCGCCGTGGCGCGGGCGCTGCGGCCCCGCTCATCGGTCCAGAGGAACTCGAACTCCCCCGTCCGCTCCATCCGCACATGGAAGACGTGGTACGGGTTCGCCGAGGTGCCGTTGCCGAGATCGGCGGCGAAGACCGTCTCCCCGTTCAGCCGCACCACCAGCCGGTTCAGCATGTCGCGCGGCACCGCACCCTCGCTGCGGCCGCGGATGCCGCTCTCCATCGGGTGCTCGATCAGGGTGCGGATCTCGATTGCCTCGCCGGGACGGGCGGAGCGGGGGATGCGGATGCGGGGTTGCTGGAGCGCGCTCATGGCCTCACCCGATGCAGCCGCCGGTGACGACGCGGGTCTCGGCGGCAGCGCGCCGCACCCTGCCATCGGACAGGACGGCCAGCGCCACCACCTGCTGGTCCTCCGCCAGGCGGATGCGGGTCTGCACCTCCGCCCGCGCCAGCGCCGGCGTCAGGTGGAAGCTGGCGATGCCGGGCGTCGGGTTGCGGGTCGCCAGCAGGTGGATGCGCACCACATGCTCGGCCGGCGTCATCGGGCTCTCCACCGCGACCGTCAGCGGCACCTGGCCGCCATTCTCGGCCGTGGCGGGCAGGCGCAGCGCGATGCCCCCCTCCTCCGGCTGCGCCTCGCCGATCAGCTCGCGCATCGCCGCCTCCAGCGAGGGCGTAGCCCGTGCGCCGAAGGGCAGCGCCGCGAGCGTCAGCAGCAGGGGCCGGCGGGCGATCCTCATCCGAACATGTCCCGGGTGATGCTGGCATACCAGGTGTCGGCATGGATCGCCTCCAACCGGCGCTGCTCCGGCAGGTCGCCGCGGGGGGAGACGCCGCCCGAATTGGGCACTTCGACGAAGCCGCCCGCGCCGGGGCGGAAGATGCCGACGATGCTGATGCCGTAGTCTTCCCCGACATGGCTGTAGCAGGTGTTGAAGTACACCGCCTCGGGCGGCGCTTCCCCGCGCAGGGCCGCGACCGCGCTGGCGACCGCCTGCTTCGCGGTGTTGTTGGCGATGTAGCCGGATTTCGGCATGGGCGCCCCGTTCATCGCATCGCCCACGATATGGATATCGGGCGCCGCCTTCGAGGCGAAGCTCCGCGGATCCACCTCCGCCCAGCCGGTCTGGGCGGCAAGCCCGCTCCCGAGCACGATCCGCGCCGCCGATTGCGGCGGGATGACATTGCCCACATCCAGCCTGTGGCGCTCGCCGAACTCGGTCTCGAACACCTTCGCCGCCGGGTCGACGCGCGCCACCTTGCCGTCCCGGCTGGCCGGCACCCATTCGACCATGTCGCCGTACAGCGCCTTCCAGCCATCCTGGAACAGGCCCTGCTTGCTGAAGGCGTCCTTGGCGTCGAGCGCAAGGATCTTGGAACGCGGCTTGTGGCGCCTGAGATAGGCCGCGACCATGCTGATCCGCTCATAGGGGCCGGGCGGGCAGCGGAAGGGGTTGGGCGGGATGCTGAACCCGACCACGCCGCCATCCGGCATCGCCTCCAGCTGCCGGCGCAGCAGCAGGGTCTGGCTGCCATCCCCGGGCACCCAGGCATGCGGGAAGACCTCCGCCGCGGCCTCGTCATAGCCGGGCAGGGCACCGAAGCGGATGGCGATGCCGGGCGAGAGGATCAGCTTGTCATAGGACAGCGTCTCGCCGCCGCGCAGCCGGACCCGCTTCGCACCGGCATCGATGCCCTCCGCCCAGTCGTGCAGGATGCGGATGCCGGCGGCGCGCAGCCCGTCATAGGCATGGGTGATGTCGCCGATCTGCCGGGTGCCGCCGAGCAGCAAATTTCCATAGGGACAGGTGACGAAGCGGGTCAGCGGCTCGACCAGCGTGACCTGCAGCTCCGGATAGCTGGTCCGGGCGAAGCGGGCGGCCGAGGCACCGCCGAAGCCGCCGCCGATCACCAGCAGCCGCGCCTGCCCCTGGGCGCGGGACAGGGCGGGGGCGGCCAGCGGGGATGCGATCAGGCCGAGCGTGGCGCCGAGGGCGGCGCGGCGGGTCGGGGCGTGGGTCACGATGCGCCTCCCCCTCAGCGGATCGCGGCGAAATAAGCCGCAATGGCAGCGATGTCCTGCTCGGTATAGCCCCGGGCAATGCGGTTCATGATCGTGCCCTGCCGCTGATCCGCGCGATAGGCGCGCATGATGGATTCCAGCTCCGCCGCCTCCCGGCCCGCGAGCCGCGCGCCGGAGCCGATGCCGGCACCGTTCGGGCCATGGCAGCCGAGGCAGCCCTGCGCGGCCAGCGGCGCCGGACCGGCGGCCACCGCGCCGCCTGCGGCAAACAGGCTGGTTGCCAGCAGCGCGGCGCCGAGGGGGTGGGACAGATGCATGGGTCTGCGCTCTCCACCAGGGCGGCACGGCAGCGCACCGCATCCTGTCTCGCCCGGCAGATATGTTCCGCAGTCGCTCAATGCAATATGGAAAATTCCACGCCGATCTCACGCATATTGTGGCGCCGTGCGGCGCGGCAGGCCGAGGCCGAAGAGCGGCCGCAGCCGCAGCCCCACCCAGTTGCCGAGCAGCCCGGGGATGATCCAGGCCCAGCCATGCAGGCTGCCCGAGGCGATGCCGGAGACATAGGCGCTGACATTGCAGCCGAAGGCGAGCACCGCGCCGATGCCGAGCAGCAGGCCGCCGAAGACCGAGCCCGCCACCTGCCCCGCCGGGATGCGCGAGCCCCACCGGAAGCGCCCCGCCAGCCCCGCCGCCAGCGCGGCACCAAGGATGAGGCCGAGATTCATGACGGTGGTGCGTTCGGTCGAGAGCGGCCGCAGCAGCGCCTCGGCCCGGGTCGGTTCCTCCCAATAGGTCCAGAAGACCGGCTCGTCCCAGCCGAGCCCCCCGACCGCGAGCGAGCCCCAGAGCGGAAAGGCCGAGGTGATCGCCCAGGGCCGGCCGGCCAGCGCCAGGGTGGCGAAATTCAGCAGGGCCAGGGCCAGCGCGCCCCAGGCGAGCGGCCAGGGGCCGGTCAGGAAGCTGCCGCGGCCGAGGATCGGCTCCACCCGGCCATGCCGGCGCCGCTCCAGCCTGGCCGAGCCCCAGGCGACCAGGGCAAAGACGATGAGGGCGAGGAGGATGGCCGGCCACAGGCCGAGGCTCGCGGGCAGGGAGAGGGCGGGCAGCGCCGGCCAGTCCTGCCAGAGCGCCGCCTGCCAGGCGGCGAGCGTCGCGCCGGCCACGAAGAAGAACAGGGTCAGCAGGTTGCGGATGCCGGCGCCGCCGGCGGCATAGAGCGTGCCGGAGGCGCAGCCGCCGCCGATCTGCATCCCGATGCCGAAGAGGAAGGCGCCCAGGACGAGCGCGGCGCCGGCCGGGAAGACAAAGCCGCGCACCGGCTGGCCGAGCAGCACGCCCTCCGCCAGCACCGGCTGGAACAGCAGCACGGCCAGGGCCAGCATGAGCATCTGCGCGCGCAGCCCGGCGCCGCGCCCTTCCTCCAGCAATATCCGGAAGGCGCCGGCGAAGCCGAAGGTGGCATGGTAGAGCGAGAGGCCGAGCGCCGCGCCGACCAGCCAGAGGGCGCCCAGGCGCCAGCCCTGCCCGGCCGCCAGCCAGGCCGTGCCCGCCGCCAGCAGCGATGCCGCGATCCAGGCCGCGCGGCGCGACCCACCTGCCCTCTCCATGCCCGCCCCCGAATGCGGCCCCGCATCTGCGGCGGTCCAGGGGGCGGCGCAAGGGGCGAGGAGCACCGCATCGCGTTTGGTGCGACGGGGTCGCCCCTGCCCTCCGGGACCACCCGCCAGAAAGGCCGAAAGGTCCTTGGAAACCAGGGATTCGCCGGCGAAGGCGGGGCGCTCAGTTCCGCCCGATCACCCCGGCATGCAGCGGGCTCGACGGGTCGGCGGCATATTGCCGCGGCATCCGGCCCGCCAGATAGGCCAGCCGCCCCGCCTCCACCGCCGCCTTCATGGCGCGGGCCATGCGGACGGGGTCCCGGGCATGGGCGATGGCGCTGTTCATCAGCACCGCATCGCAGCCGAGTTCCATGGCGATCGCCGCATCGCTTGCCGTGCCGACGCCGGCATCGACCAGCACCGGGACCTTGGCGTTCTCGATGATCGCCCGGATCATCACCGGGTTCTGGATGCCGAGGCCGCTGCCGATCGGGGCGCCGAGCGGCATGACCGCGACCGCGCCCATCTCCTCCAGCCGCTTGGCCGCGATCGGGTCGTCCGAGCAATAGACCATGACCTGGAAGCCGTCCTTCAGCAGCGCCTCCAGCGCCTCGAAGGTCGCGCGCATATCGGGGTAGAGGAAGGGCGGCGGGCCCAGGACCTCCAGCTTCACCAGGTTCCAGCCCCCGGCCTCCCGCGCCAGCCGCAGGGTGCGGACCGCGTCCTGCGCGGTGAAGCAGCCGGCGGTGTTGGGCAGGTAGGTGTAGCGCTTGGGGTCCACGTAATCCTGCAGCATGGGCGCCGAGGGGTCGCCGAGATTGACCCGCCGCACCGCCACGGTGACGATCTCGGCGCCCGAGGCATCGATCGCCCGGCCGGTCTCCTCGAGGTCCTTGTAGCGGCCGGTGCCGACGATCAGGCGGGAGCGGAAGCGCAGGCCGGCGACCTCCCAGCCGTCATCCTGGGCCGCCTGGGTCGGGATGGTGTCCATGGCTCAGCCTCCGCCGATGAAATGCACGATCTCCAGCTGGTCGCCGGCCGCCAGGGCCGTCGCGGCGTAGGTGGAGCGGGGCACGATCTCCAGGTTGCGCTCGACCGCGACCTTGCGCATGTCGAGACCGATCTGCGCCAGCAGGTCGGCCACCGTGGCGGGGCCGCGGAGCTGCCGGGGCTCGCCATTCACCGTGATGGAAATCGTATCCTCCATGCGGCGGAACATGGCGAAGCGGGCGCCCCGCGGCAAGGCACCCGGCCCGGCAACGGACGCATGGCCGGGCGGCGCCGGCGCACCCCGACGCTTGCGGCACGAAATCCGCCCGTGCTAGCCCGTCCGCCCCCACCCGACAGGACACCCTGCCGTGACCCCGCCGCTCATTGCCGTCCTGAACGGTCCGAACCTGAACATGCTCGGCACGCGCGAGCCGGAGAAATACGGACACGCCACCCTCGACGATGTCGAGGCGCTCTGCGCCGAGACGGCGGAGGAGCTGGGGTTGGCGATCGATTTCCGCCAGACCAATGGCGAGGGCGAGCTGGTCACCTGGGTGCAGGAATGCCGCGGGCGGGCGGCCGGCATCGTGATCAACCCGGCCGGCTACACCACCACCTCCATCGCGCTCCTCGACGCCCTGCTGGCGGTCGGGCTGCCGGTGATCGAGGTGCACATCACCAATATCCATCGCCGGGAGGAATTCCGGCACCACAGCTATGTGTCGAAGGCCGCGACCGGCGTCATCGCCGGCCTGGGCGTGCAGGGCTATGCGCTCGCGCTGCAGGCGATGGCGGGGCTGGTCGGCGCCGGCGACCCGGACGACGAAGAATGAGCAACGGCATCCAGTTCGACCCCGAGGCGATCCGCGCCCTGGCGCAGATCCTGAAGGACACCGACCTCACTGAAATCGAGCTGGTCGAGAAGGACAGCCGCATCCGCGTGGCCCGCACCCTGCCGGCCCCGGCTGCCACCCCCTCCGTGCAGATGGCCTGGCCGGCGCCGATGATGGGCCAGCCCGGGCCGGCCCAGGCGCCCGTGCCCGTCGCGCCCGCGGCGGCGCAGGCCGCGGCGGAGGAGACGGTCGATCTCTCCAAGCATCCGGGCCTCGTCGCCTCCCCCATGGTCGGCGTCGCCTATCTCTCGCCGGAGCCGGGGCAGCCGCCCTTCGTCACGCTGGGCGCCAGGGTGGCGCAGGGCCAGACCCTGCTGCTGATCGAGGCGATGAAGACCTTCAACCAGATCAAGGCGCCGAAGGCCGGCACCGTCACCCGCATCCTGATCGAGACCGGCACGCCCGTCGAGTATGGCGAGCCGCTGATGGTGGTGGAGTAAGCGCGCGTGCGCATAGGAAAGGTGCTGATCGCCAATCGTGGCGAGATCGCGCTGCGCATCCACCGCGCCTGCCAGGAGATGGGTATCCGCACCGTCGCGGTGCACTCCACCGCGGATGCCGCCGCCATGCATGTGCGCCTGGCGGATGAGAGCGTCTGCATCGGCCCAGCCCCGGCGCGGGACAGCTACCTGAACGTCGCCGCCATCCTCTCGGCCGCCGCCATCACCGGCGCGGATGCGGTGCATCCCGGCTATGGCTTCCTCTCGGAGAACGCCAATTTCGCCGAGATGGTGGAGGCGCACGGCCTCGCCTTCATCGGCCCGCGCCCCGAGCACATCCGCATGATGGGCGACAAGATCGCGGCCAAGGACGCGATGCGCCGGCTCGGCGTGCCGCTGGTGCCCGGCAGCCGCGGCGCGCTCGCCTCGGTCGAGGAGGCGCGGGCCGTCGCGGCCGAGGTGAAGTACCCGGTGCTGATCAAGGCGGCGGCGGGCGGCGGCGGGCGCGGCATGAAGGTCGCGCGCTCCGAGGAGGAGCTGGAGGAGGCCTGGCGCGTCGCCCGCACCGAGGCGAAGGCCGCCTTCGGCGACGATGCGGTGTATCTGGAGAAGTATCTCGACCGGCCCCGGCATATCGAGTTGCAGGTGCTGGCCGATACCCATGGCAACGTCGTGCATTTCGGCGAGCGCGACTGCTCGCTCCAGCGCCGCCACCAGAAGCTGGTGGAGGAGGCCGGCTCGCCCGTGCTGAGCGCGGCGGAGCGCGACGCGCTCGGCGCCCAGGTGACGCGGGCGCTGCGGGAGCTCGGCTACCGCAATGCCGGCACGCTGGAATTCCTCTGGCAGGACGGGCAGTTCGCCTTCATCGAGATGAACACCCGGCTGCAGGTGGAGCATCCGGTGACGGAGATGGTCTGCGGCATCGACCTGGTGAAGGAGCAGCTTCGCGTCGCGGCCGGCGAGCCGCTCGGCTACGACCAGTCGGAGATCCGCTTCCATGGCCATGCCATCGAGTGCCGGATCACCGCCGAGGACCCCGACAGCTTCGCGCCCTCCCCCGGCCGGGTGACCACCTACCACGCGCCGGGCGGGCTCGGCGTGCGCGTGGATAGTGCGCTCTACTCCGGCTACAGCGTGCCGCCGCATTACGACAGCCTGGTGGCCAAGCTGGTGGTGCATGGCGTGACACGGGCCGAGGCGATTGCGCGGCTGCGCCGGTCTTTGGCCGAGATGGTGGTGGACGGCATCAGCACCACCCTGCCGCTGCACCGCGCCATCATGGAGGATCCGGAATTCCAGGCCGGGGACTACACCATCCATTGGCTGGAACGCTTCGTGGCGAAGCGGATGGCGGCGGGCTGAGCAGGCTCCCCCCGACGTTAGGCGGGACTGGCCGGCAAGCGCGTGGCGGTGCGGCCAGGGGCTGGCTATAGTCGTCGCATGTCGAGCCACCGCATCATCGAGGCGAAGGAGCGCTTGCCGGAACCGGCCGCACGCGCCCTTCGGGGTGAGCCGGTGACGCAATTGCAGCGGGTGGCAGAAGCTGCGGACCAGCCCGCTTCCACGACGCAGCGAAGGCCGGTCCGCCGCACCGATGCGCCGGGGCGGAACTGGGCGGGGTTCCTCCCGCCGGGCGTGCCTGATGCGTGAGAACGGCTCCGCCGCCTGCGCGACCGGGCATGGACTCGATCGCCCGTCTCGACCTGGGTGTTCCCCTGCCGGCCTGCGCGGCCGGGGCGTTGGTCGGCCGGGTGGAAGCAGCCTGCCCGGCCAGCGATGCCGCGGAGTTGGAGTGGACGGCCGCGATCGCAGGGAAGCACCGGATGCATGCCCTGCCGGGGACTGATGCGGGCCTGGCCTCCGATCGCGCCGGCCGATGGCGCGGCGCGGCCGCAGGGCGGGTGACCATGCCGCCGGACGGTCCCCTGCAGCCTTGCGCCCGGACCGGCGGGCCTGCGGCCGATCGCAGCGCTCCGGACGCCCGCCACCGCGCCATCGCGGCCCATAACGGTCCCATTCTCGGCGCCCTTTCTCCTCCGGTCACTGCCGCATGAGCCGCCGGCAGATCGACATCACCCCGGACCTCATGCTCCGCGCCTATCGCGCCGGGCTCTTTCCCATGGCCGAAAGCCGGCGGGGCGATCGGCTCTACTGGCTCGATCCCGAACGCCGGGGGGTCATCCCCCTCGACCAGGGCTTCCACCTGCCGAAGCGCCTGCTGCGCACCGTGCTCTCCGGCCCCTACCGCGTCACCGCCGATGCCGATTTCGCCGGCGCCATCGCCGGCTGCGCCGCCCCGGCGCCGGGGCGGGAGGATACCTGGATCAACCCGGAGATCGAGTTCCTCTTCCTCTCCCTCCATCGCCAGGGCCATGCCCATTCGGTCGAGGTCTGGCAGGGCGATGCCCTGGTCGGCGGCCTCTATGGCGTCGTGCTCGGCAGCGCCTTCTTCGGGGAGAGCATGTTCAGCCGCGCCCGCGACGCCTCCAAGGTCGCCCTCGTCCACCTCGTGGCGCGGCTGCGCCTCGGCGGCTTCACCCTGCTCGACAGCCAGTTCCTGACCGAGCACCTGTCGCAGTTCGGCGCGCATGAGATCCCCCGCGCCGAGTACAAGCGCCGCCTGGCCCAGGCGGTGATGGCGCAGGCGGCTTGGCTTCCCTCCCCCGACCCGGCCGCGCTGGAGGCCGAGATCCGCGCCCTGCGCGGTGGCGGCCGGGACGACGCGTGACCGCCCCCAAGGATGGGCCGGAGCCCGGCGAAGCCGCCGATGACGGCCCGCCCGCCGGCCGGCCGCGCCCCGCCCCGCCGCCGCTTCCCGGCGCGGCCGTGGCCGGCGACCCCGCCCCGCCCCGGGCCCGGCGCGTGCAGGGCGGCACGGCGACGGCCGATGTCATCCTCTCCGCCCATGCCGGCGGCAATGCCGAGCTTTTCCCGCAGATCCTGGCCCTGCACGTGCCCGACGGCGCGGTGGTGGCGGACGTCACCTTTGGCCAGGGCGTCTTCTGGCGGCAGGTGCCGCCCGGCCGCTACCGGGTCCTGCCCTCGGACCTCGCCACCGGCACGGATTGCCGCGCCCTGCCCTATGCCACCGGCGCGATCGACGCCCTGGTGCTCGACCCGCCCTATATGGAGGGGCTGCTGCGCCCGAAGGCCGAGACCCGCGGCGGCCTCGGCAGCCATGTGGCGCTGCGCGACTACTATGCCTCGGGCGGCGGGCGCGAGGCGCCCGGCGGCGGGCGCTGGCACCAGGCGGTGCTCGACCTCTACCTGGATGCGGCGAAGGAGGCGCGGCGGGTGCTGCGCGACCACGGCATCCTCATCGTCAAATGTCAGGACGAGGTCAGCGCCAACCGGCAGGAACTCACCCATGTCCAGATCGTGACCGGGCTGGCTGAGCTCGGCTTCTATGCCCGTGATCTCTTCGTCCTGGTCCGGCCAAACCGACCGGGCGTGGCGCGCCTGCTGCGGCAGGTGCATGCCCGGAAGAACCACAGCTACTTCCTGGTCTTCCAGAAGGTGCCGGAGGGGCAGGCGGTGGCGCGCTACCGCACCCGGGACCTGCCGCCCCGCCCCGGCCCGGCACCGGGCTGAACCGCCGCGCCGCACCGGAGGGGGTGTCCCAAGGGGCGCAACGGCAGTTCCACCGCCCCAGCGGCGCCACCGGAGCAAGACCAGCAAGACCCGCGCCCTCCCGCCCGCCGCAAACCCGCCCTGCGCCAACTCACGCTTCCGCCAGCGCCCGATCGGGACTAGACACCCGCGCTCTCGGCCCCCCGCCGCCCCCCGGAGCACACCATGTCCGACCGCATCTCCCTCCCCAAGGACCGCATCCGCGTCCTGCTGCTGGAGGGGATTTCCGACAGCGCCGTCGAGCTGCTGAGCGCGGCGGGCTACCAGACCGTGACCCGCCTGACCAAGGCCCTGGACGGCGCCGCCCTGGCCGAGGCGCTGCAGGGTGTCCACATGCTCGGCATCCGCTCCCGCACCCAGCTCAGGGGGGAGGCGCTGGCAGCGGCCGACCGGCTGATCGCGGTGGGATGCTTCTGCATCGGCACCAACCAGGTGGACCTGGACACCACCCGGCTGCGCGGTATCCCGGTCTTCAACGCCCCCTTCTCCAACACCCGCTCCGTCGCCGAACTGACCATGGGCGAGGTGGTGATGCTGCTCCGCGGCATCCCGGACCGCTCCCGCTCCGCCCATAAGGGCGGCTGGGACAAATCGGCCGAGGGCAGCTACGAGGTGCGCGGCCGGTGCCTGGGCATCGTCGGCTACGGCAATATCGGCAGCCAGCTCTCGGTCCTCGCCGAGGCCTTCGGCATGCGGGTGATCTACTGGGACCACACCACCAAGCTGCCGCACGGCAATGCCCGGCCCTGCGCCTCGCTCGGCGAGCTGCTGGCCGAGGCCGATATCGTGACGCTGCACGTGCCGGAGACGCCGGAGACCATCGGCATGATCGGCCCGGCCGAGATCGCCGCCATGAAGCCCGGCAGCATCCTGATCAACAACGCCCGCGGCACGCTGGTGGACCTGGCGGCGGCGGCGGCGGCGCTGCGCAGCCGCCACCTGCTGGGCTTCGCCGCCGATGTCTTCCCGGAGGAGCCGGCGCGGAACGGCGAGGTCTTCGCGAGCCCCGTCCAGGGCCTGCCCAACGTCATCCTGACCCCGCATATCGGCGGCAGCACGCAGGAGGCGCAGTCCCGCATCGGCCAGGAAGTGGCGCGCAAGCTGATCGAGTACAGCGACACCGGCGCCACCATGGGGGCGGTGAACTTCCCGCAGGTGCAGTTGCCGGCCCGGCCGACCGGCGCGCGCTGGACCCATGTGCACCGGGACGCGCCCGGCGTCCTCTCCCGCATCAACGAAGCCTTCGGCCGGCGGGGCCTCAACATTGCGGCGCAGTACTACCAGACCTTCGGCGAGCTCGGTTACGTGGTGGTGGAGAGCGTCGAGGCCCGGGACCAGGCGGAGGCGATCCTCGGCGAGCTGCGCGCGCTGCCCGGGACCGTGCGGGCGCGGCTGATCTACGAGCGGGAATAGGCTGCCGGCGTCGCCGGCCCGGGGGTTTGGAAGGGCGCTGCGGGGTCCCGATCGCGCGATGCGCGGTGATGGGGTGTCCCTGCCCCTTCTGGCCGCCCCGCCAAGGGCTGAAGGGCCGTTGGGATCCATGAGCTTGCGGCGACAAGGCGCGCACCGCGCGGTTTCGGACAAAGCTCCGGGGCGGATCGTGGCGGAAAAGCGGCAGAGCGCGCGGGCGCGAGCGGCTTCGAACAGATCCCCGGCGGCGCGGGCTCCCTTCGAGGAAGGATGAAGGAAGCGGGGCGCCTGGGGCATCGCCGGTCTCCTTGCCGGTGATGCGAACATAGCACGAACAAGATCGCTGCGGCAATGAGATTGGCCGGGCGCGGCGCAGGCGGCGGGCCAGGGCGGTCTTCGCGGGAAGGTTGCGGCCGGGGCCATGCGGCACCGGATGCCCCGGCAGTCCGCCCGGCGGCAGGCGCGCCAGCCAGGCGGGACGCCAGGCCGGGCCGGAGGCCCGGCCTGGCGGAGGGTGGCTCAGGCCGCCTCGGCCACCGGGGCGCGGCGCTCGCGGCGCGCGGCCTCCCTCGCGCGGCGGCGGGACTGGGCCAGCAGGCGGGCCAGGTCGGCGGCCGGCAGGTCGAATCCCTCCAGCGCCGCGTAGCAGCGGTGGGTCTCCGTCATCGCGGCGAAGAAGCCGCGGATATCGCCGGAGAGGCGGGCGCGGGCCGCCGCCGCCTCGGCCGCGTCATAATCGGCGAGGGCGGCGCGGAAGGCCTGCTGCAGGGCGGCATCGCCCTGCAGCCGGAAGCCGGGGCCGCGGCGGTGCCAGTCCAGGCGCAGGGGCTGGGGTGCGGCCGGATCGCGGGGGGCAGCGAAGAAATCGGCCGGCAGGCGTGGCAAGGCCAACGGGCGGATGCCCGGCAGGCTCATGATACGTTCCATCCCAAGCACTCGCTTTTTTGGTCAGCGGTTCCAGGGGCCAGAGGGCGCCCCATGGCGGGGATGATACTTCAGACCGGGTCGCTTGGGGAGCGGAAGAGAGATGGTTCCTGGTGCGATCCGAAGGGAAACTCACGCACGGCGTGTGGCGGTGCAGCATGAGCGGCACGGGACGCGGACCGTTCCGGCTTGCGTCGCAGTTGCGCCTGTGGATAGCGGCGGGAGCGCGCGGCGGCATCGTGGAAGGCAATCATGCCCGCGCAAGATTCGTTCCGGCGCGCTGCGGGGTCCCCCATGCCACCGAATGACGCGGCGCTGAGGCGATCATGCCACGGGCGATGCGGCCGGGTTCCGGAGGCTCGCGCGGAGATGAAGCCGAAAGGCGATCAGGCCGTGGGCGGACCTTCGGTGGACGGGACCAGGTGGGGCTGGGACCGGAAGCTCAGGCCCTCATAGATCCCGGCAAGCGGGAGGGTGATGCCGAGGACCGGAACGGTGACATTCGCCTCCAGCCCGGGTTGGTGACGACGCGGTCGTGGCGCTGGGTGGCGCGGACCATGGCGCGTGGCTGGCCCTGACGAGTTCGTATCGCAGGTCCTGGCGTTCCAGCCAGGCAAAGAACATTCCGCCCAGGGAGGTTGAGCGGCTGCCGGTACATCACACTCTCGGAATGACCTCGCTCCGCGCCAGGATGGTAGCCTTGCGAGACATCCTTCGACACGTCACGAATGGCTGCCGGCCATGATGAGGGCCGCATGCCTGCGGTGGGCACGCGAAAAATATGCCGACCTGCGGATCAGGCGCAGCGCATGGCCTGCGGTTCGCGGTACCCCAAATCCCGGAACCTGCTGGGCGACAAGGCGATCCGCAGCCTGCGCCTCGGCGCCTGAGCCTCGCCCCCTTCCCTCCCCGCCCCCCTTCCCCTACAACCCGCCCCCTTCGCCCACGCTGCGCCCACCGGGCCCGGCGCGTGCCCGCTCATTCCCAACCACCCGGACAGGTCGCCCACCCATGGCAAAGATGCAGGCCAACCAGATGCGTGCCGGCATGGTCATCGAATTCGAAGGCCAGCGCTACACCATCCTCAAGCAGAACATCATGATCCCGGGGAAGGGCGCCGCCGTCATCCAGGTGGAGATGCGCAACGTCAAGACCGGCGCCAAGAAGGACCAGCGCTGGCGCACCGCCGATACGGTGGAGCGGCTGGAGACGGCGGATGAGGAGTTCACCTTCTCCTATGCCGAAGGCGAGCAGCTCGTCCTCATGCACCCGGAAACCTACGAGCAGACGCATGTCTCGAAGGACATCCTGGGGGACCGCCTGCCCTTCCTGGTCGAAGGCATGACCGTGAATGTCCGCCTGATCGAGGGCGAGCCGGTGGCGATGACCCTGCCGGAATCGGTGGTGCTGGAGGTGACCGAGGCCGACCCGGTGGTGAAGGGCCAGACCGCCTCCTCCTCCTACAAGCCGGCCATCCTCTCCAACGGCGTGAAGACCATGGTCCCGCCCTTCGTCACCGCCGGCGACAAGATCGTGGTGAAGACCGAGGACGCCTCCTATGTCGAGCGGGCGAAGTAGGCCCCACGCCACGCCTCGCTGACCGCGGGCGCCTCCGGTTCCTGTCCGGGGCGCCCGTTCGGCCCGCGGCCCCGGCCGCCGGCCTGTCCCCGGGGCCGTGCCGCGGCCCCGTCCCGCGCGTTGCACGCGGGCCCCTCGCCTGATCCAGACCCGCCGGGAACGCCATGGCCTCCTCCCCCCGCCTCTCCCCTGCCCTCAACGTCGTCGTCAATGCCGTGCAGAAGGCCGGCAAGCGGCTCCTCCGCGATTTCGGGGAGGTCGAGCAGCTCCAGGTCTCGGTGAAGGGCCCGGGCGATTTCGTCTCCGCGGCCGACATCCGGGCGGAGGAGACGCTGCGCGCCGAACTCTCCCGCGCCCGGCCGAATTTCGCCTTCCTGATGGAGGAAAGCGGCAGCCACGGCGCCGCCGACTGGGAATGGCGCTGGGTGGTCGATCCGCTGGACGGCACCAGCAACTTCCTGCACGGCATCCCGCACTGGTGCGTCAGCGTCGGGATCGAGAAGCGGATCGATGCCGACAGGTCCGAGATCATGGCCGGCGTCATCTACAATCCGGCGGCCGATGAGATGTTCTGGGCGGAGAAGGGCGTCGGCGCCTTCCTGAACGACCGGCGGCTACGCGTCTCCGGCCGCAAGGACATGAAAGAGGCGCTGTTTGCGACGGGCATCCCCTTCGCCGGCGTGCCGCGCAAGGCGGAGTTCACCCAGACCCTCGCGCGGCTCATGCCGCAGGTGGCCGGGGTGCGGCGCTTCGGCTCGGCGGCGCTGGACCTCGCCTGGACCGCGGCCGGCCGCTACGACGGCTATTGGGAGCTCGGCATCAAGAAGTGGGACATGGCCGCCGGCCTGATCATGGTGAAGGAGGCCGGGGGCTTCGCGACGGACCCCGAGGGCGGCGACCCCTATGCAGAGGGCAACATCGTCGCCGGCAATCCCAACCTGCAGCCGAAGCTGCGGGAGGTGGTGCAGGAAGGCATCGCCGCCGCCGGCGCTGCCCGCAGCCGCACCGCCGAGGTCCCGCCCGCCGCGGGCTGACGCCCGGCCGGGTGCGCCGCGCGGCATCCGGCCCAGCCTGCCGCCCTGCGTCGGCCCGTCCTCCGCCGATGCCCCGGGCGACCTACAGCGGATCGCGTTCAAAACTGAACGCCAATTCGCCCGCCTGTAGTACCAGGCCGCGAACGCCCCGCGCCTTCGCTACGGTGATCCGCCGGCCGCGGCCCTTGCCGGGCCGGCTGATCCCGCCGGCTCCACCGCCGCGGGCTGCGAGTTTCCAAGCCCCCCCATATCGCCTACCCTTGCCGGGCAAGGAATTGGGGGCCGAATCCAGGGTGTCGGGCATCATGCCAGTCCGGGCGGCCCTGCGGCCGGGGCTGTTTCTCTTGGGGGCGTTGCTGCTGGCCGGCCAGGTGCCGGCCCAGACCGCTGACGCGCGGCCGGAGGATGGTCCCATCCCGGCCGAGCCCGCGCCCGCCCCGCCCGCCCCGGTCGATCTCTCCGTCCGTCCGCCCCCTGCCCCGCCGCCCGCCGCGCCTGTGGCCGCCGCGCGGCCCTTCGCCCTGCCGCCGGGAATGGAAGCGCTGCCGGAGGGCGCCTGGCGGCTCCGCTTCTCGCCGGGGGCGGAAGCGCCGCCCCGCACCGCCGAGCCGGCGCTGGCCGAGCTGGGCCGGCGCCTGGCCGCCGGGCCGGAGGGGCGCGTGGTGCTGCTGGCCCAGGCCAGCGGCCCGGCCGACATCTCCGCCGCCCGCCGCCTCAGCCTGGCGCGCGGCGTGGCGGTGAAGGAGGCGCTGGTGGCCGGCGGCCTGCCCGCGACCCGCATCGATATCCGCCCGCTGGGCCGGACCGGGGACGCGACGGATGCCGTCGATGTCCAGCCGCCGGGCCTCCGGCGCGCCGCGCCGTGACGCGCCCCCCAGACCGGATGAGCTTCGGCCGATGACCCCTCCCCTTCGATATCTCTGGCGGATGCTCGGCTTCCTGGCCGTGGTGGTGCTGGTGGCGGCGCTGCTGGGGACCGAGCTGGCGAACGCCTTCGCCAGCAACCCGGTGCTGAACGGCCTCATCCTCGGCGTGCTGGGGATCGGCATCATCTGGAACCTGCGGCAGGTGCTGATGCTGCGGCCGGAGGTCGACTGGCTGGAGCATTTCCGCAGCCCCCGCCTCGGCGCCCCGGCCATGCCGGCGCCGCGGCTGCTGGGCCCGATGGCGAGCATGTTCGCGGCGCGGCGGTCGGACCGGCTGAGCCTCTCGGCGCCGGCGATGCGGAGCGTGCTGGACGGCATCACCTCGCGCCTCGACGAAAGCCGCGAGCTGTCGCGCTACATGACCGGGCTGCTGATCTTCCTCGGCCTGCTCGGCACCTTCTGGGGGTTGCTGCTGACCATCGGCTCGGTCTCCGAGGTGATCGGCGGCATGTCGGTGGGTTCGGGCGACCTGAACCAGCTCTTCAACCAGTTGAAGACCGGGCTGGCGCAGCCGCTGACGGGCATGAGCACGGCCTTCTCCACCTCCATGCTCGGCCTGGCGGGCGCGCTGGTGCTGGGCTTCCTCGACCTGACGGCGGGGCAGGCGCAGAACCGCTTCTACAACGAGCTGGAGGAATGGCTGGCCGGGATCACCCGGCTCTCCTCCGGCGTGCTGGGGGATGTGGGCGGCGAGGGCGGCGGCAGCGTCCCGGCCTATGTCCAGGCGCTGCTGGAGCAGACGGCGGAGAACCTGGAGCAGTTGCAGCGCATCCTGGCGCGCGGCGAGGAAGGCCGGGCGCAGACCAGCCAGGCCATGATGACGCTGACCGAGCGGCTCTCGGTGCTGACCGACCAGATCCGCGCCAGCCAGACGCTGATGCTGCGGGTGGCGGAGCAGCAGGCGGCGCTCGGCCCCGTCCTGCAGCGCCTGGCCGATGCGCAGGCCGCGCCGGCGGCGGATGAGGTGGTCCGCGGCCATCTCCGCAACACCGAGATCTATCTCTCGCGCCTGTTGGAGGAGCTGGTCAACGGCCGCGCCCAGTCCACCGCCGAGCTGCGCAGCGAGATCAAGCTGGTGGCGCGGACCATCGCGGCGCTGGCCGAGGAGGCCCCGCGCTGATGGGGGCGGACCCGGGCCGGTCCAGGGGTCGCCTGACCTCCGGCGGGGGAGCGCGAGGGGGCAGCGCCCCCCCGCTTCGGTAGATGGCCATCGGCCGGCGCCGCCAGCGCGGGGGCGGTCTGGATGCCTGGCCCGGCTATGTGGACGCGCTGTCCACGCTGCTCATGGTCATCATCTTCGTCCTGCTGGTCTTCGTCCTGGCCCAGGGCTTCCTCAGCGTCACCCTGTCCTCCCGCGACCGGGCGCTGGACCGGCTGAACGCCCAGGTGGCGGAACTGGCCGAGATGCTGGCGCTGGAGCGCGGCCAGGCGACCGAGCTGCGCAGCGCCCTCACCCGCACGACGGAGGAGCTGCGGGCCGCCGCCACCGCCCGGGATGCGCTGTTCGCGCAGCTGCGGGAGGCGCGGGAGGAACGTGACCGGCTGGGCACCGAGCGCGACGCGGCGCAGGCGGAGCGGGACCGCCTGACCGCGCGGCTGACCGACCTGGAACTCGCCGGCCGCGGCGGCGCGGAGCGGCTGGCCTCGCTGGAGCAGCAGTTGGCCGAGGCGCTGCGGCGGGCCGAGAGCGTGGGCGGCGATGCCGCGCAGACGGTGCGGCAACTGGCCGAGACCGGCCGCAGCCTGGCGGCCGAGCGCCAGGCGCGGCAGCAGAGCGAGGCGCGGGTCGTGGAGCTGGACCGGCAGCTCGCCGAGAGCCGTGGCGCGGCGGAGACGGCAAGGCGGGAGCTGGCCGCGCTGCAGCGGCAGTTGCAGGAGGCGCAGGCGCAGCTCGCGGCCGAGCAGCGGCAGCTCGCCGCGATGCGGACGGAGATGGCGGCGCTCGACCGCCGGGTGCAGGCCGACCGCGCGACCATCGAGGCGCGGCTCTCGGATATCGCCCGCCTGTCGGAGCAGGTGAAGGCGCTGGCGGCCCTGCGCGACCAGCTGGAGCGGCAGGCGGAGGAGGCGGCCCGGCGCGCGGGCGAGGAAGCGCGGGCCCGCAGCACGGCCGAGGCGGCCGGGCTGACCGAGGCGGAGCGGCGCCAGGCGGCCGAGCACATGGCGGCGGCGGAGGCCGAGCGGCGGCAGGCGGCCGAGCGCGCCGCGACCGAGCAGGTGCGGCTGGCCGAGAGTGCGCGCGCCCAGGTGGCGCTGCTGAGCCGCCAGATCGAGGAGCTGCGGAGCCAGCTCGCCCGGCTGACCGCGGCGCTGGACGTGGCCGAGACCTCCGGCCGCGACAAGGATGCCCAGATCGTGGCGCTCGGCACCCGGCTGAACGCGGCGCTCGCGGCGCGGGTGGAGGAGCTGCAGCGCTACCGCAGCGACTTCTTCGGCCGGCTGCGGGACGTGCTGGGCGACCGGCCGGAGGTGCGGATCGTCGGCGACCGCTTCGTCTTCCAGTCGGAGGTGCTGTTCCCGCCCGCCAGCGCGGATCTCTCGCCCGCCGGCCAGCAGCAGATCCGCGAGATCGCGCGGGTGCTGAAGGAGCTGTCGGAGCGCATCCCACCGGATGTGAACTGGCTGCTGCGGGTGGACGGCCATGCCGACCGGCAACCGATCCGCAGCGCGCGCTATGCGACGAACTGGGAACTGTCGGCCGCGCGGGCGATCGCCGTCGCGCAATTGCTGATGGCGGAGGGGCTGCCGCCCAACCGGGTGGCGGCGACCGCCTTCGGCGACAACCAGCCCTTGGACAATGCCGAGACGCCAGAGGCCTATGCGCGGAACCGGCGGATCGAGCTGCGGCTGACCGACCGCTGATCGCCGCCGCGGCTCGCGCAGGACCGGCCCGGGAGGCACCGGGCATGGGAGGCTGCCGGCCGCCATGAGGATCCGGGCCCGGCGGGCATCGGCGGCGGGAATGCGCGGCCGCCATGCCGGCGCGCATCATGGTGGCCGGGCATGATCGCGTCCCGCATCAATCCGAATACGCTTATGCGGCCACAGGCGCCGGCACCGCCTGCAGCGCCGGCACCGCGGCATCGGCCGCGGGCCGCATCCGTGGCCTCCGCCGCCGATGCCTGCTGCCCGGCATCGCTGGCCTGAAATTGGAAAAGGGCCGCGGCGTCTCCGCCGCGGCCCCAGTCCTGCTGCCCTGGGCGGCGCTATTGTGCCTGCGCCACCGGGTCCAGCTTGTAGCCGCCGCCTTCGGTCAGCAGCAGCCGGGCATGGGAGGGATCGGGCTCGATCTTCTGCCGCAGGCGGTAGATATGGGTCTCCAGCGTGTGGGTGGTGACCGCGCTGTTGTAGCCCCAGACCTCGTTCAGCAGCACCTGCCGCGGCACCGGCTTGCCGCCGGCGCGGTAGAGGAACTTCAGGATCGAGCTTTCCTTGTCGGTCAGCCGGATCTTGCGGTTGCGCGCCGGCTCCAGCAGCAGCTTGGCGGAGGGACGGAAGGAATAGGGCCCGATGGTGAAGACCGCGTCCTCGGAATTGTCGAAGACGCGAAGCTGCGCCCGGACCCGCGCCAGCAGTTCCGGCAGGCGGAAGGGCTTGGCGATGTAGTCGTTGGCGCCGGCATCGAGGCCGCGCACCACATCCTGCTCCGCATCCGCGCCGGTCAGCATGATGACCGGCATCTTCCGGCCCTCCCGCCGGAGCTTGGCGCAGAAGTCGCGGCCATCGCCGTCCGGCAGGCCGATATCGAGCAGGATGGCATCGTAGCGCGCATCGGCATCGGCGAGCTTCGCCGCGGCCTCGGTGGCGCTCTCCGCCTCATCGGCGGTGAAGTCGCCTTCCTGGGCGATCTGCTCGGCGAGGGTGGCCCGCAGGGCGGCATCGTCCTCAACGATCAGGATGGGGCGGGGAGTGGCCATGCGTCCTCCGACACGTGATGGGTTTCGGGGTGCCGGCACAGTGCAAGCCTGCGCGATGCCTAACCCGTTGGAGAGAATTGAAACCATCAAGCGAGAAACGCACCTCACGGAAGCGTTGGATCGCATACACAATATTGCGAACCAGAGGCATACCTCTGGAGTTACAGCAATTTGCCTTCAAAAGGCGGCTTCAGGTCCGGGGCGTCAAACTCCACAACCCACAGATCGGGATCGCGTTTCACCTGCCTTGCGATATAGGCATCGGCCGTCTCCTCATCCACCGGCGTGGCGCCGCTGCCGCGCATCCAGGCCGGCCGCCCCTCGGCGTCCCGCACCTGGCTGAGGACGACGAGTCCCTCCCGCCCCCGCAGGACGCACAGGATTCCGCCCGAATCCGGGTCGCCCTTCCGCAAGACCGCCCCGCTGCGCCCGGCGATATCCGCCAGCCGCAACGCCATCGAGACCCAGATCCCGGCTTTCACCCGCGCTTCCATGTGGCGCATAGGGGCCTGAACCGGTCCCGCGTTCAAGCCCCGGCCTTGCTCCTCCGGGCCGGCTCCGCCACATCTGCCGCGTCGAAGAGGTTCCCATGGATCAACGAAAGATGACCGAGGCGCAACGCGCCTATGAGGCGAAAAGGGCCGCCAAGGCGGGGATGAGCCTGGAGAAGTGGCTTGCCCAGAAGGAGAAGGAAGCCGCCGCCGAACGCGCGCAGGTGTTGAAGACGCCAAAGGTCGAGGCGACGGCGAAGAAACCGGGCTTCTTCGCCCGCCTGCTGGAGAAGGCGCAGAAGCCGCTCTGACGGGACCGCGACGGACCTGATGCAGGATCGCACCGGGCGGGGCGTCCGGCGCTGCGGCACCGCTCCTCTCCGGCAGGGGCGGGCCCGGCCGGGCATCCGGGGGCGAGAGCCCGGGGGCGGCCGGCAGACCAGGCCCGCTGCGCCGCACCGGCCCGCCTTTCGACCCTCGGCCTAGACCATCCGCAGCAGCGTGCCGTCCCGCCGGATCGCCTGGTGGAACACCACGCCGCCGACATGCAGCACCAGCAGCACCAGGATCGACCAGCCGCCGATGGTGTGGAGCGTCTTCAGCACCTCGGCGAGCGGCTCATGGGCCTCCATGAATTTCGGGAAGTCGATCAGGCCGAGATAGGCGGTCTCCCCGCGCAGCGGAAAACCGAAGGCATTGGTCATGAGGAAGCCAAGGCAGGGCTGCAGGATCAGCATCACATAGAGGCTGTGATGCACCGCCGCGGCCGCCCGGCGCAGCGGCACCGGCACATGCTCGGGCAGGGGCGGCGGCGGATGGCGCAACCGCCAGGCCAGCCGCGCCAGCGCGACGAACAGGATGGTCAGGCCCGCCGATTCATGGATGGCGTAGAACACCATCTTGTCCGAATCCTTGATGTGCTTGATGACGAAGCCGACCGGCATCGCCGTCGCGAGCAGCACCACGGTGACCCAGTGGAACCATTTGGACAGGGTGGAATAGCCCGGCGGCGCGACGGCCGAGGCCGGGACCCGGGGCTCCTGCACCGTCGCCATCGCGATCTCCTCCCAGCTTGCATCCCCGGCGCCGCCGGCGGCCGCAGGGCGACGGCCGCGCCGCGCCAGTCCCGCCAGCATGCCACAGCGCAGGGCCGCGATGGGTGACCTGATCGCCGCCCATGCGGATTGGAGCACCGACCCGCGCAAGCGCTGGCTGACCCGGGCGCGCCGCACGGCCGGGCGGTGGCAGGCGGAGGCGCCGGAGCCGGTGGGGGATGTGGCGGCGCTGCTGCCGCGGCTGCTGGCGCCGGGCCTGCCGGTCGCGCTCGGGCTCGACCTGCCGCTCGGCCTGCCGCGGGACTATGCTTCGGCCCGGCCCGAGGCGGATTTTCCCGACTTCCTGCGCGGCCTCGCCGCCCGGCCGGGCTTCTTCCTGGTGAATGCCGGGCTGGAGACGGTCTCCCCCGACCGGCCCTTCTACCCCGCCCGCGGCGTCGCGGGCATGACCCGGGCCGCGCATGCGGCGGCGCTCGGCCTCGGCGGCCCGCAGGGGCTCTCCCGCTGGTGCGACCGGGCGACCGCCGAGCGCCCGGCCGGCGCCCCGCTGTTCTGGACGCTCGGCGCCAACCAGTCGGGCAAGGCGGCGATCGCCGCCTGGCGGGACTGGCTGGTGCCGGCCCTCGTGGCCGGCGCGCCCATCCGGCTCTGGCCCTTCGAGGGCGGGCTGCGGGCCTTGCTGGCACCGGGCCGGGCCGTGCTGGCCGAGGTCTATCCGGCCGAGGCGCTGCGGCATTGCGGGCTGCGGCTCATCGGCAGCAAGCGCGCGGAGGGCGCGCGGCGCGCCCTGGCCCCGGCGCTGCGGGCGGTGATGGAGGCGCGCGGCATCCTGCCCTCCCCGGCGCTGGCCGGGGCCGTCGAGGCCGGCTTCGGCGCCGATGCGGCCGGCGAGGACCGCTTCGATTCGGTCATCGGCCTGCTCGGGCTCCTCGCCGTGCTGGAGGGCGCGCGGCCGGATTTCGTGCCTGATGACCCCTGGGTGCGCCGCTGGGAAGGCTGGGTGCTGGGCCAGACGGCCCTGCCGCGCTGAGCCGGGACGGAATCACGCCGGGGGCGCCGGGCGATGTCGCCCGGCCTGCCGGTTCCCTTCGTGTTCCCTTCGCGCTGCCCGCGGCCGGCCGCGCAGTCGCCGCCCTACCCCGCCCGGCGCCCGGCGACGATGCCGGCGAACTGCGCGATGGCGGCGAAATCGGCGATGTCGAACACCGCTTCCCGCTCCGCCGCCGGGCGGCGGGCGCCGCGTTCCCGCATCCTCGCGCCGCGGTCCGGCGCCTCGTCACGCGGTCGAAGCCGGCCCTGGCCCTGCCTCGTCTCGCTTCGTTCCATCTCGTCGCTGCGCAATGGCATATCCCGGTCTCCGCCGCCTGGATCGCGCCCATGCGGGGCATGATGGAGATACGTCCCGTATCGATGGTTCGTTGCGTGGATTCGGCGAAAGATTCTCGCTGTTACACGGCACGCCGGCGCGGCGAGGGATCAGGCGAGGAAGTCGAGTGTCGCGTTCAGGGCGGGCTCGGCCGCCACGCGCAGCCCGCCGGGCCGTGCCTCCGCCAGGACGCCCTGCGCGCGCAGCAGCGCCGATGCCGCGGCCAGGTCCCGCACCCGGAAGGCGATCAGCACCAGGTGGTCGCCACGTCCCGCGGGATCGGGCGCCGCCGCGCCGAGTTCGGCCACGACGGCCGCATGCGGCGCCACCTCGACCACCACCGGCCCGCAGGGCAGCAGCACCCGGCCCCCGGGCCCCTGCCCCAGCGCCGCCTCGCCGAAGATCCGGCGGAACATGGCGGCCTGCCGCTCCGGGTCGCGCGCCGAGATCAGCACACGGGCGATGGAGGTCGCGCCGTTCGGATGGACCTGCCATTCCGGCCGCCAGACATGCTGCGGCGTCAGGTGCTCGCACCAGTAGATCCGGCCGTCGAGACCGGCGCCGCGATCGAGCCGCACCGTCCGGAACCGCGCCTCCTCCCGCGCGCCATCCGGCAGATCGACCGGCCGGTGGAAGGACTGCGCCGGCAGGGCGGGCACGCCGCGCGCGACCAGGCCGGCCGACAGCGCTTCGGCCTGCTGCGTCCGGAAGACCAGGCCGTTCAGCCCGACGGGATAGGTGGCGATGTCGGGCCGCAGCGCCCCGCCCGGCACATCCGTGCCGAGCAGTTCCAGATAGTCCTCCCCGAACACCGCCAGGTGGTTGGCGGAACCCAGGCTGTGCCTCCCCAGGGGCGTGAGTTGGAAGCCGAGCGCCGCCATGCGCGCCGCCCCCGCCGCCATCCGGTCCCGCACATCGATGACGAGGTGGTCGAGGACGGGGGCCAAGGCTCAGCCCTCCGCCCGCCGGTAGAGCCCGGCCGCCTCGGCCGCCTGGGCCATCATGGTCACCAGCAGTTCCAGCATCGGCGCCGGCACGCCTCGCTCCCGCGCCAGCCGCAGCACCACCCGGAACAGCGCATC
This sequence comes from Roseicella aerolata, assembly GCF_020523605.1. Lineage (GTDB taxonomy): Bacteria > Pseudomonadota > Alphaproteobacteria > Acetobacterales > Acetobacteraceae > Paracraurococcus > Paracraurococcus aerolatus. Next base: position 55,336 of record NZ_JAJAQI010000010.1, on the reverse strand, counting down.
CACCTCCATGGGCCGGCCCGCCTCCAGGTCCTGCAGGATGGAGGGTTTGTGCGGGATATCGGCCGAGAGGGTGACGCGCTCCTCCGCCTCGCCCGGCACCGGGCGGCCCATGGCGGCGGCGATCGCCATGCCCTCCCGCACCACCTGCACCGCCGCGTCCCGCACCACCGCGTCGCGGAAGGTGTCGCGCATGTTGCGCCGGGTCAGCACGCAGATCGGGCCGTTGGAGAGGTTGTTCAGCAGCTTCGCCCAGACATCGGTGCGGATGTCGGGGCTGACGCTGCATGGCAGGCCGCCCGCCTTGAGCGCCGCCGCCAGCGCCACCGCCCGGTCGGAGCGGCTGCCATCCGGCTCGCCGAGGAGCAGCTTGCTGCCGCGGCTGGTCACCTCGATCACGCCCGGCTCCGGCACATGGCAGGCCGAGTAGATGACGCCGCCGATGGCGCGCCGCGGTCCGACCAGGTCCCAGACGCTGCCATCCGGGTCCGCCTCGGGCACCCGCTGCCCTTCCTCCGGTCCGCCATGGCTGGCGAAATACCACCAGGGAATGCCGTTGGTGACGAAGGCGACCGGCGTCTCCGGCCGAAGCAGGGGCCCGATCGCCCGCGCGACGCCGCCGAGCGCCGGCACCTTGGTGCAGACGATCACCGCATCCTGCGGGCCGAGCTCGGCCGGGTCGGCCGCGGCGCGCGGCCGCGCCTCGATGACGCCGTCGGGGGTGCGGACGGTGAGGCCACGCTCCCTGATGGCGGCAAGATGGGCCCCGCGCGCGACCACCGAGAGATCGGCGCCACCCTTGGCCAGCCGCCCCGCCAGATGCCCGCCGATCGCGCCGGCGCCGAAAATGCAGACCTTCATGGCAGTCCTCCTGGCTGCGGCGCGTGGCGCCCGGCCTCGATCACGATCCGCGTCGTGAGCGCGACCATGGTATCCGGCGCGGGCGGGGCCTGGACCAGCGCCCCGATCCGCAGCGGCCGCCCCGCCTCCGCCGCGCGCAGGATGGCGGGGCAGCGGCAGACTCTCGCCGGAGCGGCGCTGCGCGCCCCGGGCAGGTCGCCCGGTGCCAACCCGCTACAGGCCCTGGTGCGATGGGCACGGGTCCTCATGCCACCGCATGAAGCTGCGTGACCATGGCGGCCCCGGCCTCGACCAGCCGCGCCACGATGCTCGCACCGTGCCCCGCATTGCCGGGACGGCTGTCGGCGCAGGCGACGCCGCCCGGCGCCACCTCCTCCACCTCCATCGGGATGTTGATCTCGACGCCCGCGGCGCGGACCGTGCCGAAATTGGCGACCGGCAGCCCGAGCACCGGCGGCACCGGCTGCTTCTCCCGCGCCGCCTCCGGCCGGCAGAGATCGGGGCGGAGATGCAGCGCGACCGACCAGACCGGATCGCCGCCATGGCCGAAGCTGGCCGGGCTGCCGCCGAGTTCGGCATGCAGCGCGCCGGCGATGCGCCAGAGATGCATGGCGGGCACCAGCAGGTCGTGCCGCCGTCGCAGCGCGCGCGCCGCGGCATCCACCGGGGCGATCGAGCCGGCATGGCCGTTCAGGATGAGGATGCGGCGCGTGCCGGTGCGGATGAGGTTGTCGCAGGTCTCCTCCACCACTGCCTGCAGCGTGGCCGGCGAGAGCACGATGCCGCCCGGGACGAAGGAGAAGTAGTCGACGCCGCCGAAGGGAATGGCGGGCAGCACCAGCGCATCCGCCCCCTGTGCCACGGCCGCCGCGGCGATGCGGTCGGCGATCGCCTCGGCTAGCAGATAGTCGCCCATCGGCGCCTGCGGGCCATGCGTCTCCAGGCTGCCCATGGGGAAGAGCACGGCGGCACCGGCGGCGAGGCGCCGCGCGACCTCGGGCGCGGTCAGCTCCGCGATGCGGTGCTGACCGGCCGGCGGGTTCGGACCTCCGCGGCTCGCTCCGCTCCGGTCATCCGACGGCGCGGTCACGCCAGCATGTCCAGGGCGATGCGCGAGAGGGCCTGCACGCCGAGGCCGATGCAGCGCTCATCCGGCTGGTAGCGGTCGTTGTGCAGGGCATCCTGGCGCCCCGGCGCGCCACTGCCGATGCGGAGCTGGAAGGCGGGAACCCGCTCGGCGAACTCGGAGAAATCCTCGGCGCCCATGCTCGGCCTGCCCTCGGCGATCACCTCGCCGAGCTGGCGCCGCACCGCGGCGATGGCGGGATCGAGCACGCTGTCGGCATTGATCAGCGGCGGCACGCCGCGATGGTAGCCGAGCGTGCAACTCGTGCGGTGCATCGCCGCCAACCCCTCGGCCAGGCGCTTCAGCGCCGCCTCCGCGATGTCGCGCGACTCCCGGTGCAGGGTGCGGACAGTGCCGCGCAGCTCGACCGTCTCCGGGATGATGTTGGGCGCGGTGCCGCCATGGATCATGCCGATGGTGACGACCGCCGGCATCAGCGGGTCGATCTCCCGGCTCACCACCGTCTGCGCCTGGGAGACGAAGGCGGCGGCCGCGATGACGGGATCGACCGATTTGTGCGGATGCGCGGCATGGCCGCTCCGGCCCCGCACCAGCAGGTCGAAGCGGTCGGCGGCGGCGAGCGTTGAGCCGCGCACATAGCCGAAGCGGCCGACCGGCATGTCCGGCTGGTTATGGAAGCCGAGCGCCATGTCCACGCCCTCCAGCACGCCATCCGCCACCATGGCGGCGGCGCCGCCCAGCGACTCCTCCGCCGGCTGGAAGACCAGGACGACGCGGCCCGCCAGTTGCGGCGCGAGGTCCTGCAGCACCTCGGCGACGCCGATCAGCGTGGTCGTGTGGATGTCATGGCCGCAGGCATGCATGGTCCCCGCCACGGTGCTGGCGAAGGGCAGCCCGGTCTCCTCCTGGATCGGCAGCGCGTCCATGTCGGCGCGGATGGCGAGCGTCGGTCCCGGCCGGCCACCCTCGATCACCCCGACCACGCCGGTGCGGCCGATGCCGGTGCGATGCGGGATGCCGAGGCGCGCCAGTTCCGCCGCGACGATGCCCGCCGTGCGCACTTCCTCGAAGCCGAGTTCGGGATGGGCATGGATGTCGCGGCGGATTTCGACCAGCCGCGGCTCGATCGCGGCGACCGCGTCGCGGATGCGCGTCGCGGGATCATTGGTGAGGCGTTCCGGGGACAACTTCGACATCACGGGTTCCGCGCGCAGGAAGGCGGGCGAGGATTGCGGGAAGCCCCCGCCCTGTCCAGCGCCCCACCCGCTGGAATTCCGCGGCGCAGCATGGGGGTGGGCCGGCTTGCCGCCCCTCGGCCCGCCATGCGATATGCCGAGCACCCGAAATGGGGAGGAGAATGTCTGGAACCCTGCCGCGCCGAGCCAACCCGGCCGGTGGCGCCATGCTGGCGCTGCCCGCGGCGGCGCATGCCCTGGCGGCAGGCGCGATCCAGGCTGGCCGGACGGTCCGGCCATGGGCTCCCGTGGCGCCAGGCGGCATCATCGATCCTGTCGGCTGCCTGCCGATGCAGGGCCGGAGGAAGCCCGGTCACGTGCCGGGCATCAGCCGCCGCGCCGGCACGACGGCCGGCAGCCTGCGGATCGTGCGGGCCGTGCCGCACGACCACGGGCCGGTGATGCCGGAGCGCGCGCACCATGGCATCGGCCCCTCTCCCCGGCACCACGGCGCGGCGCTGGACGTCCTGCATCCCGCGCCGGTGACGGCGCCCCCGCTGCCATTCGCGGCGGCACCGCGCTCCGCCGCCTCGTGCAGGCGGTTGCCGCTGCCGCAGGCGGCACGGCCCGATCCCGGCAGCGTCTCCTTCAGCGCCGCTTTCTCCAACCCTCTTCCGGTCGTGCCATTCGCCGGAGGGCGGGAGACGCCCCTGCCCGCTCGCGGCGTGGGCTTGGCAGTGACGCAGGGATTCCCCGGCCGGGACCGGACCGGACCGCAACGCCCGGCCGCCGCGATCGGCGATCTGCGCGGCGGCGTGGTGCGGGCTCTTGCCATTTCTGCCGAGACGCGGCACCCGGCGGTCCCGGCTGTGCCGACCTGCCGCGATCGGGTTCATCCACCGGGTCAGCGAAGCCTGGTTCGGCCCGTCGGGGCTCGCCGGCCTGTCCGAGGCAGCGTCGGTGCGCCTGGCGCGCGTCGTGGCCACGGTGCATGTCCGGGCCGGGTCGCGCGCCCGCCCTGCCGCGTTGCGGCGGCGGAAGTCGGGACAGGGGCGCCGGCGGTGCAAGCCTCCGGCGATTGGAATGGATGGCCGGCGGCCGCCCATCCGCGCGGCACCCTGCAGGTGCGCATGGGCGCGGGCGGCGCGGCCGGTCCGGCATGGTTGACGTGAAACGCACTTCCCGGGGCGCTCCCCCGGGTGGGTGGGAGGCGAGAAGGGTCGCTACATGAAACTGAACGCGAAGGACATCGCCTCGGGCGTGGTCCTCATATTGTTTGCCGTCGTTGCCCTGTGGCTGAACCAGGACCACGCACTCGGCTCGGCCAGGCGCATGGGGCCGGGCTACATGCCCATGCTCGTCTTCTACTTCGTGCTGTTCCTCGGCATCATGGTGCTGGCGATCGCCTTCTTCAACGGGCCGGATCCGCTGGAGCGGTGGACGGGCCTCGATGCCGGGTCGATCGCACTCGCCGTCGTCGCCGGCACTGCCGCGATGTGGGCGGCACCGCAGATCAGCTCCTTCTTCGATGCCAACTATGGCGCCTTCGGGCTCGGCCTGCTCGTGGGCTTCGTGGTCATCTGCTGGTCCCTGCGCTGGCGGGCGATCGGCGCGATCTGCGCCGGACTCTGCGTCTTCAGCCTGCTGCTGGAGAAGGGCGGGCTGATGCTGGCGCTGATCGCCACCATCCTGGTCGCCTGCATGGCGGAGCCGGAGCACCGCAGGCGTCCGCTTGGCATACTCGGCATCACCGTCTTCCTGCTTGCGCTCTGCTGGTGGGTCTTCATCAAGCAGCTCGACATCCGCGTGAGCGTATGGCCGCAGTTCTGATCGCCGGCGCCAGCACAAGGACCGACGGATAATGGATATCATAGGCAATCTCGCTTTCGGGTTCGGCGTCGCGCTGAGCTTCGAGAACCTTCTCTTCGCGCTGATCGGCGCGCTGATCGGCACCGCCATCGGCGTGCTGCCGGGCATCGGGCCGGTCGCCACCATCTCGCTGCTGCTGCCGATCACCTTCGGGCAGCCGGCGACGACCGCCATCATCATGCTCGCCGGCATCTATTACGGCGCGCAGTACGGCGGCTCGACCACCTCGATCCTGCTGAACCTGCCGGGCGAGATCTCCTCGGTCGTCACCACGCTCGAGGGCTACAAGATGGCCCGCAACGGGCGGGCGGGCGCGGCGCTGGCGATCTCGGCACTCGGCTCCTTCTTCGCCGGCTCGGTCGCCACCCTCGTCGTCGCCGGCTCGGGCCCGCTGCTGACGCAGGTCGCGCTCTCCTTCGGCCCGGCCGACTACTTCTCGCTCATGTTGCTCGGCCTCATCATATCCGCGGTGCTGGCGCAGGGCTCGGTGGTGAAGGCGATCGCCATGGTGGGGCTGGGCGTGGCGCTCGGCCTGGTCGGCACCGATGTGCAGACCGGCCAGCAGCGCTTCACCTTCGGCATCCCCGAGCTTTCGGACGGCGTCAGCTTCGTGGCGCTCGCCATGGGTCTGTTCGGCATCGCCGAGATCATCCTGAACCTCGAGCGGCCGGAGGCCCGCTCCGTCCTCAAGACCAAGGTCGGCAGCCTCTGGCTGACCAGGGAGGAATGGAAGCGCGCCACCCCCTCCGTGCTCCGCGGCACGGCGCTGGGCTCGGTGCTCGGCATCCTGCCTGGCGGCGGCGCCTCGCTCTCCGCCTTCGGCGCCTACATGCTGGAGCGGAAGGTCTCGAAGGGCCGGCACCTGTTCGGCACCGGCGCGATCGAGGGCGTGGCCGGCCCCGAGGCGGCGAACAACGCCGCGGCGCAGACCAGCTTCATCCCGCTGCTGACCCTCGGCATCCCGTCCAACGCCGTCATGGCGCTGATGGTCGGCGCGCTGATCATCCAGGGCATCCAGCCGGGCCCGCGCATGGTGGAGGCGCAGCCGGACCTCTTCTGGGGCCTCATTGCCTCCATGTGGATCGGCAATGCCATGCTGCTGGTCATCAACCTGCCGATGATCGGCATGTGGGTGAAGCTGCTGCAGGTGCCCTACAAGTTCCTCTACCCGGCCATCCTGGTCTTCTGCGCCATCGGCTCCTATTCCACCAACAACAACGTCTTCGACGTCTACTCGACGGCGATCTTCGCGGTGGTCGGCTACATGTTCAGCAAGCTGAAGCTGGAGCCGGCGCCGCTGCTGATCGGCTTCGTGCTCGGCCCGATGATGGAAGAGCATCTGCGCCGCGCCATGCTGCTCTCGCGCGGCGACCCCATGGTGTTCCTGGAGCGGCCGATCAGCGCCACGATGCTGGCGATCGGCGCCATCGCGCTCGCCGCGATGCTGATGCCCAACCTGCGCAAGGGCAAGGAGGCGGCGATGGCGGGCTGACCCGCCTCACCGCAGCACCACAAGGAAGCCGCCCCGGGGAGACCCGGGGCGGCTTTTCTTTTGGCCAGGGCGGACGCAGGCTGGCACCGGGAGGCAGGAGGGCTGCGGATGGACCTGGAACTCACGGGCAGGGTCGCGCTGGTCACCGGCGCCTCGGCCGGCATCGGCCGCACCATCGCCCGGATGCTGGCCGGGGAAGGCTGCCGCCTCGGCATCCTCGCCCGGCGCCGGCCACTGCTGGAGAGCCTGGCGGCCGAGCTGCCCGCCTCGGCCGAGCCGCTGATCATCCCCGAGGACGTCACCGACCCGACGGCCGCGCCGCGCATCCGCGATGCCATGCTCGGCCGCTTCGGCCGTTGCGACATCCTGGTCAACAATGCCGGCGGCAGCCGGCCGCAGCCGCCTGGGGAACTCGGGGGGGAGGCGGTCTGGCAGGAGGCGATGGAGCTCAATTTCCACGCCGCCCGCCGCATCACCCATGCGCTGGTGCCGGCAATGCAGGCGCGGAAATACGGCCGCATCATCAACCTGACCGGCACGGACGAGCCCTTCAACGTCAACCCGGCCAATGCGCCGAACGGCGCGACGCATATCTGGGCCAAGGCGCTGTCCCGCCAGCTCGGCCGCGACGGGATCACGGTGAACTCCATCCCGCCGGGGCGCATCCGCTCCGAGCAGATCGACCTCCGCGTCATGCCGGATGAGGAGAGCCGCCGCGCCTGGGCGGAGAAGGAGGTGCCGGCGGGCTATATCGGCCAGCCGGAGGATCTCGCGGTGCTGGCGGTCTTCCTGGCCTCGCCCCGCGCGCGCTACATCACCGGCCAGGTGATCCATGTGGATGGCGGCACGCGGCGCGCCAGCGCCTGATGCCGGCTGGGGAGGGGCCGATGTTCATCGCCATGAACCGCTTCCGCGTCGCGCCCGGCTCGGAGGCGGCGTTCGAGACGCTCTGGAGGTCGCGCGACAGCCATCTGCAGGGCGTGCCGGGCTTCGTCGAATTCCACCTGCTCAAGGGCCCGGCGCGGGAGGACCATGTCCTCTACGCCTCCCACAGTGTCTGGCGGTCACGGGCGGATTTCGAGGCCTGGACGAGATCCGAGGCCTTCCGGATGGCCCACCGCCATGCCGGCACCACCAGGCCGCTCTATCTCGGCCCGCCGGAATTCGAGGGCTTCGAATCGGTGCAGACCCTGGTGCAGCAGGCGGCGGGCTAGCCCCCCCCCGGCCGAAGGAGCGGAAGGATGTGGCTTGCACGGGTGCTCCTGGTCGCGGCGGGCGCGATCACCGCGCTCTTCGTCGCGCGCGACGCGCCGAATTTCCAGGTGATCGAGGGGATGGTCGGCATCGCCCTGATTGCCGCGGTGGTGGTCGCCCTGGCGCTGCTGCACCGGCGGCGCTGAGCGCGCGGCCCTCCGGCCGCCGCGCCTCGGGCGGAAACCGGCTCGACATCGCGCCGGCCCCTGGCGGAGGGTTTGACCGGGCGCAAGGCAGCCTGCCCGCCTTGCTGGCAGTCTGCGGCCATGGGCGGTGGGCCAGGTCCGCCGCCGCCGGCAATGAAAGGCAGTGCCATGAAGGTCCGCGACGTCATGACCCGCAAGGTGGTTTCGGTCCCGGGCGATACGCCAGTGATGGCCGTGGCCCGCCTGCTGGCGGATCGGGGCATCTCCGCCGTGCCGGTCACCGATAGCTGGGGCATGCTGCTCGGCATCGTCTCCGAGGCCGACCTCATCCGCCGGCTCTCGACCAGCGACGCGCCGGAGCCCGGCTTCCTGCGCTCGCTGTTCTATGACCGGGATCAGGCGGCGGCGCGCTATGCCGCGGTGCATGGCGCGACCGCCAGCGACATCATGACGCGCCATCCCGTGACGGTGACCGAGGAGGTGACGGTCGAGCACGCCGCTCACCTGCTCGAGACGCATAATGTCCGGCGGCTGCCGGTGGTGCAGGACGGCATGCTGGTCGGCATCCTCTCCCGCGCCGATCTGTTGCGCGCCCTGCTCTCGCCGGAGACCGAGACGACGGATGATGCCATCCGCAGCGCGGTCGCGGCCGAGATCGCCCGGCTGCCCTGGGCGGATGCGCCCTATGTGTTCTTCGAAGTCGCCGGCGGGACGGTCACGCTCTACGGCTTCTGCCACTCCACCGCCGTCCGCCGTGGCCTCGTCGCGATCGCGGCCAGCGTGCCGGGCGTGCAGAAGGTCGAGGACCGCATCACGGATGTGAAGCCGAACCGCTGGGTCTGACGCCGGCGCCCCGGCCGGGAGAAGGCCGCCTGAACGGACCCGCTCAGGTGGCGCACCACGCCTGCCCGGACAAGGGGCCGGACCGCGGGCAGGGCGCCGCCCGCATGATGCCAAAGGGCCGCGTGCCCCCTGCCCACGGGACGCGGCGCCCTGGCATGCTGCGGCATGCCGATCCTGCCACCCCCACCGCCGGCGCAGCAGATCACCTTCCTCTATGCGGAGGATCTGGCCGCCAGCCGCCGCTTCTACGAGGAGGTGCTGCGACTGCCCCTGGTGCAGGACCAGGGAAGTTGCGCCATCTACGCCGCCGCGCCTGGCGGGCGCGCCTTCCTCGGCCTCTGCCGGGCGCGTGGCCCGCGGGAGGCCAGCGATCCGCGGCGGGAGGGCGGCGTCGTCCTCACCCTGGTGAGCGAGGCGGTTGAGGCCTGGCATGCCTGGCTGACCGCCCGGGGTGTCGCGACGGAAGGCCCGCCGCGCGAATCGGCAGCATTGGGCATCACGCATCTCTTCTTCCGCGATTCTTCTTCCGCGATCCGGCCGGCTACCTGCTGGAAATCCAGCGCTTCGACCGGCCCGACTGGCCCACCCCCGGCTGACCCTCACCGGGACGTTCCATACCCGGCCGGACCTCCGCGCAACCGGATCGGCGCGGGGGCGTTCCGGTCGGCGCGGGCAGGCGAGGGCCGGCTCCATCAGCACGGCCATGGATCGCCCGCCGAACGACAAGGAGGCGACGATGATTCGCACACTGGTCGGTGCCGCGGCCCTGGCCGCGACCCTTGCCGCTTGCGGCACCAATACGACGGACCGCACCACGGGCGGCGCCGCGGCCGGCGCTGCCACCGGCGCGGGGATCGGGGCGCTGGGCGGTCCGGTCGGCGCGCTGGCAGGGGCTGCCATCGGTGGCGGCGCGGGGGCCGTGGCCGGCGCGACCACCTCCCCAAGCGACGTCAATCTCGGCCGGCCGCCCTGGAGCAACCCGGAAGCGCGGGTTCCGGGCACGGATATCGGCGAAAGCGGCCGCACGGCCGGCCGCACCGGCCGGAGCGGCGCTTCGGTCCGCGAGGCGCAGCGCGAGTTGCGCGAGCGCGGCCACAATGTGGCGGTGGACGGCGTCTGGGGCCCGCAGACCGCGAGCGCCGTCCGGGACTTCCGCGCGCCAACAACCTGGAGGCCACTGGCCGACTGAATGCGGAGACGCGGCAGGCGCTCAACCTGAGCACCACCGGCACCGCAGGGAGCGAGCGTGACCGCGCCTATATGGGTGGCGGCATGGTCGGCACGGATACCCGCACCGGCACGACGGCGAACACCAGCCCGGCCGCTGCCGGCGGCACGGGCACGGGCACGGGCACGGGCATGACCAACACCGGCCCGACCGCCTCCGGCGGCACCGGCGGCGTGGGCGGCACGGGCGCGAGCGGCGTCGGCAATGTCGGCTCGACCGCCGGGACCGGCACCTCCACCGCGCCGGCGGCGGGCACCGGGCCGGCGACGACGGGGTCCAGCGCCACCACCCCGTCCGGCTCCTCGGCGCCCGCCGCCCCGGTGCGCTGAGAAGCGCGGGCGCCGGCCGGGCGCCGGCGCCCCCTTCGTGCTACGCGCAGGAAGGTTTCACCTTCCTGCCCACCTATGCCCGCATGGCTTCGCCGCACGGGCGGTGGCCGCGGGCCAGGCTTTGCTCCGCCGGTACTACTGCGCCAGCAGCAGTTCCGGCAGCCCGGTGACCAGCGTCACCGGGAAGAGGGTGCAGAGCGCGACCGTGACCACCAGCATCAGGAAGAAGGGCAGCGAGGCCAGCGCGACCTCCCCCTGTTCCCGCCCGGTCATGGTCTGCATGACGAAAAGATTGAAGCCGACCGGCGGGGTGATCTGGGCGATCTCCACCAGCAGCACGATGAAGATGCCGAACCAGATCAGGTCGAAGCCCGCGGCCTGCACCAGCGGGATGACGATGGAGGTGGTGAGCACGATCATCGAGACGCCGTCGAGCGAGGTGCCGAGCGCGATATAGACCAGTGTCAGGATGGCGATGAGGCCGTAGGGCCCGAGGTCCAGCGCGGCCACGCCCTGGGCCAGCGCCGCCGGGATGCCGGTCAGCGCCATCGCCTTGGTCAGGAAGGCGGCGCCGGCCAGGATGAACATGATCATGCAGGAGGTGCGGGTGGCCGCGGCCAGGCTGTCGATGAAATTGTGCCAGGTCAGGCTGCCAGTCAGCGCGGCCATGATCAGGCTCCCCAGCACGCCGAAGGCGGCAGCCTCGGTCGCGGTGGCGAAGCCCATCACCATGCTGCCGATGACGCCGGCGATGAGCAGCAGGCAGGGGATCAGCTGCGCGCTCTGCCGCAGCTTGGCGAGGAGGCTCATGCGCGGTTCGGGCGCCGGCTGCTTCGCCGGGTTCAGCAGCGCCCAGACGATGATGTAGAGGCTGAACAGCCCCATCACCATCAGCCCGGGGATGAAGCCGGCGATGAAGACCCGGATGATCGAGACCTCGGCCGCGACCGCATAGACCACCATGATGATGGAGGGCGGGATCAGGATGCCGAGCGTGCCCGAGGTGGCGAGGCTGCCGATCGCCGTGCGCTCGTCATAGCCGCGGCGCTTCAACTCGGGCAGCGCGATCTTCGAGATGGTGGCGCAGGTCGCCGCCGAGGAGCCGGAGACGGCGCCGAAGATGCCGCAGGCCAGGATGTTCACATGCAGCAGCCGCCCCGGAACGCGCCGCATCCAGGGGGCGAGGCCGTTGAACAGCTCCTCCGAGAGCCTGGTGCGGAACAGGATCTCGCCCATCCAGACGAACATCGGCAGGGCCGCGAGCGTCCAGGACCCGGTCGATTCCCAGAAGGCCGAGGCGAGGAAGAGGCCCGGCGTCGGGTGGACGGCGGCCATCGCCACATAGCCGACCGCGGCGAGCGACATCGCGATCCAGAGCCCGGCGCCGAGCAGGAGGCAGAGCAGCACGAGCAGCAGCAGGCCGAAGGTGAGGAGGTCCATCGCTCAGGACTCCACCGAGAAGTCGCCGGCCGCGGCGCGCTGCTCGGCCGCCGCCGCATAGGATGGCGTCGCGCCGCGCAGGACCGCCACCAGCTCGTCCAGGATCGCCACCAGCAGCAGGCCGGCGCCGAGCGGCATGGACAGCTTCGGAATCCAGAGCGGGATGGCCACCGTGCCCTGCGCCACTTCCTCGATCTGCCAGGAGAAGAGCATGTCCTCGAAGGTCCAGCGGGTGACATAGGCCATGATGCCGGCGGCCAGGACCAGCACCAGGCCCTCCATCACCCGGCGCGGGCCGCCGCGCAGGCGGCCGATCCCCATGCTGACCCGGATCAGCTCGCCGCGGCGGAAGGTGGCGGCAAGGGCGAAGAAGGTGGTGGCGACGCAGAGATAGGCGCTGATGTCGTCCGCCGCGGGCAGTTGCAGGCGCATCTCCCGCATCACGACCTGGGCCATCATGACGAGGAAGATCGTCAGCAGCGACAGCGCGGCGAGGCCCGCGCCGGCGGCGTAGAGCGCATCAAGCAGCCGGCGCATGCGTCAGGCAGCCCGGCAGGCCGCGGCGCGGCGGGTGGTTGGCATGCGGGAAGCCCCCTTCGGTCCTGTTCCCCCGACCATGCGCTGCGCCGTCACGGGGACGCAAGGGGGCCTCCCGGCGCGAAGCGGCGCGGCGCGACGGCCGCTGCCAACCGCTTGGGCAGGCACTGCCGCGCTGCGAGGCGCCCGGCCCTCCTGGCGCCGGGCGCCCGGCGATCGGGTCTATCCGGCCCGCAGCGCGTCCAGCAGCTTGCGGCCATCCTCCCCGGCGCGGCCGACCCATTCCTCCGCCATGGTGGCGCCGACCTGCCGCAGCCCCGCCATGACCTCGGGCGGGACGTCGCCGATCACCATCCCCTTCTCCGCCAGCCGGGCCTGGGCGGCGTCCTGCGCCTCCTTCGCCTGGCGCCAGCCGCGGTCCTCCGCCCGGCGCGCCGCGGCCAGGACCGCCTGCTGCAGATCGGCCGGCAGGCCCTCCAGCGCCCGGCGGGAGACCAGCACGGCATTCTTGGTCATGGAGAAGTTCACCGGCGTGAAGACCTTGGCATAGTCCCAGGCGGAGGTATCGACGCCGGTCTGCGCGCTGGTGACCATGGCGGTGGCGATGCCGGTGGCGAAGGCCTGGGCGAGTTCGGCCTGCTGCACCTGCACCGGGTTGGCCTGAATCAGCGCGGCGAAGCGGTTGGTCAGCGGGCTGAAGGTGCGGAAGCGGCTGCCCCTGAACATCTCCAGGCTGGTGATCGGCGCCTGGGTGTAGAAGCCGGCCGCCGGCCAGCCCACGGTATAGAGCAGCGAGAGGCCCTGCCGGGCGAAGCGGGTCTCGAGATAGGGGCGCTGCAGGCCGGCGAGCTTCCGCGCGCCGTCGAGATCGGGCACCAGGAAGGGCAGCGAATCGACCTCGAGGAAGGTGTCCTCGTTCGAATAGGCCGCGAGCAGGATCTCGCCCATCTGCACCTGCCCCGTCTGCACGCCGCGCTTGATCTGCGGCATCGGCAGCAGGGAGGCGTTGCTGTGGATGGTGACGGCCAGCTTCCCGCCCGTTGCCTGCTCGATATCGGCGGTGAATTCGCGGATGTTGCGGGTGTGGAAGTTCCCGTCCGGATAGGGGGTCGCCATCTGCCAGCGCGTCTGCGCGCGCGCGGCGCCGGAGAGGGCGAGGATGCCAGGCGCCGCGAGCGCGGCACGACGGGTGAAGGGCATGGGCAGGGCTCCCGGATCTTGCTCCGGCGCGATGAATGCGCGGCTGCGGCCGGCCGGGCAAGCCCCGTGCCGCGGGCCAGCCCGGCGCCGCCATGCGCCAGGCCGGCCCGCCGGGATTCGCTACAGCGGCAGATCGCGCGCCGGATCGACGCCGGCCGCGGTCAGGAACTTCCGTAGCGCCCCCACCTCCTCCTTCGAGAGGCTGTGGCGGCTGTCATGGAAGCCCTGGGTGTGGCCGTTCAGCTTCACGATGATCTGGCCATGCCCGCCATGCGAGACCTCGGCGCCCAGATCCTGCAGCGCCGCCTGGACATGCTTCGGGTCGAGGTTGGCGCTGATGGGGTGGCTGAACAGCGCGTGCAGGACCTTGCGGTGGTGGTGGTTCACGTGACTCCCTCCGATCTCGGGTCGGAAGGATCGGACCACGCCGCTCCCGCTTCGTCCTTGCGGCAGGTCAAGCCTGCGGGCGCGCTGTCGTCGCCTGCGGCGGTTCAGCCCGCGGCCGCCACATAGGCTTTCAGGGCCTCGGCCTCCTGTTCCGCCTCGTCGATCCGCGCCTTCACCAGATCGCCGATCGAGACCATGCCGCAGAGCCTGCCCTCGCCGTCCAGGACCGGCAGGTGGCGTACCCGGCGGTGGGTAATCAGCGCCAGGGCATGGGTCACATGCGTCTGCGGCGTCACGGTGACGAGGTCGCGGGTCATGAACTCCTCGACCTTCAGGCCGGTGGTGCCGGGCCCGTGCGAGGCCATGCCGCCGACGATGTCGCGCTCGCTGATGATGCCGAGCAGGGCGCCGCCGGCATCGCGCACCAGCGCCGCGCCGATCCGGCGCTCGGTCAGGCTCCGCGCGACGGAGAGGATGGTGTCCTCGGGCCCGACCGAGAACACCTCGGAGCCCTTGGTCTTCAGGATCGAGCCGATGATCATGCGCCGCCCTCCCCGGCCGGCGGGCCGGCGCGGCATCGAGCCGCCCTGCCCTGGCCGTGGCGGGAAGGCTGCGACACCGGGCCGTGCGGTTGCAAGGAAAAGCCTCCTCGCAACCGCGTCATACCGGCTCCGGCTGGACTACTCCGCCGCCTTCACCGCCTCCGCCATCGGCTCGGCCGAGGTCAGCTGCGTCCGCACCAGCTCGGCGAAGCGGCCGCCCTGGCGGACCAGCGCGTCGAAGGTGCCGCGCTCCGCGATCTGGCCGGAATCGAAGACCATGATCTCATCGGCGTCGCGCACGGTGGAGAGGCGGTGGGCGATGATGAAGGTGGTGCGGCCGGCCATCAGCGCCTTCAGCGCCTTCTGCACCCGCGCCTCGGTCGCGGCGTCCAGCGCGCTGGTCGCCTCGTCCAGGATCAGGATGGGCGGGTCCTTCAGCAGGGCGCGGGCGATCGCCAGGCGCTGGCGCTGGCCGCCCGAGAGGCTCACCCCCCGCTCGCCCACCATGGTGTCGTAGCCGCGCGGCTGGCGGAGGATGAAGTCATGCGCCTCGGCCATCTGGCAGGCGCGCTCGATCTCCTCCTGCGTCGCCTCCGGCCGGCCGGTCAGCAGATTGTCCCGGATGGTCCGGTTGAACAGCATGCTTTCCTGGAAGACCACGCCGATATTCTGCCGCAGGCTGTGCAGGGTGATGTCGCGCAGGTCGTGGCCGTCGATCGTCACGCGGCCGCTGACCGGGTCCCACATGCGCTGCAGCAGCGCCATGGCGGTGGACTTGCCGGCGCCGGTCTGGCCGACCAGCGCCAGGGTCCGCCCCGGCGGCGCGCGGAAGGAGACGTCCGAGAGGATGCGCGGCCCGCCCGGATAGGCGAAGGCCACCTCCTCGAAGGCGACCTCCCCCTGCACCCGGCCGAGGGCCAGCGCGCCCGGCTTCTCCGGCACGCTGGTCTGGGCATCCATCACCTCGAAGAACTCGGCGACGGCCGGCGCCTGGAAGACCAGGCGGGCGAGGAAGGCGACCGCCGCCTCCAGCTTGCCGATCACCAGGTTGGCGAAGCCCATGAAGCTGACGATCTCGCCGACCGTCGCCTTGCCGTCCAGGTGCAGGACGGTGCCGAGCACGAAGATGGAGATAGTGGTGATGGTGCTGGCGGCGCGCGTCAGCACGGAGACCAGGGCCCACCAGTTCAGCACCGGGAACTGGTGGTCCAGCACCTGCCGCACGATGTCGCCGAACATCCGTGCCTCGGAGTTGAGGCGAGTGAAGGACTGCACCACGACGACATTGGACAGCGCGTCCTGCGCATTGCCGGCGAGCTGGCTCTGGAACCGCTCCACCTGGTGCTGCGCCGTCTCGGTCTTCCGGATGATGAGGGTGGTCAGCACCGAGAAGAGCACGACCAGGCCGACCAGCAGCAGGCCGAGCCGCCAGTTCATGGCGAGCGTCAGCGGCATCAGGATGATGGCGGCGATGAAGGTCGAGAGGTGGTCGCGGAAGAAGGACAGCCAGATGCTGAACAGGTTGTCCGTCCCGGCCAGCATCACCTTCATCAGCCGTCCGGACTGGATGTCGCCGTGGAAGGACAGCGGCAGCGAGAGCACATGCTCGAAATACCGGCTCATCGCCGCCAGCCGGTTGCGATGCGCCATGCGGTCCGAGAGCAGCGAGACGGCGACATTGGCGCCGATGCCCGACAGGCCGACCGCCGCCCACAGAGCGAGCAGCGTCAGCGCCTCGGCCCAGACCGCCTCATGCGTCATGAAGGCCGCGCGGGTCAGGACATCGATCACCCGGCCGAACAGGACCGGCTCCAGGAAGACCAGCCCGGCCAGCGCGACATTGGCGATGCCCAGGCCGGTCGCCACCCATCTGTCGGGCTTCAGAAGACCCAGGACCCGTCCATACAGCCTGACCAGTTGCATCCGCCGGCGCCCCTGTCTTCCCCGATCCTCGCCTTGCAGGTCATGCGCGGCGCACCGGGTTCACCTGCGCGCTGCCTACCGGCCGCGCAATGCCCAGGGCAAGCCTTGTCAGCCCCTGGTCGTTGCGGCAGGAACGGGATGTGATCGGTCCAGGGGGGCAGGAGTTCCCCCGGAGGCGGGAGGAGAGCCGGGGATGCCGGGCCACGCAGCGCTGGCGGTGACGTCCTGCACCGCGCCCGCCTTGCCGCGCCGGGATGCCGCGCTGCCGGACCCTCCGCGGGACCGGCGGCCCGCTCCACGCCCCATCCCCTTTCCCTCCAACGGGGCGGCCGACCTGCCGCCCCCCTCCCTGCCCGGCGGCCCGGTCGCCGCCTTCATGGTCTCTATACAGGCCAGGAACGAGAAATGGGCCGCCGCGGTGGACTGGGCCGCCGCGCATCCCAACATGCCAGACCTAACCGGGAGAACGTCCACGCCATGATCACCCGTCGTGCCGCCCTCGCGGCCAGCGCCACGCTGCTCGCCGCCCCCGCCCTCCGGGCCCAGGGCACTGCCTGGCCGAACCGCACCATCCGGCTGATCGTCCCCTTCACCCCGGCCGGCACCACCGACATCGCCGCCCGCATCCTGGCGGAGCGGCTGACCCAGCGCCTCGGCCAGCAGGTGATCGTGGAGAATCGGCCCGGCGCCGGCGGCAATGTCGGCTCGGACGCGGTCGCGAAGGCGGAGCCGGACGGCTACACGCTGCTGATGTGCACCGTGTCCTCCGGCGCCATCAACTACAGCCTCTACGGCGCGCGGATGCCCTACAAGCCGGAGGACTTCGCCCATGCCGGGCTGATGCTGCAGGTGCCGAACGCGATCTTCGTCACCAACGACCTGCCGGTGAAGACGCTCAAGGAGCTGGTGGACTATGCCAAGGCGCGACCGGGCAAGCTGAACCACGGCAGCTCGGGCGCCGGCACCTCGCTGCACCTCACCGGGGAGTTGCTGAAGACCGTCGCCGGCATCGACATGCTGCACGTGCCCTATCGCGGCTCCGGCCCCATGCTGCAGGAGGTGATCGCGGGGCGGATCGAGGTGGCGGTGGACAACCTGCCCTCCGTCATCGGCCATCTGCGGGACGGCCGGCTGCGTCCGCTCGCCGTCACGACCGCGACGCGCTCCCCCGCCCTGCCGGATGTCCCGACCACGGCGGAAGCGGGCTTCCCCGGCGTGCAGGCGACCGCATGGTTCGGCGTGCAGGCGCCGGCGAAGACGCCGAAGCCGATCATCGACCGGCTGGGCGCCGAGATCGACGCCGTGGTGAAGGAGCCGGAGACGCGCGCGAGGATCACCGATCTCGGCGGCATGCTGCCCGGCCTGACGCCAGATGGCGGCACCACCCCGGAGACCTTCGAGGCCTTCGTTCGCGCCGAGATCGCCAAATGGACCGAGGTGGTGCGCAAATCCGGGGCGACGGTCGAATGAGCGCGCGCGCCGGCCGCGGCGACGGGGGCCGCCGCGGCCTCACCCGCCGCGCGGCGCTGGCGGCGCCGCTGCTGGCGCTGCCGCTGCCCGGCCGGGCGCAGGAGGGTTTTCCCTCCCGCCCGCTGCGCATCGTCATTCCCTTCACCCCGGCCGGTACCACCGACCTGACCGGGCGGCTGGCGGCGGAGCGGCTCTCCGCCCGGCTCGGCCAGCCGGTGGTGGTGGAGAACCGGCCGGGCGCGGGCGGCAATGTCGGCGCCGAATTCGTCGCCCGCGCCGAGCCGGACGGCTACACCCTGCTGCTCACCACCATCGGCACCGGCGCGATCAACTTCGCCGTCTATGGCGACCGCATGCCCTACAAGCCGGGCGACCTGGCCGCGGTCGGGCTGCTGTCGCGCGTGCCGAACGTGCTGATGGTCCCGCCCTCCCTGCCGGTGCAGAGCGTGGCCGAGTTGGTCGCCCTGGCGAAGCAGCGCCCGGGCGGGCTGAACTACGGCACCGCCGGCATCGGCTCCTCCCCGCATATCTGCACGGAGCTCTTTGCCCTGCAGGCCGGCGTGCGGATGACCCATGTGCCCTATCGCGGCAGCGCCCCCATGCTGACGGAGCTGATGGCGGGGCGGGTGGAGCTTGGGATGGACAACATCCCCTCCGCCCTGCCCTTCATCCGCGATGGCAAGCTGCGGGCGCTGGCGACCACCGGCGCGGCGCGCAGCGCCGTGCTGCCGGACGTGCCGACGATGCAGGAGGCCGGGATCGCCGGCTTCGAGGCGACGGCCTGGTTCGGCCTGCTCGCCCCCGCGGCGACGCCGAAGCCGGTCATCGCCCGGCTGGGCCGGGAGGTGGATGCGGTGGCCAGGGATCCGGCCTTCCGCAGCCGCATGGCGGAACTCGGCGCCGACCTGCCGAGCCTGACGCCGGATGGCGGCAGCTCACCGGAGGGGTTCGAGACCTTCCTCGCGGCCGAGCGGGAGAAATGGGCCGATGTCGTGCGCCGCAGCGGCGCGAAGGTGGAGTAGCGCCATGCGCCGCCGGTCCCTGCTTGCCGCGCCGCTGCTCCTGCCGGGCATCGCGTCGGCTCAGGGCACCGGCGCGGCCCCCTGGCCGGCACGGCCGATTCGCCTGGTCGTCGGCTTCCCGCCGGCCGGCACCACCGATATCGCGGCGCGGCTGATCGCGGAGCGCCTGGCGCCGCGCCTCGGCCAGCCCGTCGCGGTGGAGAACCGCCCCGGCGCCACCGGCAACATCGCCGCCGAGCAGGTCGCCCGTGCCGAGCCGGACGGCTACACCCTGCACGCCACCAATGTCGGCACCGGCAGCATCAACTACACGCTGTTCGGCGCGCGCATGCCGGTGCAGCCGGACGATTTCGCCGAGATCGGCCTGCTGATGCGGGTGCCGAATGTCCTCTTCGTGCATCCCTCCGTGCCGGCGCGGACCCTTGCGGAATTCATCGCCCTGGCGAAGGCCCGGCCGGGCGCGATGAACTATGGCAGCGCCGGCAGCGGCGGCAGCCCGCATCTGACCATGGAACTGTTCAGGCACCGCGCCGGCATCGCCGTCTCCCACGTGCCCTTCCGCGGCGCCGGGCCGATGCTGGTGGAGGCGGTGGCCGGACGGCTGGAGGTGGGCTGCGACAACATCCCGTCCTGCATCGGCCATGTCCGGGAGGGGCGGCTGCGCGCCCTGGCCGTGACCAGCACGCAGCGCTCCCCCGCCTTGCCCGATATCCCGACCGTCGCCGAGAGCGGCCTGCCGGGCTTCGAGGCGACGTCCTGGTTCGGCGTGCAGGCGCCGGCCCGCACCCCGCGCGGGATCGTAACGCTGCTCGGCGAGGCGATCGATGCCGCGACCAGGGAACCGTCCTACCGCGCCCGCCTGGCCGAGCTCGGCGCCGACCCGCCCGGCCTCACGCCGGATGGCGGCACGACGCCGGAGGCCTTCACCGCCTTCGTCCGCGCCGAAATCGCCAAATGGGCCGAGGTGGTGCGCATTTCCGGCGCAACGGTGGACTGACCCACGGGTTGCGGCTGCGGCCGGCGGGGAGTAACCCGCCCGCCCCAGCCGGAGACGTTCCATGCTCACGACCCGCCGCGCCCTGCTGGGCGCCGCCGCCTTCCTCGCCACGCCCGGCCTGCTCCGCGCCCAGCCGGCCTGGCCGAACCGCCCGATGCGCCTGATCGTCCCCTTCCAGGCCGGCGGCGCCACGGATGTGACCGGGCGCGTCATCGCGGAGCGGCTCGGCGAGATGCTCGGCCAGCCCATGGTGGTGGACAACCGCCCCGGCGCCGGCGGCAATATCGGTGCCGATGCGGTGGCCAAGGCGGAGCCGGACGGCCACACCCTGCTGATGGCGACCATCGGCACCGCCAGCATCAACCAGTTCCTCTACAAGCGGATGCCCTTCGACGCGCAGAAGGACCTGGCGCCGGTCGCGCTGGTGAACGAGGTGGCGAACGGCGTCATCGTGAATGCCGGGGTGCCGGCGAAGTCGCTGCCCGAACTGATCGCGCTGGCGAAGAAGGACCCGGGCGCGCTGACCTACGGCACGCCGGGCAACGGCACCTCCGGCCATCTCTCGGCCGAGCTGCTGAAGTCCCGCGCGGGGATCGACCTGCTGCACGTGCCCTATCGCGGCACCGGCGGCGTGATCCCGGAGATCCTGGCCGGACGGCTGCAGGTGGCGGTGGACAACCTGCCCTCCTACCTGCCGCATCTCCAGTCCGGGGCCCTCCGGCTGCTCGCCGTCACCTCGAAGGAGCGCTGGTTCACCGCGCCGGAGGTGCCGACCGTCGCCGAGGCCGGCGCCGATCTCGGCCTGCGCGGCTTCGAGGCGGTGGCCTGGTTCGGCGTGCAGGCGCCGGCGAAGACGCCGAAGCCGGTCATCGACCGCCTCTCCGCCACCCTGCTGCAGGCCCTCTCCGAGGAGCCGGTGCGGGCCAAGCTGCGCGAGGTTGGCAGCGCCCCACGCCCGCTCGGGCCCGAGGCCTTCGCGCAGTTCATCACCGCCGAGAACGCGAAGTGGTCGGAGGTGGTGAAGATCTCGGGCGCGACTCTGGACTGAGCGGGACGTCGCGGCCTGGCCAGGGAACGCAGGCCGGCCAGGCCCTCTCTCCCTGGCAAGCCCGCGGGAGTTGTTGTCCGGAATTTGCCGCCGTCCCCGGATGCGTTGCGCAGGTCCTTGGCCGGAATGGGCGATACGGGATCCGTCGGCAAGAATGCCGGCAGGCCCGGGCGTGGTGCGCGCCACACGGGCGGCGCACCACGCCCGGCCGGCGCCGTCAACGGCCCGGTTCCGGGCCGGCACCGGCGGATTGCGTTCAGAACTGAACGCAATCCGCTGCAGCAGATCGATTCCCGGGCAGATTCATGCACCCGAACCCTGGCGCCCGTCCGCGATCTGCTCCGAGCCTCCCGCAACCGGCAGCGCGACCGGATGCCGTGGCGCCCGCACCCGCTGCAGCAGCCAGACGGCCCCGAGCGCGCCCAGGGCGACGACCAGCGGCATCACCGGCATCAGGTGATAGAGGCGCCCCATCACGGCCAGATGCAGCAGGACGAAGGCGCCGATGCTGAAGGTCAGCGGCCGCGCGCGCCAGCCGCCGACCAGCGCCCCGATCAGGCCGAGGAGCAACAGCACGCCCTGCTGGACCATGGTTGCGACATCCAGAAGGTCCGCATGCTTGTGGCCGTAGGTCGCCTCGACCCCCCAGTTGAACCACAGGAGCACGAACCGGTAGGCGGACAGGCCGAGATACCTTCCCGGATTGTCGGAGATGATGCGCAGGGCTTCCTGCCGATACACCGCGTCCATCTGCGCCTCGTTCTCCGTTCCCCGCAGATCCGGTCGGCGTGCCAGCAGATCCTGCATCAGACGATGCCCGTCCTCCGGGCCGACATAATTCAGGTGATCCCCGGTCGGGAGCATCGCGTTGTGGCGATAGAGATTGTAGCCGGCCAGGGTGGTGCCGATGACCACGCGGTCGAAGGCCAGGTAGTTGCGCGCCATCCAGGGCAGCAGCAGCGTGACCGAGGCACAGACCAGCAGCACCGCCGGCCGGAGCCTCGCCCCGGCGGAGCGGGCGAGCGGGCCGCCGCCCGGCCGCCGCAGCATAAGCGTACAGACCGCCAGGACCGGGATCAGGATAATGGCGGAGGAACGCGAGAGCACGCTGAGGCCCAGGCACAGGCCGCAGATGATCCAGTCGCGCGAGCGGCCGGTCGCGGCGGCGCGCAGGAAGAAGAGCAGCGCCCCCGTGACGCTCAGGGTCGCGAAGGCATCGCCGGCAATGTTCGGATAGAAGATGCGGACGGCCGGCAGGTAGAGCGCCCAGATCAGCGCCGCGAGCAGCGCCGGACGCGGGCCGCCCAACTCCCGGGCAATTGAGAAGGTGCCGATCAGGATCAGCAGGTTCAGCATCCAGGCCAGGATCATCCCGGCCGGCTGCAGGTTGCCGAACAGGCCGGCGAGGGCCGCGAAGACCAGCACCGGCAAGGGCTCGCGTGCCGCGGTCACCTGATCGGCCGCCGCGCAGAAGGGGAAATAGTCCGGCTCGCAGCTCACATAGCCCCGCCCGTTGGCCAGGTTCAGCGCGATCTCCGACCAGAGGCCCGGCGTGTCCCAGGCGCCGGGCCCCAGCCGCCACAGCATCATCGCGCCGGGCAGCAGCGCGAGGAGGAGAATGAGCATGAGCGCGAGGCGGGTATTCCGATCCAGCCAGGGGCCGATCTGATGCAGGGGCTGGGCGGCGGATCTGGAGGGAGGCAGCAATAGGTTCAACTTCAGGGAGATTCCTTGGCTGGGCAGGCAGTGCAGAATGCCTGTCGAGAGGCGCTGTCCGGCGGCTCATGGCGCCCCGACGGGTGTCAGCCCGGCCAGGGCAAGGCGATGCGCCGCAGCGGCGGCCGCACCGAACCGCAACGGTGTCGCTTCCGGGGCAGTACCGGGCGGCATTGGGCGCGCGCCGCATCAATGCGCCTGTACCGGGCCAGGGCGCCACTCATATTCCGGTGCGTGCGGCAGCATACGAACCGCCCCTCGGCCGGCGCGGCCCCCAGGCGCCGCGCTTGGCCGCACGGATCGCCTGGCCGTGACCGCCTCACTCTCCCCGCAGCAACGCCGCCAGCGCCGGATCGAGCCCGAGGCTCTCCCGGTCGCGTGGCGGTGCGTAGCTGCCGGTGGAGGGCTTCGGTGCCCGCAGCGCCACCAGCATCTCCAGCAGCTTCACGCCGCAGGCAATGCCATCCAGCAGGGGCACCCGGGCCTCCCGCTGCAGCCGCGGGCCCATGCCGGCCAGCGCTGCGCCGCCCAGCACCACGGCATCCGCGCCCTCCGCCACCAGCTCGGCGATGGCGGCGTCGAGCTGCTTGGCCACCGCCTCCGGGTCCCGCACCGCATCCTGCGGCGTCAGCGCGATGCCGCGCAGCGCGGCCATGCGCGTGGCGAGGCCGTGCTGGGCGATGCGCTCCCGGTAGGGATCGACGCTGCCCATGGTGACGAGGCCGAACCGCCCGCCGAGCAGGCAGGCCGCGAAGCAGGCGGCCTCCGTCATGCCGACCACCGGGCAGGGCAGCAGCTGCCGCGCCGCCTCCAGCGCCGTGTCATGGGAGACGGCGAGCAGCACGCCATCGACCGTGCCGGCATGCTGCGCCAGCAGCGAGAGCAGGCCATGCGCGGCGATAACGCCCTCCGCCCGGGTCGAAATCACCGCAGGACCGAAGCGTGGGGTGGCGGGGACGATCTCCGTCCCCGGGCTGGCCGCGCCGCGCGCCGCCGCCGCGCAGAGCTCGGTGATCGCCTCGGTCGTATTGGCATTCGCCACCAGCAGCCGCATCGCGCCAGCTCCGTCGGTCCGTTCCCGGCGGCGCGATGCAGGGTCGGGGCGCCGCCGCGCCGATAGTGCAGCAGCCCGGGGCACCCGGCCATGGCCCGCCGGGCGCGGTGGCGCCCCGCATATCGGCATGCCGGATGCGCCTGGCGATCGGCACCCGCCCTCTCGCGATGCGTGCCCGGCGCCCGCACCGGCCGGGCCTCGCCATGCCCCCGACCGACTTCGCGGTGAGCTCTTCATCCGGCGGGCACCACCAAGGCCGGCGCATCATCCGGTGTGCGTCAGCGCACAGACAAGCCCCTGCAATAGGTTTGCTCACGCAACCGCCATTCGCGGAACCGCATGCCGTCTCATACAGAAATCCTGCGGGACATCGCCGCGCATTTGCAGGAATCCAGCATTATGGCCGTGATTTTCGGAACCAAGGGCAACGACAAGATCAAGGGAACGCCCAAGTCCGACATCATATCGGGCGGCAGCGGGAACGACCTTATCTACGGTGACGGCCCGAACGGTCCGCGCCCGCCCTTCCCCGGTGAGAGCACGCACAGCTTCGAGATCAGGACCAGCAATCTGATCCAGGGCGGCAAAGGGAACGACACCGTCTTCGGCGGCTATGGGTCCGACAGGCTGAGCGGCGGAGATGGGAATGACTGGCTGTACGGGTCAGGCGTCCTTGACGGCAAGCCCCATGCCTATCTGGACGAGTCCGACGGCGCGGACACGCTGGAGGGCGGCCATGGCAAGGACCACCTCTTCGGCGGCGGCGGCAGGGACCTGCTGCGTGGCGGTCATGGCAACGACCATCTCGATGGCGGGACGGGGACCGATACCATGACCGGCGGCGCCGGGGCGGATGTCTTCGCCTTCGGCCGGCTGCACGCGCAGGCCAAGCTCCCGGTCCTCGACAAGGGCGATGTGATCACCGACTTCCAGGACGGCGTGGATCGCCTCGACCTGACGGGCTTCGCGCGCATCTTCAACAAGCCCGTCGAGTATCTGGGCCAGGGCGAGTTCACCGATTCCAGCCGCCTGCAGGTGCGCTGGGAGGTGCAGGGCGAGCACACGCGGGTCGAGGTCTGGGCACCCTTCTTCAACAATCCCGGCGTGCCCAGCGGCCCGAATGCCTATATCGACCTCATCGGGGTCCATACCCTCAAGATGGGCGATTTCATCCTCGTCTGAGCGCCTGGCCGCCGGGGCTTGCCCCGATCCGCCCTGTGGTGCGCCCATCCGCCACAGGCAGCGGAAAGGCCATCCCCGCCGGTTCCGGCACGGCATCCGATCCGCCGCGAGGCGCCGATGGCCCTACCCCCCGACCATCCCGCCGGACTGCGGCACGCCGCCGCGCGGGGCGCCGGCCGCGGTGGTCCCGAAGACGGCGCCGAAACTCTCCGGCAGGGCGCGTGATCCCGGCGTCGCCAGCCAGAGGCGGAGCAGCTCGCGCGCCGCCTCCTCCGCCGCTGGCACCTCGCCCATGGCCATCTGCTTCCAGACCAGGTGCGGGTTGAGGAACAGCAGGTCGCCCGCATGCAGCGCGAGGGAGAGCGCCTGGCCCGGCGCCGCCGCCGCGGCATCCAACGCGGCCAGGGCGCCGCGCTGCGCCTCCTCCAGCGCCTCCTCCAGCAGGGCGCTGCGGTCATAGCGGCCGACGAAGCTGCCGCTCGCCGTGCTGAAGACCGGGATGTGCCGCGTCTCGCCCCTGCCATGCCGATGCGGCAGCCCCGCATGCAGGGCGGCAAGCGCCGCACGGTCGGATTTCAGCAGCGCGTTGTGCAGCGCCGCCGCGGAGACCAGCGTGACGCGCCCGCCTTCCCGCGGCTGGCGCAGGCAGAGCAGCGCGACGGCATCCGCCGGATCGGCATGGAAGCGCACCGGCGCGCCGGTGCCGGCGCCGGGCCCGGCCAGGCGCCCGACCAGCGAGCCGCCCTCATCCTGCGCCAGGGCGATGCCGAGATGGGCGCCGAGCACGAGCAGCGCCGCCTCCGCGGCCGGACCGGGAAGGCGGCCGAGATCGAGCCCACGCAGCAGCACGAAGCCGCGGCCATGCTCCAGCCGCTCGGCCACCATCCGCAGCACCGGCGCGAGGCAGGGCAGCGCGACATCATCCGGGCCGGCCGGCACGCGGCCGCCGAGCGCGACCAGCGCGGCCTCCAGCTCCGCCGCCGCCTCGGTGCCGATCGGCACCATCCAGTCGGCCGGGTTCAGCGCGGCACCGGTCCAGACGGACGGGCCGGCCTGTGGGATGAGGCGGGGGGCTGGGGTCATGGGCGCAGTGTAGCAGGCCGCGGCAGGGTCGGGGAAAGCGCCGACACCCCCTTGATGCGCCGGCGCGGGCGGGGGAGGCTCCGGCGACGCCGCCCGATCCGGAGAGCCCGATGACCGCGCCTGCCCTCGACCTGCCCTTCGATGCCGAGGCGATGCTGCCCGGCCTGCGCGCCTGGGTGGACTGCGAGAGCCCGACCTTCGACGCCGCCGCCGTGAACCGCATGATGGCGGTCGCCGCGCGCGACCTAGCGCTGATGGGCGCGCGGGTCGAGACCATCCCCGGCCGCATGGGCTATGGCGACTGTGTGCGCGCCACCTTCCCGCATCCGAAGGCGCATGAGCCGGGCATCCTGGTGATGGGCCACCTGGACACGGTCCACCCGATCGGCACGCTGGAGCACCTGCCCTGGAAGCGCGAGGGCAACCGGCTCTACGGCCCCGGCGTCTACGACATGAAGGGCGGCAATTTCATCGCCATCGAGGCCATCCGCCAGCTCATCAGGGCGGGCATCACGACAAGCCGGCCCGTGACGGTGCTGCTGACCAGCGACGAGGAGATCGGCAGCCCCTCGACGCGGGACCTGATCGAGGCCGAGGCGGCGCGCCATGCCGTGGTGCTGGTGCCGGAGCCGGCGCGACCGGATGGCGGCGTGGTGACAGGCCGCTACGCCATCGCCCGCTTCAATCTGCGCACCATCGGCCGGCCGAGCCATGCCGGCGCGCGGCTGGCCGATGGCCGGTCCGCCATCCGCGAGATGTGCCGCCAGGTGGTGGCGATCGAGGCGATGACCTCCGACGCCGTGACCTATTCCGTCGGCGTCATCCATGGCGGGCAATGGGTGAACTGCGTCGCCACCACATGCGACGCGGAGAGCCTCTCCATGGCCAAGCGGCAGGAGGACCTGGACGAGGCGGTGGAGAAGATGCTGGCCCTGCGCCCGACCGGCAACGACGTGCAGCTGGTGGTGACGCGCGGCGTGACGCGGCCGGTCTGGGAGCCGGATGAGCGCGTGATGGCGCTCTACGGCACGGCGCGGCGGATCGCGCAGCAGATCGGCTTCGACATCAGCCACCAGAGCGCGGGGGGCGGCTCGGACGGCAACTTCACCGGCGCCATGGGCATCCCGACGCTGGACGGGCTCGGCGTACAGGGCGCGGGCGGGCATACGCTGGAGGAGCACCTGCTGATCGACAGCCTGGTGCCGCGGGCGAAGCTGATCGCCGGCCTGCTGCAGCTGGCCTGATCAGGCGGCGCGAGCCGGACCGGGCCGGGCCGCCTGGGGGCGGGCCGGCGCGATCACAGGATCACCTCCCGTGGATAGACCTCGGCGGTGAAGGGGATGCGCTCCAGCGCCTCCCACGGGCCGCCGCGATAGCGCCAGAGCAGCAGCGATTCCGCCCGCGCCTCCCGCACCGGCAGCACGGCCGAGAGGGTGACGAAAAGCGCCCGCGCCCGCTCCGGCGAGACCTTGTTCTGCACCGTCGCATGCGGCCGCCAGCGCTGCCGGTCCTGCGCCGTCAGCCAGCAGCGCCAGCGCTCCGCCAGCCGGTCGCGCAGCGTGGCGATCGCCGGCGCGCCGACCTCCAGCGCCACGCCGCGGCCGAGCGAGCGCGGCGGCCCGACCCGGACGCGGGAGGGCGGCAGCGCCGCGCATTCGGCGGCGATCGCCGCGCGGATCGCCGCCTCCTCCTCCCCCGGCAAGGCATGGAACAGCGTGACATGCGCCGGCACCAGGTTGCGCGCCGGCGGGAAATGCGTCCGCCGCAGCGCCTCCAGCCAGGACTGCGTCTCTGCATCCAGGCCGAGGGTGAGAATCAGCGGTGGGCTAGGCTCCGGCATCCGCGCTCCGGCGATGCGGCATCAGGTCGGCCTCCGGCTTGGCCCGCCCGGCGGCAGGCCGGACTTGCAGGGACCCGCGCTTGCCGCCGGAGATCGTCCGACCGGGCGCCCGCAGGCTGGGGCGGCAATCCCACGGCGCGGGGCGGGAAGGCAATTCACCGCTTGGCCATGCGTGGGCCGCGCTGCTGGCACGCTGCCGGACCGATTGCCGCCGGGCCGACCCGCCGGGCAGGCTTCGGCCACGGCACGGCAGAGGGGGCGAGGCATGCAGGGGCGGCGCGCGACGGGCTTCTTCCTGCCGGCCGCGCCAGCGCGTCACGCCACGGCCATGCCCGGCCGCAGCGATCGGCGCTTGCGGTGGAATGCCTCCAGGCCCGCAGGCCCAGCCGCTGCAGCCCCGTTCTTTCCGGGCAGAGTCGTGCCTCTGGTCGTTCACGCCGCCCCGCCTCCTGCCCTACAGCGGATCGCGTTCCTGTCTGGACGCCCATCCGCTGGTGCTCCTTGTTTTCCGAGCAGATTCACGCCTTCGGTCGTTCACGGCCTCCGGCGATCTGCTCTAGCCGCCACGGGCGAGCGCCGCCTCCAGCGGTGCGGCGTCGAAGCCGAAATCCGCATAGCCGCGCCGCAGCCGCTCGACATATTCGGCCGCCGGCGGGCCGGGGCGGTGCACCAGTTCCAGGTAGATCCAGGCCCGCTGCCCATCCGGCAGGGGGATGAGGCGGCGCGCATAGGTATGCGGCCCCTCATACCGGTCGAGCGATTCGAGATGGCCCCGCGTCACCCGCCAGAGGCCGATCGGGCAGCCCGCCGCCGGGTCTTCCTCGACCAGCGCGAATTTGCGCACGGCCAGGCGCCAGCCGGGCAGCACCAGCGCGCCCGCGACCGTGGCGCCGGGGCAGCGCGCCGCCATCTGCGCGTGCCAGAGATTGCTGCCATAGGCGGCGTAGAGATCGGACATCGGGGCGGAGACAAGCCGCTCCCGGCCACCGGCGCAAGGCGGTGCCGGTGACGCTGGCGCTGCAGGCCCTGCCGCTGGTCGTGCTCCTGGCCCTGCTCGGCAGCGGGCGCGCCAGCCCGGCCGCCGCCTGCCTCATCGCCCTTGCCGCCGCGCTCCCGGCGGTGCTGGCCACCCTGCCCGAAGCCGCCGCCCTGCCCGGCTTCCTGGCCGACCAGGCGCTGCGCGGGCTTTACCTCGGCCTGCAGCCGGTCGCGGTGATCTCGGGCGGGCTGCTCTTCCATGCCGCGGTGACGCGGGAGGAGACGGCGGCCGAGGCGCCGGCGCCCAGCCCGGCCCGGGTCTTCGCCGTGACCCTGCCGATGGGAGTGTTCCTCGAGAGCGTGACCGGCTTCGCGGTAGGTGCCGTCTTCGCCCTCTCGGCGCTGCGGCGCATGGGGCTGGGCGGGGCGCCGACGGGCGCGCTGGCGCTCCTGGCGCTGGTCATGGTGCCCTGGGGCGGGCTCGGGCCCGGCACGGCGCTCGGCGCCGCGCTGTCCGGGGTGCCGGGGCAGGTGCTGTCGCTCGGCAGCGCCTGGCTGACGGCGGCCTGGCTGGTGCTGCTGGCGCCGCTGTTCTGGTCGCTCTCGGCCCGGGCCGGCCTGCCCGTGCCGGGGCGGGAGCGGACGGTGCAGGCCGCCATGCTGGCCATCCTGGCGGGGCTGCTGGTCCTCAGCGCGGCCACCCTGCCCTTCGAACTGGCGGGCATCCTCTCGGCGGGGCCGGTCATGCTCTGGGCACTGTGGCGGGCAGACCCGCCGCGCGACCCGCGCGCCGCGCTCGGCCGCGCGGCGCCCTATCTGCTGCTGACCGCCTGCCTGCTCGTGGCCCGGCTCTGGCAGGGCGCGCCCGCCTTCCGGCCCTTCCCGGACTATCCGCCCCTGCCGCTGACCCATGTGGCGGTGGTGCTGTGGCTGGTCGCGGGCGGGCTGCTGCTGGCGCGGCCGGACGGGGCGGCGCGGGCCGGCGCGGCGCTGGCCCGGGCGCGCCGGCCGGCGGCCGTGCTGCTGCTCTATGTGCTGCTCGGGCGGCTGCTGGCCGGCAGCGGCATCGCCGCCTCGCTGGCCGGCGCCGCCGCCGCGGCGCTCGGGCCGCTGGCGCCCTATGCGGTGGCGCCCCTCGCGCTGCTCTCCGGCCTCGTCACCGGCAGCAATGTCGGCTCCAACGCCGCACTGATGCCGGTGCAGGTCGCGCTGGGCGCCGCGGCCGGCCTGCCGCCGGGCCTCGCGCCGGCCATCCAGAATTTCGCCGGCGCGGCCGGCGTCGGGCTCAGCCTCGGCGTGACGGCGATGATCTGCGGCCTGCTGGCCGATGGCACGCGGCCGGCGCAGCTCTGGCGGCTGCTGCTGCCCTGGGCCGGGCTGGTGCTGGCCCTGGGCTGGGCGGCCATCCCGCTGCTGGGCGGCTACAGCGGATTGCGTTCAGAACTGAACGCTCATCCGCTGTAACTCCTTGTTTTCCGAGCAGATTCACGCCTTCGGTCGTTCACGGCCTCTGGCGATCTGCTCTAGGCCGGCGCCGGCCGGCCGCCCGGCGGCACCCTCAGGGCGGCTGGCCGCCCGCGCCCCGCCGGCGCGCCGCGCGCGCCTGCACCTCGATCAGCCGGACCAGGCAGCGGAGCGCCTCATCCTCGATCGGCTCGGCCACGACCAGCGTGCGGCGCCGCGTGCCCTCGGTGATGGTGAGGATGTAGCTGCGCCGGTCAGCGCCGCGGCCTGGCGGCGCGCCGCCCTGCACCGGCCGGTCGAAGAATTGCGCGGCCGCGACCTGGTCGCGGATCGCCTGCGCCTCCGCCTCGGGCAGCCGGTCCGGCGCGATGACCACGGGGCAGGCCAGTCCCGGCATATGGGCCAGCCCGCCTTCCATCTCGAACTCGATCTCCATGGCGCCCGCTCCGTCCCTCGCCGCGGTCCCGGCGGCCTGGCCATGTGCATCGCCGCAGCCGGGCAGCGGCATGATGATACAAGCGAGGGCAGCAAGGGCGGCCGTGGCGCGGCGCCCCATTCAGCTCGTCCGCAGCACCCCCACCTCCGACCAGGCCTGGACCACCGCGGCCTTTTCCGTGCTGGCGCTGCCGTGGAGCCGGCCGGCCACGTCGATGGTCAGGCGGGCGAAGCGGCTGAAGCCGGTATTCGGCCGCAGCCGGCTGTCGCGCAGCGTCTCGTACCAGATGCGGCCGGCCTTCTCCCAGGCATGGCCGCCGAGCGCGGTCGCCGCGAGGTAGAAGGCCCGGTTCGGGATGCCGGAATTGATGTGCACGCCGCCATTGTCGCGGTTGGTGTTGACGAAGCGGTCCATGTGCCCGGGCTGCGGATCCTTGCCGAGGACCGGATCGTCATAGGCCGTGCCCGGCTCCTTCATGGAGCGCAGCGCCTTGCCCTGCACGCGGTCGGTGAACAGGCCGGTGCCGATCAGCCAGTCCGCCTCCTCGGCCGTCTGCAGCCGGCCGGGCTGCGACTGGCGGATGAGCGCGCCGAAGACGTCGGAGAGCGATTCGTTCAGCGCGCCGGACTGGTGGGCATAGATCAGCCCGCCCTCATCCTCCGTCACGCCATGCGCCAGCTCATGGCCGATGATGTCGAGGGCAATGGTGAAGCGGTTGAACAGCTCCGCGTCGCCATCGCCGAAGACCATGCGCCGGCCGTCCCAGAAGGCGTTGTCGTAGCTGTCCCCGTAATGCACGGTGGCGTCGAGCGGCATGCCCTCGTCGTCGATCGAGTTGCGGTCGAAGGCCGAGGCGTAGAAGTCGAGGGTCTGGCCGAGCCCGTCGAAGGCCTCGTCCACGGCCTCGTCGCCGGTCGGGCCGTCCTGCTCCGTCCGCACGATCCGGCCCGGAAGCACCTCCTTGTTCCCCGCGGAGTAGATGGTGCGGGCTGGCCGCTGCTGCGGCGAGGTCGCGCCGCGGCGGCGGGCAAGCGGCAGGGGCCGGCCGGCCAGGTTGGCGCGCAGCGCCCGGAAGGTCTGGTCGCTCGCCAGGGTGTTGAGCGCGGCGGCGCGCTGGGCGGGGGAGCCGTTGCGGGCCATCGCATCGAGCATGTGCGGCGGCAGGATGCAGAAAATGGAATGCCGGTGGTGGCATGTGCAGGCGGCGCTCATGGAGCCTCCGATCGTGCCGTGACATGGTGGCCGCGCGAGGGCAACCCGGAAACCAGCGGCCCCTCGCCCGGGCCGATCTGCGAAGCGATGTCACCCTGATGAATGCACATGCTTCCACGCCGTGTTCCGGCCCATGGTCCGGATGGCAGGCCGGACTCCCGGGCTTGCCGGTCATGGGCCGCGGCGCTTCGGCCGGAAACTCTGGCCGTGCCGGGGGGCCGGGAACGGTTGTTCCGCAGTGTCGCACCGCCGAAGTTACCTTCTCAAGCATGCATTCACCCTTCCAGCGGATGTGACGCGCCCCGGCCCTGGCGCGCCGCGCCGCTGGCGCCCGGCGCCCGGACAGGCTGTGATCGCCGCATGATGGAGGAGGGGGAGCACCGCATGACGACCACCGGCGCCGCACCGGCAGGAGAATCCGCATGTCCGGGCCGGGCGGAGCGCCGCTGATGGTGGAGATCGTCGGCAACGGCGCGCCCCCGGCGCCGGCCAGCGGCGCCTGGGCGAAGGCGGAACGCCACCTGCGGCGCGACCCGGTGCTGAAGCCGGTGATCCGCCGGATCGGCCCCTGCACGCTGGCGCCGGTGCAGCGCGAACCCTATGAGGCGCTGGTACGCGCCATTGCCCACCAGCAGGTGCATGGCCGCGCGGCGGAGGCGATCCTCGGCCGCTTCCTTGCGCTGCATCCCGGCCATGCCTTCCCGCCGCCCGAGGCGGTGCTGGCAACGCAGGCCGAGGCGATGCGCGCCTGCGGCTTCTCCCAGGCGAAGATCGCCGCGATCCGCGACATTGCGGAGAAGGCCGTGGGCGGCCTGGTGCCGACGCGGGAGGGCTGCGCCCGCCTCTCCGACGCGGCGCTGATCGAGCGGCTGGTGGCGATCCGCGGCGTCGGGCGCTGGACGGTGGAGATGCTGCTGATCTTCACCCTGGGCCGGCCGGATGTGCTGCCGGTCGACGATTTCGGCGTGCGGGAGGGCTGGAAGGTGGCGGCGGGGCTGGAGGAGCAGCCGAAGCCGAAAGCCCTGGCCACGATCGGCGAGGCTTGGGCACCCTGGCGCAGCGTCGCCGCCTGGTATCTCTGGCGCGCGGCGGATGCCGCGAAGCGCAGCAGCTTCAAGCCGCAATAGGGCCGGGGCGGGACCGGCGCGCAGGGTTCCCAAACCCGGCGAGGTTCCGCATGCTCGGGGCCAAGAAGAGCCGGCCGCGGACCTGCCCGCGCCCGGAACAAGCCCGAGGAGCACGTCCATGCAGCACCCCCTCACCCGCCGCGGCCTGGTCGCGGCCGGCGCCGGCCTGGCCGCCCTGCCCGCCGCGCGCGGCCGCGCGCAGGCCTCGCCCGTCATCCGGCTCGGCGTGTTGTCCGATTTCTCCGGCCCCTATCGCGACTGGTCCGGCCCCACGACGCTCGCCTGCGTGCAGCAGGCGGTGGAGGAGATGCGCCAGTCCCAGCCCGGGCTGCGCGTCGAGATCCTGCAGGCCGACCACCAGAACAAGACCGATGTCGGCGTCAACACCGTCCGGCAATGGTTCGACCAGCGCGACGTGGATGCCGTGGTGGACTGCAACAACTCGGCGGTCGGGCTCGCGGTGGCCGGCATCGCACGGGAGAAGAACAAGGTCTTCCTCGCCTCCGGCGCCTCCACCGCGGCGCTCACCGGCGCGCAATGCACGCCCAACACCGTCCACTGGACCTACGACACCTACATGCTGGCCAAGGCGACCAGCCAGGCGATGGTGCGGGATGGCGGCGAAAGCTGGTTCTTCATCACCGCCGACTACGCCTTCGGCCACCAGATCGAGCGCGAGGCGCGCCAGTTCATCGAGCAGGCCGGCGGCAAGGTGCTGGGCGCCGTCCGCTATCCCTTCCCGCAGACCACGGATTTTGGTGGCCTGCTGCTGCAGGCGCAGGCGAGCGGCGCGAAGGTGCTCGGCCTCGCCAATGCCGGGGCGGATACGGTGAACTCGGTGAAGCAGGCGCAGGAATTCGGCCTCGGCCGGCGCGGCATGCGGATCGCGCTGATGCTCGCCTATCTCACCGACATCCACACCATGGGACTGCAGACCGCGCAGGGGCTGCGGCTGACCGAGAGCTTCTACTGGGACCTGAACGACCGCACCCGCGCCTTCTGGAACCGGGTGAAGGGCAAGACCGGCGCCTTCTGCCCGAACCAGATGAATGCCGGCGGCTATGCCGCGACGCTGCACTACCTGAAGGCCTGCGCCGATATGGGCGCGGCACGCGCGAAGGAGAGCGGCCGCGACACTGTGGCGCGGATGAAGGCCATGCCAACGGATGACGACTGCTTCGGCCCCGGCAGCATCCGGGTGGATGGCCGCAAGCTCCACCCCGCCTATCTGTTCGAGGTCAAGCGGCCGCAGGAGTCGCAGGCGCCCTTCGACTACTACAGGCTGGTCGCCACCACCCCGCCGGAACAGGCCTTCCGGCCGCTGTCCGAGGGCGGCTGCACGCTGGGATGATGCCTGGCTCATCAGGTTTCCACCTGCGGCGCGCGAAGGCGCGCCGCGGCACCTGCCGCGAAGCAGAGGCCCGGGGAGCCGCCGGCGTCTGAGGCATGAGGCGCCACCCCCGCTCGGTTGCCGCGCGACCTGCCCGGGGCCGCCGGGATGCCTTGCCGCCACCCCGCGCCGGCGGCATTCCGCCCAGGCCGCCTGCGCAGCTCCGGCCAGCCCTTCCGGTGGCTCCGCGAGACCGGCGCCTGTATGAAGCGCTCCGCCTCTCGCCAGCGCCGGTCCGGACCGTTCGGATTCCAGCAGCAAAGGATCGCGTAGAGCGGGGGACAGGCCGGGGATGGCGGTGCGCCACCCTGGCCCGAGGTCGCAATTCCGCCCCTCCGCATCACCGCGCCCCATGCGTGGCGCGATGCTTGCCAGGCATTCCAGGCCGGCGGCGCGGATGGGCAAGACGGGGTCAGGCATGGACGGTGATGTGGCGGCCTTCGCCCGCGGGGGAAGCAGCCGGATCGGATGGCGGGCCAGGCTGAAGCGGCGGACCCTGCTGCGGGCGGCCGGCGGCGCCGGCGCAATCGGGGCCGGGCTCGGCGGCTATGCCTTCGGCTATGAGCCGGGCGTCGCGCTGCGGGTGGTGCAGCACCGGCTGGCGCCGGCCAACTGGCCGGCCGATCTCCGGCTCAGCATCGCCCTGATCGCCGACCCGCATTGCGGCGGGCCGCACACGCCCCTGCCGCGCCTGGCCCGGGCGGTCGCCATGGCCAATGCCATGCAGCCGGATCTGGTGGTGCTGCTCGGCGACTACCTCGCCGATCATCGCTTCGTCACGGACCGGCCGAGCTTCCGCGAGGTGGCCGATGTGCTGGCCGGGCTGCGGGCGCCACTCGGCGTGCATGCCGTCCTCGGCAACCATGACTGGTGGGAGGACCCGGCGGCCCAGGCCGGCGAGGCCCCGCTGCCCGCAGCCGCCGCGGATTTCGCCGCCGCCGGCCTGCCCATCCTGCACAACGCGGCGCGGCGGCTGGTCCATGACGGGCGGCCGATCTGGCTGGGTGGCCTCGGCAGCCAATGGGCCTACCGCAACCGCAGCGCCTTGCGCGGGGCCGATGACCTGGCGGCGACGCTCGCCGCCTTCACCGATGATGCGCCGGCGATCCTGCTGGCGCATGAGCCCGACATCTTCCCGCAGGTGCCCGGCCGCGTGGCCGTCACCCTCTCCGGCCATACCCATGGGGGCCAGGTGCGCATCCGCGGCTACTCCCCGATCGTCCCCAGCCGCTACGGCAACCGCTATGCCTATGGCGCCGTGGAGGAGGAGGGCCGGCATCTCGTCGTCTCCGGCGGCATCGGGAATTCCATGCTGCCGGTGCGCTTCGGCATGCCGTCCGAGGTGACGATGGTGGAACTGGGCGGCCCGCAGGCCTGAGGGCCGCGCCGGCCGGCCCGCGGCCCGGCGGCCGGAGCGGATCGCGGAGGGGCGTGAACGCCCCGCAGCGTGAGGTTGCTCTACAGACAACGGCCTGCGGCGGAGGGCGGAGCGGCCCCCGCGCCCCTATCCCTCCGCCAGGAAGGGTTCGACCAGGGCGAGGAAGCCCTGCGGGTTCTCCGCATGCACCCAGTGGCCCGCCCCCGGCACGGTGGCGAATTCCGCCGATGGGAAGAGCGCCCGGATGCGCTCGTGATGCGCCGGGCGG
This sequence comes from Roseicella aerolata, assembly GCF_020523605.1. GTDB lineage: Bacteria > Pseudomonadota > Alphaproteobacteria > Acetobacterales > Acetobacteraceae > Paracraurococcus > Paracraurococcus aerolatus. Next base: position 19,361 of record NZ_JAJAQI010000010.1, on the reverse strand, counting down.
ATGTAGCCGGACCGCTCGCCCGCCAGCACCAGCACGCGCCCTTCGTAGCGGCCGGGGAATTCCGGGAAGCCCTCGATCACCGGCATGGCCGCGGCAATCTCCGCCAGGCCGAGCCGCCAGGCCGGCCCGCCCTCCCCGAAGCGGAGATTCTGCAGGAGGAAGGCGCGGATGCCGGCTTCCGGAACCGCCTCGGCGAGCGCCGCATCGGCGTCCCGCCGGGTGAGGTCCGGCCGCAGCGCCACCGCCTGCATGGCCGCGACATAGCTGCGCAGCGCCGGCGGGTAGGTGACCGGGGCGATGTCGGCGACGACCAATCGCTCCACGACCCGGGGCCGTGTGAGGGCGAGCGCCATGGCCACCTTGCCGCCCATGGAATGGCCGAGCACCGCCGCCGGCGCGGCGCCGAGCGCCTGCAGCGTCTCCGCGACATCCTCCGCCATGGCGGCATAGTCCATGGCGGCATCGCGGCCGGAGGATCCGTGGTTGCGCAGGTCGAGCACGAGGACGCGGCGGGTGGCCGAGAGCCGCTTCTGGATCGCGCCCCAATTGCCCGCCGAGCCGAACAGCCCGTGCAGCAGCACGAGCGGCGCGCCCTCCCCCGCCTCCACCAGGTTCAGCCGCATCACCACGCTCCCCTCATCTGCGCGCCGTCGGCACACCTCTATCCGCGCGCCGCCAGCACGCCTTTATCCGCGCGCTGCCAGCACGACGCTCGCTGCGATCAGCGCCCCGCCCAGCAGCACGTCCCAGCCCAGCGCCTCGCCCAGCCAGAGGTTCGAGATGGCGACACCGAGCGCCGGCACGGCCAGGAACCCGACCGAGGCCATGATGCCGGAGAGCCGCCGCCCCGCCTCGATGGTCGCCCAGGTGCCGACCGGCGCAGCGATGGCACCGATGAAGGCGGCATGCGGCCAGGCGGCCGCGCCGATGCCGCCCGCCGGCTCCCGCCACAGCGCCAGCGGCAGCAGCAGCAGCGTGCCGAGGGCGAAGCACCAGGGCAGCAACTCCATCACCGGGCGGCGCGGCGGAAGGCGGCGGGTGACGAGGATGGCCAGGCTCCAGGCCAGGCTGGCGGCGAGCAGCATGAGATAGCCCGGCAGCACCCCCGGCCCCTGCGCTGCCCAGGCCCAGGGCTGCATCAGCACGCCGACGCCGAGCAGCCCAACCACCACCGCCTGCCACTGGCCGCGCGACACCCGCTCCCCCAGCAGCCAGACCGAGAGCGGGATCAGCCAGAACACCGTGACATTGGCGAGGATGGCGGTGCGCCCCGCCGGCACGAAGCCGAGCGCGAGATGCGCGAGGGCGAAGAAGACGCCGAGTTGCAGCAGGCCAATGGCGGCAATGCAGGGCAGGTCCGCCCGCACCGGCCAGCGCAGCCGCCCGAGCGCCGCCAGCAGCAGCGCCGTGGCGACCGCCGCCATGCCCGCGCGGTTCAGCGCGAACCAGAGCGGCGTCGCATGGACGAGCGCCGCCTTGGTGACCGGCCAGACGCCGCCGAACAGGCAGACCGAGACGCCGAGATAGGGCAGCCCCGCCGCCACGCCGGCGCGCGGCGCGGCGGTGGTCGTGGTCCCCAAGGCTCAGTCCGCCACCTTCAGCATGATCTTGCCGATATGCCGGCTGCTCTCCATCAGCGCATGCGCCGCCGCGGCCTCCCGCAGCGGGAAGACCTTGTAGATCGGCGGCGCGACCGTCCCGGCCTCCAGCAGCGGCCAGACCTTCTCGCGCAGCGCGGCCGCGATCGCGCCCTTCTGCGCGGTGGTGCGCGGCCGCATGGTGCTGCCCGTCACGGTCAGGCGGCGCGTCATGATCGGGCGGAGATCCACCTTCTCCGCCTGGAAGCCGCCGAGGAAGGCGATGATGACAAGGCGGCCGTCCATCGCCAGGCAGCGCAGGTTCCGCGCGAAATACTCGGCGCCGACCATGTCCAGCACCACATCCGCCAGCCTGCCGCCGGTCGCCTGCTTCACCGCCTCGACGAAATCCTGCTCTCGGTAGTTCACCGCATGGTCGGCGCCGAGCCTGCGCATCGCTTCGCACTTCTCCGCGCTGCCGGCGGTCGCGATCACCGTCGCGCCGAAGGCCTTGGCGAGCTGGATGGCGGTGACGCCGATGCCCGAGGTGCCGCCATGGATCAGCGTCGTCTCGCCGGCCTGCAGCCGGCCATGGCCGAAGAGGTTGGCCCAGACGGTGAAGAAGGTCTCCGGCAGCGCGGCCGCCTTGATGGCATCGTAGCCGGCCGGCCAGGGCAGGCATTGCGGCGCGGGCGCCGTGCAGTATTCGGCATAGGCGCCGCCATTCGTCAGGGCGCAGACCTTGTCGCCGACCTTCCAGGGACCGGCCTCGGGCCCGGCCGCCACCACCTCGCCGGCCGTCTCCAGCCCGATCACCGGGCTCGCGCCCGGGGGCGGCGGGTACTCGCCCTTGCGCTGCGCCACATCCGGGCGGTTCACGCCGGTCGCCAGCACGCGGATCAGCACCTCATCGGCCTTGGGCTGCGGCACCGGGCCGGTCTTCGGCACCAGCACCTCGGGCGCGCCGCCCGCGCCGTGGTCGATCAGGGTCATGGTCTCGGGCAGGGGCGGCATGGCGTTCCTCTTGGTTGCGCGTGGCCCGCCGGGCTTCCCGCGGCAAGGCCTGGGGCGGGCGGGCCACCGGCAGAGATGGGCGCGGAGGTTCCGCGCGCCGCTCCCTGACGTCAAGCATCGCAAAGCGGGCGCCGAAGGCCACCAAGCGGGCTTGCGCCCCAACGCCAGCGCAGGGAGTATCCGCGCGACTCCTCCGCGCGAAGGCATTCTGGCATGGTCCGCATCGACCGCCGCAGGCTGCTGGGCGGCCTTGCCGCTGTGGCGGCCGCGACCCGGCCGGCCCTCGCCCAGCAGGCGGAAGGCAACAGCACCCGCCTCGGCGCGCTGTTTCCCTTCACCGGCCCGCTCGCCCTGCTCGGGGACGAGCATTTCCGCGGCCTGGAACTGGCGGCGGAGGAGCGGAACGCCATCGGCGGCCTGCTCGGCCGGCCGATCCGGCTGATGAAGGGCGATGCCGCGGATCCCGCCCAGGCCCAGGCGGAGGTGAAGCGGCTGATGGGGCCGGAGCGGAGCATCGCCGTCTTCGGCACCTGCGCCTCCCCCCTCGCCTTCGCCGCCAGCCAGGCGGCGGAGCTGCAGGGCATCCCCTATATCGAGTTGGGCGCGATCGCCGACCCGATCACGGAACGGGGCTTCCGTCTGCTCTTCCGCACCGGCCCGCGCGCCTCGGAGGTCGGGCGGCTGGCGGTGGACGCCATCGCCGACCTGCTGGCCCCCGCCTGGGCGCTGCCCGCGGAGACGCTGAAGATCGCCCTGCTGCATGAGGACAGCCTCTATGGCCAGTCGGTGGCGACGGCCGAGGAGGCGCATCTCAAGGCCCGCGGCCTGCCGCTCGCGGAGAAGCTCGGCTACACGCTGCGCAGCACCGAATGGGCGCCGATCATCCAGCGGCTGCGCGGGATCGGCGCCGATGTGCTGCTGCATGCCGGCTACCAGAACGACATCCTGCTGCTGTATCGCGGGTTGCGGGAGGCCGCCTGGCGCCCGCGCATGGTGATCGGCGCCGGCGCCGGCTACAGCCTGACCGACACGGCGCATGCGATCGGCCCGGATTTCGAGGGCACGCTGAATGTCGATGTGCCGCAATTCGAGGTGAATGACCGCTTCGCGCCCGGGGTGAAGCCCTTCCTCGAACTCTACCGCAAGCGCTACGGCAGCGAGCCGCGCTCGGGCCACAGCCTGGCCAACTATGTCGGCGCGCGCGCCGCCTTCGATGCCATCCAGCGCGCCGCGGCGCCCGACCGGGACCGCATCCGCGCCGCCCTCGCCGCGACCGACCTGCCGGAGGGCGGCACCGCCAATGGCTGGGGCATCCGCTTCGACGAGAAGGGCCAGAACCAGCGCGCCCGGCCGCTGCTGCTGCAATGGCAGGGCGGGAAGCAGGTGGCGGTCGCGCCGAACGAGGCGGCGATGGCGCCGCTGCGGGCGCAGATGGGGGCGGTCGGTTAGCGCGTATCGCGCGCCGGGCGTGAACGCCCGGAAGCGTGGATCTGCTCGGAAAACAAGGATCTGCATCGGATTGCGGAAGGCCGCGAACGCCCGGACGCGTGCCTCCGCCCGAAAACCACGGAGCCGCAGGGGATTGCGTTCCGCCTTGGACGCCATCTCTCGATCCACCGACAAGGAATAATTTCCTTGAAATTGCGCGCCGAGGTTGGGTAATCCTTCCCAGGAAGGCCTCCGCGCCTGGGCGGGGCCAGCCTCGGACGGAGAGCCGCATGCTTCCCCTGATCCCGCTGATCTCCCTCGCCGGCAGCCTGGTGCCCGAGCTTGCCACCCTGCTCGGCGGCCGGCGTGCCGGCGAGGTGGCGGGGCGCGTCGCCGAGGTGGTGCGGGAGATCACCGGCACCGACGACATGGAGGCCGCCGCCCGTGCCCTGCAGGCGGATGCCGGCAAGGCCGGCGCGCTGCGGCAGCGGCTGGAGGAGATCCGGGAACGCTACCTCGCCCTCCAGTTCCAGGATGCCGAGGCCGAGCGGCAGGCGCTGCTGGCACGGCTGCGGTCCGAGATCGAGGACCGCGCGCGGGCCTCCGGCACCATGGTGGCGGCGCTCGATGCTCCGGGCTGGCCGGCCGGGGTGGTGGCGCTGACCCCGGTGCTGCTCTCCGCGATCGTGCTGCTCGGCTTCTTCCTCTTCACCGCCTGGCTGGTGCAGAGCCCGCCCGGCACCGCCGACCCGACGGCGCTGACGCTGCTGAACGTGGTGATCGGCGCGCTGGTGGCGGGCTTCACGGCGGTGGTGAATTTCTGGCTCGGCTCCAGCCAGGGCTCGCGCGAGAAGGACCGGCTGGTCGCCGCGTTGCAAGGCGCGCCGCCCCGCCCGGTGGCGGAGCCGGAGGTCCCGCCCCGGCCGGCGCCGGTCCCGCCCGCGGCCGCGGCGCCCGCCGCCCCTGCCCTGCCGGGCCAGCCGACGCGATTCGACCTCTGCCTGGAGGTGGTGCTGGAGAAGGAAGGCGGCTTCGCCAACCATCCGGCGGATCCGGGCGGCGCGACCATGCTGGGCATCACCCAGCGCAGCCTCGCCGCCTGGCGTGGCCGGCCGGTGACGGAGGCCGAGGTGCGGGCGCTGACGCGGGAGGAAGCGAAGGAGATCTACCGTGCGCTCTACTGGAACGTCATGCGCTGCGAGGACCTGCCGCGCGGCATCGACCTGATGGTCTTCGATTGCGGCGTGAATGCCGGGCCGGCGACCGCGGTGCGGATGCTGCAGCGCGCGGTCGGGGCCGCGGCAGATGGCGCGGTGGGCCCCGTCACGCTGCAGGCGGTGCGGCGGGCGGAGGCGCGGCCGCTGATCGAGGCGCTCGCCCGGGCGCGGCAGGCGCATTACGAGGCGCTGGAGCACTTCCGCACCTTCGGCAGCGGCTGGACCCGCCGCGTCGAGGCGGTGCGGCGGCAGGCGCTGCTGATGGCGGCCAGTTGACAGCGCCCCCGGGGGGATGGCCGGGCTCCCGCCCGGCCGCCCTTCGGCCCCGGCTACTCGACGCGGATGCCGGCCTGGCGGATCGTTCCCTCCCATTTCTCGATCTCGTCCATCAGCCACCGCGTCGCCGTCTCCGGCGTGGTGTCGCTGCGGACGGTCATGGTCAGGTCGGTCAGGCGGCGGCGCACATGCTCCTGCGCCGCCGCCTGGTTGAACGCGGCATTGATCGCCTGCACCACCGGCGCCGGCGTGCCGGCGGGGGCCAGCACCATGTGCCAGGTGTAGCTTTCGGCGCCGGTGATGCCGGCCTCGGCGAAGGTCGGGATGTCCGGCGCCTGCGGCAGGCGGCGGTCGGCAGAGATGCCGAGCGCGCGGGCCTCCCCGCGCTGGTGGTAGGGCAGGCCGCCGGCCGCGACATCGATGAACATGGAAAGGCGCCCGGAGAGCAGGTCGGGCATCCCGGCGGCCGATCCGCGATAGGGCACGTGGTTCACCTGCAGCCCGCCGGCGCGGGCGAGGAGAAGCTCGGTCGCCAGGTGCACTGCGCCACCGATGCCGCTGCTGCCATAGTCGTAGCGGCCGGGATTGGCGCGGTAGAGCGCCACCAGCTCCTGCAGGGTCTGCGCCGGCAGGTCCTTGTTGACCAGCAGCACCATCGGGATGATGCCGAGCAGCGCCACGGGCTGGAAATCCGTGATGGGATCGAAGGGCAGGCGGGGGAAGAGCGCGCGCAGCACCGAATGGGCGATGGTGTTGTAGAGCAGGGTGTGGCCGTCCTTTGGTGCCTTCGCCACCGCCTCGGTCCCGACCACCACGCCGGCGCCGGTGCGGTTCTCCACCACCACGCGCTGCGGCAGGACCTTCGAGAGTTCATCCGCGAAGAGGCGCGCCGGGACGTCGGTGGGCCCGCCGGCCGCGAAGGGGACGACCAGCCGAACCGGCTGGGTCGGCCAGGCGGGCTGGGCCTGGGCCCGCGCCCCGGCGGGCAGCAGCGCCGCGGCGCCCCCGGCAGCGGCAAGCGACAGCAGCGAACGGCGATGCATGGACCTCTCCCCGGTTTCGTTGCCTGGGCAGATGGGAGAGCCCGGGCGGGGATCAACCGCCGGCGGGATCGAGCCGCCTGCCGCCTTCCGCCACAAAGACGTGCAGCGCCTCGGCCGGCAGGGCGACCGGCAGCGTGCCGTCGCGCGGGCCGGGCCCGGCGAGCTTCACCACCAGCGCCTCCCCGTTCGGCAGCCTTCCATGCAGCACGGCCTCGGAGCCAAGCGGCTCCACCAGGTCGAGCGTGAGGGTGAGGGCGAGGCCGCCCGCCTCGGCACGGACATGCTCCGGCCGGATGCCGATCGTCAGCGGCAATCCCTCCGGCCCCGGCCGCGGGCCATCGGCGAAGCGGATGGTGGGTCCGGCCTCCAGCGCCACGGCCCGCCCGCCCTCCGTCAGGCGCCCCTTCAGGAAGTTCATCGCCGGGCTGCCGATGAAGCCCGCCACATAGGTGTCGGCCGGCTTCGCCCAGATCTCCATCGGCGTCGCCACCTGTGCCGCATGGCCCTGGTGCATGACCACCAGCCGGTCGCCGAGGGTCATCGCCTCCACCTGGTCATGGGTGACGAAGAGCGAAGTGACGCCGAGCCGGCGCTGCAGCCGGCGGATCTCAGCGCGCATCTGCACCCGCAGCTTGGCGTCGAGGTTGGACAGCGGCTCATCGAAGAGGAAGAGCTTCGGCTCCCGCACGATGGCGCGGCCCATGGCGACGCGCTGGCGCTGCCCGCCCGAAAGCTGGCGCGGGCGGCGGTCGAGCAGCGCCTCGATCCCGAGCAGCGCCGCCGCCTCCCGCACCCGCCGGTCGATCTCGGCGCGCGGCAGGCCGCGGATCTTGAGGCCGTAGCCCATGTTCTGCGCCACCGACATATGCGGGTAGAGCGCATAGTTCTGGAAGACCATGGCGATGTCGCGGTCGGCCGGCTCCAGCGCCGTGACGTCGCGGCCGGCGATGCGGACGCGGCCCTGGCTCGGGATCTCCAGCCCCGCCGCGATGCGCAGCAGGGTGGATTTGCCGCAGCCCGAGGCGCCGACGATGACGATCATCTCGCCATCCGCGACCGCGAGGTCGACGCCGTGCAGCACCTCGACCGGGCCGAAGGACTTGCGGATGGCCGAGAGTTCCAGGGTTGCCATTACTTCTCGGTCTCCGTCAGGCCCTTCACGAACCAGCGCTGCATCAGGATCACCACGGCAACCGGCGGCAGCAGGGCCAGCACGCAGGTCGCCATGACGATGTTCCACTCGGTATTCGCTTCCGAACCGATCATCTTCACCATGCCGATCACCACCGTCTCCACATCGGCGGAGGTCGCCACCAGCAGGGGCCAGAGATACTGGTTCCAGCCATAGACGAAGAGGATGACGAAGAGCGCCGCCATGTTGGTGCGCGACAGCGGCAGCACGACGTCCCAGAAGAAGCGCAGGGGGCCGGCGCCGTCCATCTTCGCCGCCTCCACGAACTCGTCCGGGATGGTCATGAAGAACTGGCGGAACAACAGCGTCGCGGTGGCGGAAGCGATGACGGGGATGATCAGCCCGGCATAGGTGTTCACCATGCCGAGGTCGGAGACGACCTTGAAGGTGGGAAAGATGCGGACCTCGACGGGCAGCATCAGGGTGATGAAGATCGACCAGAAGGCGGCCTTGCGGAAGGGGAAGCGGAAGAAGACCACCGCATAGGCCGAGATGATGGAGATCGCGATCTTCCCGAGGGCGATGGACAGCGCCATGACGGTGCTGTTCCACAGCATGCGGCCTCCCGGCACGCCGGCCCCGCCGCGCTGCCAGGCGGCGGTGTAGTTCTCGACCGCATGGCCGCCGGGCAGCAGCGGCACCTCGCCCCGGCCGATCGTCGCGGCATCATGGGTCGAGCCCATGAGGACGATCCAGAGCGGCAGGGCGAAGAGGACGACGCCGAGGAGGAGGATGGCATGCGCCACCCGGTCGCTCCCGCCGGCGCGGCGGGGCGGCGCGGCCTCGGCGGGCAGGGCGAGGCCCTGCGTGGCTTCAGTAGTGGACACGGCGCTCGATGAACCGGAACTGGATGGCGGTGAGGAGGATGACGACCAGCATCAGCACCACCGACTGGGCGGAGGACATGCCGAGATCGAGGTTGACCCGCCCGTCCACATAGGCGCGGTAGATCAGCGTCTCCGTCGCCTTGGCCGGGCCGCCCTTGGTGAGCGCGTCGATGACGCCGAAGGTGTCGAAGAAGGCATAGACCAGGTTGACCACCAGCAGGAAGAAGGTGGTGGGCGAGAGCAGCGGGAAGGTGATGGTCCAGAAGCGCCGCACCGAGCGCGCGCCGTCGATCGCCGCGGCCTCCAGCACCGATTTCGGGATGCTCTGCAGGCCCGCGAGGAAGAAGATGAAGTTGTAGGAGACCTGCTTCCAGGCGGAGGCGAGGATGACCATCAGCATCGCCTGGTCCCCGTTCAGCTTGTAGTCCCAGGCGATGCCCGCCCCGTTCAGCGCCCGCCCGATCAGCCCGATCTGCGGGTGGAAAAGGAAGATCCAGAGCACGGCGGCGACGGCGGGCGCGATGGCGTAGGGCCAGATGAGCAATATCCGGTAGCCGCCGGCGCCGCGGATCTGCCGGTCCGCCAGCACGGCCAGCAGCAGGGCGACCGACAGGGCGATGGCGGTGACGCCGATGCAGAATACCGCCGTGTTGCGGATGGTCTCGAGATAGAGCGGGTCGGCGAGGAGTTCGGCGAAATTCTCGAAGCCGACGAAGGTCGTCCGGATGCCGAAGGCGTCCTGCCGCAGGAAGGCGAACCACACCGCCTGCCCGGCCGGCCAGAAGAAGAAGACGATGGTGATGAGGAGCTGCGGCGCGAGCAGCAGGTAGGGCAGCAGGCGTTGCTTGAAGACGACCTTGCGATCCAAGGATCAGCTCCCGCGTTCCAGGGACCCTTCGGCCCCTGGTGGGTGGATCCGGGGCGGGCGCCGGCACCCCATCGCGCCAGCGCGACGGGGTGCCCGCATGCCCTCCCCGGGGGTGTTCAGGCCCGGTTCGCCCGCTCGAAATTGCGCAGCACCACATTGCCGCGCCGGTTGGCATTCTCCAGCGCCTGCGCCGCGTTCTGCTGCCCCTGCAGCGCCTTCTCCAGCTCCTCCTGGATCACGTTGCGGATCTCGACGAAGCCGCCCAGGCGGAAGCCCTGGCTGTTCGGCGTCGGCTCGGCGCGGGAGAGCTGGCGGATGGCGGCATCGGCGCCGGGATTCTGCTGGTAGTAGCCCTCGGCCCGGCCCTTCTCATAGGCCGCGGTGGTCAGCGGCACGTAGCCGGTGTTCTTGTGCCACCAGAGATCCTGGTCCACGTCGCTGATGAAGCGGAAGAACTCCGCGACGCCGCGATACTCCTCCGGCGTGCGGTTGCGGGCCGAGAGGACCCAGAGGCTGGCGCCGCCGATGACGCCATTCTTCGGCTCCTGGATCACGTCGTCATGGTAGGGCAGCGGGACGGAGATCCACTTGAACCTGGCCTCCCGCTCCACCCGCGCCCGGTTGCCCGAGGAGTTGAAGCTGATCGCCGCCTCGCCCGCGGGGAAGAGCGGGTCGGCGGCGTTGTCGCGGCCGCCATAGCGGAAGAGACCGTCCTTCTGCAGGCCCAGCAGGAATTCGGTGTGCTTCTGGAAGAAGGACGAGGTGAGCTGCAGTTCCGCGTTCATCCCCTCGAACCCGTTCGCGCGGGTGGCAAAGGGGATGTCGTGCATGGCCGCCATCTGCTCGAACATGATCCAGGTCGGCCAGGTGCCGGTGATGGCCGAGGGCGCCGCATTCGCCGCCTTGATCTTCTCCGCCGCCGCGCGGACCTGCCGCCAGGTGCGCGGCAGCTCGGTGGTGGAGAGCCCGGCCTTCTCGAAGGCGTCGAGATTCAGCCACATGATCGCCGAGGAGGAGTTGTGCGGCATGGAGATCAGCCGCCCCTGGGTGTCGCTGTAGTAGCCGCGCACGCCGGCGAGGTAGCGCTTCGGGTCGAGCTCGACGCCCGCCTCGGCCAGGAGCTGGTGCACCGGGCGGATCGCCGGGCCGGCGGCCATCATGGTGGCGGTGCCGACCTCGAAGACCTGGGCGATGTGGGGCGGGTTGCCGGCACGCCAGGCGGCGATGGCGCCGGTCATGGTGTCGATGTAGCTGCCCTTGAAGCTGGCATTCACCGTGAAGCGCTGCTGGCTGTCGTTGAAGCGCTTCACCTGCTCGGCGACTCGCTCACCGAGCGCGCCGGAGAGGCCGTACCAGAACTCGATCTGGGTGCGGCCGGTGCCCTGGGCCTTGATGGTCGCGGGCGCGGCGAGGCCGAGGGCGGCGGCCCCGGCCATAAGGGTACGGCGCTGCATGGCGGCGTGGTGTCTCCCGATCGTTCTGCGGTGGACGGCCGATAGCCGCCGGGTGTTTCACCCATGTGACAGGAAAAAGACGGAACGATGAAGGGGGATGCGCCAAACATCCCGGAGACGAGGGGCCGCCGCCCCTGCCCCCTCGGCCAGGGGCCGGAAGACCCCTGGCCCCGCCGGGTCCTCAGCCGGGCCTGTTGGTCCGGCCGCTGGCGCCGCCGGTGACGCCACCCGCGCCGCCGGCGCCGCCGCCGCCCATGGCGCCGTCACTGGTGGTGTCGGGGTCCCAGGGATCGGCCGGGCCGCCCTCCTCGAAGCTCCGGGCCGTGCCGTGCTTCGGCGGGTCGTCCGGGCTCCGCCCGCCCTTCGCGGCGCCGATCCCGCCGGCCCCTTCGCGGCTGGCGGCCTCGTCGGTCTGGATTCGCTGCCTGTCCTCGTCCGCCATGCCACCGGTCCTTCCCTCATGATGGGAAGGGCCAACGGTGCAGGCCGGGCGGGGTTCATGTCCGGCTCATGACGTCCTGGCCCGCGGCCCATGCCGCGCGGCCGGGCCGCCGCGAGCGCCGAATGTCAGGCGGTGAGCTTCGCGTAGAGCTCCGGGTCGGTCGCGCCCTCCGTGCCGAAGAGAAGGACGCGGCTCCCCTCTTCCAGCCCCAGGACGGAGCGCCCGAAGGGGTCGCGCGCCGCCAGCAGCAGCCCGGCGAGGCCGGCAACGGCGCTCTCCCCCGCCACCACCTTCGGCTGGCGTCTGGCCAGCAGCCGCATGCAGTCCACCGCCGATTCGTCCGGCACTGCCATCCAGGCGAAGGCCGCCCGCTCCAGCTCCTGCCAGGCCAGCAGGCTCGGCTCGCCGCAGGCGAGGCCGGCCATCAGCGTGTCCAGCTCCCCCTCGATCGCGGTGGGCTGGCCGGCCTCGGCGCTGGCCAGCAGGCAGGCGGCCTTCTCCGGCTCCACCACCACCAGCTTCGGGGCCTTGGCGCCGTAGCGCGCCCGCATCTGGACCGAGACGGCGGCGGCGGCGCCGCCCACGCCGCCCTGGATGAAGACATGGGTCGGCGGCTCCGGCAGCGCCTCGGCCGCTTCCTCGGCCATCAGCCGGTAGCCCTGCATGACGTCGCGCGGGACTTCCGTGTAACCGGCATAGGAGGTGTCGGAGACGACGAACCAGCCCTCCGCCGCGGCGGTCTTCTGCGCCGCCCGCACCGCGTCGTCATAGGTGCCCGGCACCACCCGGATCTCCGCGCCGTATGTCGCGATGGCGTCGCGCCGGCCCTGGCTGACCGTCTCATGCACGAAGATCACGCAGCGCGCGCCGAAGCGCTGTGCGCCCCAGGCGACGCTGCGGCCATGGTTGCCGTCGGTCGCGCAGGTCACGGTGATGGCGCCGGTCGCCTCCTTGTACCTCCCCTCGGCCAATTCGGCGGAGGTCGCGGCATTCGCCACGCCGCGCTTCGCCAGCTCCGCCTGCAGCAGCTTCATCACCGCATAGGCCCCGCCCAGCGCCTTGAAGCTGCCGAGGCCGAAGCGGCCGCCCTCATCCTTCCAGTGGATGGCGGCGATGCGGGCGGCCTGGGCCAGCTCCGGCAGCGGGACCAGCGGCGTCGGCGCATAGCCGGGCCAGGAGGTGATCTCCTCCTTCGCGCGGCGGAAGCCGCCCTCGGGCAGGACGACCACGCCGGGCGTCCCGGCATGGCGGTTGAGCAGCAGCTTGTAGGAGCGGCGGGGAATCGTCATGGCGACGCGACCTTGACCCGGTTGCCTGGAGGATGCCAAGGCGCGACATGAGGGTCCGGCGCCACGGCGCGAGCAGGGAGGGACGCCATGCAGATCACGATCCTGGGCGGCGGGGGATTTCTCGGCCGCCGGCTGGCGCACCGCCTGGCGAAGGACGGCGCGCTGGGGGACAGGGCGATCACCGGCCTGACCCTGTTCGACCTGCAGGCGCCGCCGCCGGTCGAGGCGCCCTTCCCGGTGCGCTGCCTCGGCGGGAACATCGCCGATCCGGCGGCGGTGACGGCCGCCATTCCCGCCGGCACCGAGGTGGTGGTGCACCTGGCCGCCGTGGTCTCCGCCCAGGCGGAGGCGGATTTCGATCTCGGCCTGACCGTGAACGTCCATGGCACGCTGGCCGTGCTGCAGGCCTGCCGGGCGCTGACGCAAGGCCCGCGCGCCTCCGGCGCGGCGCCCCCTCGGGTCGTCTTCACCTCCTCGGTCGCCAGCTTCTCGGGCGGGCAGGATGCGCGGCTCGAGGATGATGCGCGCCAGCTTCCCGGCAACAGCTACGGCGCGGAGAAGGCAATCGGGGAGCTGCTGCTGCAGGATGCCAGCCGCAAGGGCTTCCTGGATGCGGTGAACATCCGCCTGCCCACCGTCATCATCCGCCCGGGAAGGCCGAACAAGGCAGCTTCCAGCTTCGTCTCGGCGATCCTGCGGGAGCCGCTGCTGGGGCTGGAGACCGATCTGCCGGTGCCGGAGGAGTTCGCGGTCTGGATCTGCTCCCCCCGCCGGGCGGTGGAGTGGTTCCTGCATGCGATGACGATGGACACGAAGCCGCTCGGCCTCGACCGCGGCATCAACCCGCCGGGGCGGAGCGCGACGGTCGGCAAGATGCTGAGCGCGCTGGAGGCGGTGGCCGGCCCCGAGGCGCGGGCGAAGGTGCGGCACGCGCCCGACCCGGCGATCGAGGCCATCGTCGGCACCTGGCCGGCGAGCTTCACCGCCGAGCGGGCGCGCCGGCTGCTCGGCTTCTCCGAGCAGGAAAGCCTGGAGGAGATCGTGCAGGGCTTCATCGAGGACGACCTGGCGGCGACCCGGGCCGAGCGCGGGCTCTGATGCCGGAGATCGCCCGTACCGGCCCGAGCGTGGCGCTGTAGCCGCTCAGCCCGCTGCGCGCGGCCAGAACCACCACAGCAGCAGCGCCGCGGCCGCTGCCCAGACCAGCACGACGAAGGCGGCGCCGGCCCGGCTGCGCGGCCGCGCCTCCGCCGCCAGCGCCGCCGCCCGGAACTCCGCCATCAGCGGCCGGGGGATCAGCCGGATCACCAGCAGGATCGCCAGCGGCAGCAGCACCGCCTCGTCCAGCAGGCCGAGCACCGGGATGAAGTCCGGGATCAGGTCGATGGGCGAGAGCGCATAGGCGGCGATCGCCACCGCCAGCAGCCGCGCCAGCCGGGGCGTGCGCCGGTCCCGCGCCGCGATCCAGAGCGCATGCACGTCGCGCGTGACGATGCGCGCCCAGTCCTTCAGCCGCCGCAGCATGGCGTCAGGCCGCCCCTTCCTCCCTCGCCCCCTGGGCGATCAGCATCGCCCGCATCTCCGGGGAGAGCGGGAATTTCTCGCCCGTGTTGTTGCGTACCACCACCAGCACCGCCCGGCAGGTGAAGACCAGCCCCTGCTTCCAGACGGCGTATTCATGCGTGAAGCTGGTCCGCCGCAGGCTGCCGGGGCGGAGCGTCAGCGCCACCTCGTCATCGAAGGCGAGGGAGCGGAGATAGCGCGCCTCCAGCTGCGCCACGACCGGGCCCGGCCGGTCCGGGCCGAAGCTCCCGCCGAGCGCGACCCAGTGGGAGACGCGGAGATCCTCGCAGAGGGTCAGATAGGCCGCGTGATTCACATGGGCATACTGGTCGCATTCCGCCCAGCGGATGCGGTGGCGCCGCAGCACCGGCCACTCGCCCTCGATCCCGAATTCCGTGCGTTCCGCCGGCGTCATCGCCCTCTCCCGAAGCTGTCGGGCGCAATCTCGCGCGGACGGCGCCCGGCCGGAAGGCGGGACGCGACGGATTCCGCCGCCCTGGTGCAAGGCCCGGCGCGCCCTGCGCCTGACCGCCCGGGCCCGGGGGTGCCGCGCCTTTTCCTTGAACCGGGCCGCTGCCGGCGGGCAGGCTCGCCCGGAAGAAGCTCTGGGAGGAGCGCCATGGTCACCCGCCGCGCCACGATCGCAAGCCTCGGCCTGCTCGCCGCGCCCGCCCTCGGCCGCGCCCAGGGGGCCGCCTGGCCGGGGGAGCGGCCGCTGGAGGTCGTGGTGCCGGTCCCGCCCGGCGGCGGGCTCGACACCATGGCGCGGCTGATCATGCCGCATGTCTGCGCCCATCTCGGCGGCGGCGCGAAATTCGTCGTGCTCTCCCGCCCCGGCGCCGGCACGCAGATCGGCAACGAGGCGATCTTCAACGCCGCGCCGGATGGCTACACGCTGGGCGCCATCACCGCCCCCGCCCTGCCCGCCCTGCCGATCGAGCGCGCGGTCCGCTACCGCACCGCGGAGTTCACCTGGCTGGCCAATGTGGTGGAGGACCCGAACGCCTTCTTCGTCACCGGCGAGTCGCCGCTGCGGAGCCTCTCCGACCTGGTCGCCGCGGCGCGGGCCCGGCCGGGCCGTCTCTCCTATGGCAGCACCGGCGTCGGCGGGGATGACCATATCGCCATGCTGGCCTTCGAGGACTGGGCCGGCACGCCGCCCATGGTGCATGTGCCCTTCCCCGGCAGCGCGCCGGCGACCCAGGCGCTGCTGGGCGGGCATATCGACCTGCTGGTCGGCAATATCAGCGAGAGCCTGGCCATGCAGCAGGAAGGGCGGATCCGGGCCCTCGGCACCGCCGCCCCCGCCCGCTTCGCCCCGCTGCCGGCGGTGCCCACCTTCCGCGAGCAGGGCTTCGACCTGGTGGCCGGAGCGAGCCGCGGCTTCGTCGCGACGCCCGGCCTGCCGGCGCCGATTCGGGCCCGGCTCGAATCGGCCTTCGCGGCGGCGCTGGCCGAACCGGCCTTCCTGCGGGAGGCGGAGCGCGTGGGCATGCCGCTGCGGCCGCTGATCGGCGGCGCCTATGCCGGGATGATCGCGGAGATGGAGGGCGCGCTGCGGGCGCTCTGGGGCCGCCGGCCCTGGCGGGAGTGAGGCCATGTCGGCGAATCCGACCCACTGTTGCAAAGCCGCCACAAGCCTCTGCTGTAGCCGCTAGGGTGGCATTCACAGCTCTGCGTTGTGCCGAATAGACCCGATACTGTATCCAAAGTTAATCGCGAAGGCGTGAAGCTGCTGATTTCTTAACAGCCCCTCTACACATTACAACCTGAAGTTGCCGCTCCCCTGACGAAAGCAAATGTTGCGTGTGCAGCTCCGGTTGTAACCCGGATCTGACGCGGGCGCGGCATTGCTTCCCAAACCAGGAAGTTGAATTTAGACTTCGCGCATTCGCGAGGTGGACAGGAGCTATGTCTGTGGCAGTTCGGGACCACCGAGCGCGTGCCGGCGCGTCGGTGGCGATTACAGGAAGCGGGCCCGATGCCCGCCGGCTCGTTCCGGTGCAGCCACGGACCATGGTCGAGCAGGCAGCGGAGGCCATCGTGGCCGGGGCCGCCCGCGGCATCTTCCTGCCCGATGACCGGCTGGTCGAGGCGGAAATCGCCCGCGACCTCGGCATCAGCCGCGTTCCCGTCCGGGAAGCGCTGCGCCTGCTGGAGAGCCAAGGGATCGTGGTCAGCACGCCCTACAAGGGCATGCGGCTGATGCAGGTGACCAACCGGGGCGTCGCCGCCCTGATGCGGGTCCGCCTGACGCTCGAGACGCTGGCGGTGAAGGAAGCCCTGGCGCAGCCCGGCGGGCGCGATCGCTTCGACCGCCTGCGCCGCGCCGCCGATGCCTTCGCCGAGGCCACTCGGGCGCATGACCCGGCGCTGCGCGTCCGGGCCGAGGAGGAGTTCCACGCCGAGCTCTGCCGCGCCTCCGGCAATGCCCCGCTGCTGGCGCTCTGGCAGAGCCTCGCCCGGCAGCTCGCCGTGGTCTGGGGCCTGGCGCTGCACCTGCACGACTGCGCGCCCGAGAGCGAGGACCACTACACCCTGATCGATGCGCTGGAACGCGGCGACGAGGTGGAGGCGGTCGCGACCCTCGTCGCGCATGTCGAGATGCATGCGAAGCTCGACTTCGAGGCGCTGGTCGCCGAGCGGCGCCGGCAGCAGCCGCTCGGCTGAAGACGGGGGCTTGCCGCCGCCCCGGCGCGGCGGGAGCATGTCGGCGAACCCGTTCGCCGGAGCCCGAGAGATGCCGGAGAGTTTCTCCCCCAGCCCCCATGTCACCCAGCACTGGCAGTTGCGGAAACCCGCGGCCCAGGGCCGGGGCGGCATGGTCGTCTCCCAGGTGAAGGCGGCCGCCGAGGCCGGCGCCGCCATGCTCGACGCGGGCGGCAGCGCGGCCGATGCGGCGGTGGCGGCCGCCTTCGCCCTGGCGGCGGTGGAGCCCTGGAACAGCGGCCTCGGCGGCATCGGCTTCGCCCAGGCGATGAAGCCGGGCATGGCGGAGGCCGAGACCTTCGATTTCGGCCCGGTCTCCCCCGCCGGGCTCGATCCCGCGGCCTTCCCGCTGACCGGGCGGATGAAGCGCGACCTCTTTCCCTGGCCGGAGGTGGAGGGGGACCGGAACGTCCATGGCCCGCTCTCCTTCGTCATCCCCTCTGCCGTGGCCGGCTATGCCCTGCTGCATGAGAGGCATGGCCGCCTGCCGATCCGGGAGGTGCTGGCCCCGGCCGTGGCGCTGGCCAGGCGCGGCCTGCCGCAGGACTGGTACACCACGCTGAAGGTGGCCAATTCGGCGGCCGTGCTGCGCCTCTACCCCGAGAGCGCGCGGGTCTACCTGCCGGGCGGCCTGCCGCCGGTGCCGCCCTATCAGGGATCCCCCGGCTTCTTCACCCTCGGCCGGTTGCCGGCGACGCTGGAGCGGCTGCAGCAGGCGGGCCTGCGCGACTTCTACGAGGGCGAGATCGCGGCGCAGATCGCCGCCGATGTGAAGGCGATGGGCGGCGTACTCTCGGCCGCCGACCTCCGGGGCTGCAAGGCGCGGGTGCTGCCTTCGGTCGCCGTGCCCTGGCGCGGGCGGAGGCTGATGCTGGTCAACGGCCTGACCGCGGCGCCGACCCTGAAGCGCGTGCTCGAGGGGATGGCGGATGCCGACTGGACCGGCGGCGCGCCCTCCCCCGCCTGGTATGCAAGGCTCGGCCGCGTCATGCAGGACGCCTATGCCGAGCGGCTGGCCGGCCTCGGCGATGCCGAGCCGAAGGGGGCGGATTCCTGCACCACCCACCTCACCGTCTGCGACAAGGACGGGCTGATGGTGGCGATGACGACGACGCTGCTCTCCTCCATGGGCTCGCGCGTCATGCTGCCGGGCACCGGCATCATGATGAACAACGGCGTCATGTGGTTCGACCCGACCCCGGGCACGCCGAACGCCATCGCCCCCGGCAAGCGCCCACTGAACAACATGTGCCCGGTGATCGCGGCGAGCGGCACGGAGCCGGAGATCGCGGTCGGCGCCTCGGGCGGGCGGCGCATCATGGCCTCGGTCTTCCAGCTTCTCTCCTTCGTCTCGGAATTCGGCATGGCGCCGGAGGCGGCGGCGCATCATCCGCGGATCGACGTCTCGGGGCCGAGCGGGATCAGCGCCGATCTGCGGCTGCCGGAGGCGGTGCTGGAGGCGCTGCGCGGCGCCGGCGAGGTCGAGCTGGTGGAGCACGGCGTCATGCCGATCAACTTCGCCTGCCCCAACCTGATCCGGCGCGGGCCGGAGGGCGTGACCGGCATCAGCGATGCGGCCAGCCCCTGGAGCGCGGCGGTGGCGGCGGGCTGAGCGACGCCGGCCGGCGGGCGGTTGCGGGCCGCCACGCGGGCCGGCGTGAACGGCCTCTTAGGAAGCTCCGCGGCAAGCTTTCCGCGCCGGAACCCATAGCGCGGGGAAGCTTTGCCTCATGCGGCTGAACGAGCCGATCACCGACCGCGAGGTCGTCGTGCCGGAAGACACGGTTCTTGTTTCCGGAACCGATACCGCCGGGCGGATCCGCTTCGCCAATGCCGCCTTCGTGGCGGTGAGCGGTTTCACCGCGGCGGAGCTGGAGGGGGCGCCGCACAACCTTGTGCGCCACCCTCACATGCCGCAGGCGGCCTTCCGCGACCTCTGGTCCACCATCAAGGCCGGGCGCCCCTGGGAGGGGCTGGTCAAGAACCGCTGCAAGAGCGGCGATTTCTACTGGGTGCGCGCCAACGTCACCCCGGTGGTCGAGAACGGCCAGGTCACCGGCTACGTCTCCATCCGCACCAGGCCGGCGCGGGAGGAGGTCGCGGCGGCGGAGGCCGCCTATGCGCATCTGCGGGAGGGCGGGCGAAGCTTCGGCCTGCGCGATGGCGAGCTGGTGCGAACGGGCTGGCACTGGCGGCTGCGGGACCTCGCCAACAGCGTCACCGGGCGCCTGATGGCGGCGGGCGCCGTCACCCTGGCGGCGGTCGGCCTGATCGGCTGGCTCGGCATGTCCGGCATGGCCGCCAGCAACGGTGCGCTGCGGACGGTCTATGAGGACCGGATGCGTACCTGCTCATCCCCCGGTGACGATGGGCCTGCCGCTTGGCGCTGGGGAAGTGCTTGACGTGTGCCGTGAGCTTTTGATTCAAGCTCGGGATGGACCGGCTTCCCGACCTGTCTTCGC